>JACPTK010000123.1 GCA_016192825.1 Betaproteobacteria bacterium | reverse complement strand
TGCTCCAGCGAACAAAGTCGCGTCTCGTTCATGTCGATCACCATGCCCTGAATGATCGACCCAATCACTTCGCTTCAGACTCATACCTCGTTGGAAATACGTCCCCCCGTTCAGACTCATACCATATTGGACAAGACTGGCGCTTGCGTGCAAGCCCCGCAGGACGGAAAATCACCTCATTTCCCGCCCCAGGGGTGTTATGTGGCGGGATCACCCCCACCATGAAAAAACAAGTCCCAGTCGAAGAGCTGGAATTCGGCGTTTACGTCTCCGAGCTGGACCGGCCGTGGACGGAAACGCCGTTCATGTTCCAGGGATTCGAGCTCAAGACCAAGGACCAGCTCGCCATCCTGAAGCAATACTGCAAGAAAGTCGTCATCGACCTGGAAAAGGGCCTGGATCTGCCCGACCGCCGGCTGCAGGCGGGCCCGGTCGGCGGCGACACCAAGCTCAAGAGCGTCCTCGCGAGCATCAAGAAGAAGGTCAATTACGAGGAGCAGGCGAGCGTCGACGTGGAGCTGCCGCGCGCGCGGGCGGCCCAGCTCAGGACCGAGGTGGTGCTGAAGGACGTGTTCGAAACGGTCCAGGCCGGCAAGGGGATCGACGGCCCCCGCGTGCGCGAAGCCGTCACCAGCATGACCGACAGCGTCGTGCGCAACCCCGACGCGATGCTGCTGCTCACAAAAATGAAGGAGAAGGGCGAGCGCAACCTGGACCGCGCGGTCGGCGTTTCCATCTACATGATCACGTTCGGGCGTTTTCTGCAACTGCCGCGCGAGCAGCTCGATCTGCTCGGCATGCTCGGGCTGCTGCAGGACGTCGGAAAGTTGCGCCTGCCGGCCGAACTCCTGGACAAGAAGGAGACCCTGAGCGCGGCCGAGCTGGAGTTGTGCAAGACCCACGTCGGGCATTCGGTCGCGATCCTGAAGGAGACCACGGGGATCCCCACCGAGTTGCCCACGCTCGCGGCCCTGCACCACGAGCGCTTCGACGGCAGCGGCTATCCGATGAAGCTGAAGGGTGGTGCGATCGGGCTGTTCGGCGTCATCGCAGGACTCATCGACTGCTTTGATGCGCTCACGCACCCGCGGCCCTACGGCGAGGCGCTCGCGCCCTCGAACGCGTTGAGCCAGCTCTACAACGCGCGCGATGTCAAATTCGACGGCCCGCTGGTCGAGCAGTTCATCCAGTGCATCGGGATCTTCCCGGTGGGCGCCATCGTCGAGATGAATTCGGGGGAGACCGGGATCGTGATCGCGCAGAACCTCGCGCGGCGGCTGCAGCCGCGCGTCATGGTGGTGCTCGACGCGAACCGGAATCCGATCAAGCCGCAGAAGATACTCGACCTGGCGAGGGCGCCGAAGGTGGACCCGGATACGCCGTATCGCATCAAGCGCACGCTGGAGAAGGGGAGCGTTCCAATTGATCCCTCCGAATTCTTCCTCTAACGGCGGAACGGAGGCTGCGGGCGCGGCCTCCGCCACCGAGCCGGAAACGGAAGCGGGCGCCGGTCTCAGGGCCCTGGTTGCGCGCCTGGCCGGGGAGTTCGGCGCCGATCCCCAGACTCTTGGCCGCGTCGCCGCAGTGTTCGGGGAAGTCCACGAGCGCGCGCCGGATCTGTTCGTGCCGGCCGCCGGCGCCCTGGCGCCCGCTTTCGCGAACACCGGCGCCGATGCCGAGCCGGTCTATGCCGCGCTGGGTGAGTGGGCGCTCGACGCGCAGGAAGAGCCGCTCGAGCGCATGCGGCGGGACTGCCTGCGCTTCCAGAACGCGATGACGCGCGGCGTGCTGCGGCTGTACGCCGGCGATCCGGACCGGTGCACGGAGAGCCTGCTCGCGCTCCAGCGCTTCATCTATCTGCAGCTCGCGCTGCTTGCCTCGCTTTCGGCGCGGGGCCAGGAAGGCGGCGGCGTGGTGCGGACGCTGCCGACCCCCGAATACGCGGCATTCATGGAGATCTTCCGCACCACGATCGAGACCCACAAGCAGGAGGGCAAGCAGCTCGGGCTGCTCCTGATCGAGATCGCGAAGGTCGAGCAGGTGGACCGCCTGCTCGGATTGCAGAGGGGCGAAGCCTTCATGCTGCGCGTCACCCGGCGCATGCGCGAAGGGGTGCTGCGCAAGCAGGACCAGCTCGGTCGCGTGAGCCGCGACCAGCTCGCCTGCCTGCTGCCGCGCATCGCCGGGGAGGGCGTGGCCATCCTCGCCGCGAACAAGATCCTCGGCGCGCTGGAGGCGCCGATCCCGATCGGCGACCGCTCGTTCGCGCCGGATGTCGCGATCGGCGTCGCGATGTACCCGGACCACGGCAAGGACCAGCAGACGCTGGTGCGCAACGGCAAGCTCGCGGTGCGCGTCGCGCGCGAGGCCTCCGAGCGCGTGGCGCTCTACGACCCGGCGCACGGCGAGAGCGAAGAGCGCAAGGTTCGCTTCGAGGCGCGGCTGCGGCACGCGCTGGAGGAAAGCAAGCTCGAGCTCGTCTACCTGCCGCAGCTCGAGCTGCGCTCGGGCAAGATCGGCGCCCTGGAGTGCCTGCTGCGCTGGACGGACGAGGAGCTGGGCAAGGTATCCGAGGCGCGCGCGATGGAGGCGGCCGAATCCGCCGGCCTGGTCCGCGAGTTGACCTGGTGGATATTCAACAACGCGCTGCGCCAGAGCGGCGAGTTCGCGCGCGCCGGGCTGACGCTGCCGATTTGCGTGAAAGCGGCAGCGACCGGCCTGCTGCAGCCGGATTTTCCGGAGTTCGTGGGCCGCGCGCTCCGCACCTGGGGCGTGCCGCCCAAGCAGCTGGTGATCGAGATCCACGAGAGCGCGCTAGCCGGCGAGATCGAGCAGGTGAAGGAAACGCTCAGCCGCCTGAAGGCGCACGGGCTGCGTCTCGGCATCGACGGCTTCGGCAGCGGCGCCTCGTCCTTGAGCAATCTCGCCCAGCTGCCGCTCGACGAGATGAAGCTCGGCGCGACGTTCGTGGGCGACATGCAGCGCTCGCCGACTCACGCCAAGCTCGTGCGCTCCCTGATCCGACTGGCGGGCGACCTCGGGCTGCGCGTGGTGGTCGAGGGCGTGGAGGGCGCCGAGGCCGCGCTGTCGCTCTCGACGCTCGGTTGCGAGCGCATCCAGGGCGGATACGTGAGCCCGCCGCTCGAGGCGCAGGAGATTCTGAGCCTGGAAACGAGCGGCGCCTCGCTGTCGAAGGTCACGCTCAGGCCTCAGGAATGACGCAACGCGCCGGCGCGCCCGCCATGCAAATCAATCCCGAGACCGTTCGCCAGCTTCTGAAGCGCCCCCTGCGCCCGGGGGAGCTGGACAAGCTGCTGCAGGGGCTGTCCGACGCTGAAAGGACGCAGCTCTTCGCCCAGATGGCCGGGCTCGCGCGCCGCGACGCCGCGCTGGTCTACATCGCGAACCGGGTGTCGGATTCGCTCTCGCTGGACGTGCTGTTTCCCCGCCTGATGGAGGTCGTGACCGAGACGCTCAACGTGGACCGCAGCTCGCTCTTCCTCTACGACCCGGACACGAAGGAACTGTTTTCCCGGGTCATGCAGGGCAATGCCATGGGCGAGGTGCGCTTTCCCGCCGATCTCGGGATCGCGGGCTCCGTCTTCACCAGCGGCGAAGGGGAGATCATTCCCGATGCCTACGAGGACGCGCGCTTCAACCGGGACGTCGACATCCGCACCGGCTACCGCACGACCAACGTCCTGTGCGTGCCGATTCGCAACCGCAGGCGCGAGGTCATCGGCGTCACCCAGGCCCTCAACAAGCGGGAGGGCGAATTCGACCTCGAGGACATGCGGTTGCTCGAGGCCCTGTCGTCGCAGGCGGCGGACGCGCTCGAGAACGCGCGGTTGTTCGAGAAGGTCGAGAGCGCGCAGCGCGAGGAGGCGATGCTGCTGGACGTGGTGAGCCTGATCGCCTCGGAAATCTACCTCGATCCGCTGCTCGGAAAGATCCTCGAGGCGGCCACCCAGCTGCTCGGGGCCGACCGGGGCTCGCTGTTTCTCTACGATCCGTCGCGCGACGAGCTCTACGCCCGGTTCGCGGACGGCGTGGCGTCGAGGGAAATCCGCTTTCCGGCCGGCGCCGGCATCGCGGGCGAGTGCTTCAGCCGCGGCACGACGATCAACATCGACGATGCCTACGAGGATGCGCGGTTCAATCCCGAGGTGGACAAGGGCACCGGCTACCGCACCCGCAACATCCTGTGCATGCCGATCGCCACCAAGGGGGGCAACAAGGTCGGGGTGATGGAGATCCTGAACAAGAAAGGCGGGCCGTTCACGTTCGGCGACCAGCGGCGGCTCGCGGCGTTCTGCGCGCAGGCGGCCGTGTCGATCGAGAACGCGCAGCTGTTCGAGGAAGTCCGCAACGCGCGCAACTACAACGAGAGCATCCTGCGCAGCATGAGCAACGGCGTGGTCACGCTCGACGCCGGCGACGTGATCAGCAAGGTCAACGAATCGGCGCTGCGCCTTCTCAAGCGATCCGGAACCGAGGTCGTCGGCCAGACGCTGCGCGGCATCTTCGGGGAGCGCAACGGCTGGGTGTCGCAAAGCCTCGAGAAAGTGCGCGGCACCGGCACGATCGACGTCACGGTGGACACCGATCTCCTGCTGAACGGGAGCGAGGTGGTTTCGGTCAACCTGACCACGGTGCCGCTGCGGAACATGCGTGACGAGCCGATCGGGTCCATGCTCGTCATGGAGGACATCACCCGGGAGAAGCGGCTGCGCAACACGATGTCCCGCTACATGAGCAAGGCCGTCATGGATCAGCTGCTGGAAAGCGGAGACGCGGTGCTGGGCGGCACGGGCCGGGACGTCAGCGTGCTGTTCTCGGACATCCGGGGTTTCACCGCCCTGTCGGAGCGGCTCGGCGCCCGGGAGACCGTGGCGATGCTCAACGAGTACTTCACCGACATGGTGGACGTGGTGTTCTCGCACAACGGCATCCTCGACAAGTACATCGGCGACATGATCATGGCGGTATTCGGGTCGGTGCTCTCGCGCGAGGAGGATGCCGACAACGCCGTGACAGTCGGCAGCCGGATGATGGTGGCGCTGCGCGAGTTGAACCGGCGGCGGGTGGCGGTGGGGCACGAGCTGATCCGCATCGGCGTGGGCATCAGCACCGGCCACGTCATCGCGGGCAATATCGGCTCGCCCAAGCGGCTCGAGTACACCGTGATCGGCGACCGCGTCAATCTCGCGGAGCGTCTGGAGAACGCGAACAAGTACTATGGAACCAGCGTGCTGATCTGCCAGCCGACGGCGGCGCGGCTGAAGCATCCCGTCCGGCTGCGGGAGCTCGACCTGATCCGCGTCAGAGGCATGCGCGCCCCGGTGTCCATCTACGAGGTGCTCGACCATCACACCGAGGAGACCTTTCCCCATCTCGACGTGGTGATTCCGGCCTTCGCGGAAGGGATCGCCCAATACCGCAAGCAGTCCTGGTCGAAGGCGGCGGCGGCGTTTCGCGAAGCGCTCGCGGCCTGCCCCGGCGACCATCCTTCGCGCCTGTACCTCGACCGCTGCGAGATCTACAGCTCGGACCCGCCCGCGGCGGACTGGGACGGGGTCTGGACCGTCCAGACGAATTAGCCTGCGCGGAACCTGGGCCGCACAAAATTGGTGGCATGCGCGGCGAATAGGCGCGGTGTCCTGTCCGCCTGTCCGCCGAGCGATTTTGAGGGCGAAATCGCCTCGCTTCTTGCCGAATTACCGCCTCTAATCAGTAGCGGCCGGAACCCATTTTCTCCGGTTCACCTCGGTTTTTCGTCGTTTCACCGTGGATTTCCGCTGTTCGTTGCGTATTGGACGAGCGCTGCCCGGACGACTGGCTCGCCTTCGTGAATCCTGCTCGGTTCTGATTTTCCGAGTCTGTTTCACCTCCGTAAGCAGTAGCCCTGAAGCAACCCGTCCCAGGCTTCGAACCAGTATTCCTGCTTGATCCTGGCTGTGAAGGGATCAACACCCGCCCATGCTTCAGCGGGCGTCCTGCCCGCCAGGTTCTGGTGCGGGCGCACGTGGTTGTAGAAGAAGCAGAATTCGCCCAGCGCCTGGTTGAGTGCTTGCAGGGAATCCACGGCGAGGCGTTCGAGCTTCCCCTTCAGTGTTCCGAAGAAGCGCTCCACCCGCCCGTTCTGCCAGGGGCAGCCGGGGTCCGTGCGCTGATGACGGATGCCGAGGAGAAACAAGGCGAAGCGGAACGCCCTGGAAGTAAAGATGGACTCGTTGTCCGTCCTCACTGCCTTGGGCTTGCCGTAGCGCTTGATCGCCTCGACGAGCTTCCGGATCAGCGCCCAGGAAGACTTGCTCCGCAGCGTTTCGAGCCGCAATGCTGCGCGGCTCGCGTGCTCCAGGATCGCAAGCACGGCACATGTCCGGCCTTCCAGTATGGCCTTGCCGGTAAGATCAACGCCCCAAACCAGGTTCTTCGGCACCGGTTTGGGCTTCGCGTTCTCGATCTGCCGCCTGACGATCTCGATCTCGTAGCGGTGGCGCCGGATGAGTTCGCAGACGAAGGTCTTGCCCACCGTAATTTTTCGCTTCGCGGCGAAGCGCCGGTTGAAGCTGTCCGCGATCCTGCGGCAGCCGGCCTGGGGCATGAGCGCCTTGAGGCGGATCACCTCACGTTTCACCCAGGCGGGTTTGGCGTGAGAGCGGATAAAAATGCGGTCCGCGGGCGCAACGCGGCGGTAGCCGCGCGCGTGATCGCGTAAGCCGAGACACAGGGCGAGGGTGAGGAGAGCGCGGCGCAGCCGGGCCGAGCGGCCCAGGACGATGGCGAGCGCGCGCAGCAGTGTGAGAGCGACGATCAGCATGGGAAGCGCTTTGTTGTTCTTGGAGGAAGGCGCGGAGATGATACCGCGCCCACGCCGCTCAGCGCTGGGGCAGCCGCGTCAACGCCTCGGCGGGGTTGACGATGGGGATACCCTGGTATTGCCCGAGCTCAAGCAAGTCGGAGTCCCCCGAAACTACCAGATCGGCTTTCGCCGCTATGGCGCAGGCGAGCACGTGATCGTCGTCGGGGTCGCGGAGTACAACCGGGGCAATCGGTGCGGGGTGCGCTAATTGCGCAAGTTCCGCATAGCGCAGAACTAGGCCGGCAATTGAAAGAGATTGCTTTGCGATTTGACGGGCAAACTTTGCTCGCAGCAGGACACCTTCGAGCTCAACCAGCAAGGCCGCACTGGTTGCCAGTTCAATTTTGCCTTCGAATGCTTCCTCTACCAGCCGATTCGGCGGTCCTTCCCAGAGTAAACCTGCCGCAACGACATTAGTGTCAAGCACCAGACGCACGCCGGCGCTCTTTGCGGTAGGCCTGAATCTCCGCTTCGATTTCTTCCATCGTCATGGGGACGCCGCCAGCGGATACCATTTGCTTGACCGCTTCTCGCAATTCCGCGACGCGTTGCGTACGCAACCGTTCGCGCAGCATGGTTTCGACGGCTTGCGGTGTGAGCAGCCCCGCCTGCTGCGCTTCCTTCGCCAGGCTCTCGGGCAGGTCCAGTTTCACTTCCAGCGTGGTCATGATGGCCTCAAATCCGCTAGGCTGTGACTCATGATAGCCGAGTGCCTGAACCCACGGCAACCGGGGAGACTGCACGCCGATGACGGCGCGCCCTTTGCCCGCGCGCGGGTGCGGCTCTCCACCGCGCAGACCTTCACGGACGAGACCGGCACCTACCGCTTCATCGACCCGCCGGTCCTGGGCGACCAGGTGTTGTTGATAGACGGCAGTCCGGCCAACTCGTCCACCGCCGAGTATCCGTCTGGCATTCCCAATCCCGTGATGATCGTCGCGGGACAGGACAACAAGCCGCTCACGACCTATATCGGCAGGGTGGACCCGACCAAGTTCACCAGCATCGTGCCGGGAGCTGCGGCAACGGTGACCGATCCCGATATCGCGAACTTCTCGCTCAACATCCCGTCGGGCGTGACGATCTACGGCTGGGACGGGCAGCCGGTGGACAAGATCAACGTGCGCGCCGTGCCGGTGGACCGGCTGCCGATCCGCCCGATACCGGAAGGGCAGACGAGCCGTACCGTGTACCTGTTCTATTTCTTCCGCGAGGGCGGGGGCACGCCGACCCAGCCGGTGCCGGTAACGCTGCCGAACGACATGGAGGCGCTGCCCGGCGAGCAGGTGGAGCTGTGGTACTACGACGAGGACCCGTTTCCCAACCCGAACTCGCACCAGTGGCGGCTGATGGGGATGGGGACGGTGAGCGCCGACGGCAAGTCCGTGGTGTCGAACCCCGGCGTGGGGATACCCAAGTTCTGCTGCGGGGCGGCGCGGATTGCACGGCAGATACTGACGTTTATTACGGGCGGCAATGCAGGCAATGGCAACGGCCGGCATGCATGAACGGGGTCGGACCAGCGCAACGCATTGATTCGGAAAAATAACACCCCGAAATCAGGTCATCCGGAAGCCTTAGACGTGCGTTTTTAGGGGCAATATCGAGACTTTAAGGGAGCGCGCCATGCCCCGCGCCAACCGCCACTTCCTGCCCGGCCAGCTCTGGCATATCACCCACCGCTGCCACGAGAAGTCGTTCCTGTTCAGATTTCCGCGCGACCGACGCGCCTACCGATACTGGCTACGCATTGGTCCAACTGGAAGAGCTGAGCGCATTGTGCGGCTTCGCGAACGTTGCAAATTTTCAGCGGGCGCACCGCCGGTGGGTCGAGGAAGCTCTCCGGGATGAGGCGGGGAAGCGCGATGCGCGCTGGTCCGAGGCGATCGCTTATAAGGCCAGTTTTGGCACCGAAATTGGCGTTCTAAGCGCAAAAAACGGGGTTCTTGGGGCGTGAAATCCTGTCAATCCATATACTTGGCGTGGTCCGACCCGGAGCTGGCCGCGGAGCTTGGCGTGGTCCGACCCGGAGCTGGCCGACCCGGAGCTGGCCGAGGCCCGAGCTGGATTCCAAATTCGTTCGATTGTCGGGTAAGCTGGCGGCGCGCCGCCTGTCTGTCTTCGGGGCGCGAAATCCGAACGACGCTGCGACCGAAGAGAAGGCGCGTTTCGCGTTTCGTTTCATTATAAGAGGAGGATTCGCCATGACGTTCTCCATTCCTGGGGGATGCGCTCCACTGGTTGCACTGGGATTGTCCGGCTGCGTGATGCTCGCGGCGGCGGGCCCGGTCGCCGCCGACTCGGTCTCCGATTTCTACAAGGGCAAGACCGTCACGATCTGGGTCGGCTATACGCCCGGTGGCGGCTACGACGTGTATGCCCGCACCTTCGCGCGACACTGGAGCAAGCATCTGCCGGGCAACCCCGAGTTCATCGTCAAGAACCGCCCAGGCGCGGGCAGCCTGCTGGTCACCAACGAGCTGTACAACATCCTGCCAAAGGACGGCACGGCGATCGGCGTGATCGGCCGCGGCATGCCGCAGGAAAAACTGCTCGGCAGCGACCAGGCCGACTTCGACTCCAGCAAGTTCACGTGGATCGGCAGCGCCAACAACGAGGTGAGCGTCTGCGTGTCGTGGGCGAAGACCGGCATTACGAGCTTCCAGGATCTCAGGACCCGCGGCATGATCGTCGGCGGCACGGGCGAAGGCGCCGACACGGACACCTTTCCCAAGGTGTTGAACAACGTGCTCGGCACCAAGCTCAAGCTCGTGACCGGTTACCCGGGCGGCACCGATGTCCTGTTCGCCATGGAACGGGGCGAGCTCGAGGGCCGCTGCGGCTATTCCTGGTCGAGCGCGGTCACGACTCACGGCGACTGGCTGCGCGACAAGAAGATGAACGTCCTGTTGCAGATCTCGACGGAAAAGCACCCGGACCTGCCGGACGTGCCGTTCGTGATGGATCTCGCCGAAACGGACCAGGCCAGGCAGATACTCGAGTTCATCTTCGCGCGGCAGGCCTGGGGCCGGCCGTTTCTCGCGCCTCCCGGCGTGCCGGCGGATCGCGCCAAGGCGCTGCAGGACAGCTTCATGGCCGTCATCCGGGATCCCGGTTTCATCGCCGATGTGAAGAAGCAGAAGCTCGAGGTCAACCCGCTTCCCGGACCGAGGATCGCCCAGTTGATTGCCCGGATGCACCAGGCGCCCCTCGAGGTCGTGAATCTCGCCCGCGAGGCGACCAACAAGCGCGACAGGATCCAGATCTCGAAGGTCGCGCTCAAGGAAATGACGGTCAAGGGCACCATCACCGATATCAAGAAAGGGGGCCGCGCCGTGATGTTCGAGGGAGGCGGCCAGAAGGGCGAGCTCGCGATCAGCGGCGGCCGCACCAAGGTCACGATCGGCGGCGCCAAGGGAAGCCGCAAGCAGCTCAAAAAGGGCATGAGCTGCGAGTTCGTTTACGCCGGTTCCGCGGCAAAGGCGATTTCCTGCAGCTGACGCGGCTCGCCTGAGGGTCCGGCCGGCCCCGGGGCGGGGTACCGGGCGAGGCCGAGCGACCTGCGTACAGCGCAAGATACGGCGCGACGATGGATTTCGAAATGCTGGCGGCCGCGGGCCGCGCGATCGTGATCATGTCTGATCCGTTGCGGCTGGCGTTCCTGTCGCTCGGGGTGCTCATCGGCCTCGCGCTGGGCGTGATTCCCGGGCTGGGCGGGATCGTCGGCATGGCGCTCCTGCTGCCGTTCACGTTTTCGATGGATCCCTACGCGGCGTTCGGCATGCTGCTCGGCATGGGCTCGGTCACCACCACCTCCGACACCATTCCGGCGGTCCTCTTCGGCGTGCCGGGGACGGCTGGCTGCGCGGCCACGGTGCTCGACGGCCATCCGCTCGCGAAACAGGGCCAGGCGGGGCGGGCGCTGGGCGCGGCCTATTCCGCCTCGCTCGTAGGCGGGGTGTTCGGCGCGTTGCTGCTCGCCGTGAGCATTCCGGTCCTGCGGCCGGTCATGCTGCACATCGGCTCGCCCGAGCTGCTCGCCTTCGCCGTGTTCGGGCTGTGCATGGTGTCCGCGCTCAGCGCGGGCACCCCGCTGCGCGGGCTGACGGTCGCGGGATTCGGGGTCCTGCTGGCGTTGATCGGCGCGGACCCGCAGACCGGCACGCGACGCTGGACGCTCGATACCCTGTATCTGTGGAACGGCCTGCCGCTCGTGCCGGTGACGCTGGGATTGTTCGCCATCCCGGAGCTCGCGGACATGGCGATCGCGCGCCGCTCCATCGCCGGCGATTCTCGCGTCGATTCGCGCGCCGGACAGTGGCAGGGCGTCAGGGACACGTTCACGCACTGGTGGCTCGTCTTGCGGGTCTCCTGGCTCGGCTCGGCGCTGGGCGCGATCCCCGGCATCGGCGCGGCCGTGATCGACTGGATCGCGTACGGCCACGCGTTGCGCACCGAAAAGCGCGCGGCGGAAACCTTTGGCACGGGCGATATCCGCGGCGTGCTCGCCTCGGAGGGGTCGAACAACGCGAAGGAGGGCGGCGCGCTGGTGCCAACCATCGCCTTCGGCGTGCCGGGATCGGCGTCAATGGCGATCCTGCTGGGCGTGTTCCTGATTCACGGGCTGCAGCCCGGGCCCGACATGCTGACCAAGCACCTCGACCTGACCTACTCGATGGTGTGGAGCGTGGCCCTCGCCAACATCCTGGGCGCGGGCATCTGCTTTGCTTTCTCCAATCAATTCGCGAAGATCGCGGTGATGCGCGGGCCCGTCATCCTGCCGCTGATCATTGCGGTGCTGATGATCGGCGCGTTTCAGGGCTCGCGAAACTGGGGCGATCTGATGGCGCTAATATTATTCGGCGTCCTGGGCTGGGCGATGAAGCGGCTCGACTGGCCGCGGCCGCCGCTCATCCTGGGCTTCGTCCTGGGAGAGACGGTCGAGCGCTACCTGTTCATCTCGCACTCGCGCTACGGCTGGGATTGGCTCGGCCACCCGATCGTGCTGGCGCTGTTCGCGCTGTCGGCGTGGGGTTTTCTGCGTCCCTTGTGGCGGGAGATTCGCGCTGCGAGCCGCGTCGGCACGGTGCTCTCGGGCTACCGGCGGTCGCCGCGCCTCGACGCGAACACGGCGTTCTACCTGTTCCTGGTTGCGCTGATCGGGGTGATGATGTTCTACGCGGCAGGGTGGCGCCTGAATGCGAAGCTCGTTCCGCTCATCGTGGGCGGCGTGTCCCTGTTCATGCTGGCGGTGAGTTTCCTGCATTTCACGTTCCGCACCTCGCCCGATCGGGATGCGGGCGGGGTCGCAGCGGTGCAGGCGCGCCGCGTACCGATGGATTTGCAGGTTGCCGATGCGGGCCTGGACCGGCGCACCGTGGCGGTTCGCGCCCGGGCATTTCTTGGGTGGCTGCTCGCCTATCTCGCGCTGACCGGCCTTATCGGCATGCTGCCGGCGACCTTCGCGTTCATCGTCCTGTACATGTGGATCGAGGGCCGAGAGCGCTGGGGGTTGATGCTGGGCTCGGCCGCGGGGGTGACGCTCTTCTGCTACATCGTGTTCGACCGTGTGCTGCACCTCGCCTGGCCGAGAACGCTGCTTCGCGTGCTGTTTCCCGACATGGGCGAATTCGTGCCCTCGCTCTAGCAGCCTGTCGGACTTGGCATTCCGACAGGCTGCTCACAGCAAAACCGCCTGCGAATTTCGAATGAAATACGGGATGACGGCCCTGTCTCTAACGGGCACGCGAGCAGGCTGAAAATAAGGTTTTCACTGCCTTTTTCTTGCGTTCTTGCGCAGGCGGTTTTTTTCTGAACGCTTCTGAACCCAGGCATTCGACGCCTGGCGTGCCGCGCACTGCAGTTGTGCGCACACCTCGATAAGGCGCAAGATAACGGCGCTGTTCGCTGGATGAAAAAATCCAGGGGAGGGGGCCAGTGTCAGCGGCAAGCGCCGTGGTGAGCGGCGCGGGAGGAGGGGAGCGGATCGTGCGGCCGGAGTTTACCGGCTCGGCGCGCGAGTACTTCCGCATCTGGATCGTCAACCTCTTCTTCACCCTGATCACGCTCGGCATCTATTCGCCCTGGGCGAAGGTGCGCAAGAAGCGCTATTTCTACGGCAATACCCGCGTTGATGGCGACACCTTCGATTACTTCGCCAACCCCAAGGTGATCCTGAAAGGGCGTATTGTCGCGGTCGTCGTCTTCGTGACGTATGCGTTCGCGGCGGAGCTTTACCCCGCTTCCGCCTTTGCGTTCTGGGGGATCTTCCTGCTGCTGC
Organism: Betaproteobacteria bacterium; assembly: GCA_016192825.1. Lineage (GTDB taxonomy): Bacteria > Pseudomonadota > Gammaproteobacteria > Burkholderiales > SG8-41 > SG8-41. The sequence continues at coordinate 204,930 of JACPTK010000123.1, read as the reverse complement.
TGCCCTGGCTGGTCATGCGCGCCCTCACTTTCAACGCGCGCAACTCGGCCTATCGCGGTCTGCGCTTCGATTTCACGGCCACGCCCACCGAGGCCGCCCGCATTTACATCGGCATGCCCATTATCGTGGCGCTCACGGCGGGAATCGCCTTCCCCTGGTTCGCGGCGCGGCAGAAGGCCTTCGTCGTCTCGCGCCACGCGCTCGGAACGACCGGGTTCGGCTGCGAGATATCCGCGCGTGAGTTCTACGCCATCTATCTCATCGCCGGCATCCTCCTGTTCTTTCTCACCGTTCCGCTGGCGATGCTGATGGGTTTCATCGCCGCCAGTCAGGCAATCCCCGAAGCCATGTCCTGGGCCGGGATCGCAGTCCCGATGGGCTTGATGTACCTGTCCTACCTGGGGGTGTTCGCCTACATGCAGGCGCGCACGACCAACCTGCTCTGGAACGGCGCCTACGGACCGGGCATGCGCTTTTCCAGCACGCTCAGCGCCGCAAAGCTGGCGCGCCTGTATCTCGGCAACGTGGTTGCGATCGCGGCTACGGCGGGATTCCTGATTCCGTGGGCCGTCATCCGCACGCTGCGCTACCGGCTCGAGAATCTGGCAATCACGATTGAAGGGGACTCGGTGCACGAGGCGAGCCCGGCACTCGAACGGGTCGGCGCAACCGGGCAGGAGATCGGCGACATCTTCAACCTGGATCTGGGCATATGAGCATCCTGCGGGCGGATTACTTCGACGGCAAGACCTCCGTCAAGCATCCGGTGAGCGTCCTGATCGCCGGTGACAGGCTGAAAGTCATCGGCCGCGACGTGAACGAGGCTTTCGACGCGCGCCGGGTGCGCAGGTCGCTGCGCATCGCCAACACGCCGCGCTGGCTGTATTTGCCCGGCGGGGGAGCGTGCGTGACCGCGGACAACGATGCCGTGGACCGCATGACGCGCGACCGCCGATACGAGCGAATCCTGAACCGGTGGGAATCACATCCCGGGTACGCCGTGCTGTCGGTCGTGCTGGTCGTGGCGGCACTGTGGCTGCTCATCGATCGGGCGGTTCCGGTCACGGTCAGGCACGTCGCAGAGCACATACCGCTCGAGGCCGAGGCGGCGCTCGGTCGCGAGGCCCTTCAAGGGCTGGAAAAGTACATCCTGAAGCCCACGCGGGTGTCGGCCCGCCGCCAGTCGACGCTGCGTGAAAAGCTGTTCGGCATGGCGGAGGCAGCGGGGGACGACACGCCCTACCGCCTCGAGTTCCGCTCGAGCCCGGTCATCGGCGCGAACGCGTTCGCGCTTCCATCCGGAATCATCGTCATGACGGACGAGCTGGTGAAGCTCGCGAAGAGCGACGCCGAGGTGCTGGCCGTTCTCGCCCACGAGCTGGGTCACGTGCACCATCGCCACACGATGCGGCGGCTGCTCGAAAGCTCGGCAACCGCGCTCATCATTGCCGGGGTGACCGGCGACATCGCGTCCACCACGTCGCTCGCGGCGGCGGCGCCGACGCTGCTGCTCCAGACCAAGTACTCGCGCGAGAACGAGCGCGAGGCGGATGCCTATTCCATCGAGATGATGCGGAAGGCAGGCATGAACCCGCGCCACTTCGCGGCCATACTCGAGCGGCTGGAAAGCGGGGCGAAGCGGCGCGGCGGCCTGCCGACCTTCCTGTCTTCGCATCCGGCCACCCAGGAACGCGAGGCGCTCGCGCTTGCGGGGGCGGCAGTCCCGGTGGCGGACCGCGACGCGACGGATGAGAAGGGCGCGGCGCCGGAACGCGCCGAGCGCAAGTTTTCCGCGATGAGCCCGGTGCAGCGGCAGGTGATTGAGGCTCTCGACCGGCGCGATTACGAGGCACTCGAGCGCCTGCTGGGCGGCTACGTCGAGAAGTTCGAACGGGATCCGGGATCGAGCCTGGATCTCCAATTCGCGTTCCACGCATTCTTCCTGCTTCTCGGCAGCGACGAGGTGGCGATGAACGAATGGGGCGAGAAGATGCCCGCTTCCTACTCCGCGCGTGTCGCACGCGGGATTTTCCATATTGGACGGGGGCTGGAGGCGAGAGGCACGGAGTACATACAGGACACGCCTCAGGAAGATATCCGCACCATGCAGGCCTTTCTGGCGAAGGCGCGCAGCGATCTCGAGCAGTCGCTCGGAATGACGCAGAAGCCGTACCTGAGCCGTTACTGGCTCATCGTGCTGTTCCAGAAGGTCGGGGGCCGGGGAAACGCCAAGCCGCAGTATGCCGAGGCGGTGAAGCTTGCGCCGCAAAGTCTCGAACTGAGGCTCGAGTACATGAAGGGCCTCGAGCCGCGATGGGGTGGCAGCTTTGCGGAAATGCAGGCGTTCGCAGCGGAATCCGCCTCACAGCTTGTGGATCGAGCCGCCGCCTCGCGCATTGCCGCGCGCATCCCCGCGTATCGCGGGTGGGAGCGCATGAAGGCGGAAGACTACGACCAGGCGCTGAGCTTCTACAACGAGGCGGTCCGATTCCATCCTGGCGGCGCGACGCTGTGTGAGCGGTCGTACGTGCTAAGTAAGCTCAAACGCCACGCGGAGGCGTTCGCGGACGCAAAGCAGGGGTTGTCCAAAGCGCGCCGCAATGAATATTGCCAGGAGCGGGCGGTCTGGTCAGTTCAGCACGTCGACAACTGGAAAGAGACCGTCAATCTGATGAACCTGGTACTCGAAATGGATCCGGAGTCGGCCGGTGCGTACAACCAGCGCGCCTGGGCCTACTACGAACAGGGCAAGCGCGATCTCGCTCACCGGGACTTTCTTGCGGCGGCCAAGCTGGGCGACGGGTTTGCGCAGCTCACGATCGGCAAGATGTATTTGTCGGGAAACGGTGTCAAACAGGATTTGAAGCAGGCCGAATTCTGGCTGCGCAAGGCCGCCGCCCAGGCCCAGCCGGAGGCGAAACGCTTCCTCGACGAGGCGCGGCGGAAGCTTGGAAAGAAACGGATTGGCAAGGCGACTCAGTGAACGAACTGGATCGGCGTGAGCTGACCCGCGTTCCGTGGACACGTCAAGCGAAGGCGGAGAGGCTGTCCTTTATCGTTTTTCGCCCGGTTCGACGCGACAGCGTTTGATTTAGGTCAAATGGCGGCGCCCGCATTGGCACTACGCTTGCAGACGACATGACCGGGACCCGTGATGTCACGGGCACCTCCCGTAAACAGGCCATGAGGAGCGCATCGTGCTGGTACGCGAACACATGAGCACCCCCGCAGTGACGATCCAGACGGGTACGGACTACATGACGGCCCTGCGGCTGATGCAGGAGAACGCCTTGCACCACCTGCCGGTGGTGGATGCGGCAGGCGAGGTGGTCGGCATCGCGGCCGAACGCGACCTCCTGCTCGCCGCGACGCGCTACCTGCAGGCGAGGGTCGAGGTGGGCGAGGTGATGCACCGCGGCGTGGTGACGGCGAGGCCGGACATGCCGGTCGCGGAGGCGGCGGACCTCATGGTGAGCAACCGCATCGGCGGTTTGCCGGTGCTGGATGAGGACCGCCGGCTGCTCGGGATCATCACCGAGTCCGACGTCTTCCGGGCGCTGGTCGAGGGGCTGCGCCGGGAAAAACTCACGTAGGGCGGCCGGGTCGAATTTCCGCCCGCCTCTGACCCCGGGGACATCCCGCGGGTCGCCCCTTGTTCAACACCCTGACAATACGTTACATGGCGGCTGACCGTGCACATCGACCGTGACATCAAGCTCGATTTCCGGGACGTGCTGATCCGCCCGAAGCGCTCGGCGCTGCCCTCGCGCGCCGAGGTGGACGTGAGCCGCGAGTTCGCGTTCAAGCATTCGCAGCACCGCTATCGCGGCATCCCGATCATCGCCGCGAACATGGACACCATCGGAACCTTCGACATGGCGCGCGCGCTCGCGCCGGCCGGGCTTTCGGTGGCGCTGCACAAGCACTACGGCGAGGACGAGCTTGCCGGGTTCTTCGGGTCGCTCGAAGTGAAGTCATCGGCGTTCTACTCGATGGGGATCACGCGCGGCGACCAGAAGAAATTCGAGACCGTGATGAAGCGGGCGAGCGCGGCGGTGCAGTACGTGTGCATCGACGTCGCGAACGGCTACACGGAGAGCTTCGTCAAGTTCGTCGCGAAATTCCGCGAGGCCTGGCCGGCGCTCACCGTCATGGCCGGCAACGTCGTCACCGGCGAGATGACCGAGGAGCTGATTCTCTCGGGCGCGGACATCGTCAAGGTCGGCATCGGTCCGGGCTCGGTGTGCACCACGCGCGGCATGACCGGCGTGGGCTATCCCCAGCTCTCCGCGGTCATCGAGTGCGCGGACGCCGCGCACGGGCTGGGCGGCCGGATCTGCTCCGACGGGGGCTGCGCCTCGCCGGGCGACATCGCCAAGGCCTTCGGCGGCGGTGCGGACTTCGTCATGCTGGGCGGCATGCTGGCCGGGCACGCCGAGTGCGGGGGCGAGATCGTCGAAAGGAACGGCAAGCGCTACCAGCGCTTTTACGGCATGAGCTCGCGCGCCGCGATGGAGAAGTACGCCGGCGGCGTGGCCGACTACCGCGCGTCCGAGGGCAAGGAAATCCTGATCGAATGCCGCGGCCCGGTCGCTGCCACCGTGCAGGAGATCCTCGGCGGCGTGCGCTCCGCCTGCACCTACGTCGGCGCGCACACGCTGAAGGAGCTTACCAAGCGGACCACGTTCGTGCGGGTGGGCGCGGCGGTGAACAACGCTCCCGACCGGGATTGAAACGGCCGGAAAGGTGTGCTGCGGTCTCGCCGCCCGCGGTCAGATCAGGAACGCTGCGGCGACCCCGGCCGCGAACAGCAATCCCGAGATCGGCAGCGTGATGCGCCGCAACTCCGGCGAGCCGACGCTGGCGGCCATGCCGCTCTTCACGAGCGTGTTGGCAAGGGCCGCGATGACGACGGCGCGCGCCGCGACGGTGACGCTCTGCTCGCCGCTCTTGGCGAGGTTGGCCATTGCAAGGGTGATGGCGTCCACGTCGGTCAGGCCGGCGACGCCTGCCGCGAGGTACAGCCCCGCGTCGCCGAGATAAACCTGCGCCGCCTTGGCGATGAAGGTGACGACGCCGAACAGCAGCCCGAACTTGATCGCCTGGTCGAGCTCGAACGGGTTGTGCCCGGCCTCGACCTGGCCGCGCTCCTGCTGCTTGCGCCGCCGCCAGAGCCAATAGCAGGCGCCCAGGCTGACCACGCACAACAGCGCCATTGCGACGGCGAGACGCAGGCCGAGCGGAGGGTTGATCAGCCAGGTCATGATGACCACCCGGAAAAACATCACGGTCCACGCGAGCAGGATGCCGAGTGCGAGCGCGGAGGCGTCCTCGCCCGGCTGACGGCTGCGCTGGGAGAAGCCGAGCGTCACCGCCGTGCTCGAGACGAGACCGCCGAGCAGGCCGGCGATGCCGATCCCGTGCTCGGCCCCGACGGTCTTGACCAGCACGTAGCTTGCGAAGTTGAGCCCCGAGATCAGCACCACCATCAACCAGATCTTGTACGGGTTGAGGACGTTGAGCGGCTCGGGACCGTAATTGTGGTCGGGGACCAGCGGCAGGATGATGAGGGTGACAATGCCGAACTTGAGCGTCGCCTCGACGTCCGCCGGCTCGATCTTGCGCGCGAGCCGGTGCAGCCATTCCCGCAACGCGAGCAGCAGGGCCATTGCCACCGCCATCCAGGCCGCGAGCTGAGTCTGGCCGCGCGCGCACAGCACGCCGAGCATGAAGCAGAGCAGCGCCGAAGTCTCGGTGGTGACGCCCGTATCGCCGCGCAGCGCGGTCACCCAGTAGAGGCTGACGATGATCGTGACGACCGCGGCGAACAGGATCAGCGCGAACCCGGTCAGGCCCAGAGCGTCGTCGAGGTAGCCCGCGATGGCGCCCGCGAGCGCGATGAGGGCGAAGGTGCGAACCCCCAGTCCCTCTTCCTCGCCCTTGGCGCGCTCGCGCTCGAGGCCGAGCAGCATGCCAAGGCCGATCGCGATCGCGAAACGCAAGGCAAGCTGGGGGTCTTCCATCACTTCATGTTAGCACTCCGGCTGCCAGCGCAGCCGCGGTTACGAGGTTGCCCCGGGCGTTGGCTGGCGTCGCAACAAGCAGCCGTCAACGGGGTGCGTCAAGGCGGTTGGTCGTTCCGGGGGCGGCCGCACATGCACGGCTTTGACCCCAAAATCAATGACCTCTGGCATGCGGGCGGCGTCCGGCATGGAAAAAAGAAGCTGCCACAGGACTTATTTCTCGCGCTGCCAGTTGACGCTCATGACAACGGAGTGCAACCTGCCGGCACACGGTGGGGACCCCATCCGCTTCCGGGGGAGAGGTGGCCATGAAGCGTGCGAAGTGCGGCGGCGCGCCGGCGAACCGGTGCTGCACTGCGTTGTTGCTGCTCGCGACGATGGCCGCCACGGGTCCTGCCGCCGCGGCGGGCTGCGCGGATGATTGCAAGCGGCGGTTTCAGTCGCGGAAATGGAACGACCGGTTGGACGGGGGTTGCAGTCAACCGCAACGGCTTCGGTACGTTGGACAAGCCAAGTCCGACAGGCTGCCAGAACCGGAAGCGGGCCGCGATAGGAGGCGCAGTGGCGGTTTACTGGGACGAAGGCCTGATGCAGGACGAGGGGCGCAGCCCCGACGTGCTGGCGGAGGGCGACTCGTGGTTCTCGTACTGGATCCCCGGCAACGGCAACCTGATGGACCGCTTCGACCGCGACGTCTGGAAGGACCGCTACACCATACTCTGCCTCGCCTACCCGGGCGACGAGGCGATCAAGATGGTGGACGGCCACAGCCGCTGGGTGTTGCAGGAGACGCTCAGGGGTTATTCGACCATCCGGGTGCTGCTCTTCAGCGGGGGCGGCAACGACATCGCCGCGGACAACCTGTTGAAGCTGCTGCGTCCCGATTGCAGCGGCGCAACGGACTACCGCGCGTGTTTCCGCGACGGCCAGCCGGGCCGGCGCCTGGCGGAAATCGAGCATGCCTACCGCGACCTCGTCGCCATCCGCGATCTCTACCGGCCGGAAGCGGTCATCGTCACGCACAACTACGACTACGCCGTGCTCGGCAAGAGGCTCCTGTGGATGGCGTGGCTTGATCCGTACCTCCGGCTTGCCAAGGTGCCGAAGGCGTTGCGCGAGGACGTCGTCGCGGAATTCATCGACGGCTTCGCCGACATGCTGGCCGGCCTCCGGGGCCCGGGCTTCGAGTTCGTCAAGACGTCGGGCACGCTGAAGAACGGCGACTGGGCGAACGAGCTGCACCCGAACGCCAACGGGTTCAGGAAGATCGCGGGAAAATTCAGGAAGACGCTGCTCAGGCGCTTGCCCTAATGCTCCTCCAGCGCATCCCCGTCGCGCCCTCCGTGCTGATCGCCATCGCGATCAGCGTCGTGCATGTCGCGGCGGCGGGCGTATTGTGGCTGGTGCCGATCCCGGTTCTGGGCAAGGCCGTGTTCTCGCTGGCCATCGCCCTCAGCCTCATCTACTTCATGGCCCGCGACGCGGCGTTGCACGCCGAAAATTCGATCGTGGCGCTGGAGATCCGGGAAGAGGGTGGGATCGCGTGCCAGACGCGCGGCGGGGAGTGGCTCGATTGCGAGCTGCTGGGCGCGAGCTACGTCTCGCCCCGCATGACGGTCGTCAACCTTCGGCCGCGCGGCTCGTGGCGCACGCGGCGCGTGATCCTGGTGCCCGATAACGTGGACGCGCGCGAATTCCGGCGGCTGCGCATGTGGCTGCGCTGGAAGGGAGGTGAATCGGTTCAAGCCGTGGACTTTTGAGCCGCCGCGCTTCGTGTACGGCGCACGAGCTGCGTCGCGCCCTTTATTTCTTAAGTCTTTTTCCCGCGTCGCGTCGACCGCCGGCGCCCCCGTCTCCCGGCGGCACGGGGTATGGGAAACCTAACAAAATGATAGATTTGCCAGCCTTCATGGCTGCGGCTACGCTAGCAGCCTGTCGGACTTACCAGTCCGATCAGGCTGCTAAAAGCAAAACCGGCCGCCGATTACACACAATGCGACTTCAAACCATCTCAAATCGACGCCAGCATGCACGGTCTCCCGCGGTTCGGGCCGCGCGATATCGTTTCTTGCCAGCTTTTGCTCGGCCGGTTTGCCTAAGGAAGCTTGTCGCATCTCAAGTCCGACAAGCTCCTAGCCGCTCCGAATAGCTACGAGACTGAAGCTGCAGATGGCTTCGCGGGAAGATGAAATCAGGGCGCTGCGGGCGGGCGAAGCCCTTCCTTCCCACCGCATCGTGCAGCTGCGCTCGATGGGGATGCACTCGGTGCGCTTCGAGTTCGTGGTGCGCCTGCTGCGCTCGGCGCTGAAGGTGGACACGCTCTCGATCTACTGGGAGCAAGGCACCGAATTCATGCTGAAGCGCGAAATCGAGGACGCTCGCCGTCGCCTCGTGCTCGGCCGCCGCAATCGCGTGAGCGGCGAGTTTCCCGACCTCTGGCTGCTCTGCTACCCGGACGACGGAGAGATCAAGCACTCGGTCGATCAGGTGCTGGACCGCATGGTGGAGCAGGTGCGCGAGCAGGGCGGCCGGTAGGGATGAGGAATGAAAAGTTTGCAGTTTGCAGTGGGCAGTTTGCAGTTGCTGCCTGCTGACGGCTGCCAACCGGGGGCACACGACTCACGAATCACGATTCACGCCGTTCCTGACGAGCGATGAACGATTTGAAAGGGATCTTGATCCGTATTCTTGGCGGCCTTGGCGTCCTGGCGGTTCAGATATTCGGGTTAGCCGCGCAGGCGGAGGCGTTTCCGTCGAAGCCGGTCAAGATCGTCATTCCATACCCCATCAGCGGGCCGGCTGATATCCGCGGCACGCAGCGGATGACGCGCACCTTCCGCCTGATGGCGAGCACCGCGCCGGCGCCGATCTCCGATACGCTGGCGCGCGTCGCCGCGCACGCGATCCGGCCCGATACCCGGCATGCCGTCGTGCTCGAGCGCCATCCGGGGGCGGTTACGACGCGAGGCGCGTTGGCGGTGCTCCGGGCGCCGGCGGACGGCCACACGCTGCTGCTGGCCAGCAACGCGACGATGGTGATCAATCCGCACTATTTCCACGACGTGCCGTACGAGCCGTCCCGCGATTTCGTGGTGGTGGCGCCGCTCGCCACGATGCCGTTCGTGCTGCTCGTGCATTCGAGCCTGCCGGCGGACTCGCCGCAGGGCCTGGTCCGGTGGCTCAAGCCGCGCCCGGGCGAGGTGAACTTCGGGTCCTCCGGCGATGGCAGCACCGGCCATCTGGCCGGCGAGCTGTTCCGGCGGACGGCTTCCGTCAACATGGTTCACGTTTCCTTCAACGGCGGCGTGGCGGCGCTGAACGGGCTTGCCGCCCGCCAGGTGCAGTTGATGTTCGCGGCGCTGCCGCTCGCCCTGCCGTACCTGGCGAATCGCCATTTCAGGCCGCTCGCGGTCTCTACCGCCGAGCGCATCGAGGAATTGCCGATGCTGCCGACGCTCGCCGAGTCGGGCCTGCGCGGCTACGACATCGAGGGCTGGTACGGCATGTTTGCGCGCGCCGACACGCCCCTCGTGGCGATCGCCTGGCTGCGGTCCCGCATCCGGGCCGTGATCTCCGATACGTCAACGCGCCCGGTGCTGCGATCGCACGGGCTCAGGCCCGCGACGATGCCGCTCGAGCAGTTCGCTACCCGCATTCATACCGAGTCCGACAAGTGGGCGCCCATATTGCGCGCTAGCCGGCTTCCGCCGCCTGGTGGCGCGTGACTGGCGGATAGCGGATCGCGGACAGGCTAAGTTCGTGATGCTGGTTCCGTGTGAGGCAAGGCTGGCTGTCACCATCCGCCATCCGCGATCCGCGACTCACCGCTCTTCAGGCGGTCTTATCTTCCTGAAGAGCCCGAGCAGGGTCAGGTCGTAGACGATCTTGAGCGCGCCGCAGATGACGAGGGGCCAGCCGAAACTGGAGAGCGTCAGCAGGTAGCCCGCGAAAGCGGGGCTCACGGCCGCGGCAAGGCTGCGCGGCACGGCGGTGATGCCCGCCGCGGCGGGCCGCTCCGCCGGCGAGACCACCGCCATCACGTAGGAGCTGCGCGCAGGCACGTCCATCGAGGACAGGGTGGCGCGCAGGAGCAGGAACAGCACGGCCAGCGGCAGCGACGGCATGAACGGGACGAGCACGCAGAAGACGTTCGCCGGCAGATGGGTGAACACCATGGTGTTGACCAGCCCGATGCGCCGGGCGATCGCCGGCGCGGCGAGAAAGGACGCCGCCGCAAGGACGCCGGTCCAGAAAAAGAGGGTGCCGGCGGCTTCGAGGGAGAGATCGAAGCGCAGGAACAGCCACAGCGCCAGCAGCGACTGCACGGCAAAGCCGCCGGCGAACGCATCCAGGCTGAACAGCGCCGCGAGCCGGTAGACGATGCCTTTCGAGGGGCCGAGCGGCGCGGCGCGCGTCTCGTCTCCGCGCGCGCGGGCGGAGGCGAGGCGACGGTAGAGCGCCAGCACCGCCAGGCTCGACAGCCCGTAGGCCGCGAACATCGCCTGCATCGCGCTCTTGATCTCGAGCACGCCCCATTGCGCCAGCAGGCCCGGCGCGGCGGCGGCGAGGGCCCCGAGCGCGCCGACGAGATTCCCGACCAGGCTGTAGCGCGCGAACACGGCGGTGCGCTGCTCGCTTGCCGCGGCGTGCGACAGCAGTGACTGCTCGAGGGGAAGGAACACGCTCACGTCGCCGCTCGACGGATTGAGCGTCCCGATCACCGCGATCAGCAGCAGCGGCCAGAAGTCCGTGATCGCCGCGAATCCGAGACCGGTGCCGAGCATCAGCAGGCACGCGGTGGTGAGCAGGGCGTGCAGGCGAAAGCGGTAGGCGAATACGCCTACCAGCAGCGTGAGCGCTCCCGAGCCGAGGAGGGTCGCGGTCGTGAGGACCCCGACCTGGAAAGCATCGTAGCCGAGCAGCGTCAGATAGTACGGCAGCAGCAGCGCGACGTAGCCGTCGGTGAAGGCGCGAATGCCGCGGGAGGTGAGGATGAGGCTCGCGTCCGGATGCGTGCCGGGCGGCAGCCACCATGACCGGAGCGGGGAATGCGACATGGTCGTGGGAGGGCGCGGTCCGTGTTAGGCGATGCGGGATCAGGGCGAATTAATCGAAACGGCAGTTTACCAAGCTGAGCGCCATGCCATCTCGTATCCCGAATCCCGTATCCCGAATCCCGCATCTCGAATCCGGCTCCTGCCGTGTTCGGCTTACCTCGTCGCGATGATAATTGGTAGGATGCAGGCTTTTCACGGAGAACGCCATGATCGACGTCTACACCTGGCCCACGCCCAACGGCCACAAAGTGCATATCGCGCTCGAGGAAACCGGGCTTCCGTACCGCATTCATGCCGTCAACATCCGGGAAGGCGAGCAGTTCAAGCCCGAGTTCCTGAAAGTCAGCCCCAACAACCGCATTCCGGCGATCGTGGACAGCGACGGCCCGGATGGCAGGCCGATCTCGGTGTTCGAGAGCGGGGCGATCCTGCTCTATATAGCGTCCAAGACCGGCAAGCTGCTGCCGGCCGACCTGCGCGCGCGCTGGGCCTGCACGCAATGGCTGATGTGGCAGATGGGCGGACTCGGCCCGATGATGGGGCAGGCGAACCACTTCCGCCGCTATTCCAAGGAGAAGATCCAGTACGCGATCGACCGCTACACCAACGAGGCGAACCGGCTGACGGGAGTGCTGGACCGGCGGCTCGGCGAGGCGCGCCATACCGCGGGCAGCGAGTATACGATCTCGGACATCGCGTGCTTCCCGTGGCTGCGGGGCGCCGAGAACCGCGGCGTGAATATCAACGAGTATCCGAACGTCAAGCGCTGGTTCGACGAGATCGACGCGCGGCCCGCCGTGCAGCGCGCGCTCAAGGTGCTCGCGGGCCAGTCGGCGGCCAACCAGGCGCCGCACAGCGACAAGTCGTGGGACATCCTGTTCGGCAAAGCGCAATTTCAGAAACGTTGAAATTGCGCTTAACGTGCAAAGACGGCGGGAAACAAAGGCGGCGCTGCTGTCATTGTTCGTTTTTTCGCGCCGACCCTGGCGTCCAGTTCATGGGACAGGCGCGGCGCGCAGGCGGTTTTGGTGTAAAATCCAGCGCACCGGAGGAGAACATGAATCAGCCTGCCACCGCGGCCCGCCTCGCCCAGACCCCCGCAGCCCCCGCCTACGTCAAGCACGCCAAGCTCAAGGCTTGGGTTGCCGAGATCGCGCAGCTCACCAAGCCCGACCGCATCTACTGGTGCGACGGCTCGCAGGAAGAGTACGACCGGCTGTGCGACGAGATGGTCGCGAGCGGCATGCTGATCAAGCTGAATCCCCAGAAGCGCCCCGGCTGCTTCCTCGCGCGCTCCGATCCCGATGACGTCGCGCGCATGGAGGACCGCACGTTCGTGTGCCCCCGCAACCAGGAGGACGCCGGCCCCAACAACAACTGGGTGGCGCCGGGCGAGATGCGCGCGACCCTCGGCAAGCTCTTCGACGGCTGCATGCGCGGGCGCACGATGTACGTGATCCCGTACAGCATGGGGCCGCTTGGCTCGCACATCGCCCACATCGGCGTGGAGCTCACCGACTCGCCGTACGTCGTGGCCAACATGAAGCTCATGACGCGCATCGGCCGCAAGGTCCTCGACGTGCTGGGCGCGAACGGCTATTTCGTGCCGTGCGTGCACTCGGTCGGCGCGCCGCTCGCGCCGGGCGAGAAGGACGCGGTGTGGCCGAGCAACAAGCAGAACAAGTACATCGTGCATTACCCGGAGACCAGGGAGATCTGGTCGTTCGGCAGCGGCTACGGCGGCAACGCGCTGCTGGGCAAGAAGTGCCTCGCGCTGCGAATCGCCTCGATCATGGCGAAGGAGCAGGGCTGGCTTGCCGAGCACATGCTGATCCTCGGGATCGAAACCCCCGAAAAGAAGAAGCATTACATCGCGGCCGCTTTTCCCAGCGCGTGCGGCAAGACCAATCTCGCGATGCTGGTGCCGCCGAAGGCCTTCCGGGACAAGGGCTGGAAGGTCACCACCATCGGCGAGGACATCGCGTGGATCAAGCCGCACGGCGACGGCCGGCTCTACGCGATCAACCCGGAGGCCGGCGCGTTCGGCGTCGCGCCTGGGACATCGGAAATCACCAACCCCAATTGCCTTGCGGCGATCCGGCACGACACCATCTTCACCAACGTCGCCATGACGCCCGACGGCGACGTCTGGTGGGAAGGCCTGACCAGGGTGCCCCCGAAGGAGCTCATCGACTGGCAGGGCAAGCCCTGGACGCCGGGCAACGGGCGCAAGGCCGCGCATCCCAACGCGCGCTTCACCATGCATTCGGGCCAGATTCCGTGCGTGGACCCGGACTGGGAGAACCCGAACGGCGTGCCGATCAGCGCGTTCCTGTTCGGCGGGCGGCGCGCGACGGCGGTGCCGCTGGTGACCGAGGCGGCCGACTGGACGCACGGCGTTTATCTCGCCGCGACGATGGCATCGGAGACGACCGCCGCGATCGTGGGGCAGGTGGGCGTGGTGCGGCGCGACCCCTTCGCGATGCTGCCGTTCTGCGGCTATCACTACGGCGATTACTTCCGGCACTGGCTCGAGATGGGCAAGACCGTCAAGCACCAACCGCGCATTTTCGGCGTCAACTGGTTCCGCCAGGACGCGAAGGGCGAGTTCATGTGGCCCGGGTTCGGCGACAACATGCGCGTGCTGAAATGGATCATCGAGCGCGTCGAGGGCAAGGCGCAGGCGGTTCGCACGCCGCTCGGCCTGCAGCCGCGCTACGAGGATCTCGACTGGACGGGCCTCGAGGGCTTCGCCCGCGAGCGCTTCGAGGAATTGACCAGGGTCGACCCCGCCGCGTGGCGCAAGGAAGTGCAGGACCACGCCGAGTTGTTCGACAAGCTCAAGGCGCGAATGCCGAAGGAGCTCTACGACGTGCGCGATCAGCTGGAGCGGGCCCTCTAGTTCGTGATCGTGACCGGCTTGCCGGTTTTCATCGACTGGATAATGGCCTCGAACGCGGCGATGGTGGCGCTGATAAGTCTCCGCACCGCAATCGTCCCGGCCCAACGGATCTCCACTTCAACGTCCGTGGGACCAGCGCCGTTGACCGGGAGGTGCTCTTTTATTCGCCCGCCGCTCTCCTGTCCCGTTTGGCCGCGGGTGGCGCGTTTCGTCCAGTATGGGACGGGAGCGCAAACCAGGGCAAAGGCAGGCATGTACGCAAAGTGGCGGCGCGCTTCAAAGAGGAGGCGTGTACCGCCCCCGCAATCCGCGCGCGAGTCCCCTGTGGCAATGCGTGCAGCGCCACGGCGGGGAGCTTCGTGAGGCGGGTCGGTTTCAGCGCGCCGTTGAAGAGCGCGCGATCGAGAGATTCATCGAGTGCGGTGACCCGCACCAGGGCTTCGCGCGGATTTACTGCGACGCCTGCGGGCATGACTATTTGCTCGCGTTCTCGTGCAAGACACGGTACTTCTGCCCAAGCTGCCATCAGAAGCGCGTGCTCCTGTACGGCGAGTGGGTCGAGGAAAATGTTCTCGCGTCCGTGCCTCACCGGCAGTACGTCTTCACCCTGCCGCGGCTCCTGCGCCGCTACTTTGCCAGGCGCCGCGAGTGGCTGGGGGAGCTCTGCCGCATCGCGGAGCGGCTGCTCTCGCGCGCGTATGCGAAGGCGCTGCCGGGAGGCAGGCCCGCATTGATCGTGTTTGTACAGACCTTCGGCGACCTGGTCAACTTCAATCCGCACCTGCACCTGCTTGCCGCCGACGGGGCGTTTCTTCCCGGCGGTCGCTTTGTCGCGCTGCCGCGGGTGCCGGCGAGCCTTCTTGCAGAGGGCTTTCGGCGCGCGGTGCTCGATTTTCTGGTGGAGAACGAGGCGTTATCGGAGGAGCTCCGCGGCCGCATGCTTGCCTGGCGCTATAGCGGCTTCTCGGCGCATAACGAGGTAAGCGTAACGGCTGAAGATGCCGAGGGGCGAAAGAAACTCGCCGGCTACATGCTGCGCGCCCCGATGTCCTTGGAGAAGATGACCTACGATGCGGCCACGGGCACGGTGATCTACCGCTCGAAGATGCACGCCGGCTTGAAGCGCAACTTTCAGGTCATGCCCGGCGCCGAGTGGTTGGAGTTGCTCTGCCAACACATCCCCGACCGCTACGAGCACCTGGTGCGCTACGTGGGCTGGTACTCGAACCGCGCGCGGGGTGAGCGCGCGAAGAAAGCCTGTCTTTTAGCCGGCGTCGCTCTGACATCATCGGACGAACTGACGGCGACTGAATTTGCCGCTCGCGCAAGAGCCACGTGGGCGAGGTTGATTCGCAAGGTCTACGAGGCCGATCCGCTGGAGTGTCCCAAGTGCAAGGGGCCGATGCGGGTTATCGCATTGATCGAGAATCCGGGAGTCATCCAGCGCGTCCTTGAGCACCTCGGATTATGGGCGCCGCTCGCCACCGAGCGCAGTCCACCGCCCGGTCCCACCGCGAGTTGGCCGCGGCATGCCAACTTGCCACTGACCTATCACCCGGTTCCGGAAATTGCCTGACCCGCAGTAAACGGTCGAGGCGCGGGGAGGGGGCTTGCCTCGCTCTGACAACTGGACTAAATTGGTCGGCGTGACCGCTGATTCCGCTCGCAATCCGTGCGGATCGCGGTCATTTCACAGGGGGAGGAAGCGATAGGCGAATCAATTCGACCCCAAAGCGAGGGCGGCCCGCCGGCGCGCTGCAACAATCCTCCGGAGATATGACATGGCCTGATGGGCGTCAACACTACTTACGCTGACTGGGGCACGACTTGTGCCCCAGGCCCACCTCCGAAGCCCGCTGGACAACCGGAGTCCGCTCGTAGAAGTCGGTCCATTCGATCGTGAACCAGCGCGCGCTTTTGACGTTGATTACGTTGAGGTAACTGCCAAAGCTGTTATTCACCTTTCTGCTCAATTCTTCAACGCTGGTCCAAGGACCGTTCCACTCGGGCCTATTCCCCATGATCTGAGATCGGAGTTCATCCGTCACCGGGTTATATCCTCCTATGCCACCACTCATGGGTGCATACTTTTTTGCCTCGTAGAACATCGCCGTCCTGACGATACGATCGGTCTCGTCTTTCTGGGGAGTCAGCGTCATCCATATTTTCAACGGGCCGTCGTACGTGCGCGGCACTTTCGAGAGTTCGCCGCGCAATTTGGTTAACATCGTATTGACATCGCTGGTATCGGCGAAACTGAGCGGCGGGCTAACTTCGTAGCCTGGCAGGTTCACCGCGCCCCAGAATTGCCTCTTGCTCCATACGTAACGTTCCCCTCCCTTAAACAGATCGTCCTCGTCTAAAATGACAACCTTGGTCGAGCGGTTGGGGAGGACCACCTCGTTGTAGGTTCTGTCAAGGAACGCCTTGTCGCTATTCCCCTTGTAGTACAGCAACGACCCCAGTTCCCTTGTTAGCTGAGCACCGATAGCGGGTGCCGAGACACCGCCGGTCTGCTTGGAATAATGGAAGTGGGATAAAGCAAGGATAATGATCTCACCTGGGTGTTGCGCCGCAAAAGTTCTGATATCCCTGAAGATATCGCTTAGCAGCGGCCCGACTAGTGAATGATGGATGTACAGCGTCGGATTTCCCATGGGCCCCTTCAGGTAGATGCGCAGATCGAAGGCGCGGACCCCGCCCTGCAGCTGCTGGTAAATGGTCTGGTCTTGCGTCTTCGCCAGCTTCTTGATCGCCTCGATCCCTGCAGGGCGGATGGCTTTCTCAAAGACGGATCGAACGGTCTGCAGTCCCAGACTCCAATTATAGGAGCCCATGTTGAGGACCTCTTTCACCCCGGCGTCAGCCTGATCTTCGTATTCTTCCCGGAAAGAATAGGCGCCCGAGTCATGGGTCCCCGGAAACTTCCAGCACCTAAGTGCGAGATCGTGCCTTTCGGTCCGATTGGACATCCATTGCGCAGGGGGAACGGTGCTGCTCTGGGCTGCTTGCGCAAGCATAGGAGCGAGCACGGCTGCGAGCACTGCCGCGAAAGCAAACGCCTTTGTCTTCATATGAAAGCGATAGGCGAATCAATTCGACCCCAAAGCGAGGGCGGCCCGCCGGCGCGCTGCAATCGGGTGCTTGAACCTGTCGCGCGCGGCGCACAATCTCGATTATGTTTATAGATGGACGCCCCCTGGTTTGTCAAGCGATCACTCGATGATGGTGAGAAGGTTAAGATTGCAGCCATAGATCCGGACTTTGTGTGAGGCCTCTGCCTATTAATAGGCGAATCAATCCGGCCGCAAAGTCTGAACGGGTTGCCGGCGCGACGCAATTCGGTGCTTGAACCCGCCCCGAACCGTGCATATGCACCTTATGTTAATTTCGCTGCGCTAGGCACCCCCGGAGGGGGGCGATTGGAGCGAGTTTAGTGGTAAATTACAACGCGTTCGGTGGCACGTGTGACAACACCGTTCGCGCCAGTGTGCGGAGCGGCCGGATATCGGTCACGCACCAGACGCCAACTCCGATTAGCCCTCAAAGGGGGGGCGAGCAATGAGGCTCCGAAGATTGCTGGCGGGCGCGCTCATGTTCGGGCTGTTCGGCGCGGGGACGCTCCAGAACCTAGCCAAACTTGCGCTGCTGCTAGCCGGATTAACATCGAATGGCGGTGCTTACGCCCAAGTGCTGTTCAACCTGACCAGAGGCTGGAATCTGCTGGGCAACAGCAGCGTGGCGCCGGTTGATGTGGCGACGACGTTTGGAGATGCTAGCAAGATCACAACGGTGTGGACGTGGAACAAAGCCGGGAGTGTAAGTGGGCGTTTTATGCCCCTTCGATGGCACCTTCCTGGCAAGCCCTGTTCGCACCGGCGAACACACCGCCGGAGCTCGTCAAGCAACTCGATGCCCTGATCGTTTGCATACCGAAGACGCGTGAAGCGGGCGATTTCTTCCGGCAGGTCGCAATGTGGGAGACGATGCCGATGAGTCTGGCGGAGCTCGCGGCCTTTGTTCCAGCTGTAATCGAACGCTGGCGCACGGTGGTGAAGCGAGCCGGATTAGATATGCAATAGGCAGATTTGCTCGAGGAGCGGCATGCCGGTCAGCCTGTCTCAGTTGCTGTTGCGCAGCGCCCGCGCCTATCCGCGGCGCGCGGCGCTCGCGGTCGGCGACCGGGTGGTCGCCGATTACGCCACACTCGCCGCGCGCGTCGCCGCGATCGCCGGCGGCATGCGTGGCCGCCACGGCCTGCGCGAGAACGACCGTGTCGCGCTGGTGATGAAGAACTGCACCCAGTACGTCGAGCTGCTGTTCGCCTGCTGGCATGCGGGCCTGGCGGCGGTGCCGGTCAACGCCAAGCTGCATCCGCGCGAACTCGAATTCATCCTGGAGGATAGCGGCGCGGGCGTCTGCTTCGTGACCGGCGATCTTGCTTCGAGCGTCGCACCTCTCGCGGGTCGGGTCGCGACGCTCGCCCATGTAATCGATGCGCAGGGGCCGGAGTACGAAGCGCTCGCCCGGGCTGAGCCGGTCGCGCCGGCCGAGCGCGACGCAAGCGACATTACCTGGTCTTTACCATGAGTTGCAGCCAGATCCCGTGCGTGGATCCGGATTGGGAGAACCCGGCGGGGGTGCCGATCAGCGCGTTTCTGTTCGGCGGGCGGCGCGCGACCGCCGTGCCGCTGGTGACGGAGTCGTTCGACTGGACGCACGGGGTCTACATAGCCTCGACGATGGCCTCCGAAACGACAGCGGCGATCGTGGGCGAGGTGGGTGTGGTGCGGCGCGATCCGTTCGCGATGCTGCCGTTCTGCGGCTACCACTACGGCGACTACTTCCGGCATTGGCTCAAGATCGGCAAGCGCCTGAAGCGTCCGCCACGCATCTTCGGCGTGAACTGGTTCCGGCAGGACGAAAAAGGCGGCTTCATCTGGCCAGGCTATGGCGAGAACATGCGCGTGCTGAAGTGGGTCATCGATCGCCTCGATGGCAAGGCGGAGGCGATCAGGACGCCGATCGGCTTGCAGCCGCGCTACGAGGACCTCGACTGGACCGGTCTCGAGAGCTTCACGCGCGAGCGCTTCGAGGAATTGACCAGGGTCGACCCCGCTGCGTGGCGCAAGGAAGTGCAGGACCACGCCGAGTTGTTCGATAAGCTCAAGGCGCGAATGCCGAAGGAACTGTATCAGCAGCGCGAGCAGCTGGAACGTGCGCTCTGAACCGGTGACCGGTTACCTGCGCGAAGGGCGAGAGACGATAGACGAGAGAAGATAGACGCAAAGCGAGGTCAGATTGCTCGTCTTTCGTCTTTCGTCTTTCGTCTTTCGTCTATCGCCTTGCGCCTCTCCCGTATTTTTCTCTCAAGGCACAGTTACCGGCGTGCCGGTGTCCATCGATTGGATGATCGCCTCGAACGCGGCGATGGTATTGACCATCTCCGCCGGCGTAATGGGGTAGGGGCTCGTCCCTGCCACGGCATCCGCGAAAGCGTCGAACTCGGCGAGTATCGAGTCCACCTTGGGGAATTCCCGCCGGTCCACTTTTCCGCCGCGCGTGCGCACGATGGTTTCCGTCTCCCCGATCGCCTCGACCGAACCCTCGTCGCCAAAGACGTGCACGCGCCAGTAGACAGGGGAAGCGCGCACCAGGCCGAAAAAACCGCTGAGGTTGCTGGCGAAACGGAACATCACCGACGCGGCGTCGCGGGGATCATGACCGGAGCGGTGAGAAATGACGCGGGCGCTGACTTCCGCCACCGGTCCGCCGAGGCCGACGAAAGCATCAAGCAGGTGGATACCGGTGCCGGTCATGCCGCCGCCGGGTGATTCGCTGGGGGAATCGCGCCAGGTGGAGAAGTGCAGCCCCGAGTTCTCGTTGCTGTAGTGGCCTTCCATGTGCATGATCTTCCCGAGCGCTCCGCTCGCGACGACCCGTCGCAGCTCCACCATCGAAGGCCAGAAGCGCTTGTTCTGGCCGACTCCGATGGGCACGCGGGCCCGTTGCACCGCGGCGACCGCGCGTTCGGCGTCCGCGCGCTTCAGTGCGAGCGGCTTCTCGCAAAATACCGGCTTGCCGGCCGCGGCGACGCGCACGATCTGATCGGCATGCAGGGAGTGGGGGGTGGCCAGCACGACCGCCTCGACCCGCTTGTCGTCGAGCGCCCGCTCCAGGTCATCGCTCAGAGTGAAGCCGTTGGCTTCGGCGATGGGCAGCGCGGCATCGATCTCCTTGCTGACCCCGTGCACGAAGCGCAGCTTCGCGCTCTTGCCCTGGACGCACTGCACGATGTTCCTGCCCCACCAGCCCAATCCGATTATCGCTGCATTTATCATTCAATCCCCGTTAACAACAATAGACAGGATTCATATGCTCGAAATCAAGATCAAAAGCAATGGACAGGATTTACATGATTAACAAGATTAGAGCCCACACCCTATTGAAAACGGGTTTGTTCTTGTTTCCCGGTTGAATCCTGTAAATCTTGTTAATCCTGTCTATTTGTTGTTCTAAAGCCCGGCGCGATTTTTTCCCTTGACCGCCTTGTTCACCACGTTGACCGGCCATTCGCCCGACAGCACGCGCCGCACCTCGTTCGGAGCACCGGCCTGCAGGCCGACCATGGCGGTTTCGCTGTACCACGCGACGTGCGGGTTGAGGATGACATTGTCACGCCCGCGCAGCGGGTGGGGGCTGGGCAAGGGCTCCGGGTCAGTGGTGTCCAGCGCACAGCCGGCGATCTTTTTCGCGTCGAGCGCGCGCACCAGCGCATCCGTGTCCACCACCGGGCCGCGTGAACAATTGATGAGAATGGCGGTTGGTTTCATGCGCGAAAAGGCCTCATCGTTGACCATCTTCCGCGTTTGCGGCGTGAGCGGCGGATGCACGGAAATGAAATCGGACTCGCGCAGCAGGTCGTTCAGTTCCACCTTTGTGCCCGGCTCGCTGAACTGGCCGGCATTGACGAAGGGATCCGCATACATGACTTTCATGCCGAAAGCCGCCGCGCGCACGGCCACCTGCCGGGCGATGTTGCCGAAGCCGATCAGACCGAGGGTGCGGCCGACGAGCCGGTACAGGGGCTTGCCAGGAGGCACCGCCCAGGTCCCGGCACGCACCAGGCGGTCATAGAACGCCACTTTCCGGGCGCTGTCGAGCAGCAGCGCCAGCGTGTGCTCGGCGACTTCCTCGATGCAATAGTTGGGGTTGTTGGTGACGATGATGCCGGCCCGGGTGGCGGCGTCGAGGTCGATCGTGTCCACGCCGATGCCGTAGCGGGCGATGATCTTGCACCGGGGCATCTTCGCCATGACCTCACCCGTGATCGGGCCGGCGTAGGTGTTGAGGAGGGCGTCGCAGTCCGCCGCCTGCGCGATGAATTCGTCCGGTTTCTTGGTCTGCAGCGGCACCAGCTCGGCCAGCCCCGCCAGCGTCTTCTTCTCCACGTCCAGGGATTCCCAGACGTAGTCCGTGAGCACCACCTTTGCCTTAGTCGCCATTTCGCTGTTCCTCTGGTTTAGCTCGTGTCACTTCCCGCCTATCACGCATCACTTCGACGAAGCGTAAATTTCGGCGTTCCAGCAATTCGGCGGCTGCCGGCCCTCCAGCACCGCGATGATGTTGTCCGCCACCACGTTGGCCATGGATTCCCTCAGTTGCGTGACGGCGCTGCCCAGGTGGGGCGTCAGCACGACGTTCCTCATCTTGAGCAGCTCCGGTTCCACTTCGGGTTCATTCTCGAAGACGTCGAGTCCGGCGCCGGCGATGCGGCGCTCGGCCAGCGCGCGGACCAGGGCCTTCTCCTCCACGATCGGGCCGCGCGCGGTGTTGACGAGGAAGGCAGTGGGCTTCATGAGGCGCAGCTCCCGCTCGCCCACGAGGTGCCGGGTTTCGGGTGTGAGCGGCGCATGGACCGAGACAAAATCGGACTCGGCGAGCAATTGATCGTAAGGCACGTAGGTGAGCCCGGCCTCGCGCTCCTCGCTCTCGGGCTTGCGGCGCGGCGTCCAGTAGAGGGTCCGCATCGAGAAGCCCTGCGCGCGCTTGGCGACGGCTTTGCCGATGCGCCCGCCGCCGCCGATCAGGCCGATGGTCTTGCCATACACCCAGGCGCCCAGCAGGTGCGCCGACTGCGCGCCGGGAAAGATGCCCGCGCGCACCAGCTGGTCGCCCTCGAACACGCGGCGGGCGACGGCCAGCAGCAGGGCGAAGTGGACGTCGGCGGTCGCCTCGGTCACGATGGGCGCGATCACCGTGACCGGTATGCGCCGCGCGGTGGCCTCGGGCACGTCGATGTCGGAGGGCGTGATCTTCATCGAGGCGATCGCGCGCAGCCGCTTGCCAGCCGCGATGACGTCGCGATCCACCATGTCGTGGAGCAGGCAGAACAGGATATCGAGGTGCGGGACCTTCTCGAGCAGCTCGGCCTTCGTGACTTTGTGCAGCGTGTCGGGGTTAAGCTCGACGTCGGCCACGGCGCGCAGGCGCTCGATCGCGCTGGCGGCCACCGGCTGGGTGATGTAGATGCGCGGACGCATTGGCAGCTGGCTAAAGGCGTGAATAGTGATTGGTGAATGGTGATTGGATGGTTGCGATGCGTTCGGCCAGCGATTGGGTTTGTCTAATCACTAATCACGCCTTCGGCGTTTCACCGCAGATGCGGCACGCATACGCTTCCAGCGCCGCGGCGGTGACGCCCACGGCGCGATGCTGCCTGCGGTTGTACTCCTCGGACTCGAGCTCGGTCCGGAAGGAATCGTTGAGGCGGTTGATCATATTGAACAGGGCGCAGGCGAGCGAGATTTCGACGATTTCGGCGTCGCTGAACACCCGCCGCATTTCGTTCCAGACGCCATCGTCGCGCTTTGCGGTGTTGAGCGTCATGGCCTCCGACCACGCGAGCGCCGCCTTTTCGCGCTCGTTGAACAGCGCGCTCGCGCGATAGTCGCCCTGCAGCGCGTCGAACTCCGCGTCGGTGAGCCCCAGTGCTTGACCAAGCACTCGATTGTGCTCCGTTCAGTACCGGCAGCCGTTGAGGGTGGAGGTCTTCAGGACCGCGAGGTTGCGAAGACGGACATCGGAGACGGCGCCGGCGCTCGGCTGGCGCACGGCTGCAACCAGCGGCAGAAACCAGCGCGCCACATTCGGGCTGTGGGCGAGGATGCGCAGCAGGTTGGCGGTGCGCCCCAGCAGCTCGTTGGAGGCGTCGAAGGTCTCCTTTGCGGCGCCTTTGGCTTCCTCGTCGGTGATGCCGCGGATTCGCTGGCTCATTTCCCACTCCAAAGACGTGACATGGGAGCGCGTGACATGATGATTCGTGACATGTTGGTTCGTGACTTGGTGAGGCGTGGACAGTTTGCTGGATAGCTTCGCAGTTTCATGTCACGGTGCACCACGTCACGCTTCACCAAGTCACGTCGTACCACGTCACGCATCATCAGCGGTTGGCCATCCAGCGCACGATTCCCGCCACCCCGTCCACGGCAACCTGCGCGCCCTCGGGAATCTGCAGGGTGGCCCCGGGCACGCCCAGCACCATGGGCACGCAGCGCTCGCGGGCGAGCGAGGCGAGATGCGACGTGCTGCCGCCCAGCTCGGACACCACGCCTGCAACCATGGCCAGCACGCGGCCCAGGGCGGGGCCGGCCATTCTCGTGACCAGCACGTCGCCCGGGGCGATGCGCGAAATCTCGCATTCGCAGTTCACGACGCACGCGCGGCCCGTGCCCCAGCCGGCGCCCGCCGGCTGGCCGCGCAGGCGCGGCTGGCGCAGCCAATTCGGGTCGGCTGATTTCGCTTCTTCCGCTTGCCGGTCGTCCAGATGCAACGGCCGGGCCTGCAGCAGCTTGAACCCGGCGTCGTCCATCGCCCATTCGATTTCGATCGGCATGCCCATGACCGATTCGGCCTTGAGCATGAGCCGCCCCAACTCTTCGACCCGCGCAGGGGCGAGGCACAGCTTCCTGGAGGCGGGGGGCTTCGGCGCTTTCGGAAGGTGGACGCAGCCGGTCTGGTGGTACTCGATGGCGGCATGGCTGTCGCGGAGGGCGCCGTTGCGGCCGAGCTCGTAGCGATCGGGCGCGACCTCGCCCTGGGCGATCGCGGAACCCAGCCCGGGCGTGGCGTTGATCAGCATGCCGCCTGCCGCAGTCTGGCTGAGCCCGCCACCGGCGGCGCGCGCCGCCACCAGCGGCTGGATGAGCAGCGCCATCGCCGTGTCCGCAGCGTCCAGGTCGTGCGTGGCCATGTAGCGCAAGGCGCGCGGCGCCCAGAGCGCCGCCCAGCACGCGCGCACTGCCGTGAGGAAATCGGTCTCGTTGCCGATCCCGAGAAAGCTTTCGAACTGCCCTGCGAAGCTCGATCCGGAGCGGTCTTCGACGAGCGCTGAGGAGCGCACGACGCCCGGAAGGGCCCCTTCTCGGGTAACGGCCCGCCACGCCGCGAGGAGGGGCTCCTGGATTTCCGGCGCGACGGGCTCCTCCATCAATCGCATGCGCATCCGGAGCGCGCTGCGACGCGCCTGCGCATCCTCGGCGGAGAACACCTCGCGCGCGCACGATTCGAGGTCCAGCCGGGCGAGCTGGATGCGGTAGGCGTCGGCGGCCAGGCAGAAACCGTCCGGCGTCGGAAGGCCGGCTTGGCGCAGCGCGGCGAGGTTCGCGGCCTTGGGCCCGACCCGGCCCGCGCCGGCCGCAGCCGGCGAGGAGAGCGGGATTACGAAATCGGAGCGGCTCAACGTCCCGCCAGCGTCGAATAGCCCGGCATCGGGTCGACGACGGTGATCTGCTCGACCGGGAAGTTGGAGATGATCTCGACGCGGTCCTTGTGCACGATCAGCATCTCCTCGATGCGCACGCCCCATTCGTACATCCGGCCGTGCTGGGTCTCGAGCGCGAACACCATGCCTTCCTTGATCTCGATCGGATGGTCGAGCGACCAGATGCGCGAGATGACCGGCTGGTCGTACTGGGCGAGCCCGAGACCGTGCCCCCACAGGTTGGCGGCGGCCTGATCCTCCTCGGCGTAGCCCCAGGCCTCCTTGGCCGAGGGCCACTTGGAGGCGATCTCGCGGGTCGTGGTGCCGACCTTCACCGCCTTGATCGAGTCGTAGAGCCACTTCAACGCGGTCGCGTAGACCTCCTTCTGCGCCTGCGTGGGCTCCTTGCCGGCGCAGTAGGTGCGGTAGTAGCACGACTTGTAGCCGTTCCAGGTGAGCGCGGCGAGGTCCATGAAGACGATGTCGCCGGGCTTGACGATGCGGTCGGAGAAGTTGCGCCAGTTGGGCCAGGTGTTCGGGCCGGCGGAAACGATCACGTCCTCCACGTCCTCCATGCCGGGGATCGAGTAGAGATACTCCATGATGTGCGCGGTGAGCTGGTTCTCGGTGCGCCCGGGCTTGAGGAACTTCATGAACTCCCAGTGCGCCGCATCGCCGATCGCGCCGACCATGCGCAGGGCCTCCTGCTCGTCCTGGTTCTTGACGGCGCGCGCCTCCATCATCGGCGTCATGCCGTCGCTCCAGTCGATCTTCTCGTCCTTGAAGATCTGGATCATGTTGATGTCGACGAAGTCCACGCCGAGCTTGCCGCCCGCGACGTTCGCCTTCTTCATTTCCTGCTGGATGGCGTTGGTGAACTTCCGCACCTGCTGCAGCGAAGCGGGGCCCGCTGCGCCCTTGATCCACGCATACGACCAGCGCACGTGGTCCTTCGGGATCCACGGCGAGTGCCGGTGGATCTGGAAGCCGATATCGCCCTGCTCGAACAGCACCGGCGCGTCGTCGCCGCAGAGCAGACAGTAGCGCAATCCGGGCTTCAGGCGGTTCCAGCCGGGAGTGAGCGTGCCGGTGATGTAGCGGACGTTCTCGTCGTACATGCAGAGCATCGCGCTCAGTCCGTGCGCCTTCATCCGCTCGCGCGCCCGTTCCAGCCGGTATTTGCGCAAGCGGTCCCAGTTGATGCGCTCCTGCCAGTCCAGTCCGACCATTCCGAAATTCGACATCTCGATCTCCAATTCAGGGTTTCAAATTACGTGTTCCAATGCTTCGCTGCGCCTGCCGTGCGTCACTGCGTCTGGATATTCGCGTCCCGGATCACCTTCGCGAAGCGGTCGGTCTCCGCCTTGACGAAGGCCGTAAACTCCTCGGGCGACTTGCTGGTAATGATCGGGACACCGCCGTCGGTGAAGCGCTTGATCACGCTGGGGTCCTTCATCGCCTCGATCGTGTACTTGTAGAGCGCGTTGACGATGGGGCGCGGCGTTCCCTTGGGCACGAAAACACCCTGCCACGAGCCCACGGTCATGTTGAGACCCTGCTCGCGCATCGTCGGGACTTCCGGGTAGGCCGGGTTGCGGGCGGGCGAGATCACGGCGAGCATGCGCACCCGGCCCTGCTTGGCGAAGTTGACGGCGGAAGAGAAGGTCACCATCATGATCTGGACCTCGTTCGCGAGGACCCCGATCATGGCCGGCCCGGCGCCGCCCTTGTACGCAACCTGCACGGCTTGAGTGCCGGTGGCGCGAAGGAACTGGATCATCTCGAGCGTGTTGGCGCTGCTCGGCGCCGCGGCCCCGTAGTTGAGCTTGCCCGGGTTCGACTTCATGTGCGCAATCAGGTCCTTGACGCTGCGCGCGGGCACGGACGGATGCGCGACGAGGGAGCCGGGAACGTCCACCACCTGGGTGACCGGGATGAGGTCCCGCAAGGGCCGGTACGGAAACTTGGTGTAGTAATTCGGGTTGATCGCCATGGTGCCGATGTTGCCCTGCAGGAAGGTATAGCCGTCGGCGGTGGCACGCGCGGCGACTTCGACCCCGATGTTGCCGGCTGCGCCGCCCCGGTTGTCGACCACGACCGGCTGCTTGAGCAGTTCGGCGAGCGCCGGCTGGATGATGCGCCCGGCGAAATCAGACGCGCCGCCGGGAGCGAACGGCACGATCATGCGCACCGGCCGGGACGGATAGTTGTCCGCCTTGGCCTGGGCAAACGCCTGCGACGCCGGCAGCAGCGATACCGCGATCAGGGTCGTGAGCAAGCAGCGTTGGAACGTCATGGGAATATCCTCCTTGTGGTTGTCGTTCGAGCCAGCCTCCGCGGATCACCGGCGGCGGGCCCTGCTGCCCCCGGTCAAATCGAGTCGTCGCTCACATTGTAATCCGCGCAGCGATGAATGCGGCGTGCCCGGTCGCGTCAATTCGCGGCGGCCACGTCGTCCGCGGTGATCGGCAGCTTGACCGGGCGCTTGAGCTTCGCGGACAGGTCGATCGCCTTGGTCAGCATCAGGCGGTTGTGGCCCTCGCGGGCCGTTGCGTGCTGCGTCGGGACGCCGAGCGACACGCGGTTCAGCCAGGAATTGGTTTCCTCGCGCATGGGGCCGCGCAACTCGCCGAGCGCCATGTCGCCGACCGGGTAGCTGGTGAGGAAATCCACGTGGCGGCGTTTGTCCGGCGCATAGCCTTCGGCCTGGATCAGGTTGGTGGCAAGCACGATGTCGCGGTGCGTGTCGTCGATGGTGAGCACGCCCTCGGTGCCGACTGCGCCGATCTCGAGGCTGTAGACCGCGCCGGGCCAGATTTCCGGCAACGCCCAGGAAATCACGCCGTGATAGATCGCGCCGTCGTCGAAGGTGATGGTGTAGCCGGTGCCGTCCACGCCTTGCCAGGTGGGCCCCAGCGCCTTGTTGACGGAGCGCGCGTAGACCTCGACCGGCTTCCTGGCTTCCATCAGCCACATCACGATGTCGAGCGCGTGCGTGCCGGAGATCACCATCGGCGTCACTTCCGCCCGGTTGTCGCTGCGCCTGTAATTGTCGATGGCGACCAGCCGGTTCATGAAGGCGCGCGAGGTGACCATCGTGACCTCGCCGAGTGCCCCGGACCCGACCTTCTCCTTCGCCACCAGCCAGCGCCGGCGGAAACGCTGGGTGTAGCCCATTACCGCATCCACGCCGGTCTTCTCGATGGCGGCGAGCGTGGCCGCGGATTCGCCCAGGTCCGTCGCGAGCGGCTTCTCGATCAGCATCGGCAGCCTGCGCTCCGCGGCAAAAACGACCGGGTCCACGTGCAGGTGCTCGTCGGTGGACACGACGACCGCGTTGACCTCAGGGCGCGAAAGCAGCTCACGGAAATCGGTGGTGACGAAATCCGCACCGCATTTCTCACGCACGATCTCGCCGCGCTCGGGATTGATCTCGGCGAGGCCGATCCAGTCCACCTCGGGGTGGCGGGCGGCCAGCTCGCCTCGGATGAGGCCGACGCGGCCCGCGCCGACGATGGCGAGGCCGATGCGCTTGGGCTTTTTTCTCATGAAGCGTGAATAGTGGATGGTGAATAGTGAATGGACTACCGCGCGGCGGCGGCGCGCGGGGCGCGCGATTCGGGAAGCGGCAGGTTGACCGGCTCGTTGCGCTCGGCCGAGAGATCGGCGGCGATATACACCTCCATCACCTGGCGCGCCTGCTCGGGTGTGACCAGCACCGGGCGGTTGCAGGCGACGGCCTCGATGAAATGCACGGTTTCGGCCTTCATCGGCCCGGCGTAAGCGTGCTCCACGAACTCGCCGGGCATGGACGACATCGGCAGGCGCATGCCGCTCTGCATGGTGTTGAGGACCACGTCGCGGTGGCTGTCGTCCACCAGCAGGGCGCCCTCGGTGCCGACCATCTCGATCCAGGTGGTGGAGAAATTCGGGTAACCGGGCGGCAGGCTCCAGCCGGCGTGGACGACGAACGAGATCCCGTTGTCCATGACGACCGTGATGAGCTGGGTGTCGGGGACGTCCGCCCCCGTCGCCTCCCGCATCGCGCCGTAATTGACCGTCGAGAACACCTTGACCGGCTTGGCCGGCTCGAGGCACCACAGCACAAAATCGAGATCGTGGGTCGCTTCCATCGCGGCGGGGGAGAGCTTGGTGCGCCCGGTGATCTTCTTGCCCAGGCCGCGCGTGATGTGGCGGCTCACCAGCGCGCTCACCGGCCTGCCGATGGTGCCGTCGGTGATGGATTTCTTGACGTAGGCGAACTTGGGATTGAAGCGCTGGGAGTAACCGATGGTGAACTTGAGGCCGCTTTTCCGGGCGATCGCGATCAGCTCGTCGGCCTCGTGCAGCTCGATCGCGATCGGCTTCTCCAGGAACACGTGCTTGCCCGCCAGCAGGCATTCGCGCGCCATCGGGTAGTGGTGGGTTTCCGGAGTCGCCGAGACGAAGCAGGCGTCGATCTCGCCGATCTTCAGCAGCTCGCGGTAATCGGCGGTGGCGGTCTTCGCGCCCGTCGCCTTCGCGACCTCGGCGAGGCGCTCGGGTCGGACCTCCGCCAGATGGAGGCTGCCGACGACGGGGTGGGTGGCGCAGGTTTCGGCGCGGATGCCGCCGCACCAGCCGGTGCCGATGATGCCGACGCTAATCTGCTTCACGCATGCTCCAGAGGTAAAGGGCTGCAGGCAAAAAATCGAATTATGTCGCATAATGCGCCGCTTATGTAAGAGGCAGTGTCGAAGCGGGCCGTGCTGCGGCCGCCCCGACGCGAGGCGGATCAACAGGTGCTGGCATGCCATTCCATCGATTCGAAGACATCGAAAGCCGTTACCTCACACCCCATTTATCCACCGGCAAGGCGCCGTTGATCGACGGGCAGTACATGTATTTCTGCCTGCTGCACAAGAACGCCGGAACCGGCTCCGAGCTGCACTACCATCCCAACGAGCTGCTGATCTTCCCGCTGCGCGGCAAGATCAACGCGATCGTCGGCAAGGACCGCCGCATCGTGTCGCCGGGGACGTTCGTGCATGCGCCGGCCTACGCGCGCCACTCCATGAAGGCGACCGAGGACGGGCACTGCCAGTACCTCTACATCAAGGACAAGACCTGGACCGTCGTCGGGCTGGCCGAGAACGAGGGCGTGCCGGAGAAGGCGATGACGGTGGAGGAGGTGAACCGGCGCTACCGGGTGGGCGAGCGCGACAAGCACACGGGCGCGGAAGGGCGGTCCCAGGCGGTCGTGGAGGGGCTGGACGTGTGCTTCTACCCGATCATCGAGTCGCTCGATGCGCCGCGGCGCTCGGCGCGCCACGTCAACTGGATCGAGGGCGGTCGGCTCGCGTTCGGCTTCTTCGAGGTCCCGGGCGGCTACGACGAGCCGGAGCTGACCGCCCAGCGTGAAATGTTTTTCTACATATTAAGCGGCAGGCTGCAGGCAAGATCGGGCGCGCAGACCAAGCAGGTGGGCAGCGGCGACATCATTCATGTTTCCCGGGGCACGGCCTGCCGCTTGCAGGTACAATCGCCGTTCGCGCGTTACGTGCTGGTCTGCTCGACGCCGCAACTGGAGAGCCGGATCGACAACATGACGCCTGATGAAGCCGAGCAAGCGCGGCTTCACATGAAACCCACCTAGTCCCGTGAATCGTGATTCGTGATTCGAGGCAAAAGAGGAAAAGGTCTGGCCGCGCCAAAGGCACCGTAGGGCAGGTGGGCCTCGGCATCATGGGGGGGGCATTCGCCCGCCACCTGCTGGCGGCGGGCTTCAATGTCGTTGGCTACGATCCGGTTCCCGCAACCAGCCGGGCGTTGGCGAAGGCGGGTGGCCGGCCAGCGGGTTCGTGCGCTGAAGTGGCGGAGGGGGCGCGCATCATCATTACTTCACTGCCGTCGCCCGCGGCGATGGAGGAGGCCTTTTTCGGCAGGGACGGGATCGCGGCCGCCGCGCGGCCGGGGACCATCGTGATCGAGGCGAGCACGATGACGCTCGAGCTCAAGGAGGGCATCCGCCGCCGCCTGGCGCGGCGTGGCGTGCACGTTCTCGATTGCCCGATCAGCGGCACCGGCGCCCAGGCGGCGGCCCGGGACATCGCCGTCTATGCGAGCGGCGACCGGCGCGCGTTCAATCGCTGCCGCGGCGCGTTCGACGCCTTCGCGCGCTCCACCTATTACTGCGGGAAATTCGGGGTCGGTTCCAAGCTCAAGTTCGTCGCGAACCTGCTGGTGACGATACACAATCTCTCGACCGCCGAGGCGATGGTGGTGGGCGAGCGCTCGGGGCTCGATCCCGCGCTGCTCTACCGGGTGATTTCCGACGGGGCGGGAAGCTCCCGCATGTTCCAGGTGCGGGGGCCGATGATGGTGAAGGGCCGCTATACGCCGGCGCACATGAAATCGAAGATCTACCAGAAGGACATCGACATCATCTGGGCGTTCGTCCGGCGGCTGAAGTGCCCCACGCCGCTGTTTGACGCCAGCGTCCCGTTCTACGCCGCGGCCCTGCGCCAGGGATTCGCCCAGGAGGATACGGCCGCGATACACTCGGTTCTCAGGCAACGCGCCGGCTTGCGGGGGTCAGGAATTCGTCCGGGCCGACCCGGGCGAAATCCTCGGCGCATCACTCGGAAAGGAAGGTAAATGGCAGTCGAAGGATCCTTGCGGCCGGGCGGGC
Organism: Betaproteobacteria bacterium; assembly: GCA_016192825.1. Taxonomy (GTDB): domain Bacteria; phylum Pseudomonadota; class Gammaproteobacteria; order Burkholderiales; family SG8-41; genus SG8-41. The sequence continues at coordinate 173,516 of JACPTK010000123.1, read as the reverse complement.
AGGCGACGCCGCTCGCCCTCAACATGAAACTCCTCGGGCACCACGAGCTTGCCGGTTTCGGCGGCATCGGCGAGGGCATCAACCTGCAGAAGGCGAAGGATGGGCGGCGCATCCTGTGGCTCGCGCACGAGTCGGCGCCCAAGAACTTCACCGCGGTGGACGTGACCGACCCGCGCAATCCCAGGATGGTGGTCCAGACCGATCTGCCGCACGCCGACGTGCGGTCGAACTCGCTCGACGTGGTGGGCGACATCATGGCGGTCGCCTACCAGACCAAGAAATGGGGCCTCAAGCCGGCGGGCTTCGATCTCTTCGACATCAGCAAGCCGGAGCAGCCGAAGCGCATTTCGCATTTCGACACCTCCGGCCCCTGCTCGCGCGGCGCGCACTGCGTGTTCTTCGTGGACGGCGAGTACGTGCATCTCACCTCGGGGGCGCCGGATTTCGAGCCGACCCACCCGAAGGACGACCAGTTCTACCGCATCATCGACGTGCGCAATCCGTCGAAGCCGGCCGAAGTGGGCCGCTGGTGGTATCCCGGCACGCGCAAGGGTGACGCCGCGCCGCCGCCGCCGCGCCATCCCCGCTTCGACGGCGGGTACCGGCCGCACAATACCAATGTCTATCCCCAGCGCCCGGACCGCGCTTACATCGGCTACATCGACGGCGGCGCCTGGATACTCGACATCAGCGACAAGTCGAAGCCGAAGCCGGTCGGGCACCTGCAGTACTCGCCGCCGTACAACGGCTTCACCCACACCGTGCTGCCGCTGATCGAGCGCAACCTCCTGGTCATCTCCGACGAATGCGTGAAGGACAACGGCGAGGACTGGCCGAAGCTGACGTGGATCGTGGACGCGCGGGTCGAGAGCAACCTGGTTCCGGTGGCGACGCTGCCGCTGCCGCCGGCGGAGGCGTTCATCAAGCGCGGCGGCCGCTACGGCTCGCACAACATGCACGAGAACCAGCCGGGACCGTGCTCGTTCCGCTCGGAGAACCTGATATTCGCCACCTTCTTCAACGGCGGCGTGCGGGCGTTCGATCTCGCCAATCCGCTGCAGCCCAAGGAAGTCGGCTACTTCGTGCCCGGGACGCCCAAGCTGGCGCCCAAGGGCTCGGCCCAGATCAACGACGTGTGGGTGGACGAGAACCGCATCGTCTACGCGGTGGACCGGTTCGGTGGCGGCCTCTATACGCTGGAAACGACTTTCTGAACCATCAGCTACGAGCTACGAGCTATGAGCCACGAGCCAGCAGCCACCGGCTATCAGGGCGATCGGGTTGATATCGAAGCTCGCGGCTCGAAGCTCGCAGCTTGTCCAAAAGCGGATAACCATGGCTACGGCTGAGGCGACTCCAAGCACCACGCGTGACGCGCTCGCGGGGCTGATCCCGGTGTCCATCGTCACGGGGTTCCTCGGCAGCGGCAAGACCACTCTCATCAACCGGTTGCTCAGGCGGCCGGAGATGAACCGCGTCGCGGTGATCGTCAACGAGCTGGGCGAGATCGGCGTGGACAACGATCTCGTCCAGGTCTCCTCCGAGCAGATGATGCTGCTCAACAACGGTTGCCTGTGCTGCGTGCTGCGCGGCGACCTGCAGGAAACGCTGCGCGAGCTGTTCATCAAGCGGCGCAACGGGGAGGTGATCGACTTCGACCGCGTGGTCATCGAGACCACCGGGCTCGCCGACCCGGCGCCGGTGATGCAGACGCTGATCACGGACGCGCTGCTGCTCGACCAGTACCGCCTCGACTGCGTGGTGACGCTGGTGGACGCGGTCAACGCCCCGGGCCAGCTCAAGCAGTTCTCCGAGCCGGTCAAGCAGGTCGCACTGGCCGACCGCCTGGTGGTGACCAAATCCGACCTGGTGGGCGAGAAGCAGATGGGCGCGCTCACCGGGCGGCTGCACGATATCAACCCGCACGCCCCGGTGCGCCTCGCGCTGAACGGCGACATCGAGCTGTCGTTCCTGGTGGGCGTCGGGCTCGCGCGCGTCAATGCCAGGCTCGAGGAAGTCGAGCGCTGGCTCGGCGCGGAAGAAGACTCCGATCACGGGCACCGGCACGACGAGACCGTGCAGACCTTCGTGCTGCGGTTCGAGCGGCCCATGCCGTGGGCGGCCTTCACGCAATGCCTCGAGGTGCTGACGGCGCTGCGCGGACCCGACCTCCTGCGCGTGAAGGGGCTGGTCAACGTGGAAGGCAAGGCGGGGCCGATGGTGGTGCAGGGCGTCCAGCACCTGTTTCATCCGCCCCTGGAGCTGGCGGCCTGGCCGGGGGAGGACCGCTGCACGCGGCTGGTCTTCATCACCCGCGGCATACCGCGGCATACCGTGTCCGACCTCTTTGCCGCGATCGGTGCCGTGGGCGCAAGCGCGTCCTGAGGATTGCCGCTGCGCCGATGAGGCAGCGCGCGGGGCCCGGACTGACACATGGAACTCGTCGAAATCGCGCGCCGCCTCCGTCGTGACGTGGGCCGGCTGCGCTTCAGGCAACCGGTGGCGTACGTCTACAACCCCCTCGATTACGCGTGGCGGCCGCACCGCGCCTATCTGGAGCGTTTCGGCCGGGGGCGCCCGCAGGTCGTGCTGCTCGGCATGAATCCCGGTCCTTTCGGGATGGTGCAGACCGGCGTGCCCTTCGGCGATGTCTCGATGGTGCGTGACTGGCTCGGCATCGAAGCGCCGGTCGGGCGCCCGGCGCGCGAGCATCCGAAGCGCCCGGTGGCGGGCTTCGAGTGCCCGCGCGGGGAAGTGAGCGGCCAACGCTTCTGGGGCTGGGCGCGCGACACGTTCGGACGGCCGGAACGCTTCTTCGCGCGTTTCTTCGTTGCCAACTACTGCCCGCTCGCGTTCATCGAGGCCAGCGGCCGCAATCGCACGCCGGACAAGCTGCCGCGCGCGGAGCGGGAGCCGCTGCTCGTCGCCTGCAACCTTGCACTCCGGCGCACCGTCGCATACCTGCACCCCGAGTTCGTCGTCGGGGTGGGGCGGTTTGCCGCGGACCGCGCTGCCGCCGCGCTGGAGGGAGTCCCGGTCAGGCTCGGGGTGGTGCCGCATCCGAGCCCGGCAAGCCCGGCGGCCAACCGCGGCTGGGCTGCGCAGATGACGCGCTCGCTCGCGGACCTGGGAATCTCAACGTGAGCGCTCGACGTCCGGCGATGCACGCGGGCGAAGCGGTTGCCGAGGCGCTGCGGGAGGAGGGCGTCGAGCGGGTCTACAGCGTTCCCGGTTCCCATATCCATCCGATCTACGACGGGCTGAGCCGGGTGAAGTCCATACGGTTCGTCACCTGCAAACAGGAGCCGAACGTTTCCCTGATGGCGGATGCCTACGGCCGTCTCACCGGCAAGCCCGGCGTGTGTGTCGTCACCGCCGGGCCGGGCTGCCTCAACTCGATGGCCGGGGTCGCCCAGGCGTACGGTGCTGCGTCACCGGTGGTGCATATCAGCGGCGCGGTGCCGCTGAAGGCCGCCCGCGAGGCTTTTCACGGAGTGGACGATCCCGCCTTCGTGCACGGGATGTTCAAGAAGATCACCAAATGGAGCGCCCGCGTGGAGCGGCTTTCCGACATCCCGGAAGCGATGGCGAAGGCGTTTCACCTCGCCCGCAGCGGGCGGCCGGGTCCGGTGCACGTCGAGTTGCCGCGCCTGTCGGATTACAGCGAGTTCATCCTTCAGCAGGAGCCTGCCGTTCTGCCGGAGTACCGGCCCATCGCCACCGAGGTCCCCGGACCCGACGCGCGCGACGTGGACCGTTTGGCGAAGCGGCTCATGGATACGCGCTCGCCCGTCATCGCGGCGGGGAAAGGGATCGTCCGCAAGGGCGCGATGGGGGAGCTTGCGGAGCTTTCGATGAAGCTTCAGGCTCCGGTCATCTTCGCGCAGGACGCGATCGGCGTGATTCCCGAGGCGCATCCTTTCTTCGCGGGCCACTTTCAGCAACACCGCAGCCACCCGCTTTGCGCCGAGGCGCTGAAGCGCGCCGACCTGGTCCTCGCCGTGGGCATGCGCGCGGGCACGGCCGAGATGAGCGAGCTGCGCGAGCGCGCGCCCGAGCGCGATCTCGTCCTCGTGGGCTTCGACGACGCCGCGGATGCCCGTTACGACGGGGAGGAGCGGCGCGTGGCCGATCCGAAGCTGTTCCTGGCCGCGCTGCTCGAGCGGCTGGGAAGCTACCAGCGGCCGCGCGAAGAGGCGCTCATACGGAAACTGGCCGAGGGCAAGGCCGCCGTGCGTGCGAGCCTGGCGGCGCAGAACGAGCCCCACAAGAGCGACAAGCCCATTTACCCGGGCCTGCTGATGGACGCGATGAACGCCGTGCTGGACGACCATGCGGTGGTCGCGAGCGACGTGGGCAACTGCCAGATGTGGGCCCGCACCTTCCGCCGCATCGCCACCCCCGAGTCCTTCATGCAGTCGGGCGTGTGGAACGCCATGAGCTACGGCTTGCCGACGGCGATCGTGGCCAAGATGGAATTTCCGGGCCGCGACGTGGTTGCGCTTGCGGGAGACGGCGCCTTTCTCATGACCATCGGCGATCTTCCCACCGCGGTCGAGTACGGGGCCAACATCCTCATGATCGTCCTGAACGACGGCGCGTTCGGCCAGACCTTCATGCAGCAGTCGAACCTCTACGGTCACACCTACGGCACGGCATTCCAAAGTCCGGACTTCGCCGCGATCGCCCGAGCTTGCGGCGCGGAAGGCATCCACGTGACCGACCCGAAGGAAGTTGAAGGCGCACTGCGGAAAGGCATCGCGGCAACGCGGAGCCGGCCGGCCCTGGTCGAGGTGATGGCAGGGCGGCATCCGTACCCCAGGATCTGACAGTTCTCTTTGAGCTCGCGCCACCGCGCACCGCCGGAAGTCGGGCCCTGGGACCGAATTACTCCATGGTGGCGAGCGCGAGCGTAAGGGCCGCGCCAAGACCAGCAGGTATTCCGTAACGCTCCCACTTCGACATTCCGTCTCCGGGGATCACCTCCACCGGCACGGAAGCGAGCGCGATTACCTTGTTCGTCACCGAGCTTTGCACCAGGCGGGTCAGGGAGTTCTTGCGCGCCGTGCCGATCAGGATGCGGTCGCAGCGCAGACGTCGTGCGGCGCCCGCAATCTCGCTGGCGCGCTCCCCCGTGGCGAAGTGCACGGCATGGGGGACGCCGAATTCGTCGAGCATGTGCTTCACGGGGGCAATCGCCTTCTCCGATTGCTCGCGGTGGTAGTCGCGAATGGTCTTCCGGCTCAGAAAGCGCGAGACGTATGAGCTCAATGGCTGCTGCACGTTAAGCAGATGAATCTCCATTGCCGGATCGCTGGCGAATTCCCTCACGATCTGCCGGACGGCGGACTTGGAGTTGCCTGAGCCGTCCACGGGGACAAGGATGCGTCGCATGGTCTTTCCTCCGGGAATTCCCGACGCGGCCCCCACGAAAACAGACCCAGCGAGGGCGGGATGGCGGCGCCCGCTGACCGCGTCCTTCGCCGTCACCCTCAACCACGCCTTGGTGATCTCGATCGCGACGAGGACGAAGACACTGGTGGCGAGGACCATGGCAAGGTCCGGCCACGTCGGCATCGTGATGCCGAATGCCTCGCGTACGTTCGCGAACTGTATCAGCACCCCGAGCAGCACAAGCTCCCAGCCTATGGCGAGCAGCAGCCACTTGTGGGGCGGCGCCTCGAACAGGCTGTAGCGCAAAGAGCGGAAGCTCATGACAATGATCAGCTCGACGAACACGAACAACAGGAAGATCTTCGTCCGGGCGGCTTCGATGTCGGCGAAGTTGTCGAAATAGATCCAGAGAAAGATCGGGCACTCGATCAGCACGCCGAGGAGCACCAGGACACGGACGTCGCGCGAGAAGACGCTCTCCTTCGGGTCACGCGGCGGCCGTTGCATGATGTCGCGATCGGGCGGAGAGAGCCCGAGCGCCAGCGCAGGCAGGCCGTCGGTGGCGAGGTTGATGTAGAGGATGGCGGCCGGCAGCAGGGGCAGCAGCTCCGGGCCGACGACGATTACCACGCCGCCGAGCACCACGACCTCGGTGATGTTGGCGCGCAGCAGGTACGTCAGGTACTTGCGGATGTTGTCGTAGATCCAGCGTCCGCGTTCGATGGCGCGCACGATGGTCGCGAAGTTGTCATCGCCAAGCACCATGTCCGCGGCCTCCTTTGCCACGTCGGTTCCGGTGATGCCCATGGCGATGCCGATGTCGGCGTGCTTGAGCGCAGGGGCATCGTTTACGCCATCGCCCGTCATCGCGACCACTTCGCCGCGGTTCTTCCATGCGCGCACGATCTTGAGCTTGTCAAGCGGCGAGACGCGCGCGTATACGCTCACGCGGTCGACGACCTTCTCGAATTCACCGTCGGTCATGTGGCCGAGCTCATCGCCCGTGAGCACCCGGTCGCCGTCGCGGTGGATGCCAAGCTCTCGCGCGACGGCGACGGCGGTCAGTTTGTGGTCCCCGGTGATCATGATCGGTCGGATATGGACCTGGCGGCATACCTCCACCGCCTGCTTCGCTTCTTCGCGCGGCGGATCCATCATGCCGATGAGGCCCAAAAACACCAGCCCACGCTCGAGCGCATCGTCGTCCTGCGGCATCCTTCCGTCGATCTCGCGATAGCCAATCGCGAGCACGCGCAGCGCATCGGTCGCCATTTTTTCGTTGGCCGCGAGGATCCGGCCGCGGGCTTCATCGTCGAGCGGATGCATCGCCTGTTCGTGCTGGACGTACGCACAGCGCTCGAGCACGACCTCGGGAGCGCCCTTCACGAAGGCAAGCAGCCGGCCATCGGGCATGCGGTGCACCGTAGTCATGCGCTTGCGCTCCGAGCTGAACGGCAGTTCCGACGTTCTGGGGCCATCGCGCCGCACCTGTTCCGGGTCGAGACCGGCTTTTCGCGCAAGGACGACGAGCGCGCCTTCCGTGGGATCGCCCTTGACCGCCCATCGTCCGCCCTCCTTGCCGAGGACGGCGTCGCTGCAGAGTACGCCGCCCATGAGGAAGAGGCGCATCGCCTCGTCATTCAAATCGAGCTGCGGCAAGAAGCTACCCGTGGGCTCGTATCCGGCGCCGCTCACCTCATGGGCTTCCCCACCGACGAACACGCGGCGCGCGGTCATTTCGCCCTTGGTCAGAGTTCCGGTCTTGTCCGTGCAGATGACAGTCGTGCAGCCGAGCGTTTCCACCGCCGGCATGCGCCGCACGAGCGCGTTGCGCTTGGCCATCTCGTGCATGCCGACGGCGAGCGCGCCGGTCACGATGGCCGCGAGCGCCTCGGGCACCGCAGCCACCGCGAGCGCGATCGCGAATATCGTCATCGTCAGGACAAGCTGGAGATCGAGCTGGCCGCCGAGCCAGGCTCTCGCCACGCTGACCGAGATCGCGACCGCGCAAACGCCGAGGGCGATTAGGCCGAGCCAGCGGCCGATCTCCGCCGTGCGCTTCTCGAGCGGGGTCGGCTCCGTCCTCGCGCTCGACACCTGCTCGGCGATCTTGCCGAACTCCGTGCCGGTGCCGGTGCCGACGACCACCGCCTTGCCTCGGCCGTAGGTCACGGTCGTGCCGGTAAAGACGATGTTCCGGCGATCGGCGGCCGGAGTGTCTTCCGGCATGGATCGACACGACTTGTCCACGGGAAACGACTCGCCAGTGAGCGGGGCCTCGTCGCACTTGAGGGAATGCGCGTCGATCAGGCGCCCGTCCGCCGGAACGCGGTCGCCCGCCTCGAGCAGCATGATGTCTCCCGCCACGAGCTCACGCGACGGAAGGGAGAGTTCGACGCCGTCGCGCAGGATGCGGACAGTGGGGGCCAGCATCCGCTTCAGTGCGTCGAGCGCGCGCTCGGCGCGGTACTCCTGGATGAAACCGAGCGCGGCGCAGAAGAGCACGATCGCCGCGATAATGGCCGCATCCACTACTTCGCCGAGGAGCGCGGACAGCACCGTGGCGATGACGAGAATGATGACCAGCGTGTTCTTGAACTGGGAGAAAAAAAGGCCGAGCGGCGAGGTGCGGCGTTTTTTCGCCAGCTCGTTTGCGCCGAACTCGGCAAGCCGGCGCTCGGCTTCCGTTCGATTCAGGCCCCGGCCCGGATGCGTGGCGAGTTTTTCGAGTACGGCTTCGACCTCAGCGGAATGCCAGTGCACGGTTTGTCCTTCCTTTTGTGCTTAGTTAATCGAGAGCGCTGTAAAGCAGGGCGCCGAGGCTTGCGCCGATGCCGGCGGGTCCCGCGTAGGCGCGCAGCCGCGAGCGAGGCGATGCCGGGACGATCTCGACCGGGACGCGACTCGTGCGCAGCACCCGGGCGGCGACCGATCCCAGCAGCATTTCGGTGATGGATCCCAAGCCGGAGGAAGCCATGACGATGCCGCCGAAGCGATTGGATTCTGCGAATCGCACGATCTCCTCGGCCGGAGTTCCGTAACGGATGTGCGCCACGAAAGGAAGGCCGCCGCGCTCGAAGAGCTCGCCGGCCGCCTCGAGCATCTCGATGCCGTCCTCGTCGCGCGAAGCGAGCACGTGAAGCAGGTGCGGCTCCAGAGCTTCGCCTCCCCACGAGCGACGGATGACATGTCGGATCGCCAGTTTCGAGGCGTCGGAACGGTCGATGGGTATCAGGAGCTTGAGCAAGGTGGCGGTCCTCCCAGGCTGGACTCGTTAAGGCAGGCGGCAGCTCATTCAGCGGCCATGAGCAGGGCGGCGAGGCCCGCTGCGCCAGCCGGAACGGCGTAGCGCTCAAGCAAGCCCACGTGACCCCGGTTGAGCACGGTCACCGGGATATCGGTTCGCGCCATCACCCCGTGCGAGATGGAAGGATTGAGCCAGCGCAGCCACTCGGGGTGACGGCCGACGCCCATCACGATCTCGTCCACGGCTTCCCGGGCGGCCACTTGTGCGATGCGAGCCGCGGGCGGCCCGACTTCCACGATCAATCGAAACGGGACATGGGCGAGCGCCAGCTCGTCGATTGCCTGGGCGACGGCGGCGCGGCTGCGCGCCGCGCGCAGCGAGTTCCGTGCTGCTCTGCTCGAAAAGCGGGCGATGTGCCGGTTGAAATATGGCTGTACATTGAGCACCACGGCTTCGATCTCCGTGCCGCGCCGCGTGACGTCGCACACGTGCCTCACGGCCTCGAGCGAAGCCCGCGACGCATCGATCGGGAGCAGTACCTTCATGACTTCGATTCCCACGCCGTGCTTTTGTCGTCGGATGCATCGTGCGACTTCGACGGGGGGATGAAAAATGACGATTTGTGATCGCGCCATTGTCCGGTGCAATGGATTGTGCGGCGGCCCAAGACGATCTATCCCGGTCCAATCCATTGCAAAAGGCAATGAACTCGGCCTTGTGATGCCGCGCTGGCTCGAGTACGATGTGGGCGTCCCGGTGGGGAGTAGCTTCCTCCGCGGGAAAGCCGACAGCTCGAGAGAATCTATCTCTCCGGTTTTCCTGGCAGCGCAAAGCTGTAAGCGAGACCTCGGGCCCGGCGCTTGGTGCGCCGGACTCAAGCGTCAATTGGAGGGGCAGGATGCCTCGCACCGCGCTGCGCCGGTACTTCAGGCACGGATTGTTTCCGCAACTGATGGTGTTCGAGGCGGTCGCCCGCCACGGCAGCGTGACCAAGGCAGCCGATGCGCTGCATCTCGCGCAGCCGACGGTTTCAATCCAGCTCAAGAAGCTCGCGGAAACGCTGGATCTGCAGCTCTTCGAACAGCGCGGTCGGCAGCTCCATCTCACGACTGCCGGGCGCGAGCTGCTCTCGGCATGCGAAGAACTCATCGAGTTGCTGTTGCGCACGGAGTCGCGGCTTGCGGCCCTGCGCGCCGGTCACGCCGATACCTTGCGCATCGCGGCATTGACAGGGGCGCGCAAGCTCGCCGCGCGCATGCTCGCTTCGTTTTGCGCGCGTCACCCTGGCGTCCAGGCGAGCTTGAATGTCGGAAATTGCGCCGAACTGAGGCAGCGGCTCGCCGCGCATGAAGATCATCTCTTCATCTTGACGCTGCCCGACATTGCCTGCGGCATGAAAGCGTATCTGCTGGCAACGGAATATCTCTGGTTCTACTGCGGCCCGACGCATTCCCTGGCCGGACGAGCCGACGTGTCACTGTCCATACTCGGGGGCGAGAGCTTCGTGGTGCCGGCAGCTGGTTCCGGAACGCGCAGCATGCTCGAGGAGCTGCTAAAACGCGTGGATTGCGCCCTGCGCATACGTGCCGAACTGGAAAGCGACGAGGCGGTGGCCGAAGGCGCGGTCGCCGGGCTGGGCGTCGCGCTGCTGCCGACGGCGGTCGCGGAACCCTTCGTTTCGGCGGGATCGCTGGTCGCCGTGGACGCGCAGGTGCCGAGCCTCGAACGGGTGTGGTATCTGGTCCACCCCGATGCGACGCCGCTTCCCGCGGCGGCGATACTGTTCGTCAGGGATATCGAGCTTGTGAAGGACGTCGGGTTGCATGATGTGGCCGTGTTTCCTTCTAGCGAGCTGGCCGAATCCGACCGGAAGGCGTCTGCAATGCCGCTCAAGCTGGGCCTCGCCACGGTTCAATCGATGGCTCTGCTTGACGCACTGGTATAAGTAAAGCGACGCCTGCCTGTCCAGAAGGCAAGCGAACCGGCCACTTCGAAGACCCTGGTTCGGCTCATGAGGGGCTGCGGGCGCGGCGGGGCATTTACCCGGCCGCCCGGCAACACGGACTGCAAGCGCGGTCTGGCACCGGTATCCAAAGAAATCGGCCACGCATGCGGCGTGGCCGATTTGCTGTTGGCTCCCCGAGCTGGGCTCGAACCAGCGACCTGCGGATTACAACGCTTGCGCGTTGGACTATCTCATCACCCTCGGCATTATCCGTTAGGGTGTCGGGCGCTGATGGGGGCTTATTGCCTGGGCTGCTCACCCCCTAGTCTCTGCACCTTCCCGCCTACTGATTGCCCTTCGGCGGGCTTGGCTCAGGATTCTTCCCGAAGGACATTCCCTGAGTTCACCCGATTTTCCTTCACGGGTTTCCCCGTGATGCTGCCATTTGACAGTCCGTCGCTCTACCAACTGAGCTATCGGGGAAAAATCCGGCCTCCAAAGCTCAGTGTTGCCGCCTTGAAAAGGCGCATAATATTAATGGATACGCCCACTTCGGGTCAACGTTTTTCGCCGGATTTTTCAAATTTATGAAGTGGTTAAAGTGGGTTGGCATCGCCCTCGGCACGATCATCCTGATCCTTGCCGTCGTCCCGCTGTTCATTTCCCTGGACGACTACATTCCGCGCATCGAACAGGAGATTTCGGCGAGGATCAAGGAGCCGGTGAAGATCGGTAGCCTCCGTGCCGGCGGTCTGCCGCTGCCGCACGTGACGGTGAGCGGCGTCACCGTGGGCAAGACCGACGACATCAAGGTCGGCAAGGTCACGGTGACCCCCGATCTGTGGTCGCTGCTCAGCTCGACCAAGGTCATCAAGAGCATCGAGATCGAGCGGCTCGTGCTGACGCAGAAAGCGATCGACAAGATTCCGGCCTGGACCAAACCCGCGCCCGGCAAAGCCAAGGAGCCGGCCGGGCCGCCGCCGGTGCGCGTGGAAAGCATCCGGCTCGATGACGCGGTGGTGAAGCTGCAAAAAGCCACATTCGGGCCGTTCGACGCCAAGGTGAGCCTCACGAGTGACGGCAATCCCGAGAGCGCCTCGATCGAAACCCAGGACGGCAAGCTCAAGGCGTTCATCAAGCCCGACAAGTCGAACTACCTGATCGATGCCGTGGCAAAGGGCTGGACGCTTCCCGTGGGACCGCCGATCCACTTCGACGAGCTGACGGTCAAGGGCGTGGCGACGCTGAAGGATGCCGCGCTCGATCAGGTGCGCGCCAGGCTCTACGGCGGGACGGTTGCGGGCAAGGCCAGCGCCGCGTGGCAGAAGGGGGTGCAGGTGAAGGGCAGCTTCGACGTGAACCAGGTCGAGCTCAAGAACCTGGTGCCGCTGTTTTCCAGGGACGCGCGGGTGAGCGGCAGGCTCAACGCGAAGCCGGTGTTCTCGGCGAGCGCGCGCGACGCCGGTCAACTCGCAAACGCGTTGCGGCTGGAAACGCCCTTCGATGTGCGGAACGGCGTGGTCTATGGCGTGGACGTCAAGAAGGCGGCGACGTCCCTGCTCAGGAAGAACGAGCCGACCGGGGGCGAGACCCGCTTTGACAAGCTGACGGGCCACCTGGTCCACGACCGGGGCACCTCGCGCTTCACCAAGCTCGACGTCGTCTCCGGCGCGCTCGCCGCCGACGGCAACGTCACGATCTCGCCCAAGCAGGAGCTCACGGGCCGCATCAACGCCAACGTGAAGGCCGGAAGCGTGAGCGCAGCCAGCGTCCCGTTGAACGTCGCCGGCACCGTGCAGAGCCCGCTGCTGTATCCAACCACCGGGACCCTGGCGGGCGCGGCCGCCGGCACGGCGATTCTTGGACCGGGACTCGGCACCTCGGTCGGCGCCAAGATCGGGCAGTGGACCGAGGGTCTGTTCGGGAAGAAGGAAGAAGAGAAGAAATGAAATCCGCGCGACGTCACCGCACGGATTTCATACCAGCACGCTGGCGATCGCGCGGGCCACGTAGTCCACGTTGCGCGAATTGAGCGCGGCGACGCAGATGCGGCCGCTGTCGATGGCGTAGAGCGAATATTCCTCGCGCAGGCGCCGCACCTGGTCCTTGTTGAGGCCGGAGTAGGAAAACAGCCCGCGCTGGCGCACCACGAAGCTGAAGTCGAAGTCCGAGCGGGCCGCGCGGATGCTCTCGACCAGCTGGCGGCGCATCGTCTTGATGCGCTCGCGCATGCCGCCCAGCTCCTTTTCCCAAAGCGCGCGCAGCTCCGGCGTGGTCAATACCGTCGTCACCGCCTGTCCGCCGTGCGTCGGGGGGTTGGAGTAATTGGTGCGGATCACGCGCTTCAACTGGCTCAACACGCGCGCTGCCTCATCCGCGGTTTCGGCGACGAGCGAGAACGCGCCCACCCGTTCCCCGTAGAGGGACAGGGATTTCGAGAACGAGCTCGACACGAGCACGACCGGGCAGGACTGCGCGAAGCGGCGCACCACCGCGGCATCGGCGTCGAGGCCTTCGGCGAAGCCCTGGTAGGCGATGTCGAGAAACGGCACGATGCCGCGCGCGTTGACGACCTCGATGACCCCTTGCCATTGCTCGGGCGACAGGTCCACGCCGGTCGGGTTGTGGCAGCAGGCATGCAGGATCGCGATGGCCCCCGCGGGCAGCTTCTTCAGGGCGCCGATCATGGCGTCGAACTTCACGCCGTGGGTTGCGGCGTCGTAATACGGGTAGGCTTGGACCTTGAACCCGGCGTAGTCGAAGAGCGCCTGGTGGTTTTCCCAGCTCGGGTCGCTGATCCAGAGCGGGGCCTTGCCGTTCAGCCGGTGCAGCAGGTCGGCGCCGACCTTCAGCCCCCCGGTGCCGCCGAGGGTCTGGACCGTCACGATCCTTCGATCGCGCAGGGCCGGGCTGTCCTTCCCGAACAGCAGCTCCTGCACCGCCCGGTCATAGGCCGGGATGCCGTCGATCGGCAAATAGTTCCGCGGTAGCGGTGTCTCGGCGAGCTTCTGCTCGGCGCGCCGGACGCACTCGAGGACGGGCACCTTGCCGTTGTCGTCGTAATAGACGCCGACGCCCAGATTGACCTTGTTGGGATGGGTGTCCGCGTTGAAGGCTTCGGTGACACCCAGAATCGGGTCGCGCGGCGCCATTTCGACGCCCGCGAGCAGGGAGTGGCTCATTTTTTCAGGTGGGAGCTCGTGGCAGAGCGGCGGGGGATTTTCAGTATGGGTTATTTTACCTGTTAGGGAGCCTTGAAGTAATGCCGATGCGTACGTTCACGCTCTGCCGCCAGTGCGCTGGTGGCGGAGCGTGTCGCTGTGGGACAATGACCAGTTAATCTGCGCCCGAATTCCGTGACGACCCGACCCCAGCCCAAGGACCCGGCGGCCGCGAATGCAGGCCCGGCTCTGGTCCGCTTCCCGGAAAGCCCGTACCGGCTGCTGCCGCTGTTCGAGCCGGCGGGCGACCAGCCCGAGGCCATCGACAAGCTCGCCGCCGGCGTGCGCGACGGCCTCGCTTTCCAGACGCTGCTCGGGGTCACCGGATCGGGCAAGACCTTCACCATGGCCCACGTCATCGCGCGGCTCGGCTGCCCGGCGCTGATCATGGCGCCGAACAAGACCCTGGCGGCGCAGCTCTATTCCGAGATGCGCGAGTTCTTCCCGGAGAACGCGGTCGAGTACTTCGTCTCGTACTACGACTACTACCAGCCCGAGGCCTACGTGCCCTCGAAGGACCTCTATATCGAGAAGGATTCCAGCATCAACGAGCACATCGAGCAGATGCGGCTCTCGGCCACCAAGTCGCTGCTCGAGCGCCGCGACGTGATCATCGTTTGCACCGTCTCGGCGATCTACGGCATCGGCGACCCCGTGGATTACCACAGCATGATCCTGCATCTGCACGAGCGCGAGAAGCTCGCCCAGCGCGACGCCATCCAGCGCCTGGCCACCATGCAGTACGAACGGAACGACATCGAGTTCCGGCGTGGCGTGTTCCGGGTGCGCGGCGAGGTGCTCGACATATTCCCGGCGGAGCACTCGGAAACCGCCGTGCGGCTGACCCTGTTCGACGACGAGGTGGAATCCATCCACCTGTTCGACCCGCTCACCGGCCACGTCCTGCAGCGGGTGCCGCGCTTCACCGTATATCCCTCCAGCCATTACGTCACGTCGCGCGCCACCACGCTGCGGGCGATCGAGGCGATCAAGGCGGAGCTGCGCGAGCGGATAGACGGGTTCCAGAAGCAGGGGAAGCTCGTCGAGGCGCAGCGCATCGAGCAGCGCACCCGCTTCGACCTCGAGATGCTCGCCGAGATGGGCTTCTGCAAGGGCATCGAGAACTACTCGCGGCACCTGTCCGGGCGCCAGCCCGGCGAGCCGCCCCCCACGCTGATCGACTACCTCCCGCACGACGCGCTGATGATCATCGACGAGAGCCACGTCACCATCCCGCAGCTCGGGGGCATGTACCGCGGCGACCGCGCGCGCAAGGAAAACCTGGTGGATTACGGCTTTCGGCTGCCCTCGGCCCTGGACAACCGGCCGCTGCGCTTCGACGAGTTCGAGAAGCTGACGCGGCGCACGATCTTCGTTTCCGCGACGCCGGCGGAGTACGAGCGGACGCACCAGGCGCAAATCGTCGAGCAGGTGGTGCGTCCCACCGGCCTGGTGGACCCGGTGGTGGACGTGCGTCCCGCCGCGACCCAGGTGGACGATCTGCTGTCCGAGATCAACGATCGCGTGAGCAAGAGCGAGCGCGTGCTGGTGACCACTCTCACCAAACGCATGGCCGAGGACCTTACCGATTACCTCGGCGAGCACGGCGTCAAGGTGCGCTATCTCCATTCCGATATCGAGACGATCGAGCGCGTCGAGATCATCCGCGACCTGCGCCTCGGCCAGTTCGACGTGCTGGTCGGCATCAACCTGCTGCGTGAAGGGCTGGACATTCCCGAAGTATCGCTGGTGGCGATCCTCGACGCAGACAAGGAGGGTTTCCTGCGCTCGGAACGCTCGCTCATCCAGACCATGGGGCGAGCGGCGCGGCACATCAACGGTGCCGCGATACTCTACGCCGACAAAGTCACCGACTCGATGCGCCGGGCGATCGAGGAGACCGAGCGCCGCCGCCGCAAGCAGGTGGCCTACAACCAGGCGCGCGGCATCACCCCCACGGGCATCTCCAAGCGCGTCAAGGACATCATCGAGGGCGCGTACGACCACGAGGAGGCGCGCGGCCGGATGAAGGCGGCGCAGGCCCGGGCGCGCTACGAGGCGATGGATGAGAAGGCGCTCACGCAGGAAGTGAAGCGGCTCGAGAGGGAGATGCTGGAGGCCGCCCGCAACCTCGAGTTCGAGCGCGCGGCACAGTTGAGGGACCGGCTCAAGGCCCTCAAGAACCGGCTGTTCCTCGAGACTGCGTGACCGGTTGTACTCCCCTCTGCCGGAGGAGGGGAGAATTTCAAGGGCGAATCACGACTCACGACTCACGAATCACGATTCACGCCGTTCCGGGCGAGGCGCGCTACTGCCAGGCGCGGTTATCGACGATGTTCTCGTAGGTCGCGCCGGGCACGGTCATGTTCCACTTGACCGACCAGTTGTAGGTGTCGTCCCAGCGCTCGCGCGTGTAGGGCTGCGGCGCGGCGTGCAGCAGGCGCCAGGACTGGAACTCGTGCGGCTCCAGGAGCCCGCCGGTTTCGCGCACGAAGTAGTGCACGTACGGCGTGGGGTCCTTTTCGATCTCCTTGACCGCCCGCGCCTGGGCCCGGAACATCGCCGCCAGCGTCTTGCCGTCGAGATCGTCGCTGGCTGCCTCGCTGCGGGTCGAGTGCGATTCGATCAGGATGCGCAGGCCCATCTTCTGCGCCACGCTGATCCAGGGCTCCATCAGGCTCACGGCCGCGACCTTGCCCTGCTTCAACGCCTCGATGCGCTTCGGCATGGAGCCGGCGTGGGTCGTCTTGACGTGCTCCTGCTTCAGGAACCCTTCCATCATCTTGAGCGTGGTGAAGTGCGAGCCGTTGTTCGGCGTCACCGCGATCTCCTTGTCCTTGAGCATCTCGGGCTCGTAGTACTTGGAGTCGCGGGCGACGGCGATGGCGAACATCGACATCGAAGCGCCGAGAGCCACGATCTTGCGCCGCCGCAGCCCCGCGCAGTCCGCCTCGACGGCGCGCTTCATGATGCCCCATTCGCACATGCGGTACTGATCGATGCCGCCGTCGTTGTAGACCGAGTCGAGCGGGCGGTCGAATACCGTATCGAACTTGACGGAGTGGGAGGTTGCGACCTGGGCCATGCCCGGCGTCGTCACGAACTCGATGTCCAGCCCCTCGTCCTTGAAGAACCCCTTGTCGCGGGCGACCAGCACGGGCAGGTCGTGCACCGCGTTCATGATCGCCAGCCGTGGCTTCGTCCTGGCTTCCTGAACCGTCATGAAGACACCTCCTGTCGTCCGTGAGGTTTACGGACTGGTCTCGCACGATGACCGGATTATCGTGAGCCTGGGCTGCATGGCTGTCAACGGCGAAGTCGCAAAAACGGTGAGGGGACCGCCGATGATGCCCACGATAAGCACGTGGGTTTTGCCAGACTGCCGGAATCCCAAGTCGGACAGGCTGCTATAGCGGCCTGATCTGCACCTTGCGGAATTTCACGACACCGCCGAACCACTGAAGCGCGATCGGGCCGCTCTTGTATTTCTTGTTATCCAGCTCGACAGTGCGGACGCCGTTAAGCGTAGCCGTAATCTTCGTGCCTTTGGCCGTGATCTCGTAGGTATTCCATTTGCCGCCGGCCTTGTGTATCGCCTGTACCGTCGCAAATCGGACGATGGCGCCGGTGCCGAACGCCGGGTCTGGGGCCCGGTCGTAGATGTTCACCTCATAGCAGCTGGTGACGGCAACTTTCTTGGCATCCCTGCAACGCAGGTAGACGCCGCTGTTGGCGTTGTCACTCGCCCAGAATTCGACCCGGAGTTGAAAGTCGGCGTAGGAATTCTTCGAAACCAGCCAGCTGTTGCCCTTTGCGCTGTCAGCCTGCATAACGCCATCAACCACCCTCCAATTGGCGGTGCCCTGGCGGTTCCAGTTGTCCAGGCCCTTGGGCCCGTCAATCAGCGTGATCCATCCCGCGCCGGTTGGGGCAGCCGGCTGCTGCGCGCAGCCGAAAAGCGTGAACGCGATAACCAGCAGCCCGGTGGTAATGAAGGCCATGCGCTTCATTGTTATCCCCTCCTGTATTGGCGACTTTCCAATCGGGTGCCGCCAAATTGGATGGCGGCGGCATCCCGCCCCTTGTTTCGTACAGGATGAGCCACACCGTGCCCGATCGTCAAGACGCCTGGCTACCGGTCTCTTGCGCCCGTCCTCCGCCCGAGGCAGGTGGGCGGGCGCCGGGCATGAGAAAATAGCTCCGGTAATCGCCATTCAACCGAAGGAGAAGCCGTGGCGGAAAAAGTGCAGGCGGCGGTAAGAACGGGTCCCAGCAAGACCGAGTTCCGGGAATTTCCGATGCCGGACATCCCGGCGGACAGTGCGTTGTTGAAAATGGAAGTCGCGGGGATTTGCGGCACCGACGTCAAGTTGTACGCGCATCCGCCGTCCAGCGCCCCCGTGATCATGGGCCACGAGAACATCGGCACCATTGCCAAGGCGGGGCGCGAGTTCACCCGGCGCAAAGGCTTCAAGGAAGGGGACCTGGTGTTCGTCGAGCACTACGTCATGTGCGGCAAGTGCGAGTGGTGCCACCTCGGCCAGTACCGACATTGCGAAAACACCGACTGGCGCTCTAACCCCGACGGCATCCGCTATGGCTACACCTCGGCCGAGAAAGCACCCCATCTGTGGGGTGGTTTTGCCCAGTACGTTTACCTCCCGTGGAACGCGGTCGTGCACCAAGTGCCGAAGGGCGTGACGCCGGAGCTGGCGGGACTGGTGACCCCCATGGCGAACGGCGTCGAGTGGTCGCTGTTCGACGGCGGCGTCGGCTACAACTCCACCGTGCTCATTCAGGGCCCGGGGCAGCAGGGATTGTCGCAGACGGTGATCTGCAAGCAGTCGGGTGCCTCCCTCATCATCGTCACGGGCACGTCGAAGGATGCCGCGCGCATGAAGGTTGCCAGGGAGCTTGGCGCTGACTATCTGATCGACGTGCAGAAGGAGGATCCGCTCGCGCGCATCATGGAAATCACGGGCGGCAAGGGCGTGGATGTCGCGCTCGACTGCACCGCGGGCGCGGGGACGACCCCGATCCTGCTCGGCGTGAATGCGCTAAAGCGCAAGGGCGGGACGATCGTGGTGCAGGGCGAGATGAAGGAGTTTCCGAATTTCCCGCTCGAAAAGGTCACGGTTAAGTTCGTCACCATCAAGAGCGCGCGCGGGCACAGCTACAAGGCGTGCGAGCTTGCGCTGGCGCAACTTGCCTCGAAGCGCTTCCCGCTGGAGAAAGTGACTACCCATCGCTTCGGGCTGAAGGACGTGGATCTCGCCATCCGCTCGGTGGGGGGCAAGGGCGTGCCGGACGTGATTCACGCCTCGCTCATACCGTGGGAGTAGCCCGCCGCGGGCGGAGCAGAGGCCCCGTCAGGCGGGAATGCGACCCGTGGCCGCGCGCTGTGGGCAACACCTAGCAGCCTGTCGGG
This sequence comes from Betaproteobacteria bacterium, assembly GCA_016192825.1. Classification (GTDB taxonomy): domain Bacteria; phylum Pseudomonadota; class Gammaproteobacteria; order Burkholderiales; family SG8-41; genus SG8-41. Next base: position 154,281 of record JACPTK010000123.1, on the reverse strand, counting down.
CTTAGTAGTCTGGTTCATAAATTCGGCAACGTATGATGTCAGGCCGCAAGACGCAAGGTGGAGGGTTGGGCCAGGAACTTTCCGGTTAGTCTTGCGAGGTCATCTCGTGTGAACCGCCAGTCGAAGGGCGTAGCCATGCTTTCGTAGTAGTCCTGGAAGCGCAGCAGTCGATCTTCGACCTCCGCGAGGCAGGAGAAGTCATTGGGGATGAGTGCCTTGCGCTGGACGATGGAGAAGTAGATCTCAATCTGGTTGAGCCAACTGGCGTGAACCGGGCCGTGAACAGGGACCAAGTTGGGAAAGGCCTCGCTCAGGCGTCGCACACAGGGCTGGCCACGATGCGAGGAGCCGTTATCCATGATCCAGAACACGCGCCGTGCGTCGCGATAGGGCGGCTGAGTCATGACTTGGGTGACCAGGCGAGCGAATGGATCGATGCCGGTGGTTTGCTCGCAACGACCAAAGACCTTGGCACGGTGTACATCGAGTGCAGCCAAGTAGGCCCACGCCCCGCCGCGCGCGTACTCGTGTTCGACGCGAGCCGCACAGTGGGGGCGGGGCGGCGAGCTGGGATGTTTGCGGATGCGGGCTTGGATGCTGGTTTTTTCGTCGGTGGAGAGCACAAACTCGTCCCAGCGCAGCCGTTTGCCTTCCCACTGCTTGGCATACAGATCGAGGATGCGCCCGGCCTTGAGCGCGAAATCCGGATCGCGCGGGAAGATCCAGGTGCGGTGCTGCCAGGGCCGAATGGCGTCCTCGTGCAACCAGCGCCATACCGTCGTGTCGCTGATGCGCGCAACGATGCCGCACTGCTGCGCCTCGCGCACGATATCGGCGCAACTGAAGCGCGACAGCGGCAGCCCACGCGTGGCGGGCAGTTCACAGGCGATGGCCTTGATCTGCACCACCAGCTCTGGGGGGGAAGACCCGGGGGCGGCCCGGGCGTGGGCGCTCTTCGAGTCCCAGTAGTCGTTCATGGAAGAACCGCTTGCGCCATAGGCTGACGACATCGCGACCGACCGAGAGCGCGGTGGCGATCTCGTCGTTGGGACGACCTTCGGCGGCAAGCAGGATCATCTTGGCGCGGAGCACCTCGAAATATGGCAACGTATACTTGCGCACACGGCTTTCCAAGACCTCGCGTTCCTTCCGCGAGAGACGGATCATGAATGGGCTGTCCCTCGGCACTCTCGGCGATCCTCCTTTGGCTGCACGATAGCCGAGAACGCCACAATTGGCAACAATAATACGTAGCCATATTTATGAAAATAGGTACTTAGGTGTCCGACAGGCTGCTAACGGCAAAACCGCCCGTGAATTTCGAATGAGCCCCAGTGTAACGGCCCCGATTGGCCTCCGATGGACACGCGCGCAGGCTGGAAATAAGGTTTTCACTGCTATTGACTCCGGTTATCGCGCGGGCGGTTTTGCATAAGGAGTTTGTCGGGGCTAAGTCCGACAAACTCCTAGAACGAGACGCATACGTTCGGCGGGCGGCTGCCGGACCTGGAAGTGGACTCGTAATTGACCTATGTCAAAGGTCTGTTTTTCCAATCAGCGCATCCTGAGAATGTTCGGTTGCGAAAGGAGGCAATGTATGGATGCCATGACGGGGCTGATTATTGCGGCTGATGTGACCACCATGGGCACGGTTACTGCCAGAATATCCGCGATGGCGGCGAACGCCGAAGTCGGCCACCGCGCCAGGGAAGAACGGATGACCGTGCGTGTCGCTGCGCGGCCACGAATCTCGCTGTTCCTCCTGGTCAGCCGGTGCCTTTTCCTGTCGCTCGCGTTGCTTGCGGCGAGCGCGGCAAGCGCACAGAGCTATCCCAACAGGCCGGTACGCATGATCGTGCCGTCTCCGCCGGGCGGTGCCATGGATTTGTTGAGCCGCGTCGTCAGCCAGAAGCTCCATGAATTCTGGGGCCAGGCGGTGGTCGTGGACAATCGCGGCGGGGCGACCGGCAATATCGGCGCCGAATTGCTCGCCCGGTCCACGGCGGACGGTTATACGTTGGGCATCGCCGGCACGCCGCATGCCATCAACATGAGCCTGTCGCGCGAACTGCGGTACAGCCTGGCAAAAGACCTTACGCCCATCGGTGCCGTTGCCGCCTTTCCGAGCGCGATCGTGGTGCATCCGTCGCTCCCCGTGAAGTCGGTCAAGGAATTGATCGAGCTCGCGAAGGCGCGTCCAGGCGCGCTGAATTTCGGATCGGCCGGATCCGGCTCCCCCAATCGTTTCGCCATCGAAATTCTCAAGAACATGGCCGGAATAAAAATGGTGCATATTCCGTACAAGGGTTCGGGTCCGCTGGTGATCGACCTGCTTGCCGGGCACGTGCAGCTGGCCTCCATGGGATTGCCGCCGTCCTTGCAGCACGTCAGGTCGGGCAGATTGCGCGCGATTGCAGTGACTTCCCGGAACCGTTCGCCGCTGCTTCCCGAGCTGATGACAGTCGGCGAATCGGGCTTGTCCGGCTTCGACGTTACTTCGTGGTACGGGATTTTCTCGCCGGCGGACATCTCGCCAGGCATGGTCACAGGAGTCAATGCCGATATAATTCGCCTGCTCGCCGCCGCCGACGTCAAGGAGCGTCTGCTGGCGCTCGGCGCGGAAGCGCTGCCGATGTCACCTGATGAATTCAGGCGCCACGTGAACGCGGAAATCGCCAAATGGGCGAAAGCGGTTGCTGATTCCGGCGTGAAGCCGGGATAGCAAGGTGACGGCCGTCAGGCCGATACCTCCAGCGCCGGCGCGCCCCGGTCCACCGGATCAGGGGTGACTTGGCGCTGTCGATGATCAACCGATAGGACCAGGAGCAAGCATGACCGGTGTGCGCGGCGGTCTATACGTGCTGGAATATACCGGCAAGCATGCGCTGGACTAGTCCCGTTTGAAGGAGGTGCCATGCCGAATGCAGCCGCGCTGCAACCGGGCAACGAATTGGCAGGCAAGGTGGCGCTCATCACAGGCGCATCCGGCAACATCGGGCGCGCGATCGGGCTTTCGCTGGCCGCGGGCGGCGCCGCGATCGCCGTGAATGCGCGTGCCTCCCGCAACGCGGCCGATAAGGTCGCGGGCGAAATCGCCGAAGCGGGCGGCCAGGCTGACGTATTCATGGCCGACATCGTCGACGCCGCGGCGGTTGGCGCCATGGTTGAGGGCGTGATCAGGCGCTTCGGCCGCATCGATATCCTCGTCCTCAACGCAGCGGTTCGCAGCCAGGCGCCCTTTCCGGAAATGCGCTACAGCGAATGGCGCCGCATCCTGGACATCTCGCTCGACGGCTCCTTTCACTGCGCGAAGGCCTGTCTGCCCGCGATGATCGGTGCCGGTGGCGGAAGCATCGTCGCAATCGGCGGCATGCTGGCGCTTGCCGGCGCGAAAAACCGGGTGCACGGGTCGGTGGCGAAACATGGCCTGGTTGGCATGACGCGGGCGCTGGCCCTGGATCTGGCGCAATACGGGATCCGCGTGAACTGCGTTTCGCCCGGCGACATCAGTCGCACCGGCACAGCAGCGGCTGCCGCGCCTTCCGTCCCGGCTGGCCAGATTCCGCTGGGGCGCAAGGGCGAACCGGAGGAGATCGCCGCCGCGGTGCGGTTTCTCTGCGGCCCCGCGAGCAGTTTCATGACCGGCCAGACGCTGCACGTCAACGGCGGCCAGATGATGCTGTGACGTGAGACCCGCGGACCGTCCGGCTGCAGCAGGCACGCGTCCCGGGTCCGGACCGGCAGGAGTTGTCCCTGACTTTCACCGCTTCTCTCGCTTGAACACGCACTCTTGGAAGAAGCTATGCGGATACTGATTTACGGCGCCGGCGCGGTCGGCGGGTTCATCGGCGGCATCCTCACGGCGGCCGGGGCCGACGTCACGCTGGTTACGCGCGGTTCGCACCACGATGCCATGAAGCAGCGGGGGCTGATCCTCGAGGGCAAGACCAGCGGGCGCCCGGATCCCATCCGCGTGCGGGTGTGCCGGCCGGGCGAGGAGAAGCCGCCCTACGACCTCATCATCGTCGGCCTGAAGTCGCACCAGATCGCAGGCGCCGCCGCGCACATGGTGAGCCTGATGGCGAAGGACGGCGCGATCCTGCTGGGGCAGAACGGGCTGCCGTACTGGTATTTCGAGAAGCTGGATTCGCCGCTGCGCGGGTCGCGCCTCAAATCGGTGGACCCCGACGGCACGCTCGCGCGGACGATCCCGATCGACGCCGTGATCGGCGGCGTCATGAACAAGCCGGCCGACCTGGTGGAGCCGGGGCGCATCCGGCTCGCCGATCAGCCGACCGACCGCCTCGTGATCGGCGAGCTCGATAACCGCATCACGCCGCGGCTCGCGGCGATCAAGGCCGTGATCGAGCCCGCAGGCTGGCCGGTGCTGGTGACGGACAGCATCCGCGCGGTGAAGTGGCGGAAGCTCCTCTCGAACGCGGTGTTCAACCCGCTCGGCGCGCTCACGCAGTCGACCGCGCGGCAGGTCGCGGAATTCGAGGCGACGCGCCGCGTCGCCCGGCTGATGATGGACGAAGTGCTCGCCGTGGCGGCGGCCGTCGGCATCACCCCGGAAATGACCGCCGAGCAGATGATGGACGACGTGATGAAGAGGGTGGGGATACTGTCCTCGACGCTGCAGGACGTGCGCTTCGGCCGCGAGCTCGAGCTCGGCGCGATCATCGACGCGGTCATCGACGTGGGGCGCCTCACCGGCGTCGCGACGCCGCGCTTGGAATTCGCCTCCGCCTGCGCCGGCTTGCTCAATCGGCGCATCGTCGGCGATGGCGTGGCGTTCGCTCCCGCTTCGGTCAGGAAGGTGTGAGTCGCGACTCTTTTGCTATCATTAGCCGCCGCACTGCGTGCAAGAGTCCCCAATGGCGCTGCCGAAAGAGTATGACGATCTTCCCGGAACGGTCGTATTCGACGCCGACCGGGCGCGGCAGGGCTATCACCTCAACATGTTCTGCATGTCGCTGATGAAGCCGGAGAACCGCGCCGCCTTCAAGGCCGATCAGCGCGCCTATCTCGACCGGTGGCCGATGACCGAGGAGCAGAAGCAGTCCGTCCTGAAGCGCGATTGGAACGGCATGCTCGAGCTCGGGGGCAATATTTACTTTACCTCCAAGATCGCGGCGACCGACGGGCTGTCGTTCCAGCAGATTGCCGCCATCATGACCGGGTCGACGCAGGAGGAGTACGCCCAGATGATGTTGAAGGGCGGCCGCCCGGTGAATGGCAACCGCAGCAAGTCGGAGTGGAAAAACCGTGGCTAGAATCGTCGCGGGCGTGGCGGCATCGCATATCCCCGCCGTAGGCGCGGCGTGGGACAACGGGAAGGCCGGCGAGCCCTATTGGCGGCCGGTGTTCCAGGGCTTCGAGCGTTCCAAGGAATGGATTGCCAAGACGAAGCCGGACGTCTGCATCGTCGTCTACAACGACCATGCTTCCGCTTTCTCGCTCGAAATCATCCCGACTTTTGCGATCGGGTGCGCCGCGGAGTTCCCGATCGCCGACGAGGGCTGGGGGCCGCGCCCGGTTCCGCCCGTCAAGGGCCACCCCGAGCTCGCCTCGCATATCGTTCAGTCCGTGGTACTGGACGAGTTCGACCTCACCATCGTCAACAAGATGGAAGTCGATCACGGACTGACCGTGCCGCTGACCCTGATGTTCGGGCAGCCCAAGGAATGGCCGTGCCCGGTCATTCCGATTTCCGTCAACGTGGTGGTCTATCCGGTGCCGACCGGGCATCGCTGCTACCTGCTGGGCAAGGCCATTCGCAAGGCGGTCGAGTCTTTCGACAGGAATTTGCGCGTGGTGATTTTCGGCACCGGCGGCATGTCGCATCAATTGCAGGGCCCGCGCGCCGGCCTGATCAACCGGGAATTCGACACGCGCTTTCTCGACGATCTGAGCAAGGACCCGCAGGCGCTGGTGAAAATTTCGCATTTCGAGTATTTGCGCGAGACCGGCTCGGAAGGCATCGAAATGGTGATGTGGCTCATCATGCGCGGCGCCCTCGATGACGAGGTCAGGGAAGTCCGCCGCTTCTACCACGTTCCGGCGTCGAATACGGCGCTCGGCCATATCATTCTGGAAAACACGCGACCCTAAGAGGGAAGAACGATGAAGATTTGCGTAGCCGGGCAGGGCGCTTTCGGTCAGAAACATCTGGACGCGCTGAAGCGCATCTCCGGCGTTGAAGTCGTGTCGCTCATCGGCGGCAATCCCGCCGGTACGGAGGCCATAGCGAAAAAATACGATATCCCCCACTGGGGGCACGATCTCGCCGAAGGCATCAAGCGCGCCGACGCGGTGATCCTCGCCACGCCGACCAAGATGCACTTCCGGCAGGGCGAGCAGGTGATGCGCGCCGGCAAGCACGTGCTGGTCGAAATCCCGGTCACCGACAGCGTTGCGGACGCCGAGAATCTGGTGAAGATCGCCAGGGAGACCGGAGTCACCGCCATGGGCGGCCACGTGCGGCGCTTCAATCCGAGCCATCAGTGGGTGCACAAGCGCATCGAGAAGGGCGAGCTCAAGATCCAGCAGATGGACGTGCAGACCTACTTCTTCCGCCGCAAGAACATCAACGCCGCCGGCAACCCGCGCAGCTGGACCGACCACCTGCTCTGGCACCACGCCGCCCACACCGTCGATCTCTTCGCGTACCAGTGCGGCGAGGCCATTTCCGATTGCTTCGCGGTGCAAGGGCCGATCCACCCGCAGCTCGATATCGCCATGGACATGGCCATCGTCGCCAGGGTGCCGTCGGGCGCGATCCTCACGCTGTCGCTGTCGTTCAACAACGACGGGCCGCTCGGCTCGTTCTTCCGCTACATCTGCGATAACGGCACCTACAAGGCGTTCTACGACGACCTGAGCGACGGCAAGGACAACAAGATCGACGTGTCGAAGGTGGACGTGTCGATGGACGGCATCGAGCTCGAGGACCGCGAGTTCATCGCCGCGATCCAGGAGAAGCGGGAGCCGAACGGCAGCCTCGCCCAAGTGCTGCCGTGCATGCGCGTGCTGGGCAAGCTGGAAAAGATCATCGATCCGCAGCGCAGGGCTCACGCGTAAATCGGCGACCCGGATCATGGCCGAGCTCGTCGCCCGAAGCAGCATTGGTAGCGTCGCTTACCTCGCCCCATCGGGCTCCCTGGGCGACGAGAACATGCAGGCGGCGCTGGCGGGTGCGGTGCGCGCCTGCGTCGAAACCAACAGCGCGGATGTCGTGCTCGACCTCGACCGGGTGCCGCTCGTCAATGGCAGGGGACTCGAGGTCATCCTCGATGCCAGCGACAGGCTGATAGCGGCGGGCGGCAGCCTCAAGTTCGTCAACGCGTCACCGCTCGTCAGCGACATCCTCATCGCCAACGGCATCACGTCCTCCGACCCCTCGTCGGCCGTCGGCGCGAACACGGTGATGTCAATGGGCCAGCGCCTCGCGCCCCAGCCAAATAAAATTGGCGAGATCCTGATCGAGATGGGACTCATCAGCGACGCGCAGCGCGCCGAAGCGCTGCAACTGCAGACCAGGAGCGGCAAGCAGCTCGGCTCGATCCTGATCGAAAAGCGAACGATCTCCGAAACCGACCTCTACAAGGCGCTGAGCCGGCAATCAGGCATGCCCTATATCGCGCTGCGCCCCGGGCTGTACGAACCGGCGGCGGCTGCGATGGTGCCGGGCGAGACGGCGCGCCGGCTGAACGTCCTGCCGATGTTCAAGGTGCGCGACACGCTGACGCTCGCGACCGCGGACGCGCAGGCGATCCCCGCCTTCGACGAAATCCAGTCCATTACCGGCGGCAAGCTGTGCCTCGTGCTGTCGCGCCGCGACGAGATCACCAAGTGCTACTTCGAGGCGTACAGCACGCACCCGGCGTCGGGCGCGATGGTCGGGGGCATGGAAGGGCCGGGCGGCGCGCCGGGAGACACCGCCGGCGACATCGAGCTCGTCGAGCAGGAACGGACCGACTTCACCGCCATCGACCAGATGGCCGGCGGCAGCTCGGTCATCAACCTTGTCAACGGCCTGATACAGCGCGCGGTCAGCGACGGCGCGAGCGACATCCACATCGAGTGCTCGCGCGCCCGGGGCATGGTGCGCTTTCGCATCGACGGCATCCTCCACGAGATCATGCAGGTGCGCCCCGACATGCATCCGGCCATCGTCTCGCGCCTGAAGGTGATGGCCAAGCTCGACATCGCGGAGCGGCGCATGCCGCAGGACGGCCGCCTGCAGGTCACGACGCAGGGCCGCACGATCGATCTGCGTTTCAGCTCCCTCGCGGGCATCTACGGCGAGAAAGTGGTGCTGCGCATACTCGACCGGAGCCAGGCCATACTCGACATCGACAAGATCGGCATGACGCCGTCGAATCTCGCGATGTTCAAGAAGCTGCTGGGCCGCAGCTACGGCATGGTGCTGGTGACCGGGCCCACCGGCAGCGGCAAGACCACCACGCTGTACGCCGCGGTCAACTTCCTCAAAAGCATAGAAAAAAACATAGTGACTATCGAGGACCCGGTCGAATACCAGATCGATATCATCAACCAGAACCAGGTCAACGAGGCGACGGGGCTCGGCTTCGCGCGCATGCTGCGCCACATCCTGCGCCAGGATCCCGACATCATCATGGTGGGTGAAATCCGCGACCGCGAAACCGCGGAAATTGCCGTGCAGGCCGCGCTGACCGGGCATCTCGTGCTCTCCACCCTGCATACCAATGACGCGGTCGGCGCGCTGTCGCGAATGATGGAGATGGGCGTCGAGCCTTATCTCCTGTCCTCCGCGCTGGCCGGGGTGGTGGCGCAGCGGCTCGTGCGGCGGGTGTGCCCGACCTGCAGCGCGCCGTTTACGCCGTCGCCGGAGCTGGCGGCCGCGCAAGGCTGGCCGGTGGACGTGAAGCTCGCGAAAGGCCGCGGCTGCCCGGCATGCTATGACTCGGGTTACCGCGGGCGCATGGGGATACACGAAATCATCGTGGCTACCGCAGACCTGGAGCGCGTGATGATCAGGAATCCTTCAAAAGAGGACCTGCAGGCGTTCATCCACAAGAGCGGCCACACGTCGCTGTACCAGGACGGCATGCAGCGGGTGCTCGAGGGGCGCACCAGCCTCGAGGAAGTCGCGCGCGTCATACACGAGACCTAGATCCTGTGGCTATCGAGTTCGAGGCGCGAAAGACCGAGCCGCAGGCGGCTTCCCCGGAGGTTCCCGGTCCCGTGTCCGCCGAGGCCGCGCGCCGCCTCAAACCGGATTGGACATTCTCGTTCGGCCAGCGCAACCTGGGCGCCGCCGAGCGCATGATCTTCACGGAGCGGCTCGCGCTGCTCCTCGAGACCGGCGTGAGCCTTGTGGAGGCGATCAAGGTGCTGCGCGGCCAGACCGACGACGCGCGGCTCGCCGGCATTCTCGCCTCGATCACCAGCACCGTGAGCGAAGGCAAGCCGTTTTCCGCGGCGCTCGCGCGGCATCCCGAGTTCTTTTCGCAGACCTACGTGAGCCTGGTCGCGGCGGCCGAGGCCGGCGGCTTCCTGCCCGCGGTCCTCGAGCAGCTGCGCGACATGGACGAGAAAAACAGCCAGATGCGCAGCAACATCATCGCGGCGGTGTCCTACCCGGCGTTCCTGGTGTTGTTCTCTATCGTCGTCATCATCTTCGTGCTCGTGTTCATCTTCCCCAAGTTCAGCGACCTCTTCCAGTCGATCCGCGGCGAGTTGCCGTGGCCGACGCTGGCGCTGATGTTTGCCTCCGACATGCTGCTCCGCTACTGGTGGGCGATCATCGGGGTTCTGGTCATCGCCGCATTCCTGTTCACGCACTGGATGCGCACGCCGGAGGGCAAGCTGGCGGTGGACCGGCTGAAAATGCGGGCGCCTGTCGTCGGCGAGATCTACGTCCAGGTCTATCTTTCCCAGACGCTGGGCGTGCTGGGCATGTCGCTGGCGAGCGGGGTGCCTATCACCGTCGCGCTGAAGGCGGTGCAGGACGTGGTCAATAATTCGATCTTTTTCGACTTTCTGCGCAACATCCAGCGCCACGTCAACGAAGGCCGGGGGGTCGCCGTCGGCTTCCTGGAGGCGGAGTTCGTCCCGCCCCTGGTGAAACAGATGATCGCGACCGGGGACGAGACCGGCAATCTGGCCAAGGTCATGTCCCGGGTGTCCGACTTTTACGGCCGGGAGCTCAACAAGCGTATTGCGGTCGTGGCAAGGGGGGTGGAGCCCATCATGCTGCTGGTGATGGGAGTCGTGGTTGGGCTGATCGTAGCCTCCCTGATTCTCCCCATATTCAAGCTCTCGCGGGCGGTCCATTAAGGTTGTTTCTCAGTGTCGGCTTGTAAATGTTTGACAAATCATGTATATTTCCAGAAATAAGTTTAACGACGAAGGAGGCGGACGATGGTTAAGGCGCTAAGGCAACACCTGCAGGCGGGGTTTACGCTGGTCGAACTGCTGATCGTGGTGATCATTCTTGCCATATTGGCCGCGATCGTCATTCCCCAGTTCTCGAGTTCCACGACCGATGCGAAGGAATCGGCGCTCGATGCCAACCTGGCCGCGATGCGCAACGCGATAGAACTGTACCGGGTCCAGCACACGAACGGCATCTACCCGGGCGCCGTTGCCACCTCGGCCGGCGCGGCATGCGCTGCACCCGCGGCCAAGGGCACCGGCGCGGCCAATTCCGCCCAGGCGTGGATCGACAGCATGGTCATGTACTCCGACGCCGCGGGCAATACCTGCACCGTGGGCGACGCCACCGTGTACAAGTACGGTCCGTACCTGCGCAATAAAGTCCCCGCCGATCCGATTACCGGGAAAGGCTCGGTCGCGGCCGACATCGTCGTGACTTCGACCGGCACGCCGATCGCGCCGGCTGCGGCCACCGGCGGCTGGGCAACCGACACAAAATCCGGCCAGATCGTGATGAACAGCAATGCGCTGGACAGTAAAGGCGCGGCGTACTCGACCCACTGAGCCGCTTTGGTATTGGGCCCCCCCGATTGCAGCCGGCCTACCCGTCAGCGCGGCTCGGGGGGTTTCTCTTACTGAGATCCTGGTAGTCATATCGATTATCGCGATCATCGCCGCCGTCGCCGTTCCCCTGCTGCAGTCACAGGACGCGAAGAAGCTCGACGTAGCGGCGCAAGAAGTGGGCAACGCGCTGCGGTTTGCCCTCAACGAAGCGGGACGCACGGGGGCCTACGTGCTGGTGGATGCCAAGACTGCGCCGGGCCATCTCAAGCTCTTCAAGTCCGATGCGACCGGCGCCAACCTGGGCGTGGTGAACGACCCACTCACCAAGCAGGCGGTGGACATCGCCACGGCGGAGGCGACGAGCTCGGCCCCCGTCAGCATGACCGCGCGCTTTATGCAAAGTGGCGTTCCTTATCTGCAACTGCTGATCGGTCCGAGCCTGCAGCTCCAGGTATTCGACGGCCCGGCGACCAACAAAGGCGCTCTGGAGGCGGGCAGCGGCATCGTGCTGGCACTGGGAGCGCAAAGCGTGACGGTAACGATCAACGAGACCACCGGTTTCGTCGCCATTCCTTGAGGACCTGCCATCTTCGCGCCCCCCATACCCTCCGTCTCCGGCCCCGTGAGTCAGAACGCCTTTACTTACGTGGAGGTCGTGCTGTCGGTGGTGCTGCTTGCCGTGCTCCTGGTTCCGGCGCTGCAGGCCTTGCAGACGGGCATTTCCGGGGGCGCGACCCCGACTCTGGCCTCCAGCGTGCCGACGCTGCGCGCCAAGATGGAAGAGGTGCTTGCCGTCCCCTTTGGCGATCTCTACGCGGAAACCTATCTCCCCGGCGGCAACACCAGCGCGATCAACGTGACCTACTCCGATGCCGCCGCCACGGTCAACCGCCGCGTGGTGGTGCTGTACCGCTACGACGCGACGGCCAAGGCCTTGAGTGCGAGCGACACGGGCCTCCTCTACATCAGCGTGTACTACGAGAGCGAGGGAAGTGCCAACGCGCTCAATACTCTGTTGGGCCGGTGGTGGTGACATGACCAGCACGCGACGAACGCAATGCGGGATGACGCTGATCGAGCTGTTGATCGCCGTCACCCTGGGCGCGATCGTGCTGGCCGCACTGGGCTCCGTCGTCTCGCTCGGGCTGCAGGCGCAAATCGCCGGCCGCCAGCAGAACGAGCTCGTGTACCAGGGGCGGTTCGCGCTCGAGCGCATGGTCGGCCGGGCGCGCGGCGTCGCGCCCAAGCTGCTGGCGGCCCCTGCCGCCGACACCACCGGCGACTGGTTCGCGCCGGCGGGATGCGTGGGCGCGGCCTGCGTGATGTACTGCCGCAACGCCGGCAACCAGCTGGTCGAGACGACCACCGCCGACGCCGCCTGCGCCGGCACCACGGTCATCGCGAGCAACGTCACCGCGTTTTCCGCCGCACTCATCGCCGGCGTCGGGCCGGTCGGCAGGCCCGCCGGCTCGCTCAGCCTCACGCTGACTCACAGCGATGCGCCTCAGCCGGTCACGCTCACCAGCAGCGTGCGGCTTGGCGGAGGCACCCTGTGAGGGCCATCGCTTCGTCACCCCGTCACGGGCGATCGGCTGCGGGCTTCACGCTGCTGCCGGTGATACTCGCGATGAGCCTGATCGCGGCCATCGCTTTCCTGCTCAACCGCGACAACGCCATCACCGTCAACCTGGCGGCCAGCCAGGCCGACATCGAGCGGGCGCGTTACGCGGCCGAAGCCGGGCTGCAGGCGGCGAATTACGCGGTCCAGGCGCTGGGCTGCGGCGGGAGCTACCCGCTATTGGCCGCGCCGGTGACCGACAACAATTTCGGCGGCGCGGCATACACCGCGTATTCGGACCGGGCCGTCGGCTCGCCGATGACGCTGACCTCGACCGGAACCTATAACGGCGCCTCCGTCACGCTGAACCGCGCCAACGTATACGCCTACCAGGGAACCCGGAAAGCCTGGGTCTTGCAGCCCGACGCCGCGACCGGCAAGGACACCTACCTCGACGATTCCAATGTCACGCGGAACTTCGGCGGCATGACCATCTTGAGACTGCGGTCCGCGCGCTTCGAAAGCCTCCTGCAATTCGATCTGGCGGCGCTGCCGGCGGGCAGCCGGGTCATTCCGTGGTACGACGCTACCGCCGGCGCGCTGCAGCCCGGCGCCAAGTTGTCGATCTACAAGACTGCCGCGAGCGCTGCAGCCGTCGATTCGATTGCCGCGCTGCTGATCACCCGCACTTGGGTCGAGGGTACCAAGACCGGAGCGGGGGTGGCGGACGGCGCCACCTGGAACACGTACGACGGGACCAACAACTGGCCTGCGCCCGGTATCGGTTACGACGCCCGCACGCTTTCGACCGCGACCTACCAGGTGGCGCTCGGCTGGCAGGACCTGGACGTGACCGATGCGGTCGTGGCCTGGATGAGCGGCGTTTACCCGAACAACGGTGTGTGGCTCCGCCCCGTGGGCGCCAACATCACCGCAGCCCAGAACGCCCGGTATCACTCGGCCGATGCGGCAGCGGTCAATGCTGTCATACGTCCCATGCTCGTAGTCTCGTACCTGCTACCCTGCGGCGCGGTCGCGCCATCGTGGTTCCTGAACCCCTCCAAGGACAACCGGCTCAACAGCGCGTCGGTAAACCAGAACTACGGCACCACGACGACCATGATCCTGAAGGGCCCCGCAAACGAGAGTCGCACCGTGCTGGAGTTCGACACCAGCCGCATCCCGTCCGGGACCGTCATCGCCAGCGCCATCCTGCGCATGCGCGTCACGGCCACCGCCGGCGCCACCGCGAACCCCAAAGTCATCAATGCCTACGCGGTGACCGAGGCCTGGGTGGAGGGGACCGGCGCCGCGGGCAGTGGCGCCACCTGGAATTCCGCGACGGGAGCGGTGAACTGGACGACTGCCGGAGGCACCTACAGCCTGCCCCTGGTATCCGGCGCCACCGAGGAGGCGAGCGGTTTGTCGCCGCCGCCCGCCGCTTTTAACGCGGGCTGGCTCACCTGGAATCTGACCGCGCTCGCGCAGGCATGGTTTGACGGCGTGACCACAAACAACGGCGTGATCGTCATCTCCACGGTAGCTGACCAGATGACCATCCCCAGCGGCGAGAACGCCACCGCGGCCAACCGGCCGCAACTGGTGGTCACTTACTGATGGCACCCACGGATCAAAACCGGCAGGGCGCCATGAAGGCGTTCCTCAAGCGGATTGTCGGCGGCCGCAAAGGCTACGACATCGGGCTCTATATCGGCCGCGAGCATCTGAACGTCGTGCAACTGCGGCCCGGCCCCGCCGGGCCGGCGGTGCGCGCGGTCTCCTCGATCACTCTCGGCGCCGACCTGCAGCAGGTGCGCGCCGATCCGCGCCTGCTGAGGCGGCTGCTGAAGCAGGCCTTCCGCCGGCAACCGTTCAGTGGCAGGCGCGTGGTCACCTGCCTGCCGAACGATCTCGTGAAAATCCTGCTCCTCACCTATCCCGCGCTTCCCGGCGTGCCGGACGCCGATTCGGTGGTGCGCGAATTGCGCGGCCGCGTGCCGGGCGGGCTGGAGGGGATGGTGGTCGATTACCTGCCGGTGCGGCAGGACAACCCGTCGCGCCCGAAGGAAGCAATCGTGGCGATGGCCGACCGGGACCATGTGGTCGCCTACTTGGAAATGCTGAACTCGGCCGGGCTCACGGTCGCGGCGCTGGACATCGTGCCCGCGGCCCTGGCACGCCTCATGTCGCGCATGGGCTCGCAGGACCCCGCTGCAGCGCAGAACCTGATGCTGGTCAACTTCGGCTCGCGCACCAGCTACCTGACGGTGGTCCGGGGCCGCGGCCTGATGCTCGACCGGCCGATCGAATTCGGCGACGAGCGCCTGCTGGCCCGGCTCAAGACCACGTTGGGCATGCCCGACCCGGCTGCGCGCCAGCTCCTGCTCGGGACCGGATTCCTCCCGGCCGAACCGCGCGGCAGCCAAAATCACGACCTGAAGGAGGTGTTGCGCCCCGAGTTCGCCGCGCTGACAGCGGAAGTGAACAAGACCCTGGTCTATACGGCATCGAGAACGCACGGGCGCACCATCGACCGGATGTACGTGACCGGCAGCGTCGCGCGCTATCCCGGCATCGAACGGTTGCTGAAGGAGCAGTTCTCCGTTCCCATCCAGATCCTCGATCCGTTCTCGCTGCTTCCACATCGCCTCGCCGACACCAGAGTCGCGGAGCTGCGGCCGCTTTCGGGCATCGCAGCCGCTACCGGCCTGGCATTACGCGGAGTACCCAAAACGTGGCCGACATCGACCTGATTCCGGCGATCTACCTGAAGCGCCAGCTCGTGCGGGAGCTCGTGAGGGGGTTCGCGATCGCCGTGACCGCCGTGGTGGTGCTGGTGGGCGCCGCGCGGGTGGGGTTGAACCGCGCCATGGAATCCGAGACAGCCAACGTTGCGCGACTGCAAAAGGCCGCGGACATTTACGCGCAGACGGAAGCCAAAGCGGACGGCTACCGGGAGCAACGCAAGATCGGCGAAAGGCAGCTGTCGCAACTGGACGAATTGCGCGGGCGCGACCGGCTCAAGCTCCTGCTGCAAGCCATCGATGCCGCCTACAGCCCCGGCATCTGGTTTGACGAGTTGCGCTTCTTGCGCCGCGAGAACCTGCCCACCGGCACGCTCAAACCCCCGGCAGGCGGCGCGGGCCCGACCCTGATACTGATTCCGAAGGGCAACGTGCCCGTCCCCGGAGCTGCGGCGAGCCGTCCGAGCGTCGAGCAGCGTGTGGAGTTGATCGGACACGCCACCGATCACACCCGGCTCGCGGAATTCATGCGAACGCTGAGTGCGCAACCGGGCATCACCGACGTGCGGCTGTTGGATACGGGTTTGCGCACCTACACCAACACCCGGGTGATCGACATGAGCCTGACGCTGCTGATCGACGCCAGGCCCGGGAGGCCGCAGTGAGCCCGCGCCTGACAGCCGCGCTGACGATGCTGGACTCGCGCGTGCTGCTCGGCGGGCTGCTGTTCATTGGCGGACTGGTGGCCGGCGAGGGCTGGATGCTCGTACTGAGCAAACCTTATTCGAATTACCTGGCGCTGATCGCGGCCAGCGAGAGCCTGTCGGCGAGCCTGAATCGCCTGCCCCGGAAGGAGAGCGACCTCGGACAGCTGGCCGATGAGCTCCGGCGGGTTTCGGAGCAGCTTACCGGGCAGACGGCGGCGCTGGCGCCCGACCACCAGATGGCGTCCGAAGTCATGGCGAATCTCGATCGCTCCGCCGCGGCGAGCGGTATCACGCTGACCGGGATCCGGCCCGGGGCGCGGCGGCAGGTGCTCGAGTTCGAGGAGATTGCCTTCGACGTAAGCGCCCAGGGCAAGTACCTGCGGCTGTGCCAGTGGCTGCTCGACTTCGAGCGCACGCTTGGCCGGAACGCGACGGTGAGCGAGTTCACGATGAAATCCGCCGACGAGGGCCGCCTGGTCGCGCTTAACCTGAAAGCCGTGCTGTACCGCCCGCTGCGGACTCCAGGAGCGGCGAAATGAACCGCCGGAGCCGCATCACGTGCGTCCTTCCGTGCCTCGCCGCAGCGCTGGCGGTTACACCGGATCTCGTCGGCGCGCAGGCGCCGGCGCTGCAGAACGATCCCTTCGCCCGCCCGCTGCTGTCGCCGCGCGACGCGCCGGTTCCGGGTAGCGTCCCCAGCGCCCCGCGCGCCGCCGCAACGCCCGGGATGTCCTGGAATCCCGAGTTGACCGCGATTCTATCGGCCGGCAAGGACTCGATCGTGAAAGTCGGAGGCGTCATGGTCCGCATGGGCGACGTCATCGACGGCCATCGTCTCGTGGCAGTGCGCGAGTCCGAGGCCGTGTTCGTTTCTGTACAAACCAGGAAGCGCGTGATACTGTCGTTGAGCGGCAGGGAGCTGCCGCCCGGCCCGACATTTCAAGAGGAAGAACCCACGAAAGAGCGACGCGACGATAGCAAGGAGCGGCAATCAAAATGAAGACATACGCAATCCGTGTGGCCACGGTGCTCATCTGGACTGCCGCGATGGCGCCTGTTCTCGACGCTGCGGAATCCGCGTTTCCGGCCGCCCCCGCCGCACCCCCCTCTGTCGGCCCATACCCGCGCGTTACGCCCCCGCCCCCGGCCGCGGTCCAGGAGGCCGGCGACGGCAGGGTCACGCTCGATTTCCGTGCCCTGCCGATCGAGGAAGTGTTCGATCTGCTCTCGCGCCGGGACAAGGTGAACATCATCCTGAGCAAGGGCGTCACGGGCCCGGTGTCGGTGAAGCTCTACAACGTCACGGTCAGCCAGGCGATCCACGCGGTGGCGAACGCCGCGGGCTACTGGGTGGAGATGCGCAACGGCGACTACATCATCGTCGGCAAGGAAACGAACCTGGACATCACCGGCGCGCAGACGCAGGTCAAGACCTTCACGGTCCAGTATTCCGACGTCAAGCAGGTCGCGGATCTGCTGGCCCGGTATGCATCGCGCTACGGCAAGATCACGCCACTGATCGGCCGCAAGCTCGTGGTCGTGGAGGACCTGCCCGGATACGTGCAGCGCATGGAGAATCTGCTGGAGCAGCTCGACATCCAGCCGAAGCAGGTGATGATCGAGGCGAGGATACTCGAGGTCACGCTCGACGAAAGCGAGCGCTTCGGCATCGACTGGAAAAAAATATTCGGCTCGTCCGGCAATGTGTCCGGCAGCTTCGGCACTTCGGGGCTCGCCGCCGGAACTCCCGCCGTGCCCAGCCAGGGATTTTTCTTCAGCCTCGTGAACAACAACCTCACCGCGTATTTCGACGCGCTGGCGACCTCGGGCCGGGTGCGGACGCTCTCCACGCCCAAGCTGCTCGCGCTGGAGAACCAGGAAAGCAAGGTCATCATCGGCGACAGCACCGGCTACAAGGTCACCACCACCATCAATCTCGTGACGACCGAGTCCATCCAGTTCCTGGAGTCCGGGGTCATCCTGAGAGTCATCGCCTCGGTCGATCAGCGCGGGCGGGTGCAGCTCAAGGTGCAGCCGGAAGTGAGCACCGCATCCTTGCTGGATGGCATACCGTCGAAAAGGAGCACGCAGGTCACGACCGAGCTCATCTGCGAGGACGGCCAGTCCATATTCATCGGCGGCCTGATGCGGGCGAGAAGCAGCACGGAAAGAGACGGCGTGCCCATCCTGCGCGACGTGCCGGTGATCGGCAACCTGTTTTCCAGTTCATTCGAGGCTACGGCCACCGCGGAAACGGTGGTGATCATCACGCCTTACATCATCAGGCAGCCGCTGGACGCCGCGAAAGCGTCCGAGGAAAAAACGCGGCTGATCGAGCACGCCTCCGGATTGATCATGGACCTGCAGTTGAAGCTGGAGCGCGGGCGGCCGCAGCCCTGAGCGCAACGGCACGTTTCATCAACCTTCGGCGTCGTAGCCCGGCAGCACCCGTGCGTCCACCACGCACACGCCGCCCTTGGCCGCGACCTCGACGCCCTGGTCGATGGCTTTCTGAAGGTCGCCCGCCTTCGTGACGGGACCGATGCCGACCGCGCCCTGCGACTTCGCCATTGCCGCGAGGTCGATGTCGGGGTCGCCGATGCGCATGCCGATCCAGCGGTTCTCCGGCGGCCGGCCGCGCTCCTTGGCGACGCGCTCCTGGTGCAGCTCGTCGTTGAAGAACGAGCGGTTGTTGCAGACCACGATCAGGCACGGGATCTTGTAGTGGGCCGCGGTCCAGACGGCGGTATTGGCCATCAGGAAGTCGCCGTCGCCGAGCACCCCGATCGGCAGCCGCCCGCTGCCTTTCAGAGCGAGCGCCGCGCCCACGACGATGCCGGGGCCCGAGCCCACCCCGGCGCCGCCTTCGGCGCCCAGGTAATCGAGGGGGTGGTTGAAGTGGCTGTACGCTCCGCTCCAGCCGATCGGCAGGTGGGTATAGCAGACGTCGCTGCCCTTGGTCGCCGCGAGAAGCGCGTGGGCGACCCCGCTCATCGAAACGGCTTCGGCGGACGCCGCCGGCGCCTTGAGGGGGGGCTTGTCCGGCACCGCGGCGGTCCGCGCTCTTGACGCTTCAAGCAACATCGGCACCGCGGCTTCCGGCTCGCACATCAGGTAGACGTCGATCGGGGGCAGGCCCTGGTGATCCATGCTCCAGCCGCGGTGGCTGTGCTGGTCGCACGAAACCTGGATGATCTTCGCCGTGACCGGCCTCGATCCGTAAGCCTGCTTGAGAAGGCCGGCGAGGTCGAGCCAGTCGAGCGACAGGATGACGTCCGCTTCCGCGATCATCTTGAGCGTTTCCGGGCCGAAGCGGTTTGCCGGCGGCGCGGCGTGCAGGCGATGATCGGTCGGGAACGCGGCGGCGACCTTCATGTTGGTCAGCACGCGCAGGTTGAGCTTTTCCGCGAGCGCCACCCGCGCCTTCCACGCGTCGAGGTCCCGGGTGCAGCGTCCCGCGAGCAGTATCGGGTTTCTGGCTTCGGACAGCAGTTTCGCCGCCGCCGCGACCTGTTCGGGCGCCGGTCGTACCATCGCGGGCGGGGCATAGCGCTTCACGTCGGGCAGGCCGGGCAGCGCGCCGATCTTGCCCATTTGCAGCGAAATGTCGAGATTGATGTACACCGGTCCGCGCGGCGCGGTCCGCGCGATCTGCGCGCCACGGAGCATCGCCTCCATCGCGGCCTCGACCGAGCCGGGCTGGTTGTCCCACTTGGTGAAGTCGCGGATCAGCGCGCCCTGGTCGGAGGCGGTATGGACCCAGTCGATCCAGGGACGGCGCTTCGCGGCGTCCCACGGGCCGGTCGCGCCCAGGATCAGCACCGGGGCGCGGTCGCACCACGCGTCGAAGATCGACATCGTGGCGTGCATCAGGCCGACGTTGGAGTGCAGCGCCGCCGCCATCATGCGGTCGGTGGCCTTGGCGTAGCCGTGGGCGATGGTGACCGCGTTCTCGTCGTGAATCGACAGCAGCATCTGCGGCGTGCGGTTGCCGAGGTAGTTCACGATGCTGTCGTGCAGCCCGCGGTAGCTCGCGCCCGGGTTGAGGGAAATGTAGGGGATGTCGAGCTCGCGCAGAATGGCCGCGAACGCATCGCTGCCCCAGTACTCGGCGCTCTCGCGCGAGCGCACCGGCGAGTCGTGGACAATGGGGGAGGAGCTTTCCTTGGGTGTCATGCTTGTTCCTGGCGTGGATGAAAAATGAGAGGGCGTAGCTTACCCCAAATTCCGTGATTCGTGATTCGCGAATCACGCTTTTCGCAGCGAAAGCGCGAGACCAGATGCTATGATAACAGCCATTTCAAGAGGGAGAATCCTTGATGAAGCGGTTCGAAATCGCGGTCGTTCCGGGAGACGGCATCGGCCGCGAGGTGGTGCCGGCGGGGCGCAGGATACTGGACACCGTCGCGGAGGTGCACGGCGGCTTCCGCTTCCGTTACCGGTCGTATCCGTGGAGCTGCGCCTGGTACCTCAAGCACGGCAAGATGATGCCCGACGACGGGATGAAGCGGCTCGGCGATTCGGACGCGATCTTTCTCGGCGCGGTCGGTTTCCCCGGCGTGGCGGACCACGTGTCCCTGTGGGGGCTGCTGATCCCGATCCGGCGCGGGTTCCAGCAGTACGCCTGCGTGCGGCCGGTGAAGCTGCTGCCGGGCGTGCGCTCGCCGCTCGCCGGACGCGGGCCGAAGGACATCGATTTCATCGTCGTGCGCGAGAACAACGAGGGCGAGTACTCGAGCATGGGCGGGCGCATCTACAGCGGCACCCCGCACGAGGTCGTGACGCAGTTGAACCTGTTCACGCGGCGCGGCACCGAGCGCATCATCCGGTACGCCTTCGGGCTGGCGAAGCGGAAGCGCAAGAACAAGGTGACCTCGGCGACCAAATCCAACGGCATCATCTTCAGCATGCCGTTCTGGGACGAGGTGTTCTGGCAGGTGGCGAAGGACTACCCGGGCGTCGCCGCGGAGCAGATGCATATCGACGCGCTTTCGGCGCGCTTCGTCACGCACCCGCAGAACTTCGGCGTGGTGGTGGGCAGCAATCTCTTCGGCGACATCCTCACCGACCTCGGCGCGGCCATCGCCGGCTCGATCGGCATCGGCGCCTCGGCCAACCTCAACCCCGAGAAGAAATTTCCGTCCTGCTTCGAGCCGGTGCACGGCTCGGCGCCCGACATCGTCGGCAAGGGCATCGCGAATCCCCTGGGCCAGATCTGGAGCGGCGCGCTGATGCTGGAGCACCTGGGCGTTCCGGCCGCGCACGACCTGGTCGTCAAGGCGATGAGCGCGGTACTGGCGGCCGGCATCAAGACGCCCGACCTGGGCGGGAAGTCGAATACCCGGCAGGTGACCGAGGCGGTTGCAAGAGAGGTCCGCCGCCTGGCACGCTGATGCGCGACCGGCACGCATTCGTTCTGCTCGCCGCTTGCGTTCTCGCGGCATGCTCGGACGGCGGGCCGCGCACCTATCAAGGCTACGCCGAGGGCGAGTACGTGCGGGTTGCGGCGCCGTTCGCCGGCACGCTGCAGAAGCTGGCGGTGGCGCGCGGCGCGCAGGTCGAGGCGGGCGAGCCCCTGTTCGGGCTCGAGCGGGAGAACGAAGCCGCGGCACGGCGCGAGGCGCAGCAGCGGCAGCAGAATGCCGAGGCGCAGCTCGCGGATTTGCAAAAAGGGAAACGGCCGACCGAAATCGACGCGATTCGGGCGCAGCTGGCGCAGGCCGACGCGGCCCTGAAGCTCGCCGCGGCACAGCTCAAGCGCTCGGAGCAGCTGGTGTCGCAGAACTTCATCGCCAAGGAGCGGCTGGACGAAAGCCGGGCGGCGCACGACCGCGACATCCAGCGCGTCGCCGAGCTGAGGGCGCAGCTGGCCACGGCGCGGCTTGCCGCGCGTCCGGACGCGATCAAGGCGGCCGAGCACAACGTCGAAGCGGCCAAGGCGGCCCTGGCGCAGGCCGAATGGCGTCTCGCTCAGAAAACAGTGGAGGCGCCGGTCGCGGGCCTGGTGCAGGACACGTATTTCGTCGCGGGCGAATGGGTTCCCGCCAACCAGCCCGTGGTGTCGCTGCTGCCACCGCGGAATATCAAGGTGCGCTTCTTCGTCGAGGAGCGCGTTCTCGGCGCCGTGAAGATCGGACAGAAGCTCGCCGTTACCTGCGACGGCTGCCCGGCGCCCATCGCGGCGGCGGTGACCTTCATTTCGCCGCAGGCGGAGTTCACGCCACCGGTCATCTACAGCCAGCAGGAACGCGCGAAACTGGTGTTCCTGGTCGAGGCGCGCCCGGCGCCGGACGACGCGGCGAAGCTGCATCCCGGCCAGCCGGTGGAGGTAAGGTTCGACTGATTAGTGACGCTGAAAGACGAAATAGGCAGGATTAAATCCTGTAAATCTTGTCAATTACGTTCTTGGAGAACTGACCGCGTGAGCGCAGATGCCGCGGTAATCGACGTCAAGGGGCTGTGCAAGAGCTTCGACGGCCGCCGTGTCGTGGACGAGGTCACGATCCGGGTGGGTCGGGGCCGCATCTGCGGTTTCCTCGGCCCGAACGGCAGCGGCAAGACCACCACCATCCGCATGCTGTGCGGCCTGCTCAAGCCCGACAGCGGCACCGGCACCTGCCTGGGTTTCGACATCACGCGCGAGGCGGGAGAGATCAAGCGCCGCGCCGGCTACATGACGCAGCGCTTCAGCCTCTACGAGGATCTTTCGATCCGGGAGAACCTCGATTTCATGGCGCGCGTGTATGCGGTGCCCGACCGCAGGCGGGCGGTGGAGGCGGCGCTCGAGCGGCTGGGCCTGCAGCCGCGCGCCGGCCGGCTCGCGGGACAGCTCTCGGGCGGCTGGAAGCAGCGGCTCGCGCTGGCGGCGTGCCTGCTTCACGAGCCGCAACTGCTGCTGCTGGACGAGCCGACCGCGGGGGTCGATCCCAAGGCGCGCCGCGAGTTCTGGGATCAGATCCACGATCTCGCTGCGAGCGGCATCACGGTGCTCGTGTCCACGCATTACATGGATGAAGCCGAGCGCTGCCACGAGCTGGCCTACATCGCCTACGGCAAGCTGCTCGTCACCGGCACCGCCGAGCAGGTCGTCTCCCGCTCCGGCCTCGCCACCTGGACGGTCAGCGGCGAGGGGCTGTTCGACCTCGCGCAGGAGCTGCGGCACCAGACGGATGTCGCCATGGTCGTGCCGTTCGGAAACGTGCTCCACGTGAGCGGCGTCGACGCGGCGGCGCTCGAGCGCGCGATCGCACGCTACGGCGGGCGACCCGGCCTGCAGTGGCGGCGCAGCGAGCCCGGGCTGGAAGATGCCTTCATCCATTTCATGGAGGACGTGCGGGAGGCCCACCGGTGAGCGCCTTCTCCTGGCACCGTTTCATCGCCGTGCTGGTCAAGGAGTTCGTGCAGATGCGCCGCGACCGGCTCACGTTCGCGATGATGGTCGGCATCCCGATCATCCAGTTGGTGCTCTTCGGCTTCGCCATCAATGCCGACCCCAGGGCGCTGCCGGCCGCGGTCCTCTCCGCCGACAACAGCGTTTTCTCCCGCAGCTTCGTGCGGGCCGTGGAGAACAGCGGCTATTTCCGCGTCGTCAGCCGGATCGAGACCCAGCGGGAGGCCGAGCGCCTGCTGGCGGAGGGGAAGGTCCAGTTCGTGATCAGCGTGCCGGAGAACTTCTCGCGCAAGCTGGTGCGCGGCGAGCGGCCGGTCCTGCTGGTGGAGGCGGACGCGACCGACCCGGCGGCGACCAGCAACGCGCTGGCGGCGCTGCTCACCCTCAACCAGACCGCGCTCGCGCGCGATCTCGGCGGCAGCCTCGCGCACCTGCAGAACGGGCCGCCGCCGTTCGAGCTGCGCGTGCACCGGCGCTACAACCCGGAAGGCATCACCCAGTACAACATCGTGCCGGGGCTGATCGGCGTGGTGCTGACGATGACCATGATCATGATGACCGCGCTCGCCATGACGCGCGAGCGCGAGCGCGGCACCATGGAGAACCTGCTCGCCACCCCGGTGCGTCCGATCGAGGTGATGACCGGCAAGATCGTGCCCTACATCATCGTCGGCTACATCCAGGTCATCATCATCCTCGCGGCGGCGAAGCTGCTGTTCTCGGTGCCGATCGTCGGCAGCCTGGCGCTGCTCTCGGTCGTGCTGATCGTGTTCATCGCGGCGAATCTCGCGGTCGGCTTCACCTTCTCGACGCTCGCCAGAAACCAGATGCAGGCGATGCAGATGACGTTTTTCTTCTTCCTGCCGTCGATGCTGCTCTCCGGCTTCATGTTCCCGTTCCGCGGCATGCCGGAATGGGCGCAGTGGCTGGGCGAGGTCCTGCCCCTCACGCATTTCCTGCGCATCCTGCGCGGCATCCTGCTGAAGGGCAATGAGGTCGCGGAGATACTGCCCAGCCTGTGGCCGATCGTGGCGTTCCTGCTGGTGGCCGCGGCGGTCGCGCTCAGGCGCTATCGCGAGACGCTCGACTAACTGCCGTGACTCGTGACTCGTGATCCGTGACTGGTGCACTGTGATCCGCGTTCGGCGAGGAAAAACCCTGTTCGTCACGCTGCTCATTGCGCTTGCGCAGGAGGCTGGCGCCGCGGGCGTTTACGCTGCGGATTTTTTTGTCCGCGAGGACATCGTCACGGAGCCGGCGCCGGAAAAGTTTTCAGTATGCCACGGCGGCACGTGCGAGATCGTCAGCCAGGCGCGCCTGGACGAGGCGCAGTGGCGCCTGATCGCGGCGGTATTCGCCGCTCCCGCGGCCAGCGCGCAGGAAGAGCGCGCCAGGATTGCCGAGGCCATCGCCCGGTTCGAGACCGTCGTCGGGGCGATAGCCGACACCTCGGATGACCGCGCCGGGAACCGGCACGGCGAGAACTGGCGAAGCCAGATGGACTGCATCGACGAGTCCACCAACTCGACGACCTACCTGCGCATTCTCGCCGGCGCGGGCCTCCTGAGATGGCACCGGGTCGAAGCGCGCGTGACCCGGGGTTTCTTCCTGTTCGGCTGGCCGCACACGACCGCGGTGGTGAGCGAAGCGTCAACCGGCGTGAAGTGGGCGGTGGATTCCTGGTTTCACGACAACGGCCAGCCGCCGGAGATCGTGCCGCTCGATCTATGGAAGACCGGCTGGCGTCCGGCGAAGGCGCCTCCGACTGGGGCTACACGAAATAGACAGGATTAACAATTTTGTTTTTTGATCCGGTTCCTTGTATGTACGCTTGCGTGCGGGGCGCGCTGCGCCTGCTCCTCCTGTGCGTCGCATGCCTGCTTCCGTTGGGCGCCGTTGTCCATGCGGCTGAACAGCAGGCTGCTGCGATCGCGTCGGCGCACCCGCTCGCCACCGCCGCCGGACACGAGATCCTCGGGCGCGGCGGCAATGCGTTCGACGCGGCGGTTGCGATTGCCGCCGTGCTCGCGGTGGTCGAGCCGTATTCCTCGGGGCTGGGTGGCGGGGGATTTTTCCTCCTGCACCGCGCGCGCGACGGCTACCAGGTGATGGTGGACGGGCGCGAAACCGCGCCGGGGGGAGTGAAACGCGAAATGTACGTCGGCGCGGATGGCAAGCCCGTCCCTGGCGCCACCGTGCGTGGCGGCACCGCGGCGGCGATTCCCGGTGCTGCCGCGGCGCTCGTCCATGTGGCAGGACGCTACGGCGCGTTGCCGCTGGCCGAAGCGCTCGCCCCGGCGATCCGCCACGCCCGCGACGGATTTGCGGTGGACCGGCGTTACGCGCGCATCGCCGCCGTGCGGGAGCGCTTGCTGCAGGACGGGGCGGGAACTTCCGGAATCTTCCTCGATGGCAAGCGGGCGCCGCGCGCGGGGTGGTTGCTGCGGCAACCCGAGCTCGCCGGCACCCTGGAGCGGCTGGCGAGTGAGGGTCGCAGCGGATTCTACGCGGGTCCCGTCGCCCGCGCGCTTGTCGAATCGGTGATCCGGGCGCGCGGCATGTGGCGACTGTCCGACCTCGAAGGCTACCGCGTGATCGAGCGGGCGCCGCTGCGCTTCCGATACCGCGGCGCGGAGATCACGACGGCGCCGTTGCCCTCCGCAGGGGGAATCGCGCTCGCCCAGTGCCTCAATATGCTCGAGCACTTCAGCCTTGCGGACAGCCGCTCTCCCGGCGGCGCGCATCTGGTGGCCGAGACGCTGCGCCGCGCCTTCCACGACCGCGCGCTGTACCTCGGCGACGGCGATTTCGTCGCGGTGCCGGTGGAGCGCCTTGCGAGTAAGGCTTATGCGATGCGGCGGGCCGCGACCATCAACCCGGTTGCGGCAACGCGCAGCGCCGCGCCGGAGCGCGAGCCGGCGTCGGGGAGCGGAAACACCACGCATCTTTCCGTGGTGGACGCCGACGGCAACCGCGTGGCGGCGACGCTCACCATCAATCTCCTGTTCGGTGCCGGCATCGTCGCGGACGGGACCGGCGTGCTGCTCAACAATGAAATGGACGATTTCACGCTGCGTCGCGACACGCCCAATGCGTTCCGGCTGCGCGGCGGAGACGCCAATGCCATCGCGCCCGGGAAGCGGCCGCTCTCGAGCATGGCGCCGACCTTCGTCGAGGACGGGAAGGGCGTGCTCGTGGTTGGCGCGCCGGGCGGCTCGCGTATCGTGAGCCAGGTGCTGCTCGCCGTGCTGGACTACGTTCACGCGCGCACGGTCGATCTTGGCGCAATCGTGGGCCGGCCACGCTACCACCACCAATGGTGGCCGGACCGCGTGGAAATCGAGCCCGGCGGATTTCCGGCCGACTGGCGCGCCGTGATCGAGACGAAAGGTCACCGCATCGAAACCGGGAAGCGCCGGTGGGGCAACATGCAGGCGGTGTTCCGGTCGAAGCAGACCGGCGCGGCGCGGGCGGCGAGCGATCCGCGCGGCTTGGACTGAAAACCATTAGCCACAGGACACAGAGATCACAGAGGTAAAACATCAAGAGCAAAAATCATTTAGCCGCGATGGACGCCGATAGACGCCGATCATTCGACCTCCTCACGGGCCCGGTGGAGTATCATTGGACGTCAACCGGCGGCCGGAGGGATCTCATGTCGAGCCAGCTTGAAACCGTGCAAGCCCAGGCACTCATGCTCTCCGCTGAGGAGCGTGCCTTGCTGGCTGACCGCCTGATCGCGAGCCTCTTCAGGAGCAATGACGTTGAGGAGGCTTGGGCTGCCGAGGTCGAACGGCGTATCGCAGAAATTGAAGGCGGTCGCGTCCAGCTCATCCCTGCGGCTGACGCCATCGCCCGGGCTCGGGCCGCGATCAAGTGACCCCCTCGGTTGGTCCCGAGGCTGATCGGGAGCTGATCGATAGCGCCCTCTACTACGCCCGCGAAGCCAACGCCGAACTCGGGTTTGCCTTCATCGCCACGTTTGAGCGGGCGCTCGACCTTCTTTGTTCCAATCCACAACTGGGCGCGCTCTGGCGGAATGAAAGACGCCGCTTTCCGCTGCCCCGGTTTCCCTACAGCATCATCTATTACATCAAAGGCGAGGAGCTTCGCGTCATCGCCATTGCCCACCATGCACGCAAGCCAGGGTATTGGAGTAGTCGAAAGTAAGGCATGGCTGTCGATTGGCGCTGATCAAACCAAAACCCACAGGTGCAAAGTTGTCTATACCGGTATATCGGTTTAGCATCTTTGCGATGCTGCCTAATACGTTAGGCCGTTGAGGACACGTCTGTGCAGGAGGACTTGGATTCGGTTACTGAATGGCTGCTCCGCGCGTCCTCGGAGATCCCTAGGGAGTACTTTCAACTTCCCGTCGCCGACGCTGAAGAGCCGGAGTACAGAGAGCGTGTCTATTGTTACGAGCTCTATCACCGTTGGCGTTGCCATTGGCCTGGCGATTTCCCTTTTTCTTTGGGTGGTGAAGTGGACAAGACCGGTCACCCGATCATTAGAGGTAATCCGAAGCCGGATTTCTTAGTCCACGTGCCGGGGAAGATGACCAATCTCCTAGTGGTCGAGGTGAAGCCAAGGAACAGGGATATTGGCCGTATGGCTGAGGACTTGAAGAAGCTCGTTGCATTCCGAAGGCAGCCAGTGAACTACTTCGCTGCGTACTTCCTAGTCTACGGTCTAACCTTAAGCGAGTGGCCCACGCTGCGCGAGCGACTACTGTTGGCAGCGCGTGGCGATGTCGAATTCGATCGCATGCTCATTTCATGTTTCGTGCATGAGGCGCCGGGCGAACGCGCGAAAGCGGTAGCGTGGCAGTGATGCAGCCTAACAATCAGATCGGCAGTGTCGTTGGCAGGTGGAATGCCGCCTGTCGGCAAGCGGTGAGTGAAGTGAATCGTCGGGCAAATTAGAAGGGAACTACGCCGATGATTGTGCAGTATGAACGAAGGGCCAATATTGCCGCGGGCGTTTGGCTTGCGAGTCTGATTCCGCTGATTGCATTGGTCACACGGGCTGAGGGAGTTGGAGGAGAAGCGAGGGAAGTGCTTCAGCTTGCCGTCATGATCACGAACCTTAGCGCGTTCTGGTATGCGTTTTGGGCTTTCGCCAAAGCCAAGGGCTACTCCGGATTTCTCGGCTTGGTGCTACCCATATTCAGTCTTGTCGGTCTACTCATTCTCATTTTCTTGCCAGATAAGCACAAAGAAAACGAACCGACTGCATCAGCACCAAGACGGAAAGGGTTGGTTAGGAAGCTAGCGACTGTATATATAGGAGTCGCAGTATTTCTCTGGTTTTGTGTGTACTTTCTGGGGGATGAACGCGTAAGCTTTACGGTTATCTACGTTCTTAGGAATGCCGTGCTTCCTTCAGTAGTGTATGGACTGATTGCAGCTGCGATTACCTGGGTAATTCGCTGGCCCAGAGTCCTCACCGGAGATCCCTTTCCGCCAATGCCAGAAGGATATCGTCGCATCTGCCTAGTAGTTCTCAGCGCGGGGTCGCTAGCTTGGTGGCTGTTCCTTAGTACTATTTCGAGTTCGCTCAGCCCGATTCGTCCAATTGGTTTGTTCGCGTTCTTTATGGGGCCGATTGCGCTCTGGGTTGCTATTACATTAATTGCCTCGGTCGTCAGGTGGGTACATACCGGTTTTTCTTCTGACCACGAGGGATCAAATCGTGAACGCACCTAACGGATTCGTGCAGCCGACGCCAAGCGGGTGCGGCTGGCGCTGAACATCATGCTGCATAGGAAGGGCCGGCTCGTGGGCAAGTATTCCAGCATTTCGGAACTCTTAAAGCACGAGAGAAAGGAAATAGACTACCGAATCTCATTTGAGAGGCGTGCGAGATCTTCAATCGCTATCGTGGCGCCACATGGTGGAGCGATAGAACCGCGTACTTCCGATATCGCCCAAGGCATCGCGGGTTCAGAACTGCACATATATTGTTTCGAGGGCATTAAATCCTCCGGAAACTATGATGCACTTCACGTGACAAGCCATAGCTTCGATGAGCAGCAGTGCCTTGATCTTATTGCCGACGCCCGTGTTGTCATGACTATTCACGGCTGTAGGGGCAGTCATGAGGCGGTATACCTCGGTGGTTTAGATGCCGAACTCATTGAAACGTTAGCCCAGGCCTTTCGCGCGGCTGGTCTCGCCGCACACACTGTCGGACATGACTACCCAGGTACCGAGCCACTAAACATATGTAACAGAGGGGCGACGCGCCGGGGTGTCCAGTTGGAACTTACGCGCGGCTTACGTCAAGGCAAGGCAGCCGGCGCGCTCGTGTCTTCAGCGCGACAGATATTACTTGCACATGACAATGTCGCATGACCACCGAGTCAGCATATAAGGGTTCTGAGTTCAAGGTTCCGGGTTCCCTGTATCTTAATTGCCGTGATCCGCGTTCATCGGCGGTTCCATTCTTGTTTCTCTTGGTGCATTGGCGGTTCAATTATTGTTCTTGCTTCTCTCGGCGGCTCGGCGGTTCAATATTGTTGTAGATTCTCTCCGCGACTCTGCGGTTCAAATTTTGGTTGTGCCTTTTCTCCGTGGTTGACGTTTTTCTGCTGTATTATTAGCCCGCCATGAAAACGACCTTCCTGGAATTCGAGCAGCCGATCGCCGAGCTCGAGGCGAAGATCGAGGAGCTGCGCTTCGTGCAGGACGATTCCGCGGTCGACATTTCCGAGGACATCGCGCGCCTGCAGAAGAAGAGCCAGGCGCTGACCCGGGAAATCTACGGCAAGCTCACCGCCTGGCAGATCGCGCAGGTCGCGCGCCATCCGCAGCGGCCGTACACGCTCGATTACGTCAACGGTCTCTTCACCGGGTTCGAGGAGCTGCACGGTGACCGCAGCTTCGCGGACGACCCGGCGATCGTCGGCGGGCTCGCGCGCTTCAACGGCGAGACCTGCGTGGTGATCGGCCATCAGAAGGGGCGCGACACCAAGGAGAAAATCTTCCGCAATTTCGGCATGCCCAAGCCGGAGGGCTACCGCAAGGCGCTGCGCCTGATGAAGCTCGCCGAGAAGTTCGGCGTGCCGGTGTTCACCTTCATCGACACCCCAGGCGCCTACCCCGGCGTGGGCGCGGAGGAGCGCAGCCAGTCCGAGGCCATCGGCCGCAGCCTCTTCGAGATGGCGGGGCTGAGGGCTCCGATCATCGCCACCATCATCGGGGAAGGCGGCTCGGGCGGCGCGCTCGCGATCGCGGTTGGCGATCTCGTGCTGATGCCGCAATATTCGACCTACTCGGTGATCTCGCCTGAAGGTTGCGCCTCAATTCTGTGGAAGAGCGCGGATTACGCCGCGGAAGCGGCGGAGACCCTCGGCATCACGGCCACCCGGTTGAAGGCGCTGGGGCTCATCGACCGGATCGTCACCGAGCCGCCGGGCGGGGCGCACCGCGACGGCGAGGCGATGATGCAGAATCTCAGGAAGGCACTGCAGGAGAGCTGGCGGCAGCTCCGGGAGACACCGCTCGACGAGCTGCTCGAGAAGCGCTTCGAGAAGCTCATCGGATATGGCAAGTTCAAGGAAGTCGAGCAGAAGTAGAACCCGCGCCGGGGATCTCGCCGCTCGCGTCGCCACGCAGATCGGGGAGATCGTCAGGCCTTCGGACCGCGTGGTCCTCGGGTTGTCCGGCGGCGTCGACTCGGTGGTCCTTCTGGATTGCCTGCGGCGCGCGGCGCGCGGGCGCCGCCTTCGCCTCTCGGCGCTGCACGTCAACCACCAGTTGAGCCCGAACGCGGCGCGCTGGGCGGCATTTTGCCGCCGCTTGTGCGGGGCGCACGGCATCCCGTTCGTAAGCGTCAAGGTCAAGGTGGCGCGCGGCGACAGCCTGGAGGCGGCGGCGCGCGCGGCGCGCTACGCGGTCTTCGCGCGCCAGGATTGCGATTTCGTGGCGCTTGCCCACCACCGTGACGACCAGGTGGAAACGCTGTTTCTCCAGCTGCTGCGCGGCGCGGGGGTGAAAGGACTCGCGGCCATGCCGCTCGTCCGGAAGGCGGAAGGCGGAAGGCGGAAGGCGAATGGTGCATCACCCATCACCCATCACCCATCACCGGCGATTCTCCGTCCGCTGCTCGACGTGACGCGCCAGGAAATCCTCGAGTACGCGAAGAAGCGCAAGTTGAAGTGGATTGAGGACGAAAGCAACCAGGACGTCTATTTCCAGCGCAACTTTCTCAGGCACGAGATCTTTCCCGCGATCGCGCGGCGCTTTCCCGCCTACCGCGCGACGGTCGCTCGCTCGGCCCGCCACCTCGCCGAGGCCGCGCGGCTGCTGGAAGAAGTGGCTGCGGCCGATGGCGCCGGGCAGATCGAGGGCGGCGCGCTGGCGGTGGAGGCACTGCGCCGGTTGCCGCCGGCGCGCGCGAGGAACCTGTTGCGCCATTTTCTCGCCGGCCACGGCGTCAATCCGCCCGGCGCCGGCCGGCTCGAAGAGGCGTTGCGGCAGGCGCTCGGCGCAAAACAGGATGCGCGTGTGCGCGTCGATCTGGGCGGCTTCGAGCTGCACCGCTTTCAGGGACGGTTGCACGTCGTGCAGCGGGTTCCGCCGGTTTGCAAGGACTACGCGCGGCGCTGGCGGGGCGAACGAACGCTCGCGCTGCCCGAACTCGGCGGCGTGCTCGCCATGACGCCGTCCCGCGGGCAGGGCGTAAGTCTCGATCGCCTGCGCGGGGGAACAGTCACGATCCGGGTGCGCCGCGGCGGCGAGCGCCTGCAGCCGGACTGCCATCGCCCCCGCCGCAGCCTCAAGAATCTGCTCCAGGAAGAGCGGGTTCCGCCGTGGCGGCGCGGCCACCTGCCCTTGATTTTTTGCGGCGAGGAACTCGTATGGGCCGGCGGAGTCGGCATGGATTGCAAGTATCAGGCGACGGGCGTCGAGCCTTCCATCCGGCCCGCCTGGAGCACCGGCGCGGAAGGCGTGGCGGCCGTAACGCGTCGGCCGGCGCGCTAACCGCGTCTCCCCTTGACCTGGATCAAGCTTCAGCGCGGGACGATGCGCCTGCCGCGTTGCTAAGACCTGACCGCCTTGCTACCCTTTGTCCCGTTGCATCCAATGCTGGAACACGCATCTCGCGCAGGGGATGTCGCCCCCGGTCCCTTGAAGGCGCAGCTCGACAGAAGGACGGCAAAGGCAATCAGTGCACGGCGGGCCTATACGAAGGAGGACATTCTTATGAAATCAGATGCATTCAGGCTCGCCAGACCCAGGTGGCGCGGCGCGGCGGTCACGGCGGCGGTGGCCGCCATCTTCGTGGTTTCGGCGATCGGCCCGGCCGAGGCCCAGCAGCGCAAGTCGCTGCGCTGGGCGACCTCGGCCGTGGGCTCCTACGGCTACCAGATCGCCGCGCAGATGACCAAGATCGTCGAGGAAGCGCTCGGCGGCCAGTACACCGTCACGGTCCAGCCGTATGCCTCGCCCACGGTGGCGATGAAGGCGGTGATGGACGGCAACGGCGAGATCGCCTACACGGCCGACATCGGCATGACGCAGTTTCAGCAGCGCATAGGCGGGTTCAAGGGCTACAAGCCCAAGATGCCGGAGATCGCGCACGCCTGGTACTCCTATCCGATGGAATCGATGATGGCCGTTTCGGCCAAGGATGCCAACAAGTACAAGTGCTGGAAGGACTTCAGCGGCAAGCCGGTGTTCTACACCAACGCCGGCTTCATGAACTGGCTCAACTGGCAGCGCATCTACAAGGTGCTCGGCTACGAGTTCAAGCACGTCCAGATCGACCTCAAGTCGAACGCGGATGCGATGGACAGTGGCTCGATCGCGGGATCGGCCACCTACACCACCGCCGGCAAGTCGCTCGCGTCCTACTGGAAGGAGACCGAGATCCGGATGGACGTCAGGGTCGTCAATCCCTGCCCCGACGAAGTTGCCAAGCTCAAGGCGGCCGGCCTGGGGGTCGTCGACGTCGACCCGAAGGGCGCGTTCAGCAAGCCCGTGGGTCCCGCGGTGCTCCAGGGCGTGCCGATCCTGTTCGGCTACAACATGGGCACCAACATCCCCGAGGACGTCGTCTACAAGATGCTCGTGGCGTTCTACAAGCACAAGGATGATCTCGCGAAGGCCGAGCCCGGCTTCACGCCGATGGCGAGAGACTTCGTCGGCATGCAGGTGGCGGGCATCAGCGCCAATCCGGACGTCCCGGTGCATCCGGGCCTGGTCAAGTTCCTGAAGGAGCACAAGGCCTGGAACGACAAATGGAAGGTCGCGAAATAAGCGCGTAGACAGTCTGCCCGGCGGCGGTCTGGAAGGCGCATGCGATTTGCGCCGAGAGGGGGAGGTATGTGCTGATTGCCCGGCTCAAGAGCCACGTCAATATCGGTAACCTGATATTCGCGGTCTCGCTGTTCTTCGTCGCCTGGCTGGTCTGGTACTTCTACACCGGGCTCGGCGGAGCGCTGCAGCTCGCCGCGCGCCTGATTCCGATCGCGCTGATCCTGCAGATCCTGTTCATGTTCCAGCGGGAGCCGCTGTACC
Source organism: Betaproteobacteria bacterium (assembly GCA_016192825.1). Classification (GTDB taxonomy): domain Bacteria; phylum Pseudomonadota; class Gammaproteobacteria; order Burkholderiales; family SG8-41; genus SG8-41. The sequence goes on along the minus strand of JACPTK010000123.1, from coordinate 120,367 downwards.
CGCGGCTTCCGGCGAAGGCCAACTATGCTCTCGTCGTGCTCTACCTCGGGATCGCGCTCTACGCGTTCGGCTACTTCCTCTCGGAATACGAACGGATCGCGATCTACAGCCAGGGCACGTTCACGCAGCAGGATTACATCGTCGGCCTGCTGATGTTCCTGCTGGTGATGGAGCTGACGCGCCTGGCCCACCCGGTGCTGTTCTGGGTCAACGTGGTGATGATCGTCTACACGCTCTACGGCCATGTGTTTCCGCGCTCGCTCGACTTCTTCTGGCATCCGGGGACGACTTTCGAGCGGGTAGTCACTTCGAGCACGGTGGAGTTCTCAACCGGCATCTACGGCACGTACGGCCAGCTCGCCCTCACGCTGATCGCCGCCTTCCTGCTGCTGGCCGGCGTCGCCAACGGCTTCAACGCGCAGCACGCAATGATCAACGTCGTGCGGCTGGTCGCCCGCTCCAGGCGCCTGATGCCGCAGACTGCGGTGCTGGGATCGAGTGCGATCGGGCTGATCAGCGGCAGCGGCTCGGCCAACGCCGCCGTGGTCGGCACCATCACCATTCCGCTGATGGTCCGCTACGGCGTGCCGCCGACGTTCGCCGCCGCGGTCGAGACCTCGGCGTCGATGGGCGGGCTGATCCTGCCGCCGATGATGGGAGCCGCCGCGTTCCTGATGGCCGAATTCCTCGGCGTGCCCTACTGGGACGTCGTGCTGCGCGGCTTCGGCTTCGGCTTCATTTACTATTTTTCGATCGGTGTGGCGATCTACCTGCTGTCGGTACGCCTGATGCCGACCGGCAGGATCGACAAGCCGCAGGTACCGCTCTACGAGAAGGTGACGACGAGCATCTTCTTCGGCGCCGTGGCCTATCTCATCTACCTGCTCGGCTTCGTCGGCAGGGGCGAGCTGCGCGCGGCGGTCGATACCGGTGTCCTGATGCTCGCGGCGCTGATCGCGGTCTTTCTCTGGTTCAAGTACCGACGCAAGGACCCCTTCCTCAAGGGAGAGTCACTGTTCGCCAGCCTCCGGCGCGCGATCGAGACGCATGCCGAGATGACCTCCTACCTCACGCTGCTGCTCGCCACGCTCGGCATCATGATCGGCCTGTTCACGGTCACCGGCTTCATCAACCGGATGGGCGCGATGCTGCTCGACATCGGCTCCTGGAACATCGTCGCCATGGTCCTGATGGCCTTTATCTTCGGCTGGCTGCTCGGCACCGGCCTGCCGCCGACCGCCACCTACATCGTCGGCGCGGTGATCATCGTGCCGCCGATGACCAAGCTCGGCATCGATCCCTGGGTCGCGCACTTCTTCGTGTTCTTCCTCTCGGTCTGGGGCGAGCTCTCGCCGCCGACCTCGCTCACGGCGGCCGTCGCGGCGCGCATCGCCAATGCGTCGTTCATGCGCACCATGTGGGAGGCGCTCAAGATCTGCCTGCCGATCACGCTCATGACCTTCGCGATCTTCACCCGCTCGGATATGGCGGTGAAGCCCGGCTGGGGACAGGTCGGCGACATCGTGCTGGTGACCGCAGGCACCTGCGGCGTCGCTTTCGCGATGTTCGGACGCTGCTTCGAGAATTCGATGGGCGACGCCGTGGCGCGCATTCTCTTCGCGGTAATTGCGTTCGCGACCCTGTTCCACCCGGACGACAGGCTGGTCTGGTGGACCGCCGCCGTCACGCTCGGCGCGCTCATCTGGGGCATCCAGCGCCACAACCGCATCGCGCCGCCGAAAGACGCGCCCGCGCCCGAATTCGTCGAGACTGCCGCGGCGGGGCCGACGGACCTCGACGAGGTGGTCGCCCAGGCGCGGCGCGACATCGGCTGACGGAGGGCGGAGAGAAAATCCCGCGCCGCCGGCGAATCGCCGCGAAGATGGGCGTACTCCAGTCGCAGCCCGCCACGTAGATTCCCGCCGCGGCTGGCGCCCGGCGGCGATTCGGCCACAGCTGCCCATCGAGCCCGACCCCTGCCGCACTGCGGCAGAGCATGCTGCTTCCGTCGTTGGGGGGGCGAGCGGCGAGGGTGGCCGTGGAAGCCTTGACGGTTCCTGCGCGTTCATATACGGTGCCCAGCAAACAAGCAGGGCCGCTGGAGTTGCGTCCAAACCATAATGATGAAGGAGGAGGCTATGAACCGTAACCCGATGTTTCGATTGGGCGTGGGGGCTGTTGCCGCGACATTCGTGGCTGCTGCCATCATATGGGCATCTCCCCAACCCGCCTACGCGCAGGACAAGCCGCAGAAGATCGTGATGCGCTTTGCGGCCGACTTCCCGCCGCCGCCGCACCCGGCGGGACTGGCCATGAAATACTTTGCCGAGCGCCTGCCGAAAGTGATCCCCGGCAGCGAGGCGCGTCTGTACTATGCCGGCGCGCTCTACACCATTCCCGAGGCGTTCGAGGCGATGCGCCAGGGCAACCTGGAAATGACCTGGATGCAGATCGGCAAGGCGGCCCCGGTCGATTCCTGGATGTTGTCGGTGGTTGGACCGGGCATCCTGACGACGGTCGGCGCGGTAGACAATCTGGACAAAACCAAGACCTACCAGATGCTGGTCGACCGGCTCGCGAAGAACCAGCTGGTCAAGGTCTTCGGCGTCGGGCACATGAGTTTCGGCATGGGCGTCGGCGGCAAGAAGCGCTACGCCAAGCCCGAAGACTTCGTCGGCCGCAAGGTGCGCAGCATGGGTCCCGCCGAAAACCCCGTGCTCGCGTCGTGGAAGGCAAACCCGGTGGTCATGGGATTCGGGGAGGTGCCGAGCGCGCTGGAATCCGGCGTCATCGACGGACTGATGACCAGTCTCGGCGGCTGGAACAGCGTGCGCGAGCAAGCGCCGTTCTACACGATGGGCGGCGCCGGCGCCTTCGTCGGCGATTACTACATGATCAGCGCCAGCCGCCGCTGGTGGGACCGGCTGACGCCGCCGACGCGGGCGGCGCTCGAGAAGCTGATCGCCGAGACCATCCAGGTGCAGAAGGAGTACAACTGGTGTTTCGACAAGACGGCTTACGAGAAGTACGGCACCAAGGATCCGTCCAAGCCGGGCGTGTACTGGATGACGCCGCAGGAAGTGTCCGCCATGGTGGGCGCGATGGGCAACGCGGCGGTTAATTACGTGAAGAGCAAGACGCCCCCCGCGGCCAACCAGTGGGTCGATAACTTCGTCAAGGAAGGACGCGAGCTGTCGAAGCAGAATCCTCCGGGCTCATCGTGGATCGAAAAGGTGGACTGCTCCAAGCACGCTTCGGTGATCGTGGTCAAGTAGCGCGCAGGAGTTCGTCCATTTCGAGTCGGACGAACTCCTAATGCAAAACCGCCCGCAAGAAACGGAGAAGTCCAGGGCAGTGAAAATCTGTTGTCTTATCTTCGGGCGCGCCTTGACGGCCAAGCCGCCACGCCAATTCGATTTTCATTCGAGATCCGCGGGCGGTTTTGCTGTTAGCCGCCTGTCGGGCCGCTGAACCCGACAGGCGGCTGGCGCGTGGAGAAGGCCTACGTAATCTGGCGGGCGTTCCAGGACCGGTTCCTGGCGCCCGCCGCCGCGTTCCTGCTGATCGGCTGCACCCTGATCGCGCTGTTCGAGGTGGTGCGGCGCTACGCGTTCGGGCTCTCCTTCGAATGGCAGCAGGACTTTGTCACCTTCGCCACCTTGAGCGGCGTTTCTCTCTATTACGGCATCGCGCAGCGTCACGGCTCCCATCTCAACGTCACGATATTGACGGATTCGCTGGATACCGTCGGGCCGCGCGCGAAGCGCGTGGCCGAGGTCGTGCGCCTCGTGGCGCTGGTTTTTTCGTTCCTGTTCATGCTTTTCGTGCTGTGGTGGGGTCTGCCCGAAGTCCAGGACAGCCTGAAGTACGAGAGCCGTACCGAAAGCCTGGCTTTTCCGATGTGGCCGTTTCTGGTTGTCTTGCTGGCCGGATTCGCCTTCATGGCGGTGACGATGTTCTTCCAGATCTACCGCCAGGTGCATAAGCTGCTCGGCCGCAGCGTGCTCGACGAGCCGGGCGAGGCGGCAGGGGGCCTGGGGCACTAATACGAGATGGCGAGACGCTGACTCGCCGCAAGCAGGGGGGGTCGATGCACGTCGTCGGGATCGTAGTGCTCGTATTGCTCGTGCTGAGCGTGCCGATCGGCATCGCGCTCAGCGCCGCGGCCGCGGCCTACATCGCGTTCGACCCGCTGCTCACCAACGAGGTCATCTTCCGGGCGTTCTTCAATTTCATCAACCGGTATTCGCTGATGGCGATCCCGCTGTTCATCTTCGCGGGCTTCCTCATGGAGAAGACCGGCCTCGTGGGCCAGCTTTTCAGGTTCTCCGACTCGCTGGTGGGCTGGATGCCCGGCGGTTTCGGCGTGGCCACCGTGCTGGCGTGCGTGATGTTCGGCGCGATCTCCGGCTCGAGCGTCGCCATGGCCGCCGCCATGAGCGTCATCGCCATCCCCGAGATGCGCAAGCGCGGCTACCCGGACTGGCTCTCGGGCGGCCTGGTGGCGACGGCGGGCGGCATCGCCATGCTCATCCCGCCGAGCATCATCCTGATCCTGTACGGCATCGTCACCGAGACCTCGATCGTGCGCCTGTTTTTCGCGGGCGTGGTCCCCGGGCTGCTCCTCGCCGCCGGCAATGCGCTCAGCGTCGTCCTCATCGCGCTGATCATCAAGCTGCCGCGCGGCAGTTTCAGCCTGCGCGTGCTGTGGGCCGAATTCAAAGGCGCGGCGCCGGCGCTGGGCATGCCGGTGATCATCCTGGGCGGGCTCTACGGCGGGCTCTTCACCCCGACGGAAGCCGCAGCCGCGGCCTGCGGCTATGCGCTCATTTACGGGGTGCTTACGCGCGGCCGGCAATTCCTGCGCGAATTGCTGCCGACCGCTTACCGCTCGCTGAACCTGACCGCCGTGATCCTGTTCCTGGTCGGCAGCGTCGGCGTGTTCCAGTTCCTGCTCGCCAACCTGTACTGGCCGCAGAAGGTCGCGCAGGCCGTGGTGAACATGGGATTGACGCCGCTCGGCTTCATCTTCGCCTACATGGGCATACTGCTCATCCTCGGCATGTTCCTCGACGGGGTGGCCATGGTCCTGCTGACCGTGCCGGTCGTGTTTCCAATTGCCCACACGCTCAAGATCGACCCGGTGCATCTCGCCATCATCGTCACGCTCAACGTCGAGATGGGCGTCGTCACGCCGCCCGTCGGGCTGAACATCTTCGCGGTCAGCGGCACATCGCGAATACCCCTGGTCCAGGTCATCAAGGGCACGATCCCGTTCTTTGTCGGCGACCTCAGCGTGCTGCTGTTGGTGATATTCTTCCCGGCGCTCGCGACCTGGCTGCCGGACCTGCTCGTCACGGACGTCTTCAAATGAAATCTGGCCGAGCGCTCGGCCAGATTTCATCAAGTTGAATCTCAATTAGGGGCGAATCCGATCGGCGGGCGTGGCGAATTAGGGGTCCTTGGACGGATTCGCCCCTAGCAGCCTGTCGGACTTTGGTATCCGACAGGCTGCTAACGGCAAAACCGCCCGTGAATTTCGAATGAGCCCCAGTGTAACGGTCCCGATTGGCCTCCGATGGACATGCGCGCAGGCTGGAAATAAGGTTTTCACTGCTATTGACTCCCGTTATCGCGCGGGCGGTTTTGCACAAGGAGTTTGTCGGGGCTAAGTCCGACAAACTCCTAGCCACACGCGCTCGATCTGCGGCAGCGCTTCCTCGATTCGCCGCCCGATTTCCTCGTCGGTCAGCGAGCTCAGCGGATGGGCGATCACCACCGTATCAAGTCCCGCCATGCCGAGCGCGTCGCGCTGCGTCTCGGCCTCGAGCGCGAACTCGGTGGTGACGATCATCGCCGTCGGACGGCCCTTCGCCTCCAGCATCACCGTGTCGTGCATACAGCACGACGTGCACGACCCTCAATCGCCGATGGCGGTGACGACGACGTCGTTATGGGCCGCGATCTCGGCGATCAACTCGGGCGTCGCGCCCGAGGAGAAGCTCTCCTTGCGGTAGTAGTTCACCGCGCCGAACCGGTGCTTCTGCGCGAGCCGGTCGCGCACGCCGCGCAGCAGCTTGTTGGCGTTCCACTTGGTGTTGTCGAGCAGGCCGAGGCGCAGGCCTTCGAGCTTCTTCACACGCGGTGCCGTGGCAAGAGGCGTCGCTACCACCACGCCGCGCGGATCATATACCGGTATCGCAGTCATTGATCCTCCTTAGGCAATGAGGTTGGGTCTCCGGGCGGAGCAAACTGGACGTGAGGGCGTGAGAGCGTGAGTGCGGGAGAGCGAAACCCCAGCCACTTGTGAAATTCCATCTCCCGATCTCGCGACCTCCCGCTCTCACGGATTCTAGACGGCGCAGGTGCCGTCGGCGCACTCCGGCCCGCCCGGCGGCTGCGCGGCGCCGACGCCGCGCAGCACCGGCGAGGACATGTGGCCCCAGCCGGGGATGAACGCGGAGAAACGCCCGGCCTCGCCGCCGGCGACGAACAGGTGGATGTTGTCGGGGCTCGGCACGATGGGGGTGCGCGCGTCGGGCTGGCGCTTGTACCACACCGGCAGATTGCGGTTGTAGACCTTGCCGTAGCGGCCGTTGCCGTAGAGATCGCCCCAGCGGTTGCCGGAATGCGCCCACAGGTAATGGCGGATGTCGTGCCGCTTCCAGCCGGATTTCGTGATGGTGGCGGTATGCTCCGGGCCGAGGACCACCGCGCAGTGCCCGGCCGAGACGGCGTTGTTGTTGCAGATCGTGCTCATCGCGGAGCAGATGCTGTCGAGGATGCCTTCCGCGTCGTTCGCGAAGTGATTGGTGACGCTGTGCGGCGGCTCGGCGGCCAGCACGAAGACGGCGGAATCCTCCGCCCGGTAGCCTTTTTCCACGTGGTAGGGCGCGAGCGGGCTCGCCTCCTCGTTCTCGGCGATGCAGTAGGTGTACTTGCCGGGATGACCGAGCGTGCTCTTGTCGAGCAGGCCCGGCCAGCCGCCGCCGACGTTCAGCAGCACCAGGCGCAGCGCGCGGCCGATGGTGGCGTTGGCGCGGTTTCCCGAGCCGAAGACGTTGCAGCCGGCGTTCATGCCGATCGTCTTGCGGACGGGCCCGTTCACCACCAGCAGCGGGCTCGCCATGTGGGTCGTTGCCTGCACGCCATTCAGGTTGAAGCGCGCGTCGCACAGCGCCAGCATCGCCGCCTCGACCACCGGCGCGTACTCCGGCCGGCAGCCCGCCATCACCATGTTGATCGCCAGCACTTGGCGCGTCAGGCTGCCCCAGCGCGGCGGCACGCGGGCCAGCAGGCGCCCGGGCTCGCCGCCGAGCGCCGCGACGACCGCCGCGATCTTCGCCGGGGTGGGGGGCACGAGCGGGAAGCCGTCGGAGTATCCGTGCTCGTAATACCACTCGATGAGGTCCGTGCCCTCCGGCAAGTGCGCTGCAGCAATCGGCGGTGTTTCCTGGGCGGCGACTGTTCCCATATCCTGGAACCGGTCCAAATGACGAAAGGAGATGATTCCATTATCTCATCGCGTGGGGCAGGCAGGCGCGAACGGTCGAAATACCAAGCTGCTGGCCTGGTCACGTGTCGGGCTTCCCCAGTACAGGAGCCTGTCGGGCTCTGGCCTGACAAGCTCCCGGGGCTTCCATGCCGGCGGGAAATTGAGTAGATTGGGGTTTCAGAGGAGGAGGAGACCATGAAATCCATAATTGCCGCTGCCGCTGCCGCTGTCCTGCTTGCCGCCTGCCAGACGACGCCCCAAGGGCCGACCATGGCAACGGCCGCGCTGAAACCGACCAAGGGCAACAAGACCATTGGCGAAGCGACGTTCGAGCAAGTGGGCGACAAGGTCAAGGTCGTCGTATTCGTCCAGGGGCTCAAACCGGGGCAGGAGCACGGCCTGCACATCCACGAAGTCGGCGACTGCAGTTCCGGTGACGGCATGAGCGCCAAGGGTCACTTCAATCCGTATGGCAAGCCCCACGGGCGCCCCGGCAGCGCCGAGCGCCATGCCGGTGATCTGCCCGCACTCAAGGCCAACAAGCGGGGGCGCGCCAACGTCCAGGTCGAGATGGATATCATCACGGTCACGCCCGGGCCGGCCAGCATCATCGGCCGCAGTGTCATCGTCCACGCCGGCCCCGACGACTACAAGACCCAGCCGACCGGCAATGCCGGCGCGCGCCTCGCGTGTGGCGTGATCCAGGCCGGCTAGGAGTTTGTCGGACTTAGGGCCGACAAACTCCTAAATGCAAAACCGCCTGCGCGAAAACGAAAGAAAAAGGCAGTGAAAACATTATGTTCAGCCTGCTCGCGTGCCCGTTGGAGGCTAATAAGGGTCGTCATCCCGTATTTCATTCGAAATTCGCAGGCGGTTTTGCTGTGAGCAGCCTGTCGGAATGCCAAGTCCGACAGGCTGCTAGGAATTCGTCGGAAGCCCGGCGAATTTCCTGGAGGATGCAGTGACCGCTGCGACGCGCGAGCTGGCCGGATTCGTAGCCGGGCTTTCGTACGATACGCTGCCCGTCGAAGTGCGCGAGCGCGTCAAGGCGCTCGCCCTCGACCTCGTCGGCATTGCGCTGCGCGCCCGCAACGAGGCGGAATCGACGCCGGCGATGGTCGCCGCCGCCGGCCGGCTCGGGCTGGCGGGCGGGGCTTGCACGGTGATCGGGGATGCCGCCGGCTACGCCCCGCCCGGGGCGGCGATGCTGAACGGCACGCTCGCGCATTCGCTCGACTTCGACGACACCCACGCACCCGGTTCGCTGCATCCGAGCGCGCCGATCGTGCCGGCCGCCTTCGCCGCCGCCGAGATGGCGGGCGCCGACGGGAAGGCGACGATCGCTGCCGTCGTTGCCGGCTACGAAGTGCAGATCCGGTTGAGCCTCGCGCTCGACCCGGCGGCGCATTACGACCGCGGCTTTCACCCGACCGCGACCTGCGGCGCCTTCGGCGCGGCTGCGGCGGCCGGGCGGCTGCTCGGTCTCGACCCGGAGGGCCACGCCGACGCCTTCGGCATCGTGCTCAGCATGTCGGCGGGCTCGATGCAGTTCCTGGTGAACGGCGCCTGGACCAAGCGCTCGCACGTCGGCCACGCGGCGATGTGCGGCTTGATCGCCGCAACGCTCGCGCGCGAGGGCTACAAGGGCGCGGCCGACGCCATCGAGGGCAAGTGGGGTTTCCTGCACGCCTACGCGCCCGCCGCCGATGTGGCGAAAGCGGTGGACGGCCTTGGCCGGCGCTGGGAGACGATGAAAATCGCGGTAAAGCCTTATCCTTCCTGCCGCTATACCCATGCCCCCCTCGACGGCGTCCTCGCGCTCGCCCGCGAGCACGGCATCAAGGCGGAGGACGTGGAGGAGGTCACAGTCGGCCTGCCCGAGCCGGGCTGGAAGATCACCGGCGACCCGGAGCCGGTCAAGCAGTCACCGAAGTCGGTCGTGGACGGGCAGTTCTCGATGGCGTTCTGCGCCGCGGTGGCGCTGCGCGGCGGCGGCCTCGCGTGGGACGACTATGCGCGTCATCTGGGCGATCCCGCGACGCTTGCCTTGTGCAAGCGGGTGCGGACCCGCGTCGATCCGAAGGCGCAGGCCGACTTCCCGGCGGAAATGAGCGGCAGCGTGCGGATCAAGACCGCACGCGGCGCGTTCGAAACCTACGTGCGGGTGCCGAAAGGCGAGCCGGCGAACTTCCTCTCCGCGGCCGAGCTGCGCGCCAAGTTCGACGGGCTCGCGGGGCCCTACCTCTCCGCGCGCCGACGCGACGAGCTCGCGGGCGCGCTGCTCGCGCTCGATCAGGCGAAGGACATCGGAGCGCTGCTGCGCCTCACGCGTCCGGAGAGAACGAGCGGCCGCCGCGCCACGGCGGCCGGGAGATCGTGAGATCGGGAGATGGAGAAGATCCGTCTTTTCGCGCTCACGCACTCCCGCTCTGACGCGCTCACGTTTCGATCAATATGACTGTTGATCGAAAGCAAGTGGGGCCGAACCGCTACCGCGAGTCCTTCGGCCGTCACCTCGAGGACTTCAAGGTCGGCGACGTCTACGAGCACCGGCCGGGGCGCACCATCAGTGAGGCCGACAACACCTGGTTCACGCTGCTCACCATGAACTCCCATCCGCTGCACTTCGACGCGGCGTATGCCGCGAAGACCGAGTTCGGCCGGCCGCTGGTGAACAGTTGCCTGACGCTGGCGATGGTCACCGGCATGAGCGTGAGCGATCTGAGCCAGAAGGCGGTCGCCAACCTCGGTTGGGACAAGGTGCGGCTCACCGCGCCGGTTTTCGCCGGCGACACGATCTACGCCGAGTCCGAGGTGCTGGAGGTACGCGAGTCGAAGTCGCGCCCGGAGCAGGGCATCGTCACCGTGCGCACGACCGGCAAGAGAGCCGACGGCACGGCATTCATGACCTTCGAGCGCTCGATCCTAGTGCCCCGGCGCGGCCACGCGGTGGACGATGCCGCCGGTTATTAAAGGGCCGTCATCCCGTATTTCATTCGAAGTTCGCAGGCTGCTAGGACAAAATGCGAACAAGAACAACAAGTGCTGCCTTGACCGCCTGCGTGCGCACCGCATCACGGTCGCCTGAAAATAAGTGGCGCTCGACGATCGTATCGGCATCTTTTCTGGCCGCGGCGACGTAGACCGTGCCAACCGGGTTCTTCGCATTCCCTCCCCCCGGCCCTGCATAGCCGGTCACCGCCACGGCAACGCCCGCCGTCGAGTGCGCGAGAGCTCCTTCTGCAAGCCCCCTGGTCACCTCGGCGCTGACCGCCCCGTGCATCCTGGCGATGGATTCGGGCACACCAAGTCCCGTCGCCTTGGCGGAGTCGTGATACAACACGAATCCGCGCTCGAAAACTTTCGATGCACCTGGTACAGAGGTTAGGCAGCTGGACACCAATCCTGCAGTGCACGTTTCCGCAGTCGCGATTCGAACATTCCGGGCCCTGGCCAGATCCAGGGCCGTGGCGGCCTGTTGCAGCAGTTCATCCGGAAACATTGATCCCGATCCCGTGGCAAAGTCAGTGCGTACTCGCACGCAACCGCTCGATCGCGCGCTGCGCGCTTGGTTTGATATCGCGCACGTCCAGGCTCACGTCGAGGGCCTTGACGGTGTGCGTGAGGTCTCCGACCGAGATGATATCCACGCCGGTTTCCGCGATCGGAACGATCGTTGACTCGTTTATGCCTCCCGAGGCTTCAGTCAAGGCTCGTTTGTTGACGAGTTTCAGACTCTGTTTCATTTCATCGAGGTCCATGTTGTCGAACATGATCACCTCCACGCCACAGTCAAGCGCTTCCTGGACCATGTCCAGTGTCTCGCACTCGACCTCGATCTTGAATGTGTGCTGCGCGCGGGCCCGGAGGATTTCGACCGCGTTCTTAATGCTCCCGGCAATCTTAATATGATTGTCTTTGACGAGGATGCAGTTGGTAAGGCTGAAGATGTGATTGTGCGCGCCGCCGACGCGTACCGCATACTTCTGCAGCACGCGGATGCCCGGCCATCCCTTGCGCGTGTCCGTCACACGCACCTTTGTGTGCTTGACGAGATTTACGTATCGGCGGGTCTTGGTGGCAATTCCGGAAAGCTGCTGGATCCAATCAAGCGCTGCGCGCTCGATTGCGAAAAAGGTGGATGCTTTCGATTTGACCTTGAGCAGGACAGTGCCGGGGCCGATTTCGTCGCCGTCCCTGACCATATGCTCGATCTGCGCGTCGGGATCCACCAGCCTGATCGTCTCGTCGGCGAGCAGCAGGCCGCATGCCACACCATGGGCCTTTGCGTAGATCTGGGCGGTCTGAACCGGATCGTCGCCGACGAGAAATCCCCCCGTTGTATCACCCTGGCCGAGTTCCTCGCGCAATCCCTGTTCGACGAACGGCCGGATCATGAATCGGTTGAGCCGCATGATTTCCTCCTTTTAGCGAGGCAAGTGATTATGGTACGCCTTGCCGTCCTTCATCACCAGCTTGATGCGACTGCGTTGCTGCAGCACGCGGATGTCCTCCAGCGGATCGCCATCGATTACGAGTACGTCGGCAATCTTCCCCGGCGCCAGCGCGCCCAATTCCGGCTGCTCGATACATTCCGCAGCCCGGGTGGTCGAGGCGACAATAGCTTCCATCTCCGACATACCCAGCCATTTGACCATGAACTCCAGTTCGACAAGGTTTTCCCCCACCAGGAGTCGGTGCGACTGGTCTGTGCCCATTGCAACCTTGATACCCCGCTTGACGGCGTCTTTCCACAGCGGAACCTGTTTCTTCATCGCGCTATAAATCGCAGCGTCCTTGTCGTCTTCCCTGGCGAGCTGCTGATTACTCCATGCCGGGTCGATCTTGCGGCGCTCGACGGAGAGCGGAACCAGCGCGAGCGTCGGCACCCACCAGATGCCGCGTTTTATCATGCTGTCCACGCACGCTTCGTCGAGGAACCAACCGTGTTCCAGCGAATGGATGTCGGCGCTGAGCGCCCTGCGGACCCCTTCGATGCCCTCTGCATGCACAGCGACGCGCTTGCGCTTGGCCGTCGCTTCCGTCACCGCAGTCCGGATCTCGTCAGCCGTCAATTGTGGCTCGTCCCAACTGTCGGTCACGGAGGTGATGCCGCCGCTTGTGCATATCTTGATGAAATCCGCGCCCGCCATCAACAAGGAGCGCACCAGCTTGCGCATGTCTTCGGTGCCGTCGACGATCCCACTCGGCAGCCAGGCTCTCTTCTGAAGCCGGACGCCGGCGGGAACCCAGGAATCACCGTGGCCCCCCGTCTGGGAGATCATTACGATCGAAATCAGCAACCGCGGGCCCCTTATATAGCCCTCCCTGATCGACTCGCGAAACCCCGCGTCCGCGCCGCCCATATCGCGCGCCGTCGTCACGCCACAGGCAAGCGTCTCTTCAAGAATGTGCGTCGAGCGCAGCACGTTATAAGTGGGCGTATTGAGCAGATGCCGGCGCACGTCGCGCGCACGATAGGTGCTGTGCACATGGCAGTCGATCATGCCCGGCAACACCGCGCAGCCCGCGGCATCGAGCACCTGCGTGCCGCGCGGGAGGCGAATAGCCGACGCCTTGCCCGCGGCGATGACGCGACCGTTCTCGACGAGCACGGTCGCCCTTGGGACAGGATCGTGGCCCAGGCCGTCGATCAGTCGGCCACCAACGAGCGCCAGCGGTCTCGCGTCAGAATGCATTCGCCTGCCTTGCTTCCCCTAATAATGTTTCTCGCGCAGATTACATCAGGCAAGCGTCGGGCGCCATGCTTTGGGGAACACGGAGGCGGCCACGATCACACGCACACGTCCCCGCTGTGCCGTTGGCTCAGTCGCCCAAGTCTATGAACACGTTCTTCACTTCGGTGTAAAGCGAGAGCGCGTACATCCCAAGCTCGCGGCCAAGCCCGGACTTCCTGTAGCCGCCAAACGGCGCATAAGTGCCGTAGCGGCTGGAGCTTCCGTGCGAGTTGATGCTGATCATGCCGGTGCGCACGTCGCGAGCAACACGCAATGCGCGCCCAATGTCACGGGTCCAGATCGACCCGTTGAGTCCGTACTCGCTGTCATTCGCGAGCCGTACCACCTCTTCTTCGCTGTCGAAGGGGACCACCACGACGACCGGACCGAAGACCTCCTCGCGGGCAATCCGCATATCGTTGCGCACATCCGTCATGATGGTTGGCGCAAAATAGCTTCCGGCGGTAAGCCCGGCGGGACGATCACCACCGCAGACGATGTGCGCCCCCGCTGCGGACCCATCCTCCACCATCGCCTTTACATTACGCCACTGCGCGTCGGAGACCAGCGGACCCATGTCCGTGGCCGGGTCAAGTGGATCACCGACCTTGTAGCGAGAGGTTGCCTGCGAGAATGCGGTCACGAACTCGTCGTGCACCGGCCGCTCGACAAACACACGAGTTCGCGCCGAGCAGCTCTGGCCGGCATTGCCGAATCCGCCCTTGACCGCTGCAGCCGCCGCTTTCGCGATATCCGAGTCGGCGAAAATAATGTTCGGGCTCTTCCCGCCCAGTTCGAGCGATACGCGCTTGATCCCGTCGGCCGCGGCTTTGATGAGACCCGCACCGGTGCGAGTCTCGCCGGTAAACGCAATCTTGTCTATGAGCGGATGGCGCCCGATATGCTCGCCCAGCTTCGCGCCAGGGCCCGGCAATACGTTGAGCACGCCTTCTGGCACTCCGGCATCCAAGGCAATGCGCCCCAGCATGAGGGCCGTAAGCGGCGTGTAACTCGCAGGTTTGAGAATTACCGTGCAGCCGGTCGCGAGCGCCGGCGCCACCTTCCAAGCTGCGGCGAGAAACGGGAAGTTCCAAGGCGTGATCTGCGCGACGACGCCGACAGGTTCCCGAAACGTGAAGTCCAGCACGCCATGGCCCATCGGGATGGTTTCGCCGAAAAATTTGTCCATCGCGCCGGAGTAGTAGTCAAATACGCCCGCGGCCGCCTCGACCTCGTTCTTTGAGTTGGCGATGGTCTTGCCGCCATTACGGGTCTCGACCTCGGCAATCGCATCGAGACGCCCGCGGATGCCGTCGGCGATCTTGCGCAGCACGCGTCCGCGCTCGGAAGGCATGAGTTTCCGCCAGGGAGCGGCGTCGAACGCCTTACGGGCTGCCACCGCAGCGCGATCGACGTCCTCGGGGCCGGCGCATGCGACGTCGGCGATCTTGCAGCCGTCGATCGGGCTCTCCGTGGAGAACGTCCGGCAGGAGAGGGCGTCAGTAAACTTGCCGTCGATCAGCAACCGGGTTTCGATTCCAGTCATCACCAGTGTCCCACGGTTCGAGGTTGTTGCGACACCACACCAGAAGCTCCCGCAGATCGGCGATGTGCACATCGATATCCGGGTCGGTGCTGCGGCACTTACCAGGCGCATACCAGGCGGTCCGCATCACAGGCGCCGTCGCCGTCATGGACTACGCGAAACGCAATGCTTCTGCCGCAAGATCGCGGGCCGCTTTCGCGGGATCGGAAGCAGCGTAAATGGCGCGGCCGATTACCGCATACATTCTGCAGCCGGGCGCGGCCGAGAACGTGCTGGCAATGCTACCGCCTAAGGGGCCGATGCCGGGAACAAACAGACAGGGTTGTTCCAGCTTCTCTACCAACCAACGCGCGTGATGCCGCACCTTATCCGGGGTATTCGCCGGAATGACGAAGTGGTTGACGCCGATCTCGATCGCTTTGCGGAAGATCCTGTCCAACGCGTCATCGATCACATAACCCCCGCCGGAAGCGTTGTAATCCGCGAACGGCAGGTCGCCACCGACTATCGGCAAGAGCCGTTGCTTGTAAGCGTTCCCCGCGAACTCGGTGACAGCACGGGGACCCGCTACCGGGAAAAGAATCAGAGCGTCAACTCCCGCCTCCTTGCAGGTCGACGCGAACTTTGCCGCCATGTCGGGCACATCCGGCCCGGCTTTCTGGTGATCGTATACCAGCGGCAGATCTGTCACTGCACGGAGATGCCGCACGGCTCCACCGAGGCCGAGCCTCAGCGCCGCGGTCAGCCCCACCTTGTAGCCGACGATACCTTCAATTCGAGTCGTGCGCTCCACCACACGCTTCATCTCGTCCAGCGATTCCATGTCCAGAGCGAGCAGGATACCGTGGGTCGTCCGCAGTTTGACATCGTGTAACCTGGCAAGCCCCGCATGGGAGAGCCGCCCGTCGGGCATACGTGCGGAGTCGTCGTAGTAAACATGTGCAGGCAGCGTGGCCGATTCCGTCATGACGTGTCCCCAGATGTTCCGCAGTGCGCGAGTGCGTCACTCGAATCCGGTGTGGCGCCGCGACGCCGAGAGCGCGCGGCAGGTAGCGCAGTTTACCACCAACAGACAGAATCCAAGCGATGGCCCATACGATGCGACCCCGTTAAATTCACATCGATTCGGGTATCATCCCGGAAACAACGGCGACAAGGGTGGAAAATGGGTTGCATTGATCTACGGCAATGGATTGCGCTCCTTGAGCGCGAGGCCGAGCTTCATCGCATCAAGGCGCCGGTTAATTGGGACTGTGAGATCGGGACGATTTCGCGCAAGGTGCTCGAGCGCAAAGGCCCCGCTCTGTCGTTCGAAAACATCATCGGCCACGAAAACACGCGGGGACGGAAGGTGTTCACGGGCGGGGTCGGCACGCGTCAACGGCTCGCCCTGGCGCTGGGCTTTCCCAAGAACGTCAGCAACAGGGAAATCGTGCAGTACGTCATGCGAAAGAACCGCGAACAGATTTCCCCGGTCGTCGTGCTGGGCGGGCCGGTCAAGGAAAACATCATCATGGGGCCGGAGGTGGATCTTCTGGAATTTCCTGTGCCCAAATGGCATTTTCTGGAAGGCGGCCGCTACATCAATACCTACGCCTGCATTGTCACCCGGGATCCGGACACGCGAGTTCAGAACGTCGGTATCTATCGCGGAATGGTCGGCAGGAAAAACACAATCCCTTCATTGCTGATCAAGGGCGGCCAGCACTGGGGACAGCATTTTTCGAAGTACGCCGACCGCAGGGAAAAAATGCCCGTTGCCTGTGTAATCGGCTGGGACCCTATTATGGGTTTCCTGGGTGGAAGCCCCTTGCCAGCCGGCGTTTGCGAGTTCGACGTGCTGGGCGCGTACCGCAACGAGCCCGTGCCGCTGGTCAAGTGCGAGACCGTAGACCTCGAAGTACCGGCAAGCGCGGAAATCGTGATCGAGGGTTTGATCGATCCTGATCCTGAAACCTACGAGATCGAAGGGCCGTTCGCGGAGTTTACCGGCTACGTATCCGACATTCCGACCCCGCGACCGACCATCCAGGTCACGTGCGTTACGCACCGTAACGGCCCGATACTGCGCGGGACGCAGGAAGGCAACATGCCCGGCTCGTACAGCGAAAACGCCGTGATCTCTTCGGCTCAGCGCGCAGCGATCGCCTGGAATGTGCTCAACACCGCTGGCATACCCGGCGTTCTCGACGTGTATGCAGATCCCATCACCTGCGGAATCAACATCTACATCAAGATTCGGAAACAATATCAGGGACAACCCAAGCAGATCGCGGCGGCTCTATGGGGGGCCAGCGCCGGCCAAGGGCGCTACAAACACGTCTTCGTCGTCGAAGAGGACATTGACGTGACCTCCTACGAGCAGATTGATTGGGCCATCGCCTACCGCGTCAATGCAGGGCATGGCGGCATTGTCATTTTTCCGGGGTCATTTGGGCATCCGCTCGACCCGAGCACCCCTATGGAAGAGCGCGACATCAACCAGCTCGGCTCGGGAATTTGGAATCGCGTATTGATTGACGCCACGCGCAACTGGCATTTCCAGCGCCGGCCCGAGTGGGGCGGAGAGCGCTTTCCGCCGACGGTAGCCCCCGCTCCGGAACACGAGCAGACTGTCCTGAGACGCTGGAAGGAATATGGGTTTGATTGAGGCTTGGCTGTTGGCAAAAGGCTTCAATCGCCGTCGCCTTCCGGCTGCTGGCGCGGCCTACCCCTGACAGCGCCAGGCGGTTGCAGCGGTACTATTCTCTACTCTATTCTCAAACCCAGCTTAGTGACGATCTGTCCCCACTTCTTCCCCTCGGACTTGATGTAGGCCGCAAATTCGCTTTGCGTGCCCCAAGCCGGTTCGGCACCGAGCGTGACCAGCTTCTGTTGAAATGAGTGCGACTTCACGATATTGACGATAACGTGATTTAGTCTGGCTAGAATGTCCGTTGGCGTTTTTGCGGGCGCCATTACACCAAACCAGGAGCTTGCCTCATAGCCAGGCAGGCCCAGTTCTGCGATGGTCGGCAGACCCGGCGCGAGCGCTGACCGTGTCGAGCTCGTTACCGCCAGTGCCCGGAGCCGGCCGGACTTCACGAAAGGCATCGATGATGGCATCAGGTCGAACATGCAGTCCGTCTCTGCGCTCATCAGGCCAACCAGTGCCGGGGCGCTCCCTTTATAGGAGATACCGCGGAGCTTGATTCCTGCCCGCTCCGCAAACAGCGCTGCCGACAATTGCGTGACACTTCCATTCCCGCCGATAGCGTAGGACAACGCGTTCGGCTTCTCCTTGGCCATGGAAATCAGCTGCTTTACTGACTTTACAGGCGACGATGCCTGCACGAGGACAAAAAGCGGCACCTTGGCGATTAGGCTTGTGGGCGCGAAATCACGTACCGGATCGAAGCGGATGTGGGCGTACAGCGTCGGGTTGATTGCCAGAGTCGGCGCATTAGCCATAATGAGCGTATAACCGTCCGACGTAGCTCCCGCCACCAGCTCCATTGCGATGTTTCCGCCGGCCCCGCCCCGGTTGTCGACTACGACCGGCTGCTTGAGCTCCTCGCGCAAGGGCTCCGCAAGAACGCGCGACAGCACATCGGCCGCTCCGCCCGGGGGATAAGGAACCACCAGCCTGATGGGTCGTTGTGGATAGCTTGCTCCCAGGGTAGTTGCTGCCGGCAACACGGTGAACGCAAGGAACACCGCTTTCGAAAAAGACCGTAACATAGCTTGTCTCCTGCTGACTCGTACGCTCGAATTGGCTGGCCGGCACGTCGCGGCCGCCACGAGTCAAGAATACGCGGGTGGGAGTCAAACAACAACCAGGCGCAGGGGCAAATCCCGATCTTTGACCAGCGCCGCCGATTGACCGGCCGTCGTGTGCACACGCATCCACAACGTGGGCTGGACTGCCGGTCTTGTTGATGCGTAGACGATATGGCGGCGGTCGCGTTCTCAGGATAGAGTTGACCAGGTATGGACGAGACGCCGAAGCCGGCCGCAGGCGACGAGCAGGAAACGCTCATCCTGCAGAGCGTGGACCGCTTTCTCGAGCGGCACGTGCGCCCGGTCGTGCACGCGCTGGAAGCCGCCGACACCTACCCGAACGACATTGTCGACAAACTGAAGACGCTCGGCCTCTTCGGCGCGACCATCGCGCCCGAATTCGGCGGACTCGGGCTCCCGGCGCTGACCTACGCACGGATCGTCGAGCGCATGTCGGCGGTGTGGGTGTCGGTCCCGGGGTTCTTCAACTCCCATCTCATCATGGCGCAGGCGGTGCAGCGCTTCGGCACCGGCGAACAGAAAAAGCGCTACCTTCCGCGTTTCGCGAGCGGCGAGCTGCGCGGCGGCATCGCGCTGACCGAGCCCGACTGCGGCACCGACCTGCAGGCAATCCGCGCCCACGCGCGCCGCGACGGTGATCATTACGTCGTCAACGGCGCCAAGACCTGGATCACCAACAGCGCGGAGGGCCAGATCCTCGGCGTGCTGGTGAAGACGGACACCAGGGTGCAGCCGCCGCACAAGGGCATGAGCCTGCTGCTGATCGAGAAGGGGCCGGGCTTCAAGGTGGTGCGCAAGCTCGAGAAGCTCGGCTATCGCGGCATCGACACGGCCGAACTCCTGTTCGAGAACTGCCGGGTGCCGGCCGCGAACCTGATCGGGACGGAGGAGGGCCGCGGCTTGCAGCAGGTTCTGAACGGGCTCGAGCTCGGGCGCATCAACGTCGCGGCGCGCGGGGCGGGGCTCGCGCGCGCGTGCCTGGATGAGTCGCTGCGCTATGCGCAGCAGCGCAAGACCTTCGGCAAGCCGATTGCGGAACATCAAGCGATTCAGATCAAGCTTGCTGACATGGCGACCCGGACCGAGGCTGCGCGCCTGCTGGTAGAGACGGCCGCGCGCGCCTACGACGCGGGCGGGCGCTGCGACCTCGAGGCCGGCATGGCAAAGCTCTACGCCACCGAGGCGGCGCTGGAGAACAGCCTGGAGGCGATGCGCATCCACGGCGCCTACGGCTACTCGAAGGAGTTCAACATCGAGCGCTACTACCGCGACGCGCCGCTGCTTGCGATCGGCGAAGGCACCAACGAGCTGCAGCGGATCATCATCGCGCGCGAGCTGGTGAAGCGAAACCCGGCTTGAGTCTCATAATCGCCGATGAACGCCGAGACACGTCGATAAGATCCAAGAAAGCGTTTAGCGGTGTGTTTCTGGCATTGGCATCGGCATTGGCATGAAAATGGGCGCTCCAAGGCCCGATCTCTGAGCCCGGGGGCATCTCAGACGCCCAAGGTTCCGCACCAAGGTTCCGAGGGTCGACGCTGCGGTGTCACCGGGCAAGCGGCGGGAGCTGCTCGAATCCTTCCCCTGCGAAATCGTCGTCGAGGGCCGCGGCGGTCTTGAGGTCCAGCCGTCGCATGAGCGCGAACGAGGCGCAGTCGGTGAAGCTGTACTGCTTGTCGGCGCGCTCGCGAAAAAGCTGCCACGCGGCGGTCTCGTCCTCGGGCGCGACGCGCACCAGGTCCACCTGGTTACTGTCGCGCAGCACCTGGCCGACGCGCTCGGCGGCGGCATGGCCCAGACGGTACAGGCACAGCGTCACCGTTTCGTCGAAAACGAAGTTTGAAGTGACCAATCGTCCCTTGAACGCATCGAGCAATGCGGCGACCGCCTTGTGGTCGGGATCGGCGCGGTTCGTGAACGCGAACCACGCGCTCGTATCAACGAACAGCCGCTGCATCAGCGCCGGCCGCTTTTGCCGTACAGGAAGCGGTCGTGGTCGCGGCCCCGGGCCGTGCGGTCTTCTCCGACCGCGCGGATATCGGCGAGACGGGGCGTCCGGGCGGCGGCTTTTCCGAGGTGCGCGTCGAGTATCTGGCGTAGCAGATCGGACATGCTGCGGCCCTCGCGCTGGGCGCGCGCCTTCAGCGCTTGGTACTGCCAGTCGTCGAGGAGTATCTGGGTACGTTGCATGTATTACATCATACACAACGACGCCGGGAGGTCAAGTCTTTGAGAAGGCGCACCACCATCAATCTGAATGAGCGGCTCCTGGCCAAGGCCCAACGTATAACCGGGATGAAAGCACGCGCCGCCACCGCTCACGGTCGCGGATGAGCAGCGATGCTGACCGTCAAACGTACTGTCGCGAAGCAACGCATGAAGTTCGACTCCAGCATGCCGCCCCGCTGCCGCAAAGCGGGTACCACCCACGAACGCGATGACAGACCGCCGACCCGGCGCCAAATGGAAAGGATCCGCCGGCTGCGATCCCCGGGCAGAATGAAGGTGAGGAAAAGCCTGTTCTAACCGCGTGTCGCGACTACCCTGCCGGCAGGTTCCTGCCGGCCCCGGGATCAGTTCACATTGAGGCCCGTTTCCTGGAGACGGATTACAATGGCCGTTCCCGTGGTTCCCCCGATCGGAGAAATCAGATGAAACCATTGCATCTACTCGTTGCCGCGGCGCTCGTCGCTGCAAGCGGCCTCGCGCAGGCGCAGACTTACCCCACGAAACCGGTGCGCATCATCGTGCCGTTCCCCCCCGGCGGCGGTTCGGACTATATCGCGCGCCTGATCGCGCCGCCGCTTATCAAGGTTTTCGGACAGCAATTCATCGTCGACAACAGGGGGGGCGCTGGGAGCACGCTCGGCACGGAGGTCGCGTTCAAGTCCCCGGCGGACGGGTACACGCTGCTGCTCATTTCGGGCAGCTTCACGACCTCCCCGAGTCTCTACAAGAACCTGAAGTACGACGCGCTGAACGACATGGTTCCGGTGATCCAGACCGAGGATGGCCCGTACGTGATAACCGTCCACCCGTCGCTGCCGGTCAAGACCGTGAAGCAGCTGGTCGCGCTTGCGAAGGCCAGGCCGGGGCAGCTCAACTACGCTTCGACCGGCCAGGGCGGCATCACGCATCTCGCCACGGAACTATTTGCGATGCGCACCGGCATCAAGATCACGCACATTCCGTACAAGGGCACCGGTCCCGCCGTCATCGACACGGTCTCGGGACAGACGCAGATGATGGTGGCCGCGGCCGCGGCCGCCGTACCCCACGTCAAATCCAAGCGCCTGTTCGCCCTGGCGGTCAGCTTCCCGAAACGCGTCGGGGCGCTGCCCGACGTGCCCACCGTGATTGAATCCGGCTACAAGTACCAGGTGAACAACTGGCACGGTGTCGTCGCGCCGCGCGGAGTGCCGAGGCCGATCATCGACAGACTGAACGCCGAAATCAACAAAATCGTGAAGGCACCGGATTTCGCGGCGCGGATCGCGAACGAAGGCCTCGAGCCGAGCGGCGGCACGCCCGAGAAGTTCCTGACGTTGATCAAGCGCGAGATTGCCGAGTGGGCCGAGGTGATCAAGCAGGCCAAGATCACGATCAACTGAGGCCGTGTGGCCTGGGAGGCTGTGCTGCTACGAATATTCGGATACGAGGGCGAGTATTCGAACCGCCTAAGATCGCGCTGGGTCGGGCAGGTGGAACGGGTACCTTGGGCAACAAGCTAACCAAACGGATGCCTCAAGAATGCCTCGCAGGGTGAGACACCTATTAAAGGCACCGATTAGTCGCGGTAGAAAAAATTTTTTCAACGTTTTTTTGCGGTACATGTATTGCGCTTGATGACAATCCTGCACCGAAACCATTTCAGGAGCTTCTGACCGGGTGTTAGAATTCATGCTGTTTTTCGACTGAGGAAAAATGCGCATGCGATCCTTGGCACTGACTCCAGCACAGCGACGCCGCATCGAGAAACTAGCCCAGCTCGCTGGCCGCACGCCGCGATCGATGCTACGTTTCGTCCTGCGGGATGGTCTCGAAGCGACCGAGCAGGACGTGCGCGAGACCATCGAAGCGGACCAAGATATCGACCGCAACGGCGCGATACCGCACCGCGAAGTAATGGCACGAGCGCGGGCCACGGTCGAGCGGCATGCCGCAAAGCGCCGGCGCAAAGCCGCTTGAGTGGGCGCGCGCGGCTCGAGACGCGTTTAACGCGTGGATCGAATTCATCGCGAGCGAAGACCCTTTCACGGCGCGGCTGGTCGTCGAGCGCGTCGAGAACGCGCTAAAGCAGATTCAGGCGTACCCAAAAATCGGCAGACCTGCCGGGGCACGTGGCCGGCGCGCTTTCCCGATACCGAACACCGGCCACATCATCAACTATCGCGAGACCAAGAGCACGATCCGCATCCTGCGCTGGTATCGTGGCAAGCAGAATGTGCCTCGGTAACTTCACCTCCGGCTCATATGGTCTCTAGGGGTGCACCATGCTGCCGCTGAACGGCGTGCGGGTGCTGGCGGTCGAGCAGTACGGGGCGGGCCCGTTCGGCACGATGTTCCTCGCCGACCAGGGCGCCGAGGTGATCAAGATCGAGAATCCGAACGACGGCGGCGACATGTCGCGCGCGGTCGGGCCGCACTTCTTCGCGCCGGGCGACAGCGAGTTCTTCCACAGCTTCAACCGCAACAAGAAGAGCCTCACGCTCGACCTGGGGCGCCCGGAAGGGCAGGCCGTGTTGCGCGATCTCGCGCGCACGGCGGACGCGCTCGCCTCCAACTTGCGCGGGGACGTGCCGGCGAAGCTCGGACTCGTCTACGGCCGCCTGAAGGAAATGAACCCGAAGATCGTATGTGCGCATCTCTCTGCCTACGGCCGGAGCGGCCCGCGCGCCGATTGGCCGGGGTTCGATTACCTGATGCAGGCGGAGGCGGGCTATTTCTCGCTCACCGGCGAGCCCGGCGCGCCGCCGGCGCGTTTCGGGCTTTCGATCGTGGACCTGATGACGGGCCTCGGTCTCGCCTACGCGCTGCTTGCGGCGCTCACCGCGGCGCGCGCCACGGGCACGGGGCGCGACATCGACGTAAGCCTGTTCGACATGGCACTGCACAACGTGAACTACCTCGCCACGTGGTACCTCAACGAAGGCGTCGTCACAGGACGTCTGCCGCGCTCGGCGCATCCGGCGTTGACGCCGTGCCAGCTCTATCGCACGCACGATGGCTGGATCTATCTCATGTGCAACAAGGAGAAGTTCTGGCCGGCGCTGTGCGAGAAGCTCGGGCGTTCCGAGTGGATCGAGGATGCGCGCTTTCGCCGGTTTCCGGACCGGCTGACGCACCGCGATCTCATCACCGAGCTGCTCGACCGCGAGCTGGGGCAGCGCACGACGGGAGAATGGCTCGCGCATTTCGCCGGCGCCGTGCCGGCGGCGCCGATCAACGATCTCAAGCAAGCTCTCGAGAACCCGTTCGTGACGCAGCACGGCCGGCTACAGGCGATTCCGCACGCTGCGCGCGGCTCCTACCGCATGGTCGCGCCGCCGGTGCGGTGCGCGGGCGAGGACGCGCCGGCGCGGCCGGCGCCGGCGTTGGGCGAGCATACGAACGAGTTGCTGCGGGAACTCGGCTACGACAGCGCCCGCATCCAGGCGCTGAGGAATGCCAAGGTGATTTGACAAGAATATGATGCGCGATGCGAGATACGCGATACCAGATGCACGACGCGAGTCATCCTGCATCCCGCATCCCGTATCTCATCACTCATGATCGTAGACTTGGCACTCGATTAAGATGGATAGGATGTACCGCCGGAATTATCGCCACATCGAGGTGCGTCGGATTGCCGGCGCGCTCGGCGCCGAGATCCAGGGCGTGGATATCGCACGGCCGCTTCCGGAGGAGGTCGTCGCGGAGATACGGCAGGCTTTTCTCGATCATCTGGTGGTTTTTTTTCACAACCAGAAGCTGGCTCCGCAGGGGCAGCTCGATTTCGCCCAGCAGTTTGGCCAGCCGATGGAATACCCGCAACTCGATGGGCTGCCCGAATGCCCGCTGATCACCCCGGTCATCAAGCTCGCGCACGAGCGGGTGAACTTTGGCGGCATCTGGCATTCCGACACGACCTACCTGGAGCGACCGCCGATGGCGAGCATGCTCTACGCGATCGAGATCCCGCCTTGCGGCGGCGACACGCTCTTCGCCAACCAGTACCTCGCCTACGAGACGCTGTCGGAAGGCTACCGGAAAATGCTCGATGGACTCGTAGGCATGAGCAGCTCGCTCAAGGCCGATGCCTCCCGCACGCGGGAAGATCGGCTGCGCGCGGCAGGCGCGGAGCACAAGGTGTTGATCGCCGAGCATCCCGTGGTCCGCACCCATCCCGAGACGGGGCGAAAAGCGCTCTACGTCAACGTCGGGCACACGACCCACTTTAAGGGCCTGACGGAGGAAGAGAGCCGGCCGCTGCTCGATTATCTCTTCCTGCACCAGGTCAGGCCCGAGTTCACCTGCCGTTTTCGTTGGGAGCCGGGCTCGCTCGCGTTCTGGGATAACCGCTGCGTGCAGCACAACCCGGTGAACGACTACCACGGATACAGACGCGTCATGCACCGCGTGACGCTGGCGGGCGACACCCCGCGCTGAGGGCTGTTCCGACATGGGGTGCCGTCGCCGACGGCGGCGGGCGGGGAAGCGCTGGCGCCGTTCACGCGCGCCAGCGCTTCGCGCCGCGCAAACGGGCCGCGTGAAGGCGTTTCCCATTATCCGGTCGCCTCCATGCAACCGCCTGTTTTCTTGCGGGAAATGGCGCGAAAACGCTTCATTTCAAAGCCTTATCGTGGTATCCTCGCAAGTTAGTTTTAAAAAACATCATCCAGGAAGGTTTCATGGCGGTTGAGCGTACGTTGTCCATCATCAAACCCGATGCCGTAGCCAAGAACGTCATCGGCGGGATTTACTCGCGTTTCGAGCAGGCCGGGCTCAAGATCGTTGCCGCGCGCATGATGTGGATGTCCCGGCAGCAGGCGGAGGGCTTTTACGCGGTGCACAAAGAGCGGCCGTTTTTCAAGGACCTGGTGGAATTCATGACCTCGGGGCCGGTCATGATCCAGGTGCTCGAGGGGAACGACGCGATCCAGAGGAACCGCGAGCTGATGGGCGCCACCGACCCGAGGAAGGCGGCGAAGGGCACCATTCGCGCCGACTTTGCTCAAAGCATAGACGCGAACGCGGTGCACGGATCGGATTCACCCGATTCGGCGGCCATCGAGATCGCGTACTTTTTCGCGACCGACGAGATCTTTTCGCGCTGACATGACCATCAACCTGCTCGGACTGGACCACGAGGCGATGCAGGCGTTCTGCGCCGGCATGGGCGAGAAGCCGTTCCGCGCCGGGCAGCTGCTGCGATGGATCCACCACGCCGGCGTGGACGACTTCGGCGCCATGACCGACGTATCGAAGGCGCTGCGGGAGCGCCTCGCGCAGAGCGCCTCGATCGGCGCGCCCCGCGTCCTGCGCGACACGACCGCGGCCGATGGCACGCGCAAGTGGCTGCTCGACGTCGGCACCGACAACGCGATCGAGTCCGTGTTCATCCCCGAGGGCGACCGCGAAGGGGGGAGCAGGGGCCCCGCTTGCGGGGATGTGACCCCGGAGCGGAATGCAAGCGCCTCGGGTCAGGTCGCCGGCATCCTCTCCGCTGGCCGATCCCCTGGGAGGGGCCCCTCGTCCCGCGCTCCGAGGCGCTACCGGGGCACGCTGTGCATCTCGTCGCAGGCGGGCTGCGCGCTGGAGTGCTCGTTCTGCTCGACCGGACGCCAGGGCTTCAACCGCAATCTGACGACGGAGGAGATCATCGGCCAGTTGTGGTGGGCATCACGCGCTCTTCGATCGCGCGATGCCCTGGCGGGGGAGGGATTGACGGCGCGAAGCGCCGAGCGCGCTCCTCGATCGCGCGATGCCCTGGCGGGGGAGGGATTGACGGCGCGAAGCGCCGAGCGCGCTCCTCGATCGCGCGATGCCCTGGCGGGGGAGGAATTGACGGCGCGAAGCGCCGAGCGCGCTCCTCGATCGCGCGATGCCCTGGCGGGGGAGGAATTGACGGCGCGAAGCGCCGTGGATCGCCCCGGCCACCTCGGTCTTGGGGAAAGGGCGATCAGCAACGTCGTGATGATGGGCATGGGTGAGCCGCTCGCCAATTTCGATAATGTGGTGGCGGCGATGCGGCTCATGCTCGACGACAACGCCTACGGCCTGTCGCGCCGCCGCGTCACGCTCTCTACTGCGGGCCTGGTGCCCGCCATCGACCGCCTGCGCGAGACGTGCCCGGTCTCGCTCGCGGTGTCGCTGCACGCGGCCAGCGACAAGTTGCGCGACCAGCTGGTACCGATCAACCGCAAGTACCCCATCAGGGAGTTGATGGCGGCGTGCCTGCGCTACGTCGAGAAGGCGCCGCGCAAGTACGTGATGTTCGAATACGTCCTGCTTTCCGGCGTGAACGACGGCGCCGCGGAGGCACGCGCGCTCGCCGCGCTGGTGAAGGACGTGCCGTGCAAGATCAACCTGATCCCGTTCAACCCGTTTCCCGGGATTCCGTATCAACGCTCGGCGCCCGGGGAGATCGAGCGCTTCCGCGAAGTGCTGACGCGCGCCGGCCTGATCGCGACCGTCCGCAAGACGCGCGGCGACGACATCGACGCGGCTTGCGGGCAGCTCGCGGGGCGCGTGCAGGATCGTACCCGGCGCGTCCGGCGCCGGCAGGAGGGCAGGGCGACAACGGAGGCGGTGCAGCCATGAGGATCTCCCGCATCATCGTGACGGCGGCCTGCCTGGCGGTCTCCGCGTGCGCCACGCAGCGGGCGGACGATTCGGCGCTGAACAGCCCCGTGTCTCCCACCACCGGCGAGGAAAAGCAGGAAAGAGCGCGGGCACGCATCCATACCGAGCTTGCCGCGAGTTACTACGATCTCGGCAACATGGGCGTGGCGCTCGAGGAAGTGAAGGAGGCTCTGGGCGCCGACCCGGATTACGGCCCGGCCTATAACGTCGCGGCGCTGATCTACGCCCGGCTCAAGGAAGACCGTCTGGCGGAACAGAGCTTCCAGCGCGCGCTCAGCATCAACCCGAGCGACTTCGATACTCTCAACAATTACGGGTCCTTCCTGTGCGAGCGCAAGCAGGTGCAGGAGGCGATCAAGCATTTCCTCGCGGCGGTACGCAATCCGCTTTACCCGTTTCCGGACCGTTCCTACGTCAATGCCGGCGTATGCGCGCGCAGGGGCGGCGACCTGGCGGGCGCCGAAGAGTATTTCCAGGCCGCCCTGAAGACGCGCCCGGCCCACCCCCAGGCGCTCTATCAGTTGGCGGACCTGTACTACGCGCGCGGAGATTACGCCGGGGCGAAGGGCTATCTTGGCCGTCTGACGCAGGTGTCGCAGGTCGGGCCGGAGGCGTTGTGGCTCGGCGTGCGTCTCGAGCGCAGGCTGGGCGATCGCAACTCGGAAGCGAGCTACGCGCTGCAGCTGCGCAACAAGTTCCCGAACTCCCGCGAAACGCGCGCGCTGAACGCGGGCCAGTACGGCCAGTACGAATGAGCGAAGCCGGAACCATGCCGCCGGCCGGAACCGCCGAAGCGGCGGGAGCGGCGCCGGGCGCACGTCTTGCCGAGGCACGCCAGGCGCAGAGCCTGACGACGGCCGACGTCGCGCGCCAGTTGAAGCTTTCCGTGTGGCAGGTCGAGGCGCTGGAAGCCGGACACTATCAGAAGCTGCCGGGCCCGATCTTCGTGCGCGGGTTCATCCGCAATTACGCGCGGCTTCTGCGGCTCGATCCGGATGAGTTGCTGCGCGCGGCAGCCGATCGCCTTCCGCGCTCTGCGCCGCGGTCCGAGACGCCGCCATCGCAGGACATTCCGTTCCCCGGCAGGAGCGCGCCGCACTGGCCGCTTTTCGCGGGAGTCACCGCGGTTGTCGTGGGACTGCTCGCCGTCTACGAGTTCTACTTCAACGAGCCCGAGGTCGCGCCGACGCGGGCGGTGGCCGTGACACCGGGTCCTGCGGCGCTGCCCTCGTCAAAGGGCGAGGGGAAAACCGCGTCCCCGCCGCCGGCCGGGGAAGCGCAGGGCGTGAAAGCGGGCATTGCCGTGGCCGCCACCGTTCTGACTGCGCACGATGCGCCGACGGTGCAGGATGCGCCGACCGTAGCCATGGCCGATCTGGAATCCGAACTGGATAAGCTGCCCAGACCGGGCGCGCGGCGGGTGCAGCTGATTTTCGATGAGGAATCGTGGGTGGAAATCCGCGACCGCGACGAGCGGATCATCTTCTCGCAGCTGAACCGTCCGGGCACGCGTCAATCCGTCAGCGGGCTGCCGCCGTTCGCGCTCGTGGTCGGCAACGCGCACGGGGTGCGGCTGAGCTACGACGACAAGCCGGTCGATCTCGCGCCTCATATCCGGACCGACGTCGCGCGCCTGATACTCCAATGAAATGCTATCCGGAACACGGGTCGGCGCCGCGGCGCAAGTGCGCGCAGGTGGCGGTCGGGAGCGTCCTCATCGGCGGCGATGCCCCGATCGTGGTCCAGTCCATGACCAACACCGATACGGCGGACGTGGCGGCCACGGCGCGGCAGGTCGCCGAGCTGGCGCGCACCGGTTCCGAGCTGGTGCGCGTCACGGTCAATAACGCCGAGGCGGCGGCGGCAGTGCCTGCGATCCGCGAGCGGCTCGACGCGATGGGCGTCAACGTTCCGCTGGTGGGCGATTTCCATTTCAACGGGCACCGCCTGCTGACCCAGCACCCCGCCTGCGCCGAGGCGCTGGCCAAGCTGCGCATCAACCCCGGCAACGTCGGGCGCGGCGCGAAGCGCGACGACCAGTTCGCCACGATGATCGAGTTCGCGTGCCGCTACGGCACGCCGGTGCGCATCGGCGTCAACTGGGGCAGCCTCGATCCGGAACTGCTCGCGCGGATGATGGATGCGAACGCGCGACTGTCGGAACCCGAGGATGCCGCCGTCGTGACGCGCAGGGCGCTGGTCGCGTCCGCGCTGGAGAGCGCGCAGCAGGCGGAAGCCCTCGGGCTGCCGCACGAGCGCATCGTGCTCTCGTGCAAGGTGAGCGGCGCCCAGGACCTGATTTCGGTCTATCGCGATCTCGCCGCGCGTTGCGATTACGCGCTGCATCTGGGCCTGACCGAGGCCGGGATGGGTTCCAAGGGCATCGTTGCATCGACTGCCGCCATGGCCGTGCTGCTGCAGGAGGGCATCGGCGACACCATCCGCGTCTCGCTCACGCCGGAGCCGGGCGGGGACCGCACCCGGGAGGTCGTGGTGGCGCAGGAAATCCTGCAGACCCTGGGGTTGCGCTCGTTTGCCCCCATGGTGATCGCCTGCCCGGGATGCGGGCGCACCACCAGCACCTACTTCCAGGAACTGGCGGACCGCATCCAGAACTGGCTGCGGGCGCAGATGCCGCAGTGGCGGGGGCGCCATCCGGGGGTGGAGAACCTGCACGTCGCGGTAATGGGCTGCGTGGTGAACGGGCCGGGGGAGAGCAAGCATGCCAACGTCGGGATCAGCCTGCCCGGTTCGGGCGAGAACCCGGTGGCGCCGGTCTATGTGGACGGCGTCAAGACCGTGACCCTCAAGGGCGAGAGCATCGCCGCCGATTTCCAGAAGATCGTCGAGCGGTACGTGGTCGAGAAATACTCGAAGTCGCCCGAACCCGCGCAACCGACAAAACGGGACGCAGCGCACGCCTGAATCCCCGAAAATGCGTGATTCGCGAGCCGTGAGTCGTGATTCGACGAAAAACGCGATTCCGGATGGTCCAGTTCACGAATCACGACTCACGATTCATGCCTTTCCCCGACAAGAACCCCGGCCCATCAAGACACCCGTCCCGATCGCAATGACCACCAAGCAGATACAGGCGATTCGCGGGATGAACGACGTCCTGCCGGACCAGGCGCACCCGTGGGAGTTTTTCGAGGACACCGTGCGCGACTGGCTGCGGGTCTACGGCTACCGCAACCTCCGCACCCCGATCCTGGAGCGGACCGAGCTGTTCGTGCGTTCCATCGGCGCGGCGACCGATATCGTCGAGAAGGAGATGTACACTTTCGTGGACGAGTTGAACGGCGAGAACCTGGCGCTGCGTCCCGAGGGCACGGCGTCCTGCGTGCGGGCGGTGATCGAGCACAATCTGCTCTACGGCGGCCCGCAGCGGCTGTGGTACTGGGGACCCATGTTCCGCCACGAGCGGCCGCAGAAGGGGCGTTATCGCCAGTTCCACCAGGTCGGGGTGGAGGCGCTTGGCTTTCCGGGGCCGGACATCGATGCCGAGCATCTGGTGATGTGCGCCCGCCTGTGGCGCGCCCTCGGGCTGGACGGCGTCGAGCTCGATCTCAACACCCTGGGGGACGCGGAATGCCGCGCCCGCTACCGGCAACGGCTGGTCAAGTATCTCGAGCGCCACGAGGCCAGGCTGGACGCGGATTCGAAGCGGCGCCTCGGCACCAATCCGCTGCGCGTGCTCGACAGCAAGAACCCGGAGCTCGCCGGCATCATCGCGGGCGCGCCGAAGCTCGTTGACGACCTCGACGAATCCTCCCTGAAGAGCTTCGAGGAACTGCAGGCGTTGCTGCGCGAGGCCGGCGTCGGCTTCCGCATCAATCCGCGGCTGGTGCGCGGGCTCGACTATTACAATGGCGCCGTGTACGAATGGGTGAGCGACCGGCTCGGGGCCCAGAACGCGGTCTGCGCCGGCGGCCGCTACGACGGCCTGGTCGAGCAGATCGGCGGGAAGCCAGCGCCCGCGTGCGGCTTCGCCATCGGTGTCGAGCGGCTGCTGGCACTGATTCGCGACTACGCGCGTGCCGTGCCGCGCGTTCCCGACGTCTATCTGGTGCGACAGGGCGCGGAGGCCGAGCGCTATGGCGCGCGCGTGGCTGAACGGCTGCGCGACGGGGGGCTTTCCGTGCTGCTGCATTGCGGAGGAGGCAGCTTCAAGTCGCAGATGAGGCGGGCGGATGCGAGCGGCGCGCGCTTCGCGGTCATCGTGGGAGACGACGAGGCAGCGGCGAATGTCGTCAGCGTGAAGCCGCTGCGCGAGGCCGGCCAGCAGGCCCGCGCCTCGATCGGCGAGGCGATCGACCTGATGAAGAAAGGCGTGAGTAGTGAATAGTGAGTAGTGAGTGGAAAATGCCAACGCGACACCCGTGGTTTTTCTACTCACCACTCACCAATCACGATTCACGCATTTGGGGAAAAGATGGCATACGATCTCGAAGAACAGGAACAAATCGCGGTATTGAAGGCATGGTGGAAGGACCACGGTAACTTGGTCGTGGCGGCCGTCGCCGCCGGCGCGCTTTCCCTCGGGGCGTTCCAGGGCTGGCGCTACTACCAGCACAGCCGGGCGCTGACGGCGGTCGTGCTCTACGAGCAGCTTGAGCAGGCCGAGCGCGCCGGCGATCACAAGAAGGTGCGCGACATCGCTGGCCAGATCACCGGAAAGTACGGTGCCACGCCCTACGGCGCCTTTGCCGCGCTCAGCGCGGCCCGGGCCGGCTTCGACACCGGAGACCTGGGAGGGGCGAAATCACAGCTGCAATGGGTGATGGACAATGCGAAAGAGACCGAGGTCCGGGATATCGCGCGGTTGCGGCTTGCCGGAGTGCTGCTCGACGAAAAGAACTACGCGGAGGCGCTGAAGCTCGCGGAGGCGAAACCGGTGGACTCGATGGCCGGCCTCTATGCGGATCTGCGGGGTGACATCCTGCTCACGCAGGGCAGGAAGGCGGAAGCGCGCGGCGCGTATCAGTTCGCGCTGGACAAGAGCGAAGCGGGGAGCCCCTACCGCGCCGCCGTCCAGCTGAAGCTCGACTCGCTGGGCGAGGCCGCTCCGGCGGCCAAGTGATAGCGCAACCGGGACATCGCGCGGTGTGGCGAATGAAATCGAGCGTCTTGCTGGCGGCGGTGGCGTTGCTGGCCGGGTGCCAGACCGTCTATGACTCCTATGACCGCGTTTTCGGCAGCCAACCGGCGCAAAAGCCGGCGGAACTTACCGCTTTCCAACCCAGGGCCGCATTGAGGATTGTGTGGCAGGGCAGCGTCGGGCCGGCGGAGAAGAACGTTTATTTTCCGGCGAGATCCGGCGGCGTTGTCTACGCGGTGGGCGCGGCGGGCGAGGTTGGCGGATTCGATGCCGCCAGCGGCGGAACCGTGGCGCGATTCTCGGCCGGGCAGCGTGTCTCGGGCGGCGTTGGCGCGGGCAATGGCATGGTGCTGGTGGGCACGGCCAGGGGCGAAGTGCTCGCATTCGACCGCAGCGGCAGGGCGCTGTGGAAGGCGCAGCTCTCCGGCGAGGTGCTGGCACCCCCCGAAGCGCAGGAGGGCATCGTGGTCGCGCGAGCCGGCGACGGCCGTGTCTACGGCCTGGATGCCGCCAGCGGGAAGCAGAAATGGACCTACCAGCGCTCGACGCCTTCCCTGTCGGTGCGCACGCATGCCGGACTGGTGGTCGAGCGCGGTGCGGTTTTCGTGGGTTTTCCCGGCGGGCGTCTCGTAGGGCTCGCGCTGGCCAGCGGGGCGGTCGGCTGGGAAGCGGTGGTGGCGCTGCCGCGCGGAGCCACCGAGCTCGAGCGCGTGGCCGACATCACCAGCCTGCCGGTGGTGGACGGTCAGCGGGTGTGCGCGGTGGCTTTCCAGGGCCGGGTGGCTTGTTTCGACGCCTTGCGCGGCAGCCCGGTCTGGACGCGGGACGTGTCCAGCATCGCGGGGCTGGCGGTGGATGAGCGCTATCTTTACGTGACCGATGACAAGAACGCGGTGCTGGCGTTCGACAAGGCGAGCGGGTCCAGCATCTGGCGGCAGGACAAGCTTGCGGGGCGCAGGGTCAGCGGGCCCCTGGCGATCGGGCGCTACGTGGCGGTAGGCGATCTCGAAGGCTACGTGCATCTGCTCTCGCGCGACGACGGCGCTTTCGCGGCACGCATCGCGACCGACGGCAGCGCCATTGCGGCGCCGCCCATGGCGCTCGACACGACGAGCTTCCTGGTGCAGACCCGCAACGGCGGAGTTTTCGCCATCACCATCCAATAGGTCACGAGATTGCCGGCGGCGGGGACACCAGCAAGGCCGGGGCGAAAACTCGAAAGTGCCTGAAGCATGTTACCGATCGTTGCCATCGTCGGCCGGCCCAACGTCGGCAAGTCCACGCTGTTCAACCGGCTCACCCGCAGCCGCGACGCGATTGTCGCCAACGTGCCGGGGCTGACGCGAGACCGCAACTACGGGCGCGGCCGCGTCGGCGGAAAGCCGTACCTGGTGGTGGACACCGGCGGTTTCGAGCCGGTGGCCCGGGAAGGCATCCTGCACGAAATGGCGCGCCAGGCGCGCCAGGCGGTGGACGAGGCCGATGCGGTCCTGTTCGTGGTGGACGCGCGCGCGGGGCTGGCGGCACAGGACCGCGCGATCGCCGAGGAACTGCGCCGCAGCGGGCGCCGCATTTTCCTAGTGGCCAACAAGGCCGAGGGCATGTCGCCGGCGATCGCGGGCGCGGAGTTCCACGCGCTCGGACTTGGCGACCCGCTGCCGGTTTCGGCCGAGCATGGCGACCACGTCCCGGACCTGATGGAGATCGTGTTGGCGGGGTTTGCCGCGTCGCAGGAAGCGTCGCGGGCGGAGGACCGTCATCCCAGGATTGCCGTCGTCGGCCGGCCCAACGTCGGCAAGTCGACGCTGGTCAACGCGCTGCTCGGAGAGGAGCGCGTGGTCGTGTACGACCAGCCGGGCACGACGCGCGATTCGATCGAGGTGGAATTCGAGCGCGCCGGGAGGCGCTATACCCTCATCGATACAGCAGGGCTGCGCCGCCGCGGGCGCGTCTCGGAAGATCCCGAGAAGTTCTCGGTGATGAAGGCGCTGCAGGCGATCGAGCACGCCAACGTCGCGATCCTGGTGCTCGACGCGCGCCAGGACATCTCGGAGCAGGATGCGCATGTCGCCGGCTTCATACTCGAGGCAGGGCGCGCGCTGGTGGTCGCGGTCAACAAATGGGAGCGGCTGGCGGCGGAAGAGCGCGATCTCGTGAAGCGCGCGCTCATTCGCAAGCTCGATTTCCTGGGGTTCGCCCGGCTGCATTTCATCTCGGCGCTCACGGGCCAGGGGTTAAAGCCCATGATGCGGTCGGTGGACGAGGCCTACGCGGCGGCCATGGCACGCCTGCCCACTCCGCGGTTAAGCCGTGCGCTGGCTGCGGCAGTCGCCCAGCAGCCGCCGCCCCGTGCCGGGCTGAACCGTCCCAAGCTGCGTTACGCGCACCAGGGCGGCGTCAACCCGCCCCGCATCATCGTCCACGGCAGCGCCCTGGAGCGCGTGCCGGAGACCTATCGCCGCTATCTGGAACGATTTTTCCGGGACGCTTTCAAATTGCAGGGAACCCCGCTGCGGGTGGAGTTCCGCTCCGGCGCAAATCCCTATGTGGATCGGCCCGGTGCCCGGCGGTAACCCTATGGCATGACAGCATAAAAGCGAGTAAAGTCTTTTCTCTAAATAACCATAAACACGAGGCCCGATATGAGTGGCAAAGGGCAGCTGCTACAAGACCCGTTTCTCAACACGTTGCGCAAGGAACACATCCCGGTTTCGATCTACCTGGTGAACGGCATCAAGCTGCAGGGACAGATCGATTCCTTTGACCAGTACGTGGTGCTGCTGAAGAACACGGTGACCCAGATGGTTTACAAGCACGCC
This sequence comes from Betaproteobacteria bacterium, assembly GCA_016192825.1. Classification (GTDB taxonomy): domain Bacteria; phylum Pseudomonadota; class Gammaproteobacteria; order Burkholderiales; family SG8-41; genus SG8-41. The sequence continues at coordinate 85,044 of JACPTK010000123.1, read as the reverse complement.
ATCTCGACCGTGGTGCCGGCGCGCCCCGTCAATCTCTCGCTCGACCAAAGTCCCGACAGTTGAGCTGCGCGTCGTCCCCGTTTGATGTTTGACCGTCCCGCGAACGGCACGGAGGTGGTGCTGGTCGGCCTTGACTTCGGCGAGGCCGGCCATGCCGAGAGCCTGGAGGAAATCCAGCAGCTCGCCGCCAGCGCCGGCCTCAGGACGCGCGCCTTGGTGCGGGGCCGTCGCGACCGTCCCGACCCCGCGCTCTTCGCGGGCAAGGGCAAGGTGCAGGAGGTGGCGCAGGCTCTGGCCGCCAGCGGCGCGGGCCTGGCCATCTTCAATCACGAGCTCTCGCCGGTCCAGGAACGCAACCTCGAGCGCAGCCTCGGTTGCCGCGTCGTGGACCGCGTGAGCCTGATCCTCGACATTTTCGCCCAGCGCGCCCGCAGCCACGAGGGCAAGCTCCAGGTCGAGCTCGCCCAGCTCGAGCACCTCTCGACCCGGCTGATCCGGGGATGGACGCACCTCGAGCGGCAGAAGGGCGGCATCGGGCTGCGGGGCCCCGGTGAAACCCAGCTCGAAACCGACCGGCGGCTGCTCGGCAAGCGGGTCAAGGTGCTCAGGGAAAAGCTGGCCAGGGTCCGGTCGCAGCGGGCGGTGCAGCGGCGCGCGCGCAGCCGTGCGAACCTCATGGCGGTGTCGCTCGTGGGTTATACCAACGCGGGCAAGTCCACGCTGTTCAACCGCATGACCCGTGCCGGCGTCTATGCGGCGGATCAGTTGTTCGCGACGCTCGATACCACCACCCGGCGCGTGCACACCGCCGCCGGCGCCGGCATCGTGCTCTCGGATACCGTCGGATTCATCCGCCGGCTGCCCCACACCCTGGTCGCTGCGTTCCGCGCCACGCTCGAGGAGACCATTCATGCCGATCTGCTGCTGCACGTGGTGGACGCGAGCAGCGGCGATCGCGAGGCGCAGATCACCGCGGTGAACCAGGTCCTGACCGAGATCGGCGCGGATGCGATTCCGCAGGTGCTGGTGCTGAACAAGATCGACCGCACGCCCATCCCGGCGCGGGTGGAGCGCGAGGAGTATGGTAGAATTTCCCGCATCTGGGCGAGCGCGCAATCGGGGCAGGGCATCGATTTCATCCGCCTGGCGCTCGACGAGTACGCAGCCGCCGCGGCGGCACCAGCGGAACTCAAAAGCCCCGCCGCGGCATAGGACGCATCCAAAATTATCCAAGATGATCGGCACCATGAGGACTTTCCGCGACTATCTGAGGGAGCGCTCGCTGCGGTTGCTCGGCGTCCTGATGTCGCTGAATGACCCGCAATGGGGGCGCCGTCCCAACCAGGGGCCACCCGACCTCGACGAGATCTGGCGCGACGTGAATCGCAAGCTGGCGGGCTTGTTCGGCCGCCGCGGCGGCGGCGGCGACGAGCCCCAGGGCCCTGACGCGAAGAAAGTCGGCGGTGGGGCGGGGCTCCTCGTCGGCCTGGTGTTCGCGGTGTGGCTGGCGAGCGGCTTCTACATCGTCTACGAAGGCCAGCGCGGCCTGGTGTTGCGCTTTGGCAAATACGTCGAGACCACCATGCCGGGGCCGCGCTGGCATCTGCCGTACCCGATCGAGTCCGCCGAGGTGGTGAACGTGGCGGGCGTGCGCAGCGTGGAGGTGGGCTACCGCAATAACGTCAAGAGCAAGGTGTTGAAGGAGTCCCTGATGCTCACCGACGACGAGAACATCATCGACGTGCAGTTCGCGGTCCAGTACATCCTGAAGAGTCCAACCGATTACCTGTTCAACAACCGCGGGCCCGAGGACGCCGTGCTGCAGGCGGCGGAATCCGCGATCCGCGAGATCGTCGGCAAGAGCAGCATGGACTTCGTGATCTTCGAAGGGCGCGCGGAAGTCGCGGCGCGCGCCCACAAGCTGATGCAGGTGATCCTCGACCGCTACGGCACCGGAATCAACATCAGCAAGGTGACGATGCAGAACGCGCAGCCGCCGGAGCAGGTGCAGGCGGCCTTTGACGATGCGGTCAAGGCGGGCCAGGACCGCGAGCGCCAGAAGAACGAGGGCCAGGCTTACGCCAACGACGTGGTTCCCAAGGCGAAGGGCATGGCGGCGCGCCTGCAGGCGGAGTCCGAGGGTTATCGCCAGCGCGTGATCGAGCAGGCGGAAGGTGACGCCGCCCGCTTTCGCCAGGTCGTGACCGAGTACAACAAGGCGCCGCAGGTCACCCGCGACCGGCTCTACATCGAGGCGATGCAGCAGGTCCTGAGCAACACCACCAAGGTGCTGATCGACCAGAAGGGCGCCAACAACCTGCTTTACCTGCCGCTCGACAAGATCATGCAGGCGACGGGCACCGGACCGGCCGACGCCGCCAGGCCCGCCGAAACCGTGCCGGCTCCGGAACCCTCCACGGCGCGCTCGCGCGAAGCGTTCCGCTCGCGTGACCGGGAGCAGCGCTGATGAAAGCCAATCTCGGTATTCTGCTGGTGAGCGTGCTGGTGGCGCTGGTGGTCGGCTCGCTCTCCCTGTTCGTCGTGGACCAGCGCCAGAACGCGATCGTGTTCCGGTTGGGCGAAGTGGTGAACATCAAGAAAGACCCGGGTCTGTATTTCAAGGTGCCGCTGCTCGACAACGTGCGCAATTTCGACGTCCGCATCCTGACCATCGATACCGCCGAGCCGGAGCGCTTTCTGACCTCCGAGAAGAAGAACGTCCTGGTGGATCTCTTCGTGAAGTGGCGCATCACGGACGTGCGGCAGTACTACGTCAGCGTACAGGGCAACGAATCGCTGGCGCAGACGCGGCTGCTGCAAACGATCAACGACGGCATGCGCGCGGAGTTCGGCAACCGCACCGTGCACGAGGTGGTGTCCGGCGAGCGCGACAAGATCATGGACCTGATGCGCGACAAGGCGAACGAAGACGCGAAGACGATCGGCGTGGAAGTGCTCGACGTGCGGTTGAAGCGCGTTGATCTGCCGCAGGAAGTGAGCGTGGACGTCTATCGCCGCATGGAGGCCGAGCGCAAGCGCGTGGCGAACGAGCTGCGCTCCACCGGCGCCGCCGAATCGGAGAAGATCCGCGCGGACGCGGACCGGCAGCGTGAAGTGATCATCGCGGAGGCGTATCGCGCAGCGCAGCGCATCAAAGGCGAAGGTGACGGCAAGGCGACGGCGATCTACTCGCGCGCCTACCAGCAGGACGCCGAGTTCTACGCGTTCTACCGTAGCCTCGAGGCCTACAAGTCGAGCTTCCGGGGCCGCAACGACGTGCTGGTGCTCGAGCCCAATTCGGACTTCTTCAAGTATTTCCGCTCGCTCGGCAAACCGGCGAAGTAGGGGCCCCGCCGATTTGCTCGTAGGCGGATCGATGGGAAACATCCTGCTTACTGCGTTCGCGCTGATGCTCATCATCGAGGGCATACTGCCGTTCCTGCTGCCCGCTCTGTGGCGCGAAACCTTCCGGCGCCTGACCGAGATGAGCGACGGGCAGATCCGCTTCATCGGGCTCACGTCGATGCTTGCCGGCCTGCTCCTGCTCTATCTCGCGCGTCTCTGACTTCGGGATCAAGCATTTAGGATCAAGGATTTAGTGTGGGGAACGACTATTCTCCACTATAATCCGCATGCCTGATTCCCGATCCTGATTCCTGAAATGCGTACCTGGGTATTGCCCGAATACATCGAGGACATCCTCCCGCCCGAGGCCGCGCGCATCGAGCGGCTGCGGCGGGATATTCTCGACCTCTTCTGCGTGCACGGCTACGAGCTGGTGATGCCGCCGCTGCTGGAATACGTCGAGTCGCTGCTGACCGGGACCGGGCACGACCTCGATTTGCAGACCTTCAAGCTGGTGGACCGGCTGTCGGGGCGCCTGCTCGGCGTGCGCGCCGATATCACGCCGCAGGTCGCGCGCATCGACGCGCACCTGCTGAACCGCAAGGGGGTCACGCGGCTCTGCTATACGGGCAGCGTATTGCACACGCTGCCTTCCGGAATGAACCGCACGCGCGAGCCGCTCCAGATTGGCGCCGAGATCTACGGGCACGCCGGCATCGAGAGCGACGTCGAAATCCAGCGCCTCATGATGAAGGCGCTCGCGGTTGCGCGCGTACAGGGCGCCTGTCTGGACATCGGCCACGTCGGCATCTTCCGCAGCCTGGTTGCCCGGGCGCGCGCGGCCGGAGAGCCGGAATCGGAGCTGTTCCGCGCCGTGCAGGCGAAGGACCTGCCGGCGCTGCGCGGGCTCACGCGTCGTCTCGACCGCGCCGCGCGCGAGGCATTGACCGCCTTGCCGGGGCTTTACGGCGGGCCCGAGGTGCTCGAGCGTGCGCACAAGAGCCTGCCGGACTACCCCGAGATCCGGGCGGCGCTGGCCTGCCTGCGGGCGCTGTCGGCGGAATTGCGCGACGTGGCGCGCATCCGCTGTTTCGATCTCGCCGAGCTTCGGGGCTACCGTTACCACAGCGGCGTGGTGTTCGCGGCTTACGCCGAGGGCTCGCCGACGGCGCTCGCGCTGGGCGGGCGCTACGACGAAGTGGGCAAGGCGTTCGGCCGCGCCCGTGCGGCGACCGGATTCAGCATGGATCTGCGGGAGCTGGCCGCGGCGCGCCCCGAGGGCGCGCCGAAGCGGGGAATCCTGGCGCCGTATGCGCCGCGCGACGCGGCCTTGCAGCGGAGCATCAACGCGCTGCGCGCGCGGTGCGAAGTCGTGGTCGTGGACCTGCCGGGCCACGCCGGCTCGCGCAGCGAGCACGGGTGCGACCGCAAGCTCGTGCGCCGCACCGGCAAGTGGCTTGTGCAAAAACTGAAAACATGAACCGCAAAGGCGCGAAGGCGCCAAGATTACGCAAACGATTGGCCGGAATTGATTCCAGATTTCTTTGCGCCCCTTTGCGTCTTCGCGTCTTTGCGGTGAGGTCTTGATTCTGCATGTCTAAAAACGTCGTAGTGATTGGCGCCCAGTGGGGCGACGAGGGCAAGGGCAAGATCGTGGACTGGCTGACCGATCATGCCCGGGGCGTGGTGCGGTTCCAGGGCGGCCACAACGCCGGGCACACGCTGGTGATCGGCGGCAGGAAGACCGTGCTGCACCTGATTCCGTCCGGCATCCTGCGCGAGAGGGTCGCCTGCTACATCGGCAACGGCGTCGTGCTCTCGCCGCAGGCATTGGTCGAGGAGATCGTGACGCTCGAGGCCGCCGGGGTGGACGTGGGCTCGCGGCTGAAGATCAGCGAAGCCTGCCCCCTGATCCTGCCGCACCATGCCGCGCTCGACCTTGCGCGCGAGGCGGCGAAGGGCCCGGGCAAGATCGGCACCACGGGCCGTGGCATCGGCCCGGCCTACGAGGACAAGGTGGCGCGGCGCGCCATCCGGCTGCAGGACTTGTTCTACCGCGAGCGTTTCTCGAGGAAGCTCCGCGAAGTGCTCGATTTCCACAATTTCGTGCTGAAGAACTACCTGCGCGCGGCGACCGTGGATTTCCAGAAGACCTTCGACGAAGCCATGCAGCTCGCGGAGCGCATCCAGCCGATGATCGCGGACGTCCCGCGGCTGCTGTACGAGGCGCACGAGGCGGGCCATAGCTTGCTGTTCGAGGGCGCCCAGGGCACGCTGCTTGACATCGATCACGGCACCTACCCGTACGTGACCTCCAGCAATTGCGTTGCCGGTTCGGCGGCGGCGGGCGCGGGCATAGGCCCCCAGCACCTGCATTACGTGCTCGGCATCACCAAAGCTTACTGCACCCGCGTGGGTGCGGGGCCGTTTCCGACCGAACTCGACAACGACATCGGCAAGCAACTTGCGAGCCGCGGCAATGAGTTTGGCGCCACTACCGGGCGCCCGCGCCGCTGCGGCTGGTTCGACGCGGCGGCGCTGAAGCGCTCGATCCAGATCAACGGGTTTTCCGGGCTCGGCGTCACCAAGCTCGACGTGCTCGACGGGATGGAGACGGTGCGGATCGCGACGGGCTACAGGCTGAACGGCGAGGAGCGCGACATCCTGCCCGTTGGCGCGGAAGAGCTGGAAGGATGCGAGCCGATCTACGAAACCCTGCCGGGATGGCAGGACAGCACGGTGGGGCTCACGCGCTACGAGCAGCTGCCCAGGGCCGCGCGGAACTTTCTCGAGCGCATCGAGAAGATCTGCAGCGTGCCGATCGATCTCATCTCAACCGGCCCGGAGCGCCATCAGACGATCGTGCGCAGACACCCCTTTAAATGACAGTGATGAGTGATGAGTTGAGCGCACTGAAACATTCAAAACTAGCACTCAAAACTCGACACTGAAGTGCTGGTGCCCAGGAAGGGATTCGAACCCCCACACCATTGCTGGCGCCAGGACCTGAACCTGGTGCGTCTACCAATTCCGCCACCTGGGCTTGCGAGGGCGGAATTCTAGCCGAATGCCCCTTTTTTATCAAATGAATCAACGCAAAAAGCGCACATCGATCCCCCTGCGGCGGCGTTCCCGGGACCCGCATTACGAGCGCGAGGCTGGCCGTTACGAGCGCCCGGTCGCGAGCCGCGAATACATCCTGGAAACGCTGACGAAGCAGGGCGTTCCCATGCCGGAGCATGTGCTCGAGCGCCTGCTTCGCGTCACGCCGCAGGACCGCGTGGCGTTCGCGAGGCGCCTCGCCGCCATGGAGCGCGACGGCGAGATCATGCGCAACCGCCGCAACGCGATCTGCGTGGTGGCGAAGCTCGACCTCGTGCGCGGGCGCGTGCAGGGCCACGCCGACGGTTTCGGCTTCCTCGTGCGCGACGAAGGCGGGCCGGATCTGTTCCTGGGCCCGAAAGAAATGCGCGGGGTCATGCATGGCGACCGCGTCATGGCGCGCATCTCGGGCATGGACCGCCGTGGACGGCCAGAGGGCCAGATCGTGGAGGTGCTCGAGCGCGGCCACCAGCGGCTGGTCGGCCGACTGCGCAGTGAGCACGGGGTGCTTTTCGTCACGGCGGAGGACAAGCGCATCAGCCACGAATTCCTGGTCCCGCCGGATGCGGCGGGCGGCGCGAAATCGGGCCAGGTCGTGACGGTGGAAATCGTGGCGCAGCCTTCCAGGCACGCGCAGCCGGTGGCGCGCGTCACGGAAGTGCTCGGCAATTACGCCGACCCCGGCATGGAAATCGAGATCGCGCTGAGGAAGCACGTGCTGCCCCATGCCTTCCCGCCCGCGGTGGAGCAGTTATGCGCGAAGATCCCCGATGAAGTGATCGTGGAGGACCGGGAAGGCAGGACGGATCTCGCCCGCCTGCCGCTGGTGACCATCGACGGCGAGACGGCGAAGGACTTCGACGATGCCGTCTATTGCGAACCGGACGGACGCGGCTACCGGCTGATCGTCGCCATCGCCGATGTCAGCCACTACGTGAAGCACGGCGACGCGCTCGACCGCGAAGCGGCGGGCCGCGGCAACTCGGTCTATTTCCCGCGCCGCGTGATCCCGATGCTGCCGGAGAAGCTCTCCAACGGCCTGTGCTCGCTCAACCCGAGGGTGCCGCGGCTCGCGGTGGCCTGCGACATGCGGGTCGGCGCGGACGGCGACATCACGTCCTACAAGTTCTACCCGGCCGTGTTCCGCTCGCACGCGCGCCTCACCTACACCGAGGTCGCGGCGATGCTGGACGATGAGGGCGGGGAGGTCGCGCGCCGCCATCGGGCGCTCCTGCCGCATGTCCAGAACCTCCATCGCCTCTACCGGGTGCTGGTGAAGGCGCGCGAGCGGCGCGGGGCGATCGACTTCGAGACCATCGAGACCGAGATGATCTTCGATGCCCACGGAAAGATCGAGCGCATCGTACCGGTGAAGCGCAACGACGCGCACCGCGTGATCGAGGAGTGCATGCTGGCCGCCAACGTGTGCGCGTCCGACTTTCTGCACAGCCACGACCACCCGATGCTCTACCGCATCCACGAGGGCCCGACCCCCGAGAAACTCGCCGCCTTGCGCGAGTTTCTGAAGGGTTTCGGTTTGCACCTCACCGGGGGCGACAAGCCGCATGCCACCGATTACGCCCGGCTGCTGGCGCGAGTCAAGGACCGGCCGGACGCGCAGTTGCTGCAGACGGTGATGCTGCGGTCGCTGCAGCAGGCGGTTTACAGCCCCGACAACGTCGGCCACTTCGGCCTCGCCTACGAGTCCTACACCCATTTCACCTCGCCGATCCGCCGCTACCCGGACCTGCTGGTGCACCGCGCGATCAAGGCGGTGTTGAGGAGCAGGCGTTACGATCCCGGCAACTGGCACGCGCTCGGGGCCCACTGCTCGATGACCGAGCGGCGGGCGGACGAGGCTACCCGCGACGTCGTGTCCTGGCTCAAGTGCTACTACATGAAGGACCGGGTGGGCGAGGTCTTTGCGGGCAGCGTGAGCGGCGTGACCGCCTTCGGCGCGTTCGTCGCACTCGACGGGGTCTACGTGGAAGGGTTGGTGCACGTGTCCGATCTCGGCAGCGATTATTTCCATTACGATGCCGGTAAGCACCATTTGATGGGCGAGCGCACCCGCAAGCGTTACCGGCTCGGCGACCGCGTGCGCGTGAAAGTGGTGCGCGTTGATCTCGACACCAGCAGAATAGATTTCACTCTGGCGTGAATTCAGCTGCGAGCTCCGAGCCGTCAGCCGCCAGCTTCCAGCTACGAGCCATGAGCTACGAGCTGCGAGCTGTCAGTGCCTACTCTTCAGAACCCGTTACAATCCAACGCTTCAAGCTGGTAGCTTGCGGCTCGTAGCTCGCAGCTCGTAGCTCGTAGCTGATAGCTGATAACTGATGTCCGAACTTCGCCTCATCTATGGTTTCCACGCGGTGACGGGCCGGTTGCGCCAGAAGGCCGCGGGCGTGAAGGAGATTTTCCTCGACCCATCGCGCACCGACCGCCGGGCGAAGGACCTGGCGCAACTCGCCGCGGGGCGCGGCGTGCGCGTGATATCGGTGGACGGCGCGCGGCTCGACGGCATGACACAGCACGCGCGGCACCAGGGCGTCGTCGCGCGGGTGGAGGCCGCGAGCCTTGCGCGGGATCTCGACGAGGTGCTGGACCGACTCGAGGAGCCCGCATTGCTGCTGATCCTCGACGGCATCACGGATCCGCACAACCTGGGCGCGTGCCTGCGCGTGGCGGATGCGATGGGCGTGCATGCCGTGATCGCACCCAAGGACCGCGCGGTCGGCATCACGCCGACGGTCGAGAAAGTCGCAAGCGGCGCGGCCGAGACGGTGCCGTTCATCGCGGTCACCAACCTCGCCCGCACCCTGCGGGAGCTCAAGGAACGCGAAATCTGGCTGATCGGGGCGGATCAGGAAGCCGGGCAGGACCTGTATGCCGTCAAGCTGGCAGGACCGCTCGGGTGGGTGCTGGGCGCGGAAGGCGAGGGCATGCGGCGGCTCACCCGCGAGAATTGCGACGAGCTCGCGCGCATCCCCATGCTCGGGACGGTGGAGAGCCTGAACGTCTCGGTATCCGCCGGCGTCTGTCTTGCCGAGACGCGTCGACAGCGGCGGAAAACGTGATGTTTTTCACGCGCGACATTCGTCGGCAATCGCCGGACAAGGCTGATTTTTTCCGGCGTTGGGCGCACAATACGCGCGTTGCCCCCGCGCTCGTCGAGCACCGACGGGCGATCGCGGTGACCAGGGGTTGAGAGAGTGGTGAAAAACAAGCGGTCGCGGAGAACTGAGTTTAACCGCAAGGTGATCTCGCTTGCGATAGCGTCCTGCTTCGTCGTCTCGAATCCGCTCTATGCGAACCCTACCGGTCCCACGGTGGTCAATGGCCAGGCCACCATTCAGCAAGCGGGCAATCTGCTCCAGATCACCAACTCCCCCAACGCGATCATCAACTGGCAGAGCTTCTCGATCGGGGCGAGCGAGATCACCCGCTTTATCCAGCAGTCCCAGGCGTCCGCCGTACTGAACCGCGTCGTCGGCGCGGGCGGCGTGGTCGACCCCTCGGTGATCCTCGGCGCGCTGCAATCGAACGGGCGAGTGTTCCTGGTCAACCCCAACGGTGTCCTGTTCGGTTCCGGCGCCCGGATCGATGTGGCGGGGCTGGTGGCGACGAGCCTGAACCTTTCCAATTCCGATTTCCTGGCCGGCAGGCTCAATTTCACGGACGGGCCGGGCGCGGGCAGTATTCTCAATCAGGGCAACATCACGACGGACGCGGGCGGAAACGTCTATCTGGCCGGCCCCGCGGTCGCGAACGACGGGATCATCGCCTCTCCCAAGGGCGAGGTGATCCTGGCGGCGGGCAACAGCGTCGAGCTGGTCAGTCCGGGCACCCCCAACTTGCGGGTGGAAATCGCGGCCTCGGGGAACGAGGCGAAGAACCTCGGACAGATCATCGCCGATAGCGGCCGCATCGGCATCTACGCCGGCCTTATCAACCACGGCGGCACGCTCCGCGCCGACACCGTGGAGGTGGGCAGGAACGGCGAGATCCTGCTGAAAGCATCGAGGAACATTACGCTCGAGCCGGGCAGCGTGATCTCGGCTTCCGGCGCGCCGGGTGGTGTGCACGACGGCGGCACGGTCCGCATCGTCGCCGATGACACGCTCGACATGCTGCGCGGCTCGGCCGTCCACGTGGACGGCGGCGTGGACGGCGGCAACGGCGGCTTCCTCGAACTTTCCGGCAAGCAGCAAATCGCACTCAACGGCGAATTTACCGGGAGCGCGCGCAAGGACGGCTACAAGCACGGCTCGCTGCTGCTTGACCCGCTCAACATCAATATCGGCGCGCTCGGGGTCACGGGGGCGATAACGCTCGCTTCAAGTGCCGGAGCCATGGTGATCAAGCAGGACGGCACCCGCGTATACCTGGTGCGGCCGAGCTTTGCGCTCGGCGGCTCGGATTTCATAGAAGTCATCGACACCACCAGCAATTCGATCGTCGCCACCATCGACCTGCAGGATTTCAGCAATGCGGCGGTTTCGGGCATGGCTCTGAGCCCGGACGGAAGCAAGCTTTACGCAGTTTTCGGCAATACCGGCGCGGGTTCCGGTTATATCCGGGTCATCGATACGTCGACCAACACCGTGACCACAACCTATGGAGTCGGCGGGCCGACCAACCTGTTCGGGATGGCGGTCGATTCAAGCAATCGCATCTATGTTGCCGGCAACATTCCGTTTTCGAACCCGTCCACGGCTTCGATGGTCGTCATCGATGGTGATACCGGCACCGAGCTTGCTTCAGTGCCGGTGGCGTTCAATCCGCAGCAGGTCTTCGCGAACCCCTCCGGCACGCGAGTCTACGTCACGAGTACGTATCCCACACTATTGCTCCAGGAGTTCGCAACCGGAACGAATACGCTGCTGACGAGCACGCCGCTCGCGGGGAGGCCCAACAGCAACGTGTTCAGCGCGGATGGCACGAAGCTGTACATGGCGTATTCCGGCAGAATCGAAGTGCGTGACCCCGCCACCACGGGCGTGATCGACACGATCCCGCTGGGCGCGGATTCGCTCGCGCTGAACGGCAATACCGCCTACATCGCCCGGGGGGACAGCGCTTCCGTTCTCGATCTGACGACCAAGACGGCAAAGCAGAGCTTTGCGATCGGCACAGCGAGCCAGGGGGCGCGGGTTGTCTTCAATGGCTCGAACAACCGGGTGTTTGCCAGTTCGCAGTCCACCGTCACGGTAATTGATCTCAATGCAGGCAGCGACGCGGTTGCCGGCGGCGTGATTGCGCATACCGATGCGCCAGGCGAGACGCTGAATCTGCCGGTTTCCGCATTGAGCGGAGCCTGGACCAACGTGAGTCTCGCTGCAACGAACAACGTCAGTGTCAATGCGCCGATCGCCAGTAGCGACGTCCCGGCCGGCGGAACGCTTACCCTAACGGCTGGCAATGACGTGAATGTCAACGCATGGATCGGCATGCCGACCGCGCGCTTCGATCACGATCTCACGCTGACCGCGGGCAATGACATCAACGTCAACGGCTCGATCTATCAGGGCAACCGTCCGCTGATACTCGCCGCGGATGCCAATATCCCGGCGCAGGGCATCGCATCGAACGGTGCGGGGAACGTGAACATCAAGGCGCTCGGGGCCCCGGTAATGGTGGACACGCTGGGTAGCCTGACGGTAACCGGCAAGGACTTCAACATCCTCGGCGGCAACAACACCAGCGTCACGGTCAACGTGGGTGGCCTGCTCGATGCGAACGTCACGGGCAATTTCACGCTGCAGGGTGGCCGTGCGGTGGCCGACAACGGCGATAACGCCAACGCATCAGTAACGGTCCAGGCGAACGTGATCAATATCGCCGCGAGCGGCACGATTACCGTTGCCGGCGGCGACAGCGCGGAGGCGTCCGCCTGCTGCAACAACGGGCAGACGAATACCGCGGTTGCAGACGCCAGCACGACGATGACCGCGGCCACCTCGATCAACCTGACGGCCGGCTCCGGTATCACGATACGGGGCGGAGATAACGCGGAAGCATCGGCGTGCTGCAATGCCGAAGGCCCGGAAATGACGGGTACCGGAACCGCGACGACGAACGCCAGTGCGACGGTCACGGCCGGCACCACGCTGACATTGACCGCGCCGACGGTGACCATCCGCGGAGGCGATTTCGCGGAAGCCAGCGCGTGCTGCAACGGGTCGACGGGTGGAAACGGTGCTGGCACCGCCACCGTCAACACCAACGCCACCGTCAGCGCGGGCGGAAACCTGGCGATCAACGGGACGACGGTGGATATCCGCGGCGGCAACAGCGCCGAGGCGTTTACCTGCTGCAATGGGGACAGCGGGATCGGTGCCGGCTCCGCGACGGTCAACACCAATGCCACGGTCGTATCGGGTCAGGATCTCGCCATCAACGCGACCGGTACGGTGACCATCGCGGGTGGCAACAACGCCAGCGGCTCGGCGTGCTGCAACGGCTCGGATGGGGGCAACGGCCAGGGAACCGTAAGCCTGAATGCGAATGCCGAAGTCGGCGCCGGGCGTCATCTCAATCTGACGGCGGCGAGCCTCGCCGTGCGGGGAGGCGACAACGCCGAGGCGTCCGCTTGCTGCAATGGCTCATCCGGTGGCAATGGAACGGCAAACGTCAGCGTGAAAGCGCAAGGAAAGCTCACGTCCTCCCAGGATATGACGCTCACGGTGACAGCGGCGCCCGGAGCCGTAACGATACGCGGCGGCGATAACGCGTCCGCCAGCGCCTGCTGCAACGGCAGCTCGGGCGGAAACGGCACCGCGATCGTGGCAGCGGACTTCCGGGCCGTGGTGTCGGCGGGCGGCACGCTGTCGCTCACGGCGACTTCGCTCGCCGTAAGGGGCGGGGACAACGCCTCCGGGAGCGCGTGCTGCAATGGTTCCAGCGGTGGCAATGGCAACGGGACTGTCGGGGTAAACGCGACCGCCCTGCTGAGCACACCGCAGAACATGACGTTGAACGTTTCCGGGCCGGTCCTGATTCGGGGCGGAGACTACGCCGAAGCGTCGGCCTGCTGCAACGGCAGCGCGGAAGGAAATGGCCTTTCGAACGTGAACGTGGACGCGAGCGCCACGGTCTCGGCGGGCGGGACGCTCGCGCTTACCGCCGGGTCGCTCGAAGTGCGCGGGGGCAATTTTGCATCGGCCAGCGCGGGTGGCGTCGGCACCAACACGGCGGCGGTCAACGCGAACGCCGTCCTTTCCGCCGGCGGCAACATGACGCTCGCCACGACGAGCGGTGGGATGACAGTAGCAGGAGGGGATTCCGCGGAGGCCTACGGCTCGAGCGGGCAGCCGCGGCCGAACTCGGCGACCGTGAATGCCGACGCCACGGTCTCCTCCGGGGGCCTGCTGACGGTCAATTCAGCCGGCGGGCTCACCGTGCGCGGTGGCAACAACGCGTACGCCAGCGTCTCGAGTTCCGGCGTCAACACCACGCTGGTCAATGCCAACGCCTCGTTGCTCGGGGATACGATGGCGCTCACCGTGACGGGCCCGGTGGTGATCCAAGGCGGCAACAACGCGCTCGCCGAGGCGAGCTGCTGCGGCGATTCCGACACGCGCAATACGTCAACGGTGAACGCCAATGCGCAGGTGCGCGCGGCGAACGGCCTGTCGCTGACGGTCAACGGCGGCAATGTCACGGTTGCCGGCGGCGACAACGCTCGCACATCCGGAACCGAAGCATCAGGCCAATACACCACGACGACCAACGCCAAGGGCGAATTGTCGACCACAGCCGGGAACCTGGCGGTCAACGTGACCGGCGGCACGCTCGCCGTGCGCGGCGGCGATTCGGCCTCGGCGTCAGCGTCCGCTTCGTCCAACCTGGCACAAGTCACGTCGACCACTGTCGCGACTGGCAAAATCCTGGCGGGAGGCAACCTCAGCCTGACCGCCGCCGGCGGCATGACCATCAGAGGCGGCAATTTCGCGTCGGCGGACGCCGATGGAACCGGTTTCGGCACCCGCGCCGTCGCGAGCACCAACGCGGATGGCGCAGTTGCTGCGGGCGGCAGCATCAGCGTCAATGCGCCCAGCCTGGCGGTCACCGGCGGAAACAGCGCGCGCGCCACGGTGTCCGACGACGGGCAGAACAGCGCGACGATCACGGCCAACGCGTTCCTCTCGGCGGGCAGCGATGTCGCGCTGACAACCAGTGGCGGCATCAACATCGGGGGCGGCAATTCCGCCATTGCCCAGGCACAGTTTGGCAGTGCCGGCGGGGCGAACGCGGCGTCGGCGAGTGTAGGCGCTCTCGTTTCCGCAGGCGGCATGGCGACCCTCAACACCGGGAGCCTGATGATCGCGGGGGGAACGCAGTCATCGCTGGAGGCGGCGGCCGGGAACGGAGCGGGAGTCAATTCCGCGACGACGCTGGCCAATGCCAATGTTGCGACGTCGGGCGACCTCAGCTACACGGGTGGTCCGGTGACGCTGACGGGCGGAGTTGCGCGCGCGCAAGGGGCGAGCGGGACGACGAACACAGCGATGGCTGAGGCGAGCGGCGGGATCCAGGGAGGAGGCAACAAGTCCTTCACGATCACCGGTGACCTGATGATCACCGGCGGACAGGCGCTCGACACCGCGGTCGCGCCGAACGTCGGTGGCGCGACCGCGCGCGCGGTGCTCGATCCGGGAACGCTGGATGTAGCGGCCAGCGGCGACGTGACCATCACGGGCGGCGCGGTCTCCGGCGCCGGCTCCGCCTACGCCGGGATGATGGCGACGGGGCCGATCAATCTCACCATCGGCGGCACGACGGGATTGACGGTGACCGGAGGAACGCCGGGTACCGGTCCGGTGGGCACCGGCGTGTCCCCGATCACGGTCAGCTTCAGCGGCGGCGGAATGCTGGCCGTCGTCGACAACGCCGCGCTCGACGGCGCGTTCGTCAATACCGCGGTGGTTGCGCCGCCATCGCCGCCGGTGATTTCAGAGCCCCCGCCGGACCTGCCGCCCCCGCTGAATACGCAGATTCACGACCCGATCTTCAGCGAGTCGGGCCAGAGCACGGGGGCGAGCCAGACCTCCGACTCGACGCAGCAGACGGCGCAGACCGGCGGTGGCGACCAGCAGTCGTCCGAGAAGGAAGAGAAGAAGACCATACCGGTTTGCCGGTAGATGGCGGTTCGTCCTTGCCGTCCCTGTGACACGCCAGTGCAAACCCTGCACAATAGCGCGGCCGTTTTCCGCACCGACAGGATTTGAACGCGAGCCGCGACCATGGGCGTCGAAATCAAGCTTACCGACAAGGAATTCCCCGTCTCGCCGGTCTTCATCGATTTCCTGCACCGGCATATCGAGGAAAAGGGGTTCGAGGCCTCCTGGCACGATCAACTCAGCGAAGCGCTGGTGCCGGCGCAGGCGGAGGAAAGGCAGCAGGCCGCCGTCGCGGTGGCCGATCGCGTCTTGCAGAATCCGGCCGGGCAGAAGGCGATCCTGCGCAGCTACGAGCTGCTGACCGCGCTTATGGTCGGGCAGCCCGACAAATTGCGCCTGGTCCATGAGCGCTACCGCTTCGTCTGCGTCGTCGGGTGCCCGCGGCACGGCGGGTCCTATCTCACGAAGCAGCTGTTCGTCGCGGTCGGCATGGACCCCGACCAGGTCCCCAATGCCATCGCGCACGACGGCTTTCCCGACGCGGCGCCGTTCCAGTTCAAGGAAAACTACAACTCGCTCACCACGATGATCCAGAACATGGCCGAATACCTCGCGATGGTGGAGGTTTTTTTCGCCAATTCGCGCGTGTTCGACAACCTCATCGTGGTGCCGAAGAAGGCGACCAAGGCCGCGTATCACGGCGCGTTCTTCCACACGGCACTGGGACCCAACACCGAATACGTGATCACGCTGCGCCATCCGCTTCCGGCCTGCATCTCGACGTATGAAAAGTCCACCGGGTTGCCACAGGACGGCAAGTTCAAGGTGCGCGGCAATATCGAGGAATGGGCGCGGCGCGATGCGATTTTTACCGGTGCCGACCCGGACAAGCTCATGGAGCAGGACTACTTCGAGGTCTACCTGCGCTACTGGGAGCAGTATCACTACGACCTGGCGCTGACCGGCCTCGCGGCGAGCCGCAACTGGAGCGTCGTGGTCTACGGCGGGGAGCGCATGATGGATCTTGCCGCCAGCTACTTCAAGCGCTTCAAATCCAGAGGCAAGCCCGAGGCGTTCAAGGTGTTCGACAACCGCAGGCGCCACCCGCAGTGGAGAAACAGCGCCGACGCGGCGGTGCGACGGGTGGCCGGCGTATGGACGTCGGTCGGTCTTGCGTTTCCGGTGGAGGAGCTGATGGAATGCTGGTAGTGGGGCGATGCCGTAGAATGCCGGCCATGACGGCTCGGGAATACAGATGATCCGGAAGTGGGGCGCCTCGACGGTCCGGACGCTGCTGCCGGCGGTGTGCCTGACGGCGCTGGTTTCGCATGCCGTGACGGTTACCGCCCAGGACGCGGCCGTTCCGCCGCCGCATTTCGACATCAGCCGTTTCGACGTCCAGGGCAACACGCTGCTCAAGCCCGAGGAGATCGAGCGTGCCGTTGCGCCCTACACCGGCGCCGGTAGGGATTTTGCCGACGTCCAGCGCGCGCTCGAGGCGCTGGAACAGTCCTACCGCGACCGGGGCTACAGCGTGGTGCAGGTGGTCCTCCCGGAGCAGGACATCACGAGGGGGGTGGTCCAGTTCCGCGTCGTGCAGCCGCGCGTGGGGCGGGTGTCGATCGAGGGCAACACGCGCTTCGACGCCGATAATATCCGCGGGAGCCTCCCGACTATCCGGGAGGGGGCGACGCCGAACTCCAAGGAAATCGCGCGCAACCTGCTGCTGGCGGGCGAGCACCCGGTCAAGCAGACCAACGTGCTGCTGCGCTCGGGCGCATCCGAGGACCAGATCGACGTCAGGATCAAGGTGGCCGACGACAAGCCGTGGCGCGTTTTTCTTTCGGCGGACAACACGGGCACGCCGGAAACCGGGGACTACCGCGCGGGCATCGGGTTCCAGCACGCCAACCTGTTCAATCGCGACCACAGCCTGACCGCCCAGTTCGTCACCTCGCCGGACCGCGTCGACGACGTCCAGATCTACGGCTTCGGCTATCGCATCCCGCTCTACCGCTGGAACGCCGCGTTCGACCTGATTGCCGGCTACTCCGACGTCAATTCCGGCGTGGTGCAGGGATTGTTCAACGTGAGCGGCAGCGGCGCGATATTTGGCGCGCGGTTCTCCTATTTCCTGCCGAAGTGGGGCGAGGTGGAGCAGAAACTCGCGATCGGGCTCGACTATCGCGCCTTCAAGAACGAGGTGTTGTTCTCAGGGCAGGCTTTCGTGCCGGACATCACCATCCATCCGCTCTCGCTGACCTACAGCGGGCTGTTGCGCATGGCGGCCGCGGAATTCAGTTATTACGGATCCGTGGCACGCAACATTCCCGGCGGCAATGACGGGCAGGAAGAGGATTTCCGGGGCCCCAAGCCGGGATTTCCGAACGGCGCGCGCGCCGGCGCGGACGCGGATTACGTGCTGTCCCGGTACGGGGCGAACTACGTGCGATCGTTCCGCAACGACTGGCAGATGCGGGCCGGATTCAACGCGCAGCATACCGGCGATGCGCTGGTTTCGGGAGAGCAATTCGGGGCCGGAGGCCAGGATTCCGTCCGCGCATTTCGCTTGCGCGAGGCCACCAACGACAAGGGCTACGTCGGCACGCTGGAGCTGTACACGCCGGATTTTGGCGCCAGGCTCGGCTGGGAGGGCGTGCGTGCGCGAGTGCTCGCCTTCTTCGACATCGGCCAGTTGAGGCGCAACAACGCCCAGCCCGACGAAGTGGCGAGAGAGAATCTTTCCAGCGTCGGGGTGGGGCTGCGCCTCGGCAAGACCAACGCCTACAGCTTCCGTCTCGACGTCGGGCAGGTGCTGGACGGCGCCGGCTCGCGCACGCAGAACGATATCCGCGTCAACGCGAGCGCGGTGCTGATCTACTGAGGTCGTCGGTCGAACAGGGACGAAGGACGCGTTCGCTGCAGCCAAGACCCGGGGGGCGTCGATCACGGCACCGGCCTCCATTTTCCGGCTTCCGCAGACGGGCGGGACGGGCGCAAACTCCTTGATTTTCAAGCTGGCTTCGGTATAATGCCGCCCTTCGGTTTGGGGGTGATCCCCCGACCCTAATCCTTGCCTCACCGCGCAGGCTTGCGGGAGGCTGAGGGCGCCTGACCGGAGCCCTTCACCCGTAAGGAGATGTGCCGATGCGGCATTACGAGATCGTTTTCATCGTCCATCCGGACCAGAGCGAGCAGGTCCCGGGCATGGTCGAGCGCTACCGCCAGACGGTCACCGGGCGCGGCGGCAAGATCCACCGGCTGGAGGACTGGGGCCGGCGACAACTCGCATTTCCCCTCCAGAAGATCCACAAGGCGCACTACGTGCTGATGAACGTCGAATGCGACGGCGAGACGCTGGAAGAGCTCGACCACGCCTTCAAGTTCAACGACGCGGTGCTGCGCCACCTCATCGTCAAGACGAGCGGACCGGCGACGGCGCCCTCCCCGATGATGAAGGAGGAGAAGTCGAGGTCGCTGACCGCCCCGGCCGCGGAGGGAAGCGCCAAGCCGGCGCCGGTTGAAGAAGCGGCCGCCCGGGCTTGAGCGTGGAAGCGAACGAGGTCGCGTTGAGCGGCGAGCTCACCACCGTCGAGCCGCTGCGCTATACGCCCGCCGGCATCCCGTTGCTCAGCTTCAAATTGATGCACCGGTCGCGGCAGACCGAGGCCGGTTTGAAGCGCCAGGTCGAGTGCGAGATGGGCGGCATGGCGATGGCCGAGGTGGCGGTGGCGATGTCCCGGCTGAAGCCGGGGCAGCCGGTCAAGGTGAGTGGGTTCCTTAACCGCAAGAACCGCATGAGCGCGCAGCTGATACTGCATGTAACCGAAGCACGAGCGATAAAGGAATAGCGTTATGGCGATGGCAAGACAGGGAATGTCGAGGGGTGGTGGCCGGGGCCGGGGCAAAGGCAAGGGCAAGGGCAAGTTCGCAAAGGGCAAGGGCCGCGATACGCGCGGCGGGCGCGGCCAGCTGTTCCGGCGCAGGAAGTTCTGCCGCTTCACCGCCGAGGGCGTGAAGGAGATCGACTACAAGGACATCGGCGTTCTCAAGGAATTCATCAACGAGAACGGCAAACTCATCCCGGCGCGCATCACCGGCACCAAGGCGCGCTACCAGCGGCAGCTGTCGATCGCGGTGAAGCGGGCGCGCTTCCTGGCGCTGCTGCCGTACACCGACCTTCACTGAAGGAGTTTGCAGTTGGCAGCCGTCAGTTGGCAGCAGTCGGGTTCAAGTCGCAACACGCTGCAAACTGCCCACTGCAAACTGTCAACTGTCCGAAAGGACCTGATATGCAAGTGATACTCCTGGAAAAAATCGCGAACCTGGGCAGCCTCGGCGACGTCGTCAAGGTGAAGGAGGGATTCGCGCGCAACTATTTGATTCCCAACGGGAAGGCAAAGCGCGCCACCCCCGCGAGCCTGGCCGAATTCGAGCAGCGTCGGGCGGACCTGGAGCAGGCGCAGTCGGACGCGCTGGCGAAAGCACAGGAGAAGGCTGCGAAGCTCGACGGGCTCATGGTCCAGGTTACGCAGAAGGCGGGCGTGGACGGAAAGCTTTTCGGGTCCGTCACCAACGTGGACATCTCCGAAGCGCTCAAAGCGCAGGGCATCGACGTGCCGAAGGCGGCGATCCGCATGTCGCAGGGCCCGTTGAAGCAGGTCGGCGATCACCCGATCAAGATCGCGCTGCACGCCGACGTAGTCGTGACGATCACGGTTTCGGTGCTGGGAGAGCAGTAATTTGTTTAGCGCATGAATTCAACAGGTTTTCGCGCAAGGAAGAAAGGGCTGGCGACAGCCCTTTTTTTTGGCGCATTTTCGTTTAAACTTCACCAGCAGTGCATTTGAGGCGGGTGTCGGCAGTCAACGACGGGATCGCATACCAACAAGCAACCGACACAGCGCACCATGGCCCAGGCCCAGCTCGTCACCGCGATCGTCAAGGACGCCCAGGTCGAGGCGGCGCGGGTTCCCCCGCAGTCAATCGAGGCCGAGCAGTCCGTGCTCGGCGGACTCCTGCTCGACAACACCGCCTGGGACCGCGTCGCCGACCTCGTTACGGAGCACGATTTCTATCGCGCCGATCACCGCCTCATCTTCCAGCACATCGGGAGCCTCATCGAGCACGGCAAGCCCGCCGATGCGCTGACCGTCGCCGAGAGCCTCGAGCGCAGCGGCAAGCTCGCGGAGATCGGCGGGCACCCCTACCTCGGCTCGCTCGCGCTGAATACGCCGAGCGCCGCCAATATCCGCCGCTACGCCGAGATCGTGCGCGAGCGGGCCATCATGCGCAATCTTGCCGCCGTGGGGACCGAGATCGCGGACGCCGCCTACAACCCGTCGGGACGCGACGCCAAGGCGCTGGTGGACGAGGCCGAGTCCAGGGTGTTCCAGATCGCGGAGGCGGGCGCCCGTTCGCGGCAGGGATTCGTCAAGATCGATCCGCTCCTCACCGAGACGGTCGAGCGGATCGACATGCTCTACAACCGGGAAAACAAGGACGATGTGATCGGCCTGGCCACGGGTTTCACGGACCTGGACCGCATGACGTCGGGCCTGCACGGCGGGGAACTCGTCATCATCGCCGCACGGCCGTCGATGGGAAAGACCGCCCTTGCCATGAACATCGTCGAGCACGTGACGATGGTCCTCAAGAAGGCGGTCGCGGTGTTCAGCATGGAAATGTCGGGAACCCAGCTCGCCATGCGCATGATCGGATCCGTCGGCCGGTTCGACCAGCACGAGCTTCGCACGGGAACCTTCAAGGACGAGGACTGGCCGCGGATGGTGGAGGCGGTCGGCAAGCTCAACGAGGCACAGCTCTACATCGATGACAGCGCTGGACTCAATGCGCTGGAAGTGCGCTCGCGCGCCCGGCGCCTGCACCGGCAGTGCGGCGGACTGTCGTTGATCGTGGTGGATTACCTGCAGCTCATGTCGGCGAGCGGCCGGGAGGAGAACCGCGCCACGGAAATCGCCGAAATCTCGCGCTCGCTCAAAGGGCTGTCCAAGGACCTGAGCATCCCCGTCATCGCGCTGTCCCAGCTCAACCGCAGCGTGGAGTCGCGCCAGGACAAACGCCCCATGATGTCGGACCTGCGCGAATCGGGGGCGATCGAGCAGGACGCGGACCTGATACTTTTCATCTACCGCGACGAGGTCTACAACCCGGAGACGCAAAAGCGGGGCATCGCCGAGATCATCGTCGCCAAGCAGCGCAACGGCCCGACCGGGCCGTTCAGCCTGACCTTCCTCGGGAAGCACATCCGCTTCGAGAACTACGCCGATCCTGGACGCTTCTAACTGAATCACGGATCACGGATCACGGATCACGGATCACGGATCACGGATCACGGATCGCGGATCCGGCCCAGTCACGGTGTTAAAGGGCCTCGGCAGCGTGATCGGCGAGGCGCGAGCGTTCGCCGCGCGTCAAGGTGACGTGCCCGCTGTGCGACCAGCCCTTCATGCGGTCGACCACGTAGGTGAGCCCGGAGCTGCCTTCGGTGAGATAGGGCGTGTCGATCTGCGCGATGTTGCCGAGGCACACCACCTTGGCGCCGGGCCCGGCGCGGGTGATCAGCGTCTTCATCTGCTTGGGCGTCAGGTTCTGCGCCTCGTCGATGATCAGGTACTTGTTGATGAAGGTGCGCCCGCGCATGAAGTTGAGCGACTTCACCTTGATGCGCGATCGGATCAGGTCGCGCGTGGCGGCGCGGCCCCACTCGCCGGCGTCGTCGTCGGTGCGGTTGAGCACATCGAGATTGTCCTCGAGCGCGCCCATCCAGGGATTCATCTTCTCCTCCTCGGTGCCCGGCAGGAAGCCGATGTCCTCGCCCACCGGCACCGTGACCCGCGTCATGATGATCTCGGTGTAGGTCTTGTTCTCAAGCGTCTGCATGAGGCCGGCGGCCAGGGTGAGCAGGGTCTTGCCGGTGCCCGCCTGGCCGAGCAGCGTCACGAAATCGATCTGCGGATTCATCAGGATGTTGAGCGCGAAATTCTGCTCCCGGTTGCGCGCGGTGATGCCCCAGACGTTGTGGCGCTGGCTGGCGTAATCGCGCAGCGTCATGAGGGTGGCGGTCCTGCCGCTCACCTCCGTGACCTGCGCGTGGAACGGGCGCTCCGCCTCGAGATAGACGAACTCGTTCACCTGGAGCTGCGGGCAGAGCGGCCCGCGCACCCGGTAATAGGTATGACCGTGCTGCTGCCATGACTCCATATCCCGGCCGTGGCTGTCCCAGAAATCCCCGGGCAGCGCGCGCGCGCCGGTGTAGAGGAGGTCGGTGTCCTCCAGCACCTTGTCGTTAAAGTAGTCCTCGGCCGCCAGTCCCAGCGCGCGCGCCTTGATGCGCATGTTGATGTCTTTCGACACCAGGATCACCTGACGCTTGGGGTGCAGCTCCTGCAGGTGCTTCACCACCGCGAGGATCTGGTTGTCCGACTTGCCGCTGGCGAGCCGCGCCGGCAGTTCCCCATTGATCGCCTCGGTCTGCAGGAACAGGCGCCCGGTGGCGGTCCTGTCGCCGTGGACTTCGAGCGCGATGCCCTCGGAGATGCTGTGATCCCAGTGCGCGATCATCTCCTCCAGGTAGCGGCTCGCCTGGCGCGCGTTGCGCGAAACCTCGGACATGCCTTTCTTGTGGTTGTCGAGCTCCTCGAGGGTGGCCATCGGGACGTAGAGGTCGTGCTCCTCGAAGCGGAACAGGCTGGTGGGGTCGTGCATCAACACGTTGGTGTCGAGCACGAAGAGCCGCGTTGCGGCGGGAAGGCGGGCGATGACGGATGAAGGCGTGGACTCGGTCTTGCGATGGATCATGAACCTCCCATGAAGCCGGTGAACGATGAAAGTGCTGCGGCACGGCGCCGGACATCGTTGGTCATTCGCGGAATCCGTTCACCGGCTTAATGTCTTGACGAATTCCAGCACCTCCTGCACGTGGCCCGGGACCTTGACGCCACGCCATTCGCGGCGGATGACGCCCTTGCCGTCGATGGCGAACGTGCTGCGCTCGATGCCGCGCACCTTCTTGCCGTACATGTTTTTCATCTTGATGACGCCGTAGAGCTTGCAGACGACCTCCTCGGCGTCGGACAACAGCTCGAAGGGAAAGCGCATCTTGGACTTGAAGTTCTCATGGGACTTCAGGCTGTCGCGCGACACCCCGACAATGGCGCAGCCGACCTTCTGGAATTCCGGATACAAGTCGCGAAAGTGCTGGCCCTCGGTGGTGCAGCCCGGCGTGTTGTCTTTGGGGTAGAAGTAGAGGACGAGGGGGGCGCCCTTGGCGCGGGAGAGGCGGAACGGCTTCCCGCCGGTGGCGGGCGATTCGAAATCGGGCGCGGGCTGGTCTAGCATTCGGCGGGTTATGCCCTCGTCACGCGAAGGTGTGCAGCGAATGGTGAACGAAACCGGCGCTGCGTGCAAGTCGGGAACGCCCCGCGTCACGCGAGGAATTCCGCGCCTTCGGCCGCGACCGTGCGCCTAATCCCGGGGACCGGTTGCTCGACGACGACCCGCCGCGGCAGCCGGGAAAGATCGAGTCCCGACGCGAAATCATGCAACGAGACGAGATCGTAGCCGAGCCGGCGCCAGCCGGTAAGCAACTCGCGCAGGACCGGCGCGAACATCGTGCCCTCGACTTCGGCGTGCAGCGTGTAGACGTGGCCGCCCGGCGGCGGCTTGCGGCCGAGCTCCAGCAGGCGCCTCAGCGCCTCGTCCGGATTGAGGCCGCCCACGAGCAGCTCGTCCAGCGTGGGGAGCGTGGTTGGCAGCTGCGGGCAGGCGACAAGCTCCCCGTTCACGACGGGAATGAAGGGACCGGTGCCGCGCGTATCGGAACAATGCCGGAATCCCAGCCGCTGGCCGTAGCGATAGGCATAGCGGTTCATCGACCATCGGGGCGCGCCGTGGGTGAGCGCCGGCAGGCCGAAGATCTCCTGGTAGCGGTCGCGGGCGCGCTGCATTGCCGCGCGGGTCCAGGACTCGCTGGCGTATACCGCATGGCGCACCCAGTCGGCACGGTCGAACGCCAGGATTCCCGCCTCGAATCCGTCCGCTCGAACCGCTCGCATCGCATCCGCGCAGCGGACGCCGATATCCCCTGCGGGCAGCAGCGTCCCCGACAAGAGTGCGACGGGGCCGTAACACCTTAGCCGTGGAACGCGCGGCAGGCTGGCAAGGGCGCGGCCGGTGCGGTCGGGGCCGAGACTGAACAGGAAGGTCGCGCCGGCGCGGTGCTCCTTCAGCATGGCCGCGATCCGCGGCGCGGCCTCGCGCGTGCCGCGCAACGTCGCAACCTCGATTCGCAGGGCGAGCTTCACAGGATCCGTGACTCGTGACTCGTGACTCGTGACTGGTCCAAGCAGAGCTGGGCGAGCGCCTTGAATGACGCGTCGCTCGTATCGCTTAATTGGAGCCTCGGGGCGCGGCCGAGCGCGGGATAGTGCTTGGCAATGGCGCGCGTGTAGGCGGGATCGTAGTGCCGAATGAGGAGATCGGAGGTCAGCTCGCTCCAGCTTCCGGCACGAGCAAGAACCTTCCATTTCTCGATGATCGCGTGCCCGTGCAGCGGCGCGAGGCATGCCAGCTTCTCGCCCAGCAGCCCGACCTGCTCGAAAAAATGGGAGTACTCCTGCTGGAGCAGCTCGACCCGCGTGCCGATGGTCGCCTCGAGAACGATGCATTCGCCTGCCCACATCGCCTCGATCAGCGCATCCGGCACGCGCAGCGCCCCGATCTTCTTGCTTTCCGCCTCGACGAAGACCTCGCGCGGCGGATTGAATCCCGTGAGCGCGGACCAGATCCGGCTTTCGAACAGCTTTTGGGAGGGCTGCGGTGAGCCGGGGAGATCTCCCAGGACCGACCCGCGGTGCGCGGCTAGCGCCTCGAGATCGAGCGTCTGCCCGCCCGCCTCCCGCAGCGCTCGCAACAGGCGGCTTTTCCCGGTGCCGGTGAGTCCGCAGACCACGCGCCAGCGAAACCGCCGGGGCAGTTCGGCCATCTGCGCCACGACGGCACGGCGGTAGGCGCGGTAGCCGCCATCCAGACGGGCTGCGTGCCACCCGACCTGATGCAGCACGTGGGCGAAGGCGTCGCTGCGGCTGCCGCCGCGCCAGCAATAGACCAGCGGGCGCCATTCGCGCGGCCGTCCGAGGAAGCGTTGCTGCAGGTGCCGCGCGATGTTGGCGCTGACCAACGCCGCCCCGATTTTCTTGGCTTCGAACGGGGATTGCTGCTTGTAGATCGTGCCGACACGGGCGCGCTCGTCGTTGTCGAGCACGGGGCAGTTGATTGCGCCAGGGACGTGATCTTCGGCGAATTCGTCCTCGGAACGGACGTCGATAATCTCGTCAAACTCGGGCAGTTGTGCTACGGTTACGAGCGCGGGTCCACGCACGGCAATCCCTGTCGCAACGCGCTGTTTTTCGCCCCGATGAGGGTTGTTGGCTGCGTGCATCGGCGGTTATTTTACGGGAAATCATGAACAATCCATCCGACTCACGCATCCGGCTCACCCAGCTGTCGCACGGCGGCGGCTGAGGCTGCAAGCTCACGCCAGCGTTGCTGAGCGAGGTGCTTGCGGGGTTGCCGGCCGGGGCGGGGTTCCCGGACCTGCTGGTCGGCAACGAGTCGAGCGACGACGCCGCGGTCTACCGCATCAATGACCGCCAGGCGCTGGTCGCGACGACGGATTTTTTCACGCCCATCGTCGACGACCCGTACGATTTCGGGCGCATTGCGGCCACCAATGCGATCTCGGATGTCTATGCCATGGGCGCGAAGCCGATTCTCGCGCTGGCGCTGCTCGGGGTGCCGCTCGGCAAGCTGCCGATGGATGCGGTGAAGCGCATCGTCGCTGGCGGCCACGATGTGTGCGCGCGGGCGGGCGTGCCGATCGGCGGTGGCCACTCCATTGATTCGCCGGAACCGATCTACGGACTGGTGGCGCTCGGCCTGATCGATCCGGCCCGGGTGAAGCGCAACGACCGGGCGCGGACGGGTGACGCCCTGATCCTGGGCAAGGCGCTCGGCATCGGCATCCTCGGGGCAGCGCTCAAGAAAGGGGAGCTCAAGGAGACGGCCTATCAACAGATGCTCGAATCCGCGACCCAGCTCAACACGCCGGGCATCCGGCTCTCCGCGATGGAGCGGGTGCATGCGCTGACGGATGTCACCGGATTCGGCCTGCTCGGGCACCTGCTGGAGATCTGCCGCGGCTCGAAGCTTGTGGCCACGCTGGATTTCGAGCGCATTCCGATCCTGTCGGCGGCGCGCCAAATGGTCCAGGCGGGCCATGCCACCGGCGCATCCGACCGCAACTGGGGCAGCTATCAGCACGCCGTGACCCTGCCGGCAGGCAGCCCTCAGTGGCACCGGAAAATCCTCACCGACCCGCAGACCAGCGGCGGGCTGCTGGTGGCGTGCGATCGGGCCATCGTTCCCGAAGTGCTGGACGTTTTCAAGCAGGAGGGATTCGAATACGCGGCACAGATCGGCAGGCTTGCGGGCGGCGAGCCGCGTATCACCGTGACCTAGGAGTGTGTCGGACTTTGTCCCGACACACTCCTTAGGCAAAACCGCCCGCAGGCAAACAGCGCAATTGGATTCGATATACATGAATTCGGCCCCGCTCGTGTACTTATTGACGGTCAAAACAAGTCTTTTCACCCCGCTCTGTCGCAAGTCTGCGGGCGGTTTTGCATTTAGCAGCCTGTCTGAGCTTCAAGTCCGACAGGCTGCTAGCGGCCTGTCGGACTCGGCGTCATCAACGGCGGGTGTGTCTGCAGGGGTAGTTGCTCCTGGTTAGCGTCGAGCCGACAGGCTGAAATGGGGTATTCATGGCTGCGTGAGCAGCGGCCACAACTCCTTCCACATCGTCTCGAGCATCATCGGCTGCGCCTCGGCGGTCGGATGGATTCCGTCGGGCTGGAAATATTCCCGCTTCTCGGCGAACCCGTCGAGCAGGAATGGCACGAGGCGCAGTTTCTTCCGACGGGCGACTTCGCTGAAGACGAGCCGGAACTTGTCGGCATAGGCCGTACCATAGTTGGGAGGCAGGCGCATGCCGACCAGCAGGACGCGGGTCCGGGCGCGGCGGCAGGCATCCGCCATCGCTTCGAGATTTGCCCGCATGGCGTCGAGGCTCGCGCCGCGCAGGCCGTCGTTGGCGCCCAGCGCCAGGATAACGATCGCGGGACGGTGCTGCTTGAGCGTGGCTGAGATGCGATTGCGGCCGCCGAGCGTGGTCTCGCCGCTGATGCTCGCATTTACTACCTTATAATCCAGCTGTTCCGCGTGCAGGCGCCGCGCCAGCAGGTTGACCCATCCTTGTTCTTGCGACAGGCCGTAGCCGGCGGACAGGCTGTCCCCATACACCATCAGGGTCGCGGCGCAGGACGCCGCGGCCGCAAGGGCGAGCGCGCACGTAATCACTGAACGCACGACCATGTCGAAAAACCTGGCGCAGACCATCATCAGGGCCTCGGGACTGGGCAAGCAGGTTATCACCGGAGGCGGCGGACTGACCATCCTGAGCGATGTGAGCTTCGAAGTCCGCGCCGGCGAGGCGGTCGCCATCATGGGTGTCTCGGGATCGGGGAAGTCCACCCTGCTCGGGCTGCTGGCGGGACTCGACACGCCGAGCACGGGGTCGGTGAGAATCGACGGGCACGAGCTGTTCGCGCTCGACGAGGACGGGCGCGCCGCATTACGCGGACGGATGGTCGGTTTCGTGTTCCAGTCGTTCCAGCTGCTGCCGGCGATGACGGCGCTGGAGAACGTGATGCTGCCGCTCGAGCTGGCCGGCGTCGAGGAGTCGCGCGCACCGGCGCTGGCGATGCTGGAGCGCGTGGGCCTGGGCGATCGTGTCCAGCACTACCCGAAGCAGCTCTCGGGCGGCGAGCAGCAGCGGGTGGCGATCGCGCGCGCGTTCGTGACGCGGCCCAAGCTGCTGTTCGCCGACGAGCCGACAGGCAACCTCGACGCGGCCACCGGCGCGCAGGTGATCGAGCTGCTGTTCGGGTTGAACCGTGAAAGCGGGACCACGCTGCTGCTCGTGACCCACGACGAGGCGCTGACCCGGCGCTGCGACCGCGTGCTGCATCTTGCAGCCGGTCGGCTGCAGGTCAACGACAGTTAATCGCAAAGGCGCAAAGGCGCAAAGGCGCCAAGGTAGCGCAGAGTACGACAATATATGGATCATTGTTTTCTTTGCGAATACTTCGCGTCATTGCGCCTTTGCGGTCAGGGATTTTGATCGTGAAGCTCACACGGGAAATCAGGCTGGCCGGCCGCTTATTGGCGCGGGATTACCGCGCGGGGGAGCTCACGCTGATAGCGGTTGCCATCGTGGTCGCGGTCGCGGCCGTCACCACGGTGAGCTTTTTCGCCAGTCGCGTGCGAGGGGCGCTCGACCAGCAGGCGAACCGTCTGCTCGGGGCCGATCTCGTGATCGCCGATTCGCGGCCGCTCGCGCTGGAGCTCAAGGAGGATGCGGCCCGCCGCGGGCTGTCGGCCCTCGACGTCATGCGCTTTCCCAGCATGGCGATGCGGGGAGACCGTAGCGTCCTGGCCGACGTCAAGGTTGTCACGCCCGGCTATCCGCTGCGAGGGGAACTGCGCGTCGCGGATCGCCTGTTCGCGCCCGACCGCCGGGCCGGCGCGGTTCCCGAACCGGGCGAAGTCTGGGTGGATGAGCGGCTCTACACTTCGCTCGAACTGGATCCGGGATCGCGAATCACGCTGGGCCAGCGTGATTTCAAGGTGGCCGCCATCATCACCCACGAGCCGGGCGTAGATGTGGGTTTTCTCAGCGGGGCGCCGCGAGTCATGCTCAACGCCTCTGATCTGGCTGCCACCGGTCTCGTCCAGCCCGGCAGCCGCATTCGCTATCGGCTGCACGTCGCCGGTAACGACGAGGCGCTCGAGCAGTATCGAGCGTGGGCACAGACGCGGCTGCGCCCGGGCCAGCGGCTGGAGGGAATCCGGGATGCCCGGCCGGAGCTGCGCTCGGCGCTCGAGCGCGCCGGCCGGTTTCTCAATCTGGCCGCCCTGACCAGCGTGCTGCTGGCCGCGGTGGCGATCGCGCTCGCGGCGCGGCGCTACCTTCAGCGCCACCTGGACAGCTGTGCGATGATGCGCTGCCTCGGGGCGAAGCAGTCGCTCATCGCGCGCCTTCACGTCATGCATTTCGCGATGCTCGGCGCGCTTTCCGCCGCGACCGGTGTCGCGATCGGCGCAGCAGCACAACTGGCGCTGACTGCCTGGCTGGGCGAAGTCATTGCAGTGACGCTGCCCCCGGCGGGCGTGTTGCCGGCCTTCCAGGGCCTGTTGATCGGGATGCTGCTCTTGCTGGGCTTTGCCCTGCCTCCGCTCGCGAGCCTCGCGCACGTGCCGACGCTGCGCGTGCTGCGGCGTGAGCTGGGGCCCCCCCGGGTCTCGGGCGCGATGGGCTATGTTCTGGGTGTCGCGGTTATCGCCGGCCTGGTTCTGTGGCAGGCGCAGGAGCCGCGTTTGGGCTTCACGGTGCTCGGCTGGTTTGCCCTGGCGATAGCCGCTGCATTCGCCCTGAGTTGGCTGCTCCTGCGCGCGCTCGGAACCTTGCGTAGCCGGGGCGTGTCGTGGCGCTTCGGCGTTGCGAGCCTGCAGCGCCGGGCGCTCGGCACGATTCTCCAAGTGGTCGCGCTGGGGCTCGGCGTCATGGCATTGCTCACGCTCACCGTGATCCGCACCGACTTGCTCCGCAACTGGCGCGAGAGCCTGCCGCCGGACGCCCCCAACCGCTTCGCCATCAATATCCAGCGCGACCAGGTGGAGCCCATCCGGACCTTTTTTGGCGCTCGCGGGCTGGCACTCCCGGAGATCTTTCCGATGGTGCGCGGCCGGCTGGTCCGGATCGGCGATCGAAGCGTATCGGCGGAAAACTACGCCGACGACCGGGCCAGGCGGCTCGTCACCCGGGAATTCAACCTCTCGTGGGCGACGCGCCTTCAGCCCGACAATCGCGTCGTCGCCGGCCTCTGGTGGGACGGGGGTAGCGCGCGCGCCGATCAGTTCTCGGTCGAGCGCGGGCTGGCCGAGGCGCTCGGCATCCACCCGGGCGACGTGCTGACCTTCGACGTCGCGGGGACCCCGGTTGCCGGCACCGTCACGAACCTGCGCAGCGTGGAGTGGGACAGCTTCAACGTGAATTTCTTCGTGGTGTCCCCCCCGGGCCTGCTCGAAGGATATCCCGCGACCTACGTCACCAGCTTCCATCTCGTTTCGGGGCGCGTCGCGTTTCTCAACGCCCTGGTGCGGGCGTTTCCCAACGTCGTGCTGATCGACATCGCGCAGGCGCTGGCGCAGGTGCAGCGGATGATGGAACAGGCGGCGCGCGCCGTGCAGTTCGTATTCCTGTTCACGCTCGTCGCCGGGCTCGTGGTGCTTTACGCCGCCGTGGCGAGCACGCACGACGAGCGCGTTTACCAGGCGACCCTCCTGCGCGCCCTCGGGGCGAGCCGGGGCCAGATCCATCGCGCCCACCTCGCCGAATTCGTGCTCATCGGCGTCGTTTCAGGCCTCGTGGCGGCCGTCGGGGCAACCGGCCTGGCCTACTTCATCGCACACCGCTTCCTGCAACTGCAGTACGCGCTGGATCCGTGGGTGTGGGTGATCGGTGTCGCGGGCAGCGCGCTGGGGGTGTCCGTTGCCGGCTATCTCGGTACGCGCCGGGTGGTCACGGTGCCGCCCCTCAACGTCCTGCGGGCGATGGGATGAGCATCCTGCCAGGCGCCGCCCGCTGATATACTCCCCAGGCGATGCCCGACGTTTTTTTCGCGGTTCTGGCGCTCGCCGTCCTGGTTGCGCTGGCCGTGCTGATCGCAAGGCTGGCAGCGAATGCCGCTGCGGTGAGAGCGCTGTCACAGGAACTCGCGCGTGCGCTCGAAGAAAAGCACCGCGCGATGCTGGGCGACCTGCACGGCGGGCTCGCCCAGCAGTCCGACCGCCTGACCTCGCGGCTGTCCGAAGAGCTCAACCAGACGCGCGAAACCCTCCACCGGCTCCAGCTCTCGCTGGCGGCGAGCCTGGGCGATACCACCGACAAACTCAACGCCCGCATCGACCAGCGGCTTGAGCAGATCGCGGGAAAAGTGAACGAGCGCCTCGACGAGGGTTTCAGGAAAACCAACGAGACCTTCGTCAGCGTGATGCAGCGCCTTGCCACGATCGACGAGGCGCAGAAGAAGATCGAGACGCTCACCGGCAGCGTCGTGAGCCTGCAGGAGCTGCTCGGGGACAAACAGTCCCGGGGCGCTTTCGGCGAGGTTCAGCTCGAAGCGCTGGTGAGGAACGTCATGCCGCCAGCGGCCTACGAGATGCAGTACACGCTGCCGAACGGCGCGCGCGTGGACTGCGTGCTCAAGCTGCCCGAGCCGACGGGTCTCGTGTGCGTGGACTCCAAGTTTCCGCTCGAGAACTACCACAGGATGCTCGCGCAGGGCGCGAACGACATGGAGCGCGCCGCCGCGCAGCGGCAGTTCCGCGCGGACATGAGGAAGCACGTGGACGACATCGGCAGGAAATACATCCTGCCGGACGTGACCTCGGACGGCGCGGTGATGTTCGTGCCCGCGGAGGCGGTGTTCGCCGAAATCCACGCCTATCACGCCGAAGTCGTGGATTACGCCAACTCGAAGCGCGTCTGGATCGTCTCGCCGACCACGCTGATGGCAGTGCTCAACACCGCGCGGGCCGTGCTGAAGGACGTCGAGACCCGCAAGCAGATCGACGTCATCCGCGAGGCGCTGAAACGCCTCGCGGTGGAGTTCGGCCGCTTCGACGAGCGGTTGAAGGACCTGGCGCGCCATATCCGGCAGGCCGCCGACGACGTGGACCGGATCCAGGTCACCGGCGGGAAGATCTCCCAGCAGTTCCAGCGCATCGAGGCGGCTGAGGTGGAGCCGCCGGAAGCGGCGTCGCTCAGGGTGGTGGAACTCCGGGACGATGGCAAGGGGAGCAAGTGACGGGGCTGCGTCGATTTGCCTGCGACCAATTGCCCCGGTCCCGGGTCGCCGCGTCCGCGCCGCGGGCGGCGCCGGAGACGTAGGCGGCCCTCGTCAGCCATGCAATGGTTCAGGAACTGGCGCCGGGCGCGGATCCTCGGCCGATCCGCCCTTGACGAGAGCCTGTGGCGCGCCGTGCTCGAGCGTTATCCTTTCACCCGCGCGCTGCCGGAGGAGGAGCAGGCGCGGCTGCGCGACTGGGTGATCCTGTTCCTGCACGAGAAGTCGGTTGTCGGCGCGGGCGGTCTCGCGGTAGGTGACGAAATGCGCATGAGCATCGCGGCGCAGGCCTGTATCCTCATCCTCAACCTCGACCTCGACTACTATCGCGGCTGGGTGGAGGTGATCGTGTACCCGGATGAGTTCGTCGCCGATTACGAGTACGTGGACGAGGACGGCATCGCCCACCACGTCGAGGCGCCGATGACGGGGGAGTCCTGGCTCAGCGGGCCGGTGATCCTGTCCTGGGCGGACGCGGAGCTGCGCGGCGACGCGCGCGGCTACAACGTCGTGCTCCACGAGTTCGCGCACAAGCTCGACATGTTGAACGGCGATGCCAACGGGTTTCCGCCATTGCATGCCGGCATGGACCGGGGCGGGTGGTCGCGCGCCTTCGGCGCGGCCTACGAGCACTTCCGCGATCGCGTGGAGCGCCGGGCGCCGACCGGGCTTGACCCCTATGCAGCCGAAAATCCCGCCGAGTTCTTCGCCGTGCTGAGCGAAGCATTTTTCGAGATCCCGGAGACGGTCCTCGCCGAGTACGGCGAGGTCTATCGCCAACTGGCGGCGTTCTACCGTCAGGACCCCGCGGCACGCCTCCGGGGAGAGGTCGCGGAAACGGCAGAGCGGGCCGCCGCGCGATGACAGCGTCGCTCGCCAACTCCCGGTCGAGAATCCTGCTGTTTGCCAGCTTCGGGCTGCTGCTCTCGGTGCTGACCGCGCTGATCGCGCTCGGGATCGCGCGTATCGAGTCGTTCAACCGGCAGGTCAACGCGCTCAGCGAGGCACAGGGCAACAAGATCGGCGCGATCTCGGGGCTCTTTCTCGCCAACGGCCAGCGCGCCGGACTGATCGACCGGATGTTCGCGGCGGAATCCCCGCAGGCCCGGCAGGCCGTGCTCGCCCGCTACCAGGCGGCCATCGCCGCCTATACGCGCGCGGTCGAGAGGGTGCGGGCGCTGCCGGTGGACGGCGCGGAGCGCGACGCGCGCGACGCGGCGGTGGCGGCGGCGGGAATCGCGCTCGCGCTCGGCGACAAGATCGTCGCGCTGCTGATGCGCGGCGGTATCGCCACCGCCTCGGAGCTCAATCTCACCCAGGCGGTCATGGTGGACAGCCGTCTGCAGGAGACCCTTTACCTGCTGCTGGAGTCCAGTCATGCCCGGACCACGCAGGAGATCGCGGCCGCCAACGACGGCATGCGCAACGGATTCCTGCTGATCGGCGCGGGCGGGATCCTGGCCTTGATCGCCGGCATCGTGATCGCGGTGGTGGTGATCCGCATCATCGTCACGACCGAGGAGCGGCTCGAGCGCGAGAAGGAGCTCGCGGAAGTCACGCTCCATTCGATCGTTGACGGCGTGATCACCACGGACGCCGCCGGCCGCATCGAATACCTGAATCCCGTGGCCGAACGTTACCTGGGCTGGTCCTGCCACGAGGCGGCCGGGCGGCGGCTCAGTGATGTCTTTCGCGTCGTCGACGAGCGCAGCGGGAGCGCGATCGAGACCCTGCCGTTGACCGGCGAGCAGGGCGCCGGGGATGCGGAGCCGATCGCGGTGCGGCTGCTCGACCGCAGCGGGCGCGAGTGCCCGGTGCGTTACTCGCACGCCCCCATTTGCGGGCGCGATGGCGCCGTGCACGGCATGATCGTGGTGTTCCACGACGTGAGCCAGATCCGGGCCATGGCCCAGCAGCTCACCTGGCAGGCGAGCCACGACGCCCTCACCGGGCTGGTGAACCGGCGGGAGTTCGAGCGGCGGCTCGCCGAGCTGATCGAGACCGCGCGGACGCAGCGGCGCGAGCACGCGCTCCTGTTCATGGACCTGGACAGCTTCAAGGCGGTGAACGACACCTGCGGGCACAGCGCCGGAGACGAGCTGCTGCGCCAGCTGACCGTGATCATGCTCTCGCGCATGCGCGGCAGCGATACCCTCGCGCGCCTGGGCGGCGACGAGTTCGGCGCGCTGCTCGAATCGTGCCCGCTCGAGCAGGCGTTGCGCATCGCCAATGCGTTGCGCGAGACCGTGCGCGAGTTCCGCTTCGTGTGGGAGGGCAAGACGTTCAGCGTCGGGGTCAGCATCGGGCTCGTGCCCCTGACCGCGGCGAGCGGCGACCTCAACCAGGTGCTCGCCGCCGCCGATGCCTGCTGCTACGACGCCAAGAACCGGGGGCGGGATCGCGTGCAGGTCCATCAGCCGCAGGTTCCCGATTACGGCAGCCGGCGTGAGGAGCTGCAACTGGTGTCGCAGATCACCGGGGCGTTCGAGCACGGGCGGTTCCGGCTCTATCGCCAGCGCATCGCGCCGCTCGACGGCGCGCCGCGGCGCGAGCAGCACTACGAGGTGCTGGTGCGCATGCTGGACCGCGCCGGCAACCCGGTGCCGGCCGCCGGGTTCATGCCGGCCGCGGAACGCTACAACCTGCTCACCTCGATCGAGCGCTGGGTGGTGAGCTCGCTGGTGGAATTTCTGGGCCGGCAGTGGGCGGCCGGCGCGATTCCGCACGAATTGCACGGCAGCGGCGAGCGCGGCTTCTACTCGGTCAACCTATCGGGCGCGAGCATCAACGACAGGAGCTTCCCGGATTTCCTGCGCAACCTCCTCACCCGCTACCAGCTGCCGAGCGGGCTGCTGTGCTTCGAGATCACGGAAACCACCGCGATCTCCAACCTCTCCAAGGCGGCGGAGCTGATGCACGAGCTGAAGGGGATGGGCTGCCGCTTCGCGCTCGACGACTTCGGCACGGGCATGTCATCCTTCGCCTATCTCAAATACCTGCCGGTGGATTACCTCAAAATCGCCGGCGTATTCATCAAGGACATGGCTTCCGATCCGATGGACTACGCCATCGTGGATTCCATCAACCGCATCAGCCACATCCTGGGCATGCGCACGGTGGCCGAATCGGTGGAGGACGCCGCGGCGCTGGCGCGCATCACCGAGCTCGGGCTCGACTACGCCCAGGGCTACTTCATCGCGGAGCCGGAGGCGCTGGGCGAGGAGCCATCGCAGCGGCAGACCGCCTTGTTCGCGTGAAGGCGGGCCGGGGCATGGCGCGGCGCTATCTGCTTGCGGCCGATGTCGGGGGCACCAAGACGGCGATCGTGCTGGCGGCGGCGGGACCCGGCCCCGCGATCATCGCGCAACGCGTCTACGCGAGCCAGGATTTCAGCGGTCTCGAGGAAATCGTCGCGCATTTTCTGGGCCGAGCGGAGGTCGGGACGCGCGGCACGGCGATCGGCGCTGCCTGTTTCTCGGTGGCCGGACCGGTCGCGGACAACGCGTCCACGCTGACCAATCTGGGCTGGAAAGTGGATGGCGCGGCGCTGGAGCGCGCTTTCCGGCTGCCCGTGGCGAGGCTCATCAACGATTTCGCCGCGGCAGGGGAGGGGATCGCAAGCCTGACCGCTGCGGACATCGAAACGCTGCAGGCCGGCCATCCCGTCGAGCGCGGCACGCGAATCGTCATCGGCGCGGGCACCGGCCTCGGCGTCTGCCTGCTGACCTGGCAGAAGGACGGCTATCACGCGTATCCCTCGGAAGCCGGCCACACCGATTTCGCCCCGGTAGACGAGCTGCAGGACCGGCTTCTCGTGCACCTGCGCCGCACGTTCGGGCGGGTTTCGTACGAGCGCGTCGTCTCCGGGCCGGGCCTGATGCGCATTTTCAGCTTCCTGCAGGAAAGCGGCGCCGGCATGCCGTCGCGGCAGCTGCTCGACGCCTCGCACACGCGCAACGATACCGCCGAGCTGATCGCGGAGTTCGCAACCGCCAAGCTCGACCCGCTCGCTGTGCGCGCGCTGGATCTCTTCATCGCGGTCTATGGCGCTTTCGCCGGCAACATGGCCTTGGCGACGCTGCCGGGCGGCGGGGTTTTCATTGCGGGAGGCATCGCGCCCAAGCTCGCTTCCAGGCTGCAGGAGGGCGATTTCATCCGCGCTTTCGCCGACAAGGGACGCTTCCGCGACTTGCTGGCAAGCCTGCCGGTGCACGTGGTGAAGAATCCGCAGGTGGGCCTGCTTGGCGCGCTGCGGGAAGCGAACCGGCTGCCGGGTTAGCCCGGCAGGGGCCCGCTGTCGAGACGCCGCAGCTCGTCCTCGGTGTTGATATTGGAAAACGCCGCAGCCTGGTCGTCGAACGGAACTTCGACCACCTTGAGACGCGCGTACCAGGCGTCGATCTTGCGGCCGCCGCCGGCTAGAAACTCGGTCAGGCCGGCCAGCACCCGCTTGCGGCACAGGCAGAACACGGGGTGCGGCTGATTGCCGGTTTTTGCCACCGCGACCTCGGCATCCTCGCGATCGAGCGCAGCTCGCAGGCGCGCGATCAGGTCGCCCGGCAGGAACGGCGAATCGCAGGGCACGGTCGCGACCAGCTCATGCGCCGCCTCCGCGAGTCCGCGGTGCAGGCCGGCGAGCGGGCCTGCGAAACCGCCGATGGCATCCGGGATCACGCGGTAGCCGAACCGCGCGTACGCCTCGCCGTTCTGGTTGGCGTTGATCAGAATTTCGGCGACCTGGGGCGCGAAGCGCTCGATCACCCACGCCACCATCGGCTTGCCCCGCAGCAGCTTCAAGCCCTTGTCGACGCCGCCCATGCGGCGGCCCAGCCCACCGGCGAGTATCACGCCGGTGACGAGGGATGAGGGATGAGGGATGAGGGATGAGGTGTGCGTTGAAGAGCTCAAGCGTGCCCGTCCACCAGCCCGAGTCTCGTGACTGGTAATTCGTAAAGCAGATTACGCCAACATCGTTGGCATGATCTGCTTTACGAATCGGTGGTTGCCGGTGAACAGCAGGTAATGTTTGTTCACGGCGCGGCCGATCATGGTGATGCCCACCTGGCGCGCGATCTGGTGCCCCATTTCCGTCAGCCCCGAGCGCGACACCAGGAACGGGATCCGCATCTGCGCGGCCTTGATCACCATTTCCGAGGTGAGCCGGCCCGTGGTGTAGAAGATCTTGTCCGAGCCATCCACGCGGTCGAGCCACATGCGCCCGGCGATGGCGTCCACCGCGTTGTGGCGGCCGACGTCCTCGATGAAGTAGAGGATCTCGCCCGCGGCGGCGAGCGCGCAGCCGTGCACCGCGCCGGCGCTCTTGTAGATGGTCTCGTGCCGGCGCACGGCGTCGAGCAGGGCGTAGAGCGATTCCTCCGTCAGCCGCACGTCGTCGCGCAGCTCGATGGCGTCGATCTCCGCCATCAGGTCGCCGAAGACGGTGCCCTGCCCGCAGCCGGTGGTGACGGTGCGCTTCTTCAGCCTGTCCCTCAGTTTCCTGTCTGCGCCCTTCGCGCCCTTGCGCGTGGTGACGGCGGCCGAATCGGTTTCCCAGTCCACTTGCACCGCGGCGATTTCCTCGATCGAGCCCACCAGGCGCTGGTTGCGGAGATAACCGATCGTGAGCGCCTCCGGCGCCTGCCCGAGCGTCATGAGCGTGACGATCTCGCGCTTGTCGAGGTAGAGCGTGAGCGGGTGTTCTCCGGCGATCGGCGTGGGCAGCCGCTCCCCGCGCTCGTTCACGGCCTCGACCTCGAAGGTCAGCGGCCGGCCGGCGCTGGTGATGTTGGGACGGTAGGGCTTTTCCATGACGAGGATTGAGGATTGAGGAATGAGGACTGAGGATTGAGGAAGTTTCTGGTGAAGCGGATGGTTTCGCTCAATACTCAATCCTAGATCCTCGATCCTGATGTCAGCCGCCGATGTAGGACATCTCGATCTTCTGCAGCTTGGCGGTATTGGCGGTGCGAATCTCGGAGTAGCGGTCGGTCCGTTGCGACCAGACCGCGGCGATCGCCTCCCGGAGCGCGCCGTCGGAGGCGCCGGCGCGCAGCGGCGCCCGCAGGTCGTGCCCGGCGGTGGCGAAGAGACAGGTGTAAAGCTTGCCCTCCGTGGAAATCCGGGCACGGGTGCAGTCGCGGCAGAAGGCCTGGGTGACCGAGGCGATCACGCCGATCTCGCCGCTGCCGTCGCGGTAGCGCCAACGTTCCGCGACTTCGCCCCGGTAGTTGGGATCGAGCGGCTCGAGCGGCGCCTCGGCGCCGATCATGCCGACGATCTCGCGCGCGGTGACGACGTCATCGAGGCGCCAGCCGTTGGTGTGGCCGACGTCCATGTACTCGATGAAGCGCAGAATGTGGCCGCTGCCGCGGAAAAACCGCGCCATCGGCAGCACGCTGTCCTCGTTCTCGCCGCGCTTGACCACCATGTTCACCTTGACGGGCGAGAGCCCGGCCGCGGCCGCGGCTTCGATGCCCTCCAGCACGCGGGTGACCGGAAAGTCGACGTCGTTCATGCGCCGGAAGACGGCATCGTCCAGCGAGTCGAGGCTGACGGTGATCCGTTTCAGACCGGCATCCCGCAGCGCGCGCGCCTTGCGGCTCAACAGGGAGCCATTGGTGGTCAGCGTGAGATCGAGTCCCGGTATGCGCGCGAGCATCTCGATCAGCTGCTCGAGGTTGCGGCGGACGAGCGGCTCCCCGCCCGTGAGCCGGATTTTCTCTACGCCAAGGTCGCGGAATACGCGCGCCAGCCGCGCGATCTCCTCGAAGCTGAGGATCTCGCGGCGCTCCAGGAACTGGTAGTCCTTGCCGAACACTTCCTTCGGCATGCAGTAGACACAGCGGAAATTGCAGCGGTCCGTGACCGAAATGCGCAGGTCGCGCAGCGCCCGTCCCCGGCGGTCGCGCGCGGGTAATGCAATTTGAGGATTGGACATAAGGCCGGCTCGGGCGAGAAACGTATTGTTTGCGATTATCCCAAACGAGCCGGCCTCCCGCAAGGAAAACACTGTTTGCAAATCAAGTATTTGGGTGCGTTTCCTGTTGCGCGGTGGCGACGCGTGGCGCACAATCCCGGCCATGCAGGAAAATGCCGCACTGAATCCGAATCCCATTGCCCCGTACCCCATCGCCGTCATCATGGAGCGGGTGCGGCTGGCGAACCGCTGGGCGACGGAAAATTGGGAGGCGAAGGGGGTAGTCCGTGATCTGCTGCCGCCAGGCAGCGGCGAGCAGGTCATCGTGGCGGAGGACGGCCTGACGCAGATCCTGTTCTCGGGGTTTACCGTCAAGCTGCAGCGCGCGGAGGCCGAGGGCTACTATCTCAACGTCACCTCTCCGCAGCCCAAGGTGTTCATTCTGTGGCGCCTGCGCGATGAGATCGCGCGCCCGGAACTGCTCACCGTCAGCTATAACGAAGGCACG
This sequence comes from Betaproteobacteria bacterium, assembly GCA_016192825.1. GTDB lineage: Bacteria > Pseudomonadota > Gammaproteobacteria > Burkholderiales > SG8-41 > SG8-41. Next base: position 45,003 of record JACPTK010000123.1, on the reverse strand, counting down.
CGCTGGGCCGATAGCGGCGAGAACGTGGATGGCGTAGCGTTGCCGGCCGATTGGCTGCCGTGGATCGCCGAATTCGCCGTTGAGCATTACAAGCCCGAGCCGCGGAAGAAGCCGCGCTACGCGAGCAGCAAGGATAAAGGCGTAGCATCGCACCGCGACGGGACGCCGGGAACGCCGGACGTAACGCGATGACGATCGAAGAGGACAAGGAAGCCTTTCTCTCGCGCTGGTCGCGCCTGAAGCAGGAAGCGAAAGATCAGCCGCCCCAGAAAGTTTCGGACCAGGTGGTGGACTCCAAGGTGCCGCCAGAGCTGCCGCCACTCGACAAGCTGACTCCCGACTCCGATTACCGCGCCTTCTTTCATCCCAAGGTGGACGAGGACCTGCGCCGCGCGGCGCTCAAGAAGCTCTTCAGCGACCCCCACTTCAACGTGATGGATGGGCTCGACGTCTACATCGACGATTACAGCAAGACCGAGCCGATTCCGCCCGAAATGATGGCCGGGCTCCGGCAGGCGCAGAACATCCTGCGGTGGGCGAAGGAGGACGAAGAGCAGCGTGCAAAGGAGCAACAGGCCTTGCAGGACGTGCCGGCGCAGGCGATCGAGTCACCGGTTGTGCAATCCCCGCCCGCCGTCGAGTCGCACCCGGACATCACGGATGCGGCTCTCGCGCCTCCCGACGGCGGATTGAAGCCTCCCGGCTCGTCGTAGTGGCGCCGCGCAGCGCGATTCGCTACGCTTCGCCATCCTCCCGGTAACCTCTCGCGGCCCTGAAGCGGCGCGGGCAGAGAAACATGGCCAAAGACAAGCTCATCTGCAATTGCAACCGGACCATGCCGCTCGATGGCAAAGCGCTGGCGCGCGCGCTGAAGCTCGAGTCGGCGCCGGCGGTGCATACGGAGCTTTGCCGCAAGCACATCGCGGCGTTCGAGGCCGCGGTGAAAAAGGGCGACGATCTCGTCGTCGCCTGCACGCAGGAAGCGCCTCTGTTCGGCGAGCTGCACGGCGAATTGAAGGGCAACGCCGGCATCCAGTTCGTGAACATCCGCGAGACCGCGGGTTGGTCCGCCGAGGCGAAGAACGCGACGCCCAAGATCGCGGCGCTGCTCGCGGCCGCCGACTTGCCCGATCCGGAGCCGGTCCCGGTGGTGTCGTATCGGTCCGGCGGGAGCCTGCTCGTCATCGGTCCAGGGCCCGCGGCGCTGGAGTGGGCCGACCGGTTGTCGGAGCAGCTCTCGGTGAGTGTGCTCGTAACCGCCGACGCGGAGCGCCACGAGCTGCCCGCGGTGCGCGGTTACCCCGTGTTCTCGGGGATGCCGGGTGTGGTCACCGGCTATCTTGGCGCGTTCCAGGTCGAATGGGAACAGGCGAACCCGATCGACCTCGAAACCTGCACGCGCTGCAACGCCTGCATCCGCGTCTGCCCGGAGCAGGCGATTGACTTTTCGTATCAGATCGATCTCGGCAAGTGCAAGGCGCACCGCCAGTGCGTGAAGGCGTGCGGCGAGATCGGCGCGATCGATTTCGAGCGCAAGGAGACGCAGCGCAGCGACGCTTTCGATCTGGTGCTCGACCTCTCCCGCGAGCCGCTGATCCGCTCGCCGCAGCCGCCCCAAGGCTACTTCGCGCCGGGCCGCGATCCACTCCGGCAGGCGCTCGCGGCGCAGGAGCTCACGCAGCACGTCGGCGAATTCGAGAAGCCGAAGTACTTCGAGTACCGGGAAAAGATCTGCGCTCACGGCCGCTCGGAGATAGTCGGCTGCACGCGCTGCATCGACGTCTGCTCGACGCGGGCAATCACGAGCGAGCTCGAACAGAACCGCATCAAGGTCGAGCCGCACCTGTGCATGGGCTGCGGCGGGTGCGCGACCGTCTGTCCATCGGGGGCGATGACCTACGCCTACCCGCGGGTCGCGGACCTGGGCACGCGGATCAAGACCGTGCTGCAGGTGTACCGCGAGGCGGGTGGCGAGGGCGCCTGCCTGCTGTTCCATAACACCACGGACGGGCGCGAGCTCGTCGCGCGGATGGCACGCCGCGGCAAGGGGTTGCCCGCGCGCGTGATCCCGCTCGAGGTATTTCATATCGCCTCGCTCGGGCTCGACCTGATGCTCGGCAGCATCGCTCTGGGCGCGGCGCGGTTCATCGTCCTCTCGACGGGCTCGGAGCCGTCCGGATACCACGACGCGATCGAGCGCCAGATGGGGCTCGCCCGGGCCATCCTGAGCGGCCTGGGGCTGGACGGAGAGCGCTTCCAGCTGATCAAGGCCGGCACGCCGGCCGAATTGGAGACTGCGGTGTGGACAGCGGCAAGTCCGCGCACGCTGTCGCCGGCGACGTTCAACCTGACGAACGAGAAGCGCACCACGCTCGATTTCGTGTTCGACCACCTGCTGCGCCATGCGCCGCAGCGCAAGGACGAGGTGGCGCTGCCGGCGGGCGCGCCCTACGGCGCGGTGCTCGTGGACGGGCAGAAGTGCACGATGTGCCTTGCCTGCGTCGGCGCCTGTCCCGAAGGGGCGCTCCTTGACGCCAAGGACAAGCCGCAGCTGCGCTTCATCGAGCGGAACTGCGTGCAGTGCGGGCTGTGCGAGAAGACCTGTCCGGAGGACGCGATTGCGCTCGCGCCGCGGCTGCTGCTCGCGCCTTCGGCCACCCACCCCGCGGTGCTGAACGAGGACAGGATCTTCGCCTGCGTGCGCTGCGGCAAGCCGTTCGCCAACCAGCGCATCATCGACAACATGCTGGGCAAGCTTGCCGCCCACGCGATGTTCCGCGACCCCAAAGCGCTGCGCCGCCTGCAAATGTGCCAGGACTGCCGCGTGGTGGACATGTTCGAAAAGGCGGACAGCGGCAACATTCTGGATGAAACCGCGAAGGAGTGAGGAGGGGGTGAGCGATTCCGATACCGTCAGCACGGCGGCCACAGCGCAGGATCCGGAAGAGCTGGCGCGCGCCAACCTGTACGGCCTGGTGAGCCGCTTGTTTTACGCGCCGGCAGACCCGAACCTGCTGGCGGAAATCTCCCGCAGCGGCCAGGCCGGGGAAGGGCAGGTTGATGGCAGTGGACTGGTGGCGGCATGGCGCAACCTGCAGGACGCATGCCGTAACGCTTACCCGGCTATCGTGCGCCAGGAGTACGACAGCCTGCTGGTCGGGGTCGGAAAAGCGGAGGTGACGCCCTACCTGTCCGCCTACGCGGAGCCATCCGCGCCGGACCGCTACCTGGTCAGGTTGCGGGGCGAGCTTGCCGCATGGGGGCTCTCGCGCCGTGAACGCGTGTTCGAGGTCGAGGACCACATTTCGGGGGTCAGTGACGTCATGCGCTGTTTGATCGAAGGTCGCTACCCCTTGGAGGAACAGCAGCGTTTCTTCGAGAGCTTCGTTTATCACGGCGCCGTTGCTTTCTGTGTTGCAGTGCAAAACGCAGCTTCAGCCAATTTTTACAAACAGGTAGCCTCGTTTGCGGGGGCTTTCTTCGAGCTTGAAAAGGCGGCATTCGAAATGACAGATTAGTTGCCACCCCCAGTCCAAATGAGAATGAATGTCATCTATGCCGCCAGAAGCCGGCGCCAATCGATTCCCGTTCTTAAACCGCATACAGATTGATGTTGATTTGCGCTGGATTGCCGCGTAAATTTTCACTTAATCAACAAACGCTGACGGTTCATATCAAGGAGGATGTGATGAAAGTCCCAGCATCCAAGCTATCCCGCCGTAATTTCCTGTTGGCAGTCGGTGCCGGTGGCGTCGCCACCGCGGCGGCAGTCGCCAACAAGGCGCCACAAGCGCAGTCCAAGAAAGCCGAGGCCGTAGGCAAGGGCTATCAGCTTACGGAGCACGTCCGCAAGTATTACGACACGACCAAAGTCTGAGAGGGCCGCCATGCTGCTCACCCGAAAATCCACGAGCGTTTCCGCTGCGCAGGGCCGGCTCACCCGTTCGGTTTCCGGGATGCTCGGCCGGACCCTAGACCGTCGCACGTTCCTGCAGCGCTCGGGCGTCGCGCTCGGCGCGGGCGCGGTGGCGTCGCAGCTGCCGTTCAACATCGTCGACAAGGCCGCGGCCGCGCAAGATGCGGGTGGCGGCAAGATCGAAGTCAAGCGCACGGTCTGCACGCATTGCTCGGTGGGCTGCGCGGTCGACGCCGTGGTGCAGAACGGCGTTTGGATCCGCCAGGAGCCAGTGTTCGACTCGCCGATCAATCTCGGCGCGTATTGCACTAAAGGCGCGGCGATCCGCGAGTATGGTATGACGGCTGACTCGCACCGCCTCAAGTCCCCGATGAAGCTCGCGGGCGGCAAGTGGCAGAAGATTTCCTGGGACCAGGCGCTTAAGGAAGTAAGCGACAAGCTGCTCGCGATCCGCAAGGAAAGCGGTCCCGATGCGACCTACTGGGTCGGTTCATCCAAGCACAGCAACGAGAACTCCTACCTGTTCCGCAAGTTCGTGTCCATGTTCGGCACCAACAACATGGACCACCAGGCGCGCATCTGCCATTCCACCACCGTCGCCGGCGTGGCGAACACGTGGGGCTACGGCGCAATGACCAATTCCTACAATGACGAGCAGAATTCCAAGTGCATTCTGTTCTTCGGCAGCAACGCGGCGGAAGCACATCCGGTTTCGATGCTGCACACACTGCACGCCAAGGAGAACGGCGCCAAGGTGATCGTGGTGGATCCGCGGTTCACCCGCACGGCGGCGAGAGCGGATACCTATTACCGGATCCGTTCTGGCACCGACGTCGCGTTCCTGTGGGGCATGCTGCACCACATCTTCAAGAACGGCTGGGAGGACAAGGACTACATCAAGGCACGCGTCTACGGCATGGACAAAGTGCGTGAGGAAGTCGCGAAGTGGACGCCGGAAGAGGTCGAGAAGGTCACCGGCATGAAGGAAGCCGAGGTGCGCGACGTCGCCGAAAAAATGGCGAAGAACAAGCCCAGCACCATCGTGTGGGCGATGGGGCAGACCCAACACACCAACGGCACCGCAATCGTGAGAGCGTCCTGTATTCTCCAGCTCGCGCTGGGCAACATCGGCGTCGCCGGTGGCGGCTGCAACATCTACCGCGGCCACGACAACGTGCAGGGCGCGACCGACATTGGTCCAAACCCCGACTCGCTGCCTGGCTATTACGGCATCGCAACTGGTTCGTGGAGGTACTGGGCCGGGGTTTGGGGCGTGGACTACGAGTGGCTGAAGGGCCGCTTTGCCTCGCAGGCGATGATGGAGAAGCCGGGGATCACGGTATCGCGCTGGATCGACGGCGTTCTCGAAAAAAACGAGATGATCGATCAGGATCCGAATATACGCGCGCAGATCTTCTGGGGCCATTCTCCCAATTCGCAAACGCGTGGCAAGGAGATGGTCGAGGCGATGAAGAAGCTCGACCTCTTGGTGGTGATCGACCCCGTCCCGACCGCCACCGCGGCGATGGCGGCGATGGTGCGGCAGGACGGTGTCTACCTGCTACCGGCGGCCACGAATTACGAATCAAGCGGTTCAGCGACGGCTTCCAACCGCTCGATTCAGTGGCGGGAGAAGGTGATCGATCCGCTGTTCGAGTCGCGGACCGACCACATGATCATGTACCAGCTCGCGGAGAAGTTCGGCTACGCCAAGGAGTTCGTCAAGAATATCAAGCTGGCGAAGGGCAAGGGCGGTATGCTCGAGCCCGACCCGGAGGACGTGCTGCGCGAGATCAACCGTGGCGTGTGGACCATAGGCTACACGGGGCAATCACCCGAGCGGCTGCAGGCGCACATGCGCAACATGCACGTCTTCGACGTGAAAACCCTGCGGGCCAAGGGCGGCAAGGACGCGAAGACCGGCTACGTGCTGGACGGCGACTACTTCGGTCTACCGTGGCCAAGCTACGGCACGCCGGCGTTGAAACATCCAGGTTCGCCCAACCTGTACGACACCTCCAAGCACATCATGGACGGTGGCGGTAATTTCCGCGCCAATTTCGGCGTCGAGCGCAACGGAGTAAACCTGCTCGCGGAGGACGGCTCGCATTCGAAGGGGGCCGATCTCACGACGGGTTACCCCGAGTTCGACCACGTGCTGCTGAAGAAGCTCGGCTGGTGGGACGAGTTGACCGAAGACGAGAAGAAGGCGGCCGAAGGCAAGAACTGGAAAACCGACAGGTCGGGCGGAATCATCCGCGTGGCGATGAAGAACCACGGCGTGCACCCGTTCGGGAATGCCAAGGCTCGCGCGGATGTATGGAACTTCCCAGATCCGGTCCCGGTGCACCGCGAGCCGCTGTTCAGCCCGCGGGCGGACCTCGTCGACAAGTATCCCACGTACGACGACCAGAAGACCCGGTGGCGCCTGCCGGTCCTGTTCAAGACCGTGCAGCAGGCGAACAAGGACGCAGGCAAGCAGTACCCGCTAATCCTGACCAGCGGCCGCCTGACCGAATACCAGGGCGGCGGTGACTATACGCGGACCAACAAGTGGCTTGCCGAGCTGCAGCAGGAAATGTTCGTCGAGATCAATCCGAAGGACGCCAACAACCGCGGCGTGAGGAACAACGAGTACGTGTGGGTCGAAACGCCGACCAAGGCGCGCCTGAAGGTGAAGACACTGGTCACGGAGCGGGTAGCATCGGGAACGGTGTTCTGCCCGTTCCACTTCGCCGGGCATTGGATGGGCAAGGACCTGCTCGACAAGTACCCCGAGGGCGCGGCGCCCTGGGTACGTGGCGAGGCCGTCAACACCGCGACGACGTACGGTTACGACATCGTGACCATGATGCAGGAAACCAAGACCACGCTGTGCCAGGTCGTGAAGGCCTAGGACGGAGGAGCTCACCATGGCAAGAATGAAATTTCTGGCGGATGCCGAACGCTGCATCGAGTGCAACGGGTGCGTAACGGCGTGCAAGCAGGAGCACGAGATCCCGTGGGGCGTCAACCGCCGGCGCGTGGTGACGCTCAATGACGGGACGCCCGGCGAAAAGTCGATCTCGGTCGCCTGCATGCACTGCTCGGACGCGCCGTGCATGGCGGTGTGCCCGGTGGATGTCTTCTACAAGACGTCGGAAGGCATCGTGCTGCACGACAAGGACCTATGCATCGGTTGCGGCTACTGCTTCTACGCGTGCCCGTTCGGCGCGCCGCAGTTCCCGCAGGACGGGGCGTTCGGCTTGCGCGGCAAGATGGACAAATGCACGTTCTGCGCCGGCGGCCCCGAGCCCGATTTCTCGGATGCGGAATTCAAGAAATACGGCCGCAATCGCATTGCCGAGGGCAAGCTCCCGGCTTGCGCCGAGATGTGCTCGACCAAGGCGCTGCTCGGCGGTGACGGCGACGTGATCGCCGACATCTACCGCAGGCGCGTCACCACGCGCGGCAAGGGATCGGAGGTCTGGGGCTGGGGCACCGCCTATGGCCGTCCCGAGAAACCACCGGCACAACCTGGAGCGAAGTCATGAGAAGGATCCTGGTAGTGGCAATGGCTGTAGTGCTGCCGCTCGTTGCGGGGGGCTGCGGCGAAAAGCCGACGGTTACGGTCTACAAGCAGGGCAAGTACCAGGGCAAGCCCGACACCCAGCCGTGGGACAACGAGCGATTCAAGGGCGACAAGGTGGCGTGGGAAAAGGCCGTCAAGGCTCGCAATCTCGGTCAGAACGAATACGAACGCGTGATCGCCCATTAAGACAGTGAAGGAGAATTCGATGCACGGCAATCTCGCGTTGCGGTGGGTGGCGTGGCTTTCCATCGCGCTTGTTGCGATGTTGCTTCCGCGGTTTGCGCTTGCGGCCGAGGGCTCCGCGCAACAACAAGCCGAGCGGCAGATCGTTCAACCGCTCAACAATGCGCCGTTATGGCGCGATGTGCGCAAGGGCGAGAACCCATACCAGACCACCCAGGTGCGCGGAATCGAGACCAACGTCCTGGTGCAGACCGAAGGCCAGATCTGGCGCGAGATCCGCAACGGTCCGGTCACGGTTTATGGCGGCTACCTGCTGGTCCTCGCGGCCCTGGCCATCCTTGGCTATTATCTGTGGAAGGGACCGATCAAGGTCCACGGACAGCTGACCGGCAGGAAGATCCGGCGCCTCTCGCCGTGGGACCGCACCATACACTGGACCGTTGGGATCAGCTGGCTGATCATGGCGCTCTCCGGCCTGGTGATGCTTTTCGGCAAGTACTTCGCGTTGCCGGTGCTGGGCTACACGCTGTTTTCCTGGCTGGCCATTCTCTCCAAGAACCTTCACAACTTCGTCGGCCCGGTGTTCCTGATTGCCGCGGCTTTGATGTTCATCACCTACCTCGCGCGCAACATGCCGGCCGCGCACGACATCCGGTGGCTCCTCAAGGGCGGCGGCATGCTGACCGGCGAGCACGTGCCGTCGGGCTTCTTCAATGCCGGCGAGAAAGTCGTGTTCTGGCTCGGGCTGTTTCTGTTCACGATCGTTGTCGGAGCATCGGGGCTCGTGCAGTTGTTCCCCAACTTCGACCAGGGGCGAGTAGTCATGCAGTATTCGAACGTCATCCACGCGGTGACCGCCGTGGTCTACATCGCGATGATGCTCGGCCACATCTACCTGGGAACGGTAGGCGTGGAAGGGGCCTACGACGCCATGCGCTACGATGGCATGGTGGATGAAGCCTGGGCGAAAGAGCACCACGAATACTGGTATAACGAAGTGAAGGGTCAATCCACTGCCGCAGGCGGAGCTGCATCGCCGGCGCGCGCTGCCGCGATGAAGGAGGGATGGAAACTATGAACGCGCCGAAATTCTGGATGGTGGTTCCGGCCCTGCTGGTTGCGGGTGCCGTAGGCCTTGCATACGCGAAACTGCCGCAGCCGCCCATGGACGATGCTGCCAAGGCCGCAGCCGCGACGAAGAAGGCCAAGGCGGCCGAAGCGGCCAAGAAAGCTGCCGCGGCGCTTGCGAAAGCCCAGGATCGCGCCGTCGAGCGCTACAAGATGGAGAAGGGCATGATGGCCGCGCCCGCTGCACCGGCCGCGAAGATGAAGAAATGAGCTGACGCGGTTACCCGCATAAAAACCCGGCCGCCGCCGGGTTTTTTAATGCCTTGATCCATATCAAGTTCCTGCCCCGCAAAGCCGGTAATTTACGGTCATGCGGGCGCCCGTCGGGCGCGCCTGCGTCGCAGCAGAAGGGGTGCGGACACCGATGCCGGCAGGTCAGATCGAGGACGCGGAAGTCGAGCAGGCGATCGGTCGCGTGCTGCAGGCCGAGCGCGAAGCGCAGGAAGCCGTCGCGCGCTGCAAGGCCGAGTGCGCGCAGCGGGTCGCGGAGGCGCATCGCCGGGCCGGAGAAATCGCCGCGCGCACGGAACACCGCCTTGCCCGGTTGCGGGAGGCCAAAGGCGCTGCCGTCGAGAGGCAGATCGCGGAAATCGGGGGCGCCGTGGAGCCGGAACAGGCCGGGAAACCCGTGGCTGACGCCGGCCGCAGGCACCTGGAGCGGGCGGCAGCAGCCGTGGCGCGGGAGCTGACGGGGACGGCGGAATGAGTTCCATCGAGTATGCACAGGCGCGCATGCAGGCGCGATTCGGCGCTCGGCCGGGCGCGGCGTTGTGGCGGGAGTTCGACAGCGTCCGTGATCTCGGTGCCTACCTTGATTCGGTGCAGGGCACGCCGCTGCGCGCCTGGGTCACGGGCATCGACGCGGCCGGCGACTTGCACCAGATCGAGTCGCGGCTGCGCGAGCGATTCCGCTCGCACATTCAGGAGGTTGCGCGCTGGATGCCCGAGCCGTGGGGACCCGCGGTGCGGCGGGTCGCTCGGTTGCTCGACCTGCCGGCGCGGGCGCACCTGCTTTCGGGCCGCGGGCTGTTTTCCTGGATGACGCGGGAGCCGGGTTTGCGCGCGCTGGTCGCTGACGCGGGCGAGGGGCGCCCGGCGCTTGCCACGCGTACCGCGGCCGATTCCCGTGAAGGCCGAGGCGCAGGGCGGGTGCCCGATCCGGCGCGGGTGCGCGCCGCGTGGCTTGCCGAATGGGAGCGGTGCTGGCCCGTCCGCGACGGCGAATCGCGGAGGGCGATGACGACGATCGTGACGGTGCTGTCGCGGCACATCGAGCGCTTCCGGCTGGCCGGTGCGCGGGACGGCTGGCGCCTGCGCGCGCAGCTCGAACAGGACTTGCGCGCCCTGTTCAGGAAGTTCGCGTTGCAGCCGGAGGCTTGCTTTGCCTATCTGGGGCTGATCGCTCTGGATCTGGAGCGCCTGCGCGCCCAGCTCGTGAGGCGCGCGCTTTGGCTGCGGGAAAGGGAGGCAGCGGCATGATGCGGCCGCATCCCGCGGAATGGTTCCAGATCGTCGTCGCGAAGGACGACGCGGTGCTCCTGCTCGAGGACCTGGCGAACAGCGGCTGCATCGAGCTCGAGGCCGGGAAGGACACGGCGCCCGGGCTTTCCGAGGAGCTGCAGCGTGGGTTCGCGCGCTTCGACGCCCTCGCGCAGCGCTTTTCGAACTATTGGCCTGAAGCCGGGACCGTGGCGCGGCCCGTCGAGGTCCATGAAATGGTGGAGCGCGGGTTGGCCGTCGTCGAAGCCTGGTCGGCCGCCGCAACGGGGCCGATCGCGTCGCTGCAGGCGCTCGAGGCGGAGCGGTCGAGCCTGAGGCTGTGGCGCCAAGTGCTGCAGGAGGTGCGGGACGGCACCCTCGATTTCTCGGCGCTGGTAGCCCCCGGCAAGGCGGTAGAGAGCGCTTTGTTCGTATTTCCCGAAGATGCGGCGCCGGCCCTGCCGCAAGCCGCGCTCGGGCGAAGGCTGAAACTCGGGCCGGAGGCCGCCCTGCTGGCGGTCGGACCGCCGGACGCGCTGGATGCGATCACGCGTCAGGCGCTGAGCGCGCAGGGCAAGCGGATCGAGATGCCGGCCTGGGCGCGGGGGAAAGCGGGCGAGAGCCTCGCCTATGCTTCCAGCCGCCTCGCCGCAACGGACGAGCAGCTGGCCGCCGCGCGGACGGCGCTGGAGCGGCTCTCCGCCAGGCTGCACCTGGGCGAGGCCCTGGGCTGGCTGCGCCACGCGCAATGGATGGCGCGCAGTGTCGGCGAGGTGCGCAGCGGCGAGCATTTCTGCCGCATCACCGGCTGGACCGACGATCGCGGCCGGCTCAAGCGGGCCTTGGCGGCTTCCGGCGCGCGCGCTCTCGCGGGCTTTCCGGCGCCGCCGCGCGGCGTTCAGGCGCCTTTGCTGCTGCAAAACCCGTGGTGGGCGCGGCCTTTCGAGGTGTTCAGCCGGGCGCTGGGCATGCCGGCACGCTACGCGGCGGACCCGAGCATGCTGCTCGCGGTTATCGTGCCGCTCCTGTTCGGTTACATGTTCGGCGACGTCGGACAGGGGGCGATCCTCGTGGCCGCGGGGCTGCTGCTGCGCAAGCGCGTGCCGATGCTGGGCATGTTGATCGCGGGAGGCGTCTCCGCCATGCTGTTCGGCCTGTTCTTCGGCAGCCTGTTCGGCCTGCACGGCATCGTTTCCGCGCTGTGGCTGATGCCGCTGGAGGACCCGCTGCCGGTGCTGGTCATGCCCCTCGCCGGCGGGGCGGTGCTGCTGCTGCTGGGGCTCGTTATCAACGCGCTCGAGGCGTATTGGCGCGGCAAGCTCCGCCACTGGCTGGTGACCGATGCCGGCCTGATCGCGGTCTACCTCGGCATTCTCGCCGGCTTCCTGCACGCGGCCGGTTATGCGGTCGCGGCGGCCGGCGTGCTGCTGGCGGTGGCCGGTCGCGTCGCGCTCACGCGGCGGCTGCGACCGGCGCTCGGCGCCGCCGGAGAATTGCTGGAGAAGACGCTGCAGCTGCTGATCAACACGCTGTCCTTCGTCCGCGTCGGAGCCTTTGCCCTGGCGCACGCGGGCCTGTCAGCCGCGATCATCGCGCTTGCCGGGGCCGCCACGAGCACCGCCGGGCACGTTACCGTGATGGTCCTCGGCAACATCGCGGTGATCGTCGTCGAGGCGCTGGTGGTCTCGATCCAGACCACGCGGCTCGTGCTGTTCGAGTTCTTCACGCGCTTCTTCGTCAGCAAGGGCCGCGAATTCCATCCGCTGTCGCCGCCGGTTTTCGTTCGAGGAGAGTTGCATGAGCCCGCAAGCTAAGTTCGCCATCGGTTTGACCCTGGTCGCCGCCGTGTTGAGCGCCGGGGGCACCTTCCTGTTGGCCGGGCCCCTGGCCGCGGCGCAGCCGGCCGTCCCGGCGCTGTCGCTCACGGGCGAGGCGGTGGGGTGGGGGCTATTCAGCGCGGCGCTCGCGACCGGCCTGTCCTCGCTGGGGGCCGGGATCGCGGTCGGGCGGCTGGGCACCGCCGCGATCGGCGCGCTGGCCGAGAAGCCGGAGCTGTTCGGCCGGCTGCTGATCTTCGTCGGCCTGGCGGAGGGCATCGCGATCTACGGCCTGATCGTCTCGATCCTGATACTCAATCGCCTCGCCTAGGAGTTTGTCGGACTTGGCTCCCATGAAAGGCCGGTGTGAACGATGGATAGCCGCATCGTATACATAGGCGAGGAGATCGCGGCGGCCGGATACCGCCTGGCCGGGCTGGCGACGCGCGTGCCCGGCCCCGGCGAGGAAAGCGCCGCCTTGCGCGAGGCGCTCGGACGCGCGGCGTTGATCCTGGTGTCGCAGCAGGTGGCGGAACGGGTCGCGTTGCCGGAACTGCAGCGCGCGCTCGCGAAAGCGAGCCCGCTCCTGCTTGTCGTGCCGGAGGGCACGAGCTTGCCGCCAGGCATCGACATCGCCGCGCGCGTGCGCCTGCAACTGGGCGTAGAGGCGCGATGAACCCCGCGCAATCGGCCACCGCGCTGCTGCAGCTCGTCGCGGACAACCTGACGACGCGGCGCGAAGCGCTGCGCGCGCGCGCCCAGGGCGAAGCGCGGGCCCTTCTCGGACAGGCGCATGCCGACGCGCGCAAGCGGGTGCGCGCCGCCCTGGAGGAGGCACGCAAGCGCGGCGAGGAGCGTATTGCCCGTGCCAAAGCACAACGGAAGACCCGCGAGCGGCTTGCCCGCCAGCATCGAGTAAAGGGACTGCTGGAACAGGGTTGGGCGCGGCTGAACGAGACTTTGCTGCAGTCGTGGCGCGACCCGTCGCAACGTTGGCAATGGGTCGAGCGGTCCGCGTTGCGCGCGACAAGCGTTGTCCCGGGCGGGAGCTGGATGATCGCGCATCCCCGCGATTGGCCCGTCCAGGAACGCGAGCGATTGCGGGCCTTGCTGGAGGCGCAGGGTGCCAGCCTCGCCGGGTTTGCCGCCGATGACGCGGTCGCGGCGGGCGTCAGGATGACGAGCGGGTATGGTGTTTTCGACGCCACGCTCGGCGGGTTGCTCGCCGATCGCGCCGCCATCGAGGCGCGCCTGCTGTTCCATCTGGAGAAGGAAGAGGGATGAGCGTCGGTCGCGTGTTGTGGGCGAGCGGCCCCGTGCTGCGGGCGCGCACGACCGGTTCGTTCCAGATGCGCGAGGCCGTGTACGTGGGCAGCCAGTCCCTGCTGGGGGAAGTCGTCTCGATCAACGGCGAGGAAATCGTTGCCCAGGTCTATGAGGATGCGACCGGCTTGCGTCCCGGTGAGGAAATCCGGGGCAGCGGCGCTCCGCTTGGCATCCGGGTCGGCCCCGGCCTTCTCGGCAACATCTTCGACGGCCTGCTGCGGCCGCTGTCGGGGTGCCGCCCGCAGTACGTCGAGCCGGGCGCCGGCGGCGGGGCGGCGTGCCGGTTCGACTTCACGCCGCTCGTGAAACGGGGTGAAGCGCTCGGCGGTGGCGCAGTCTTCGGGCGGGTAACGCCTGCGCAGGGCCGCGCACAGGACTGCCTCGTGCCGCCGCATGTCGCTGGCGAGGTCGTCGACATCGCGGATGCCGGGAATCACGGCGAAGATGCGATCGTGTGCCGGATCCGCTCGGCCGGCGGCGCGGTTCAGGAGGTCGCGATGGGGCACTTCTGGCCGGTGCGCGTGCCGCGGCCGGCAGCGGAGCGCCTGCCGAGCGATGAGCCCCTGGTGACCGGGCAGCGTATCCTCGACTGTCTCTTTCCGGTCGTGCTGGGCGGCAAGGCTGCGATTCCCGGCGGGTTCGGTACCGGCAAGACCGTGCTGCTCGAGGCGCTCGCGAAATCGTGCAACGCCGACGTCATCGTGTACCTCGGCTGCGGGGAGCGCGGCAACGAAATGGCCGGCGTGCTCGAGGAATTCCCGAAGCTCACCGACCCGCGCACCGGCCGCCCGCTCATGGAGCGCACGGTGATCATCGCCAACACCTCGAACATGCCGGTGGCCGCGCGCGAGGCGAGCATCTACAGCGCCGTCACGGTGGCGGAGTATTTCCGCGACCAGGGGCTGCATGTCGCGCTGATGGCGGACTCGACCAGCCGCTGGGCCGAGGCGCTGCGCGAGGTCTCGGGGCGCCTCGGCGAGCTTCCGGGGGAGGGCGGCTACCCGGCGTACCTCAGCAGCCGGCTCGCGGATTTTTACGAGCGCGCCGCCCGGGTGCGCACGTTGAACGGCAGGACCGGGTCCGTGACGCTGCTCTCATCCATCAGTCCGCCCTCGGGCGACTTTTCCGAACCGGTCACCAGCCACTCGAAGCGCTACGTGCGCTGTTTCTGGGCGCTCGACATCAAGCGCGCCCAGGCGCGCTTCTATCCGGCGATCCATCCGCTGCAGTCGTATTCGGAGGACGCCGGTGAACTCGCGGACTGGTGGGTGAAGGCGTTCGGCTCGGTGCCCGCCGGCGCGGTCGCGGGCCGGCCCGCCAATGAATGGCTCGAGCTGCGTCGCGGTTTTCTGACGCTGCTCGACGAGCAGGTCCGGCTCGAGCGCATGGCCCGCATCGTCGGGAAGGACGCGCTGCCACCGCGCCAGCAGCTTGCCCTGTTCTGCGCGGAGATCGTGAACGAGGCCTTTCTGCGCCAGTCGGCGTTCTCGGACGTGGACTGGTACGCGAGCCCGCGACGCCAGGCGGCGATGATGCGCCTGATCGGGCGGTTCATCGCGCTCGCGGAGCAGGCGCTTGCCCAGGGCGCGCCGCTCGAGCGCATCGCCGCGCTCGGCTTCCTGCGCCCGTTGCAGCGGATGGGCGAGGAGATCGGCGAGGACCGGCTCGGCGAGTTCGATGTCCTGGCGCAGCGCATGGAGCGCGAATTCCGCGGGCTGTCCACGGAGGCCGGCGATGTACGCTAGGGTCACGGTGCAGCACGCGGCGGCGCGCATCGAAGGACCGCTGCTGTTTCTCAAGCGCACGCTCGAGGTCGGGCTGAACGAGGCGGTGGAGGTGCGCGGCGCCGACGGGCGCGCGCGGCTCGGGCGGATCGCGGCGCTCGACGAGGAACGGGTGACCGTGGAAGTGCTGGAGTCGACGACGGGGCTCGCCCTGCCCGACGTCACCGCGCGCTTCTTCGGCGAGCCGCTGAAATTCGCGCTCGGCCCCGGCTTGCTCGGGCGCGTGTTCAACGGCGTGGGCCAGGTGATCGACGGCGGCCCGCCGCTCGCCGCGCACCGCGAGCCGCGCATCGAGGGGCTTCCGGTCAACCCGGTGGCGCGGGAGACGCCGCGCGACTTCATCGAGACGGGGGTCACCGCGATCGACCTCATGAACAGCCTGGTGCGGGGGCAGAAGCTGCCGATCTTCTCCGGCGGGGGGCTGCCGCACGACCGGATGGCGGTGGAAATCGCCGCTCACGCGCGGCTGCGCGGGGCGCGGCCGGAAGATTTCGCCATCGTGTTCGCGGGGATCGGCTTGCCGCACGAACGCGCCGAGTATTTCCGGCGCAGCCTGGAGACGAGCGGCGGGCTCGAGCGCGCGGCGCTGTTCCTCAACCTGGCGAGCGACTCCAGCAGCCAGCGTCTGCTGACGCCGCGCTATGCGCTGACGGCGGCGGAGCATCTCGCGTTCACCGAAGGCAAGCACGTGCTGGTGATCATCACCGACATGACCAACTATTGCGAGGCGCTGCGCGAGGTGGCCGGCGCGAAGGGCGAGATTCCGGGGCGCAAGGGCTATCCGGGCTATCTGTACTCGGATCTCGCGACCATCTACGAGCGCGCCGGCTGCCTGCGCGGCGCGCGCGGAACACTCACCCAGCTGCCGATCCTGAGCATGCCCTCGGACGACATCGGCCATCCCATTCCGGATCTTTCCGGCTACATCACGGAAGGCCAGATCGTGCTGTCGCGGGAGCTCGAGCGCGGCGGCGTGTATCCGCCCGTGAACGTGCTGGCGAGCCTGTCGCGGCTGATGAAGAACGGCACCGGCAGGGGTTACACCCATCCCGATCATCCCGCGCTCGCGAGCCAGCTGTTTGCCGCGTACGCGCGCGCGGTGCAGACGCGGCTGCTGGCGAGCGTGGTGGGGGAGGAGGGGCTGTCGGAGTCGGATCGCGCCTACCTCGCGTTCGGCACCGAATTCGAGCGCAAACTGCTGTGCCAGGACGGGCCGCGGGCGTTCGAAGAGAGCATGGAAGCGGGCTGGGGCGTGCTGCGCCGGCTGCCGCAGGCCGAGCTGACGCGGCTGTCGGACGCCCAGATCGCCGGGCACGTCGGGGTCGCGCCATGAGCGAGATCACGCCGACTCGCAGCGCCGTCATCGCGCTCGTCGAAGAGCGGCGAGCGATGCACGACAGCTATGTGTTTCTCGACGAGAAGTGCCTCCTGCTCGCCGAGGCGATGATGAAGGAGCTGCGCCGTTACGAGGGGCTTGCCGGGTCCCTGCGGGCGGCGCTCGGGGAGGCCGCCGCGGCGCTGCACAGCGCGCTCGCCCGGCACGGCCTCGAGGGCCTGCAATGCTATCCGGCCGTGGAGCCGCGCGCCGTGGCCCCTTCGGTCACGCAGCGCCGCCTGATGGGCGTGCTGCTGCAGGCGGCGGAGCTCGATACCGCCGGCCGTCCGCCCTACGAGCCCGTCAATCCATCCCCCGAAGCCGAGGCCTGCCGGGAGCAATACGCGAGAGTGGCCGCGCTCGGCGCGCAGCTCGCCGCTGTTGCGGGCAATCTCGAGCGTCTCTATCACGAGTACCGGCGGTCGGTGCGGCGGGTGCGCGCGCTGCAGGACGTGCTCTTGCCTGAAATCGACCGGACGGTGAACGAGATCGAGACGCGGCTCGAGGAGCTGGAGCAGGATGAAGCGCTCTGGTTGCGCTACCATCGCCGTTCGTGACGGATCCGCCGGTCGACGAGGAGCCTCCGGAATGTCCTCCGCAGAACCAACGCTCGCCGCGCTTCCAAACCCGGTCGCGCGCTATCTTCTCGCGACGCGACCGGCGTTCCTCAGCGTGACGCTGTTCGCATGCCTGGTGGGTTTCGGCACCGCGTATTTCGACGGTTTCGCGCTGTCGTGGGCAAAGGCGGTTGCGACGCTCGCGTTCGCGTTGCTCGCGCACGCCGGCATCAACGTGCTCAACGATTACTACGACGAGTTGAACGGCACCGACCGCGCCAACACCGACCGCGTCTTCCCCTTCACCGGCGGCAGCCGCTTCATCCAGAACGGCGTGCTCACCGCGCGAGAGACGCTGGCGTACGGGGCCTTTCTGATCGGCATCGTGATCATCGCCGGGCTCTGGCTGGCGAGCGTGTCCGCCCCGGATCTGGTCTGGATCGGCGCGGCGGGGCTGTTCATCGGCTGGGCCTATTCGGCGCCGCCGCTTGCCCTCAACAGCCGCGGCTTCGGCGAGCTGTGCGTGGCGTTCGGTTTCGCGCTGGTTGTCATCGGCGCTGATTTCGTGCAGCGCGGCGGCTTCGCGCCGCTGCCGGCGATGGCAGCGTTATCCTATGCGCTGCTCGTCACCAATATCCTGTACATCAATCAGTTCCCGGACCGGCGTGCCGACGAGGCAGCGGGAAAGCGCCACTGGGTCGTGATACTCGGTGCCCGGCGGGCGCGCTGGGGCTACTACGTGATCGGCGCGGCAGCCTATGGTTTGCTGATCGTGGCGGTGACGGAGGGCTTTCTGCCCCGACTCTGCCTGATCGCTCTCGCAAGCGTCGTGCTGACCGCCAAGGCGGGCGCGGCGTTGCTGCAGTATGCGGAAAAGCCGGCTGCGCTGGCTCCGGCCATCAAGCTCACCATTGGCGCCGCATCGCTGCACGGTGTGCTGTTGTCGGCCGCGCTCTTCCTGTCCGCGCGGGCTTGATGGCGACAACCTGATCTTCGTCGACCTGCCCGCGCCGTGCGCGGCACCCGGACCGACCGGCTGAGCGAAGCGGCCGGCGGCGGTCAGGCACGGACTACGGGAATCTTGCCGATCCGGGCGCGCCATTCGCGCGGGCCGGACTCGTGCACGGCATTGCCCGAGGTGTCCACCGCGACCGTCACCGGCATGTCCTTCACCTCGAACTCGTGGATCGCTTCCATCCCGAGTTCCTGGAACGCGAGCACGCGCGAGGCGCGGATCGACTTCGAGACCAGGTAGGCTGCTCCACCCACCGCGATCAGGTGCAGGCCCTGGTGGCGCTTGATCGCCTCCACCGCCTGCGCGCCGCGCTCGGACTTGCCGATCGAGCCGAGCAGCCCGGTCTTGCCCAGCATCACGTCCATGAACTTGTCCATGCGGCGGGAGGTGGTGGGACCGGCCGGGCCGACCACCTCGTCCCGCACGGCGTCCACCGGGCCGACGTAGTAGATCAGCCGGTTGGTGAAGTCCACCGGCAGCTTCTCGCCCTTGGCGATCAGGTCCGCCAGCCGTTTGTGGGCGGCGTCCCGTCCGGTGAGGATCTTGCCGGTGAGCAGCAGCCGCTCGCCTGCCTTCCAGGTCGAGGCCTCCGCCCTGGTGAGGGTCTCGAGGTTGACGCGTTTCGCGCCGCTGGCGAGATCAACCGCCAGCTTCGGCCAGTGCTCCAGGCCGGGCGCCTCGAACCGCGCCGGCCCGCTGCCGTCGAGGTGGAATTCGACATGGCGGGTCGCGGCGCAGTTGGGAATCACGGCGACCGGCAGCGACGTGGCGTGGGTCGGGTAGTCGAGCACCTTGATGTCGAGCACGGTGGTGAGCCCGCCGAGGCCCTGCGCGCCGATGCCGAGCGCGTTGACCTTCTCGAAGATCTCGAGCCGCAGCTCCTCGGCACGCGATTTCGGGCCGCGCGCCTTGAGCTGCTGCATGTCGAGGGGCGCGAGCAGGGACTCCTTGGCGAGCATCATGGCCTTCTCGGCGGTGCCGCCGATGCCGATCCCCAGCATGCCCGGGGGACACCAGTCGCCGCCCATGGTGGGGACCTGCTCGAGGACCCAGTCCACCACGCTGTCGCTCGGATTGAGGATGGCGAAGCGCGCCTTGTTTTCCGACCCGCCACCCTTCGCGGCGAGGCTGACCGCGAGCTTGTCGCCGGGGACGACTTCCATGTAGACCATCGCCGGCGTATTGTCGCGCGTGTTCCTGCGGCTGCCCGCGGGGTCGGCGAGCATCGACGCGCGCAGCGGATTGTCCTTGTCGGTATAGGCGCGGCGCACGCCCTCATTGACCATGTCCTGGATGCTCATCTTCGCGTCCCAGCGCACGTCCATGCCGATCTTCAGGAATACGACCGCGGCGCCGGTGTCCTGGCACATCGGGCGGTGGCCCTCGGCCGCCATGCGCGAGTTGATGAGGATCTGCGCGATCGCGTTCTTCGCGGCGGGCGACTCTTCGCGCTCGTAGGCCTCGCCCATCGCCTTGATGAAATCCAGCGGGTGGTAGATGGAGATGAACTGGAAGCCGTCGGCGATGCTCTGAATGAAATCTTCCTGTTTGATCGTGGCCATGATTCAGGATTGAGGAATGAGGATAGAGGATTGAGCGGGATCGAGTCAGATTCAGCGGCCCGTCGCGAGTCACCAGTCACGAGTCACGAGTCACGCAACTCAAACAATGCCTTCCAGCACCTGCACGTCGACCAGCGTGCCCGGGGTGACGTTGCCCTGCTCGGTCGGCAGGATGATGAAGCAGTTGGCTTCCGACATCGAGCGCAGGATGCCGGAACCCTGCTCGCCGGTGACCCGCACGTTCCAGGTTCCGTGCGGATCGCGTTCAAGCACGCCACGCTGGAATTCCGTACGTCCCGGTGCTTTCTTGAGGGTGGAGGCGCACGGAACCTTGAACGTCGGAAGGGACGGGACCGGATCGCGCCCCGAAAGCTTGAGCAGCGCGTCGCGCACGAACTGGTAGAAGGTGACCATGACCGAGACCGGATTGCCGGGCAGCCCGAAAAAATGGGCGGCGCCGATTCTGCCGTAGGCGAGCGGGCGGCCCGGCTTCATCGCGATCTTCCAGAACACCACTTCGCCGAGCTTGCCGAGCAGGTCCTTCACGAAATCGGCCTCCCCGACGGAGACGCCGCCGCTGGTGATCACGACGTCCGCCGCCGCCGCCGCGTCCTTGAACGCCTTTTCCAGCAGCACGGGGTCGTCGCGCACGACGCCCAAATCCAGCACTTCGCAGTCCAGGCGCGTCAGCATGCCGTGGATGGTGTAGCGGTTGCTGTCGAAAATCTGGCCTTCCTTCGGCTGTGAGCCGATCGAGACCAGCTCGTCGCCGGTGGAGAAGAACGCCACCCGCAGCTTGCGGTAGACGGTGACTTCCCCGATTCCGAGCGAGGAAATCAGGCCGATATCCGCGGGGCGCAGCGCGATCCCGCGCTTCAACGCGACCTGTCCGGCGGCGAGATCCTCGCCCGCGCGGCGCAGGTGCTGGCCTTTCTTGTGGCTGCCGCCGATGGTGACGCGGTCCCTGTCTGTCTTGACGTGCTCCTGCATGACGATGGTGTCGGCGCCGCCTGGCACCACGCCGCCGGTCATGATGCGCACGCATTCGCCTGCCTTCAAGGAACCCTGAAACGGCGCGCCGGCAAAAGCGGTGCCCGCCACCTTCAGCGTGACTTCCCCGTCGCCCTTGAGGTCGGCAAAGCGCGCGGCATAGCCGTCCATCGCGGAATTGTCGTGAGCGGGCACGTCGAGCGGCGATACCACGTCCTCGGCCAGCACGCGCCCGAGGGCGGCGCGCACGTGCGCGCGCCCGGCCGCCGATACCGGCGTCAGGAAGCGCGCGATGACCTCGCGCGCCTTGCCGACCGGCATGGAATTCGGGTCGTAATCGTCCGCGCAGCTCAAGTCGCGCAGGCTCTGTGACGGATCGTTCATGGATGCACGCTGCAGGAAGACCGGGGGCTTGCGAAATTGTACCCGGATTCGCGCCGGGCTGCCGCACCGGATTCGAGCGCGCCCGCCGTCGTGGGGCCCGAGGGCCGTCGCAAGCGGGAGGGGCGCCGCGCAGGCGAGCGAGGGATGTCGGTCACGCGCAGTTCTATATGTATTAGATTACATATAGTTGCCACAGCAAGCGACATTGGCGATACTGCACGCGAAAAGTCATATATGTAAATAAGAACATATGATGCTGCAGGCCGATTTCGCGCTGGCGCGCGCTTCGTTCTCCACACCGGTCGTGCAAGTTTTGCTCGAGGTCGTCAGGGGGCGGGAATTCGCAGGGGTGGTGGCGCGTCTTCCCGGGTACGACGCTGCCAGGGCCGGCTCGCGCCAAAAGCTCGACGCGGCCCTCGACTGGGTGGAGCCGCCGCGTCCGAGCGCGAAATGATCGAGATCGGACAGGCATTCGGCGCGGCCGCCACCCTGATTGCCGCGCGCGATCCGGAGCTGGTCGGAATCGTGCTGCTCAGCCTGCGGGTGAGCCTGACCGCGGTTGTGTTTGCCAGCATTCTGGGCCTGCCGTTGGGCGCGGCGATCGCGGTCGGGCGATTTCCGGGCCGGCGGGCCTTGATCGTCGTGTTGAACTCGCTCATGGGGCTGCCGCCGGTAGTGGTCGGGTTACTGGTCTACCTGCTGCTTTCCCGCGCCGGGCCGCTGGGCCAGTTCGGCATGCTGTTTACGCCTGCGGCCATGGTCGTGGCGCAGACGATCCTCATCCTGCCCATTGTGGCCGCCTTGTCGCGGCAGGCAATCGAGGATGCCTGGCAGGAATACCGGGAACAGCTGCGCTCGCTTGGCGCCGGGCCGCTCACCGCGGCGGCCACGCTGCTGTGGGACACGCGTTTTTCATTGGTGACGATCGTGCTCGCGGGATTCGGGCGGGCCGCCGCCGAGGTGGGCGCGGTAATCATCGTGGGCGGCAACATCGACGGCGTGACGCGCGTCATGACGACGGCGATCGCGCTGGAAACCAGCAAGGGCGACCTTCCGCTGGCGATGGGCCTGGGGATCCTATTGCTGTCGCTGGTGCTGGCCCTCAACGCGGCGGCGTACTGGGTCAAGGAAGCCGCGCAGCGGCGCTACGGCTAACCCGCATGATTCGGAGTGGCCGGCGCATGAGGGATATTGGTGCCTTGGGCAGGGAATGGACGCAGGAGCATGCGGGTTAATGGTCTCTCATCAAGGAATTTGCCGAACCTCGGTCCGGCAAATTCCTCCAGCGAGGAATGAGCGGTGCTGCCGCTGGTGCTCGACCAGGTTTCGTTTACCGTCAATGGCAAGACGATCATCGATCGCATCTCCATTGAGATCGGCACGGGACCGCGCACCGTCATCCTCGGGCCGAACGGCGCGGGCAAGAGCGTGCTGATGCGGCTCTGTCACGGCCTCCTGAGGCCCACGTCGGGCAGCATCGTCTGGCGCGGAGAGAACGGCGGCCGGCGCCGGCAGGCGATGGTGTTCCAGCGGCCGGTCATGCTGCGGCGCTCGGCGCGGGCGAATGTCGTCTACGGGATGAAACTTGCCGGCGTGCCGCCGCGGGAGCGTGAACTGCGGGCGAGTGACGTTCTCGACGCGGTGGGGCTCGCGGACGTCGCGGAACGGCCGGCGCGCGTGCTCTCCGGCGGCGAGCAGCAACGGCTGGCGCTGGCGCGGGCGTGGGCCCTGGGACCCGAGGTGCTGTTTCTCGACGAGCCCACGGCGAACCTCGATCCCGCGGCGACGCGCGACGTGGAGACCCTCGTCGGCCAGATCCGGGCGAGCGGCACCAAGATCGTCATGACGACGCACAACCTCGGCCAGGCGAAGCGCCTCGGCGACGAGATCCTGTTCCTCACCCAGGGGCGCCTCGTGGAGCGGACGCCGGTGGAGCGATTTTTCACCAAACCCGCATCGGTGGAAGCCGATGCTTTCATACGAGGCGAGCTGCCATGGAGCTGAAACACATGGCCCTGACGGGAATGTTGCTGATGTCAGCGCCGGTCACGGCCCCGGCCGTTGCGCAAGCCCAGAAGTTCATCACCGTCGCGTCCACGACCTCGACGGAGAATTCGGGCCTGTTCAAGCACCTGCTGCCGATCTTCGAGAAGAAGACCGGAATCGCCGTGCGGGTGATCGCGCAGGGCACGGGACAGGCGCTCGATACGGCGCGCAGGGGCGATGCCGACGTCGTGTTCGTGCACGCCAAGGAGGCCGAGGAGAAATTCATCGGGGAAGGCCATGGCGTAAAGCGATTCCCGGTGATGTACAACGACTTCGTGCTGGTCGGGCCGAAGTCCGATCCCGCAAAAATCGGCGGCGGGAAGGACATTGCCAAAGCGCTCAAGAAGGTCAGGAGCGCCGCGGCCCCCTTCGTCTCGCGCGGGGACAAGAGCGGCACGCACATGGCCGAGCTGCGGCTGTGGAAGGTCGCCGGCATCGATATCGGGGGCGCGGACAAGGGGCCGTGGTACCGGGCGGTGGGACAAGGCATGGGCGCCTCGCTCAACACGGCCTCGTCCATGAATGGCTACATCCTCACGGACCGGGCCACCTGGATCTCGTTCAAGAACCGGGGCGATCTCGCGGTCCTTGTCGAAGGCGACCAGCGCCTGTTCAATCAGTATGGCGTGATCCTGGTGAACCCTGAGAAGCACAAACACGTCAAGCGGGACCTCGGCCAGGCTTTCGTGGACTGGATCGTTTCGGCAGAGGGACAGAAGGCCGTCGCGAGCTACAGGATCGGCAGCGATCGGCTGTTCTTCCCCAACGCGAACGACAAGGGCGCCTGATGGTTGCGATCGGCCGGCTGTCGTTATAGGCTGCCTGCGAATGAGTACCAGCGTGCCGCCAGGCTCCACGGAAGCCCCGGCGCATCCCGCCGCTCATGCGGCGCTCCACTTCGATCGCCGGGAGTGGGCCGGCGCCTTCGGCGACCTGGGAACGCTGGTGCCGTTCCTTCTCGCCTATATCACGATCGTCGGAATCGATCCCGCCGGCATGCTGCTCGCGTTCGGCGTTGCGTTCATTGCCGCCGGCCTGGTGTTCCGCACGCCGTTCCCGGTGCAGCCGATGAAGGCGATCGGCGCGGTGGCTGTAACCGGCGCCGCGCAGACGGCGGTCGTTACGCCAGAGGCCGTTGCGGTGGCGACGCTGGTGACCGGGATCATCTGGCTGGCGGTCGCGTTCACGGGCGCGGTCGAGCGCGTGGCGCATTGGGTGGGACGGCCCGTCATCATCGGCATCACCCTGGGGCTCGGTTTCGCCTTCATGCTGGACGGCACGCGCATGATGGCGTCCGGCATCGCGCTCGCCGCGCCGCTGCTTCTCGTCACGATCCTGCTGCTGTCCAACCGCGCCGTGCTGGCCATGGTCCTGATCCTGGCCGTGGGCGCGGCCTGGGCGGTCCTGGCCGATCCGTCTGTTGCCGCGTCGCTGGCTCGCGTCGAGGCCGGACTCAAATTGCCTTCGTGGCCGTTTCACGACCTGAGCTGGGAAGCCGTTTTCGTCGGAGTGGCACTGCTGGCGCTGCCACAGGTTCCGCTCACGCTGGGCAACGCGATCCTCGCGCCGGTCGAGTTCAACAACCGCGCGTTTCCCGATCGGCCCACCGACGAGCGCCGGGTCGCCGTCTCGACCGGCGTGATGAACGCGCTGGGGAGCCTGATCGGCGGCGTGCCGATGTGCCACGGCGCGGGCGGCATGGCGGCGCAAGTCAACTTCGGCGCGAGGACCGGGGGCGCGCCGGTCATCCTCGGGCTCGCGCTGATCGTGATCGCGCTGGGCTTCAGTGATTCGGTGGCCACTTTCCTGCGCCTGTTCCCGCAGCCCGCGCTCGGCGTCATGCTGTTCCTGGCCGGCTTGCAGCTTGCGCTCGGATCCTGCGAATTTTCCCGGGACAAGGGCGAGCGGTTCGCGACGCTGGGAACCGCCGCGCTTGCCGTGTGGAACGTCGGGGTGGCGTTCGTGTTCGGGATCGCCGTTCTCTGGATCGTGCGTCGCGGCTGGCTGCGTCTGTGAGGAGATGCCGAACGCGAGACGCCGGACCCTGATCGGGCTGCGCTGGCTCGCGCGCATCCTGTATCCTGATGCCTTTCCGGAAGACCTGCGGCCGATCGTGCGCGATTTCCACACCCGCTGCCACCACCAGAGGCCGAGCGAAGCGCAGCTCGATCAACTCTTGCGTCCCTCCGGCTGATGTCACGGGTTTCCCTTGCGCTGCTCGGCGCGCTGGCCGTGCTTGTAGTGCTCGTCGCCATCGCATTCTCGGTCGGGCGCTACCCGATTGCGGCCGGCGACCTCGCAACGCTCCTGTGGGCGAAACTGACCGGCGCGGGGCACGGCCTGGATTCCACGGTGGAGACGGTGATCCTCAAAATCCGCGGCCCGCGCGTGCTGGCGGCGATCCTCATCGGCGCCGCGCTCTCCGCGGCGGGCGCGGCTTATCAGAACATGTTCCGCAATCCGCTGGTTTCGCCCGACATACTGGGCGTATCGGCAGGCGCGGCGGTGGGAGCGGTGCTCGGGATATTCCTGTCACTCAACGTGATCATGATCCAGTCCCTTGCGTTCGCCTTCGGCCTGGGCGCGGTAGGGCTGGTGTACATCACGGCCAATGCGGTGCGCGGGCACGACCCGCTGCTGGTGCTGGTGCTGGCGGGCGTGGTGGTCGGGTCGCTCCTTGGCGCGTCCGTCGCGCTGATGAAATATCTCGCCGACCCCTACAACCAGCTGCCGGCGATCACCTTCTGGCTGCTCGGCAGCCTTGCTTCGGCAAACCCCGAGGATGTCCGGTCCACGCTGCCGCTCATGCTGGTGGGACTGGTGCCGATGTGGCTGCTGCGCTGGCGGATCAACCTGCTCTCGCTCGATGACGAGGAAGCCCGCGCGCTCGGCGTCGAGACCGGCCGCATTCGGCTCACGGTAATCGCGGCGGCGACGCTGATGACTTCGGCCGCCGTCGCCATCTCCGGCGTGATCGGCTGGATCGGGCTGGTGATCCCGCACTTCGCGCGGCTGCTGGTGGGGCCGGATTTCTCGCGCCTGTTGCCGACATCGGTCCTGCTGGGCGCCGCTTTTCTGCTGGGCGTGGATACTCTGGCGAGGACGGTGGCGCGGATCGAGATCCCGCTCGGCGTGCTGACCGCTTTCGTCGGTACGCCGCTGTTCCTGTGGCAGCTCGCGACCGCGAGAAGGGGATGGCAATGAACAGCCGTGAGCTACCAGCCACGAGCTGCCAGCTGCGGGCTGTCAGCCTTCGGATGGGAACCAACGGAGGCTGTCCGTTCAAACGCCTGATAGCTGATAGCTGATAGCTGATAGCTGATAGCTGATAGCTGATAGCTGACATTCGATGAAACTGGAAGCACGACATCTCGATTTTGGTTACCGCGACCGGCGCGTGGGCAGCGACGTGTCGCTGTCCGTTGAGGCGGGGCAGGTACTGTGCCTGCTCGGACCGAACGGGAGCGGCAAAACGACACTCTTCAAGACACTGCTCGGTTTACTGCCTCCGCAGGCCGGGCAGGTCCTGATCGACGGCACGGACGTGCGGCAGAAGATGAGGGACGAGGTCGCGCGGCAGGTGAGCTACGTGCCGCAGGCGCATGCGGCGTTCTTCCCGTTCACGGTGCGGGAAGTGGTACTGATGGGCCGCACGGCGCATCTGGGGGTATTTTCCTCGCCGTCGCGCCGCGACCACGAGGCCGCGATGGCGGCGATCGATCGAATGCAACTCGGACATCTTGCCGAATCGATCTATACGCGGATTTCCGGCGGGGAGCGCCAGCTTACGCTGATCGCCCGCGCGCTCGCCCAGGAGGCGGCCTTGATCGTGATGGACGAGCCGACCGCCAATCTCGATTTCGGCAATCAGGTGCGGGTCCTGCAGCACATCCAGTCCCTCGAGGCATCGGGCATCGGCGTGCTGCTTTCCACCCACGATCCGGACCAGGCATTCCTGTGCGCCGACCGGGTGGCGATGTTGCACGAGGGGCGGCTGGCCTGCCTCGGGGCGCCGCAGGCGATCATAACCGCGGAGAATCTCCAGCGGATTTACGGCGTCGAAGTCGCCGTCGCCAAGGTCGAGCTGGGATCTGCGGGGCGTCACGACGTGTGCGTCCCGCTCATTTCCCGGCCCCAGGCGCCCGGCGCCGGCGACTAGAATAGCGGCAATCCTTTCCGTCCGAGCGGGTCATGGCACGTTATCCGGGTCTTACGCTGCGCGTTCTGGGCAAAGGCCGCCCGGCGATGGGGCCGGGCAGGGCGGCGCTGCTCGCCCACATCGCCAGGACCGGCTCGATTTCATCCGCCGCGCGCGCGATGGGGATGTCCTATCGCCGCGCCTGGCAGCTGGTCGAGGCCATGAACCGGAGTTTTGCCGTTCCGGTCGTGGTCACCGAGGTCGGCGGCAAGCGCGGTGGAGGGGCGGCCGTAACGCCGCTCGGGAAGCGCCTCGTGACGCTCTATCGCGCAATGGAGGACAAGGCGTCCGCCGCCATTGCCGCCGATTTGAGGCGATTCTCGGCGTATTTGCGGAATCCGCCGAGGCAGCGGGCAGTCCGCCGGCCCCGTTGAATCAGGCCGTCAGGAGGAGCTTTGCGCCCGCCAGCGACATCACGACCGCCAGCGTAACGAGCAGTCCTCTTTGTTTCAGCCGTTCCAGCCCCAGCCAGGTGCCGACGAAAGCGCCGCCAATGGCAAAGGCGGCGAGCAGCGGCAACTCGCGCGGCAGCGTTTGCACGGTCAGCGTGCCTGCCACCAGCGCCACCACCGAATTCACGAGAATGAACGGGGCGGAAATGCCCGCTGTCGTCTTCGGTCCGGCCCAGCCCAGCATCAGGAGGATGGGGCTCAGGAAAATCCCGCCGCCGACCCCGATGAGCCCGGATACGAAACCGATCGCGCTCCCCATGAAGAGCGCGGGGATCTTCCAGACCCGCACGACGCCTTCTTCCATCACGGCGCGCGAGCCGAGCGCGCGCCAGATGAGATAGCCCGCCGCGAGCAGCAGCACCGCGCCCATCGCCGTGTAATACGCGCCGCGCGAGAGGCTGTGGATGCCCCCCGCCGCGGCGAACGGCGCCGAGCCCAGCAGGAACGGCCACAGCCCGGACCAGTGGAAATAGCGCGCCCGGCGGAAGCGATAGACCGTGAGCGCGGCCACCAGGATGTTGAGCGTCAGCGCCGTCGGCCGCATCAGCTCCGGAGCCAGCCCGACCAGCGCCATCGTGGCCAGGTAGCCGGACGCGCCGGCATGGCCGACCGTCGTATAGAGCGTCGCCACGGCAAAAAACGCCGCGCAAAGGATTGCGACCTCCAGCAGATTCATGCGGCTAAAATAGCACGTCGGCGATCGCTATTCCTAGTGGGGAATAACGGTTGCCGGAGGCCGCAATCCTTGACAGGCATACCGACGTACAATTCGATTTTTGCGAAGCGCTCCGTTATGATCTCGGTTAAGGAATTTGCCGGCTCAATGCCCGGCAAATTCCTGATATGAAGATATTCGGATTCGCAGGGTGGTCGGGCAGCGGCAAGACGACGCTGATCGAGAAGCTGATCCCGCTGTTCGTGGCGCGCGGCCTGAAAGTGTCGCTGATCAAGCACGCGCACCACACGTTCGAGGTGGACCAGCCGGGGAAGGATTCCTACCGTCACCGGCACGCCGGCTGCAGCGAGGTGCTGGTGACGTCCTCGAAGCGCTGGGTGCTGATGCACGAGCTGCGGGGCGCGCCGGAGCCGGGCTTTGCGGAGCTGATCGAGCACTTCTCGCCGTGCGACCTGGTGCTGATCGAGGGCTTCAAGCGGGAGAAGGTGCCTAAGCTGGAGATCTATCGCGCCGCGGTGGGGGAGTCGCTGCTGCATCCGCAGGACCCGAGCATCGTCGCCATCGCAAGCGACGGGCGGCTCGACACGAAGCTGCCGCAGTTCGATCTCCATGACGCGCCCGCCATCGCTCATTTCGTCCTCTCTCACGTTGGATTGACGTAGGGGTGCTGCCATCCCTCCACGGGCGCGTCATGACCGCGCCGGCAGATCTCCGATAATGACAGTGCCGCCTCCGAGGCGCATAATTAATCACATGATTACAGTGCTTTATTTCGCGCGCCTGCGTGAGGCGCTGGGCACCGGCTCGGAGCAGATTGCGCTGCCGGCATCGGTGCGTGACCTCGAAGGCCTGCGCGCGCTGCTGGTCGCGCGCGGCGGCACGTGGGCGCAGGAACTGGCGCCGAGCAGGCCGGTGCGCGCGGCGGTGAACCAGGCGATGGCCGTCGGCGAGGTGCCGCTCGCCGACGGCGACGAGATCGCGTTCTTCCCGCCCGTAACAGGAGGATAAGACGTGAGGGCGGGAGGTCGTGAGATCGTGAGATGGAGGTTTTTCCCTCTCCCGCTCTCGCGCTCTCCCGATCTCCCGTCTTGAAGAGGCCAAATGGCTGTTCGAATTCAGACCGCCGACTTCGACGTGAGCGCCGAGATTGCCGCGCTGCGCCGCGGCAATCCCAAGGTGGGCGCGGTGGCGAGCTTCGTCGGCGTGGTGCGCGACGTGAACGACGGCGGCATCGTCGCCGGGATGACGCTCGAGCATTACCCCGGCATGACCGAAAAGGCGATCGGGGAAATCATCACCCAGGCACGTTCCAGGTGGAACGTGCTGGAGGTACTCGTCGTCCATCGGGTTGGACAGCTCAGGCCGATGGATCAAATCGTCCTGGTCATCGTGGCAGGAGAGCATCGCGGCGATGCGTTCGCGGCCTGCGAATTCATCATGGATTACCTGAAGACCCGCGCGCCGTTCTGGAAAAAGGAGCAGACCGGCGGCGGCGCGCGCTGGGTCGAGGCGCGCGCGACGGACGACATAGCGGCCGAGCGCTGGCGCCTCAAGGGCTAGCAGCTTGTCGGGCTGTCGCTGTCCCGACAAGCTGCTAAATGGAAGTGCAGTTTGGGAGGGGTCGGCGTCAACCTGAATGATGGTGGTACGTTAGGCAGGCAGGACACATAGTTTGCGAGGCATGGGTGATGAGCCGATTTGTTCAGGTGGACCGGGAAACTGCCTATTGGCTGCCGCCCTCGGTACGGGAGTGGCTGCCCAAGGATCATCTGGCGCGCTACGTGGCGGACGGGGTTGATGCATTGGACCGGTCGGGGCTGGTGCGCCGGTATGCGGGCCGGGGCAGCGATGCGCATCACCCGGGGACACTGCTGCTCATTGCGCGCACCAACGGGCGATTGGAGCTCGGTAACGTGGCCCTGGAGGGGACCCAGGTCAAAGCCAACGCGGGCCGGCACAGTGCGCTCTCCCACGGGCATGCGCTGGAGTTGAAGCAGCCGTTGCCGGCCGAGCGCGAGCGGCGCCAGAACGCGGGGCGCCGCCCCCCCGGGCCCGCCGCCGACGCCCCCTAGCCCGGAGGGGGCCTCCAAGGCGCAGGTCCATCTCACCGACGCCGATTCGCGCACCATGAAGCTTCTCTTGTCAGGCTCGACCAATACAGCTTGCATTCCCCGCCGCCGACGCAATGCCGCCCGTATCCCGCCTCGGTAGGCAGATAGCGGAGATAGTCGCCGCGTTGAATGCGGTCGGCGCGCGCTTCGCCCTGATCGGCGGCCTGGCCCTTGCTTCGTACAAAGTGGTTCGCGCCACTCAGGATGTGGATCTGTTGACCGAGGCTGAAAAGGCCGACGCGATCGACGCGGAACTGGCGAGGCTGGGGTACAGCTGCCTGCATCGCAGCGTCGAGGCGGGCAACTACGCGCGCGGAGACGAGCGCGTGGACTTGCTCTACGCCAGCCGCCCGATCGCGCGCCGTCTTCTCGCCGAAGCCGGGGAACTGAATACGGCGCTCGGCGACCTCCGCGTGGTGAGCGCGGAGGGGCTGATCGGGTTCAAGCTTCAGGGACTGGTGAACGATCCGCGCCGCACGCAGGACCTGGAGGATATCCGGGCGTTGCTGCGGGCCAATCGCGCGGGGCTGGACATGGAACAAGTACGCGGGTACTTTCGCATCTTCGAACGCGAATCGCTGCTGGATGATCTCCTTCGAGAAACCGGCTGAACCGTCCTTCGCCGCCGATGGCGGCCTCGACGCCCCGGTGCGCCGCGAGGAGGACCCCTATCGGACGCTCGACGATTTGATGGCGGCGGTCGAGGCCCTGTGTCCCGCCTGGCCGCCGCGGGCGGGATTCGTGAACGGCGGCAGAATGCTGCTTTAGATAAGGTTGCGCCTGCTCGCGCAGAGCTGGCTGGAGCACGCCGAGCCGGGACTGCTCGGGGAAACGCTTGCCCCGCTGAAGCAGAAGCTGGCGGCGATCTTCATCCTCAAGCACGGCCCGCGTGTCGAAGTGCTGGCACCGGCGGCGTTGCGGCGGGAGGTGGCAGCGCGGCCGATCGTATCGCGCGCTTTCGCGGGGACAAGCGGTTCGAGGATCGCCGCTTGAACGGGCCCTGAACCGCTACCGGTCGGGCACAACACTGGAGGCGCAATGAAGGTTGGCCGCAACGATCCCTGCCCCTGCGGCAGCGGGAAGAAATACAAGCACTGCTGCATGAATCAGGACGAGAATGTCGACTCGTCGCCGGAGGACCTCGCCTGGCGCAGGCTGCGGCGCGCGGTCGATTCCCTGCCGACCGACCTGCTGCGCTTCGCAGAGGGCTATTTCGGACACGCCGGGCTGCCGGAAGCCTGGGACGAGTTCACCTCGTGGGAGGGCGTGCCATTCGACGCGGGCTCGCCGCACATCCCGGTATTCATGCCCTGGTTCTATTACGACTGGATGCCCGATTCGCACGAGACCGGGGTCCGGGCGGAAGCGCGCGCGGAATTGACCGCGGCGCAGGCTTACCTGCTCAAGAAGGGGAAATCGCTCGACCCCCTCGCCCGGCGCTACCTCGAGGCGTGCGTGGCGGCGCCTCTGAGCTTTTACGATGTTGTCACCTGCGAGCCGGGGCGCGGCTTTACGCTGCGCGACATCATCACCGGCGAAGCGTGCGAGGTGTCGGAACGCTCGGCCTCGCGCGGCGTGCAGGCGGGAGACATCCTCTTCGCCAAGATCGCGCGCCTGGAGGACATCGCGCTGCTGGAGGTCTTGGGGACGGTCATCATTCCGCCCGACCGCAAGGCGCCGATCCTCGAGTTGCGCGCGCGCATCCGCGATTCAGGGACGCCGTTGACTCCGGGCGCGTTGCGCGAGGTGAACATCGAATTCATCGAGGTTTACCTCGGGCTCGCCGATGCGCTGCTCGAACCGCGGCTCCCCGAGATGCGGAACACCGACGGCGATCCACTCAGCTTTCACAAGCTGGTGTTCGAAATCGAGTCGCCGCGGGCGGCGTTCGATGCGTTGAAGGATCTCGCCCTCGATGTGGACGACGCGGAGCTGCTGGCGGAGGCGGAATTCGACCGGCATGAGGCGCTGCGCCGCGTGCAGTTTCCCTGGAAGACGCGCGGCAACCCGGTGAACAAGAGCTGGGACAACACCGTTCTCGGCAACCTCACCATCGACGGCGCACGGCTCACCGCCGAAGTGAATTCCAGGGAGCGCGCGCTGCGCATCCGCAAGCTCATCGAGGACCGCCTGGGCGCCGGCGTTAAACATCGCGCGACCGAAATCCAGGCGATCGAAACCATGCTGGCCCGCGCGCGGGAGAAGGGCGGCGGCGCAGCGGCGCGCGCGCGTGACGCGGAGCACGAGCGGCTCGCCGCGCTGCCGGAGGTGCGGGCGGCGCTGCAAGAGCACCTGCGCCGGCATTTCGAGAGCTGGATTGACCAGGAGAATCCGGCGCTCGGCGGGCGGACCCCGCGCCAGGCGATGGCGGACCCGGACGGGCGCGAGATGGTCGAGGCGCTCGTCGTGCAGGCGGAACGCCACGGCCGCAAAATGCAGCCGCCCATGGACGAGTCCATCATCCGCGACCTGCGCGTCCGGCTGGGGCTCGCGTGAGTTCCCGCTTCCCCGCTCTTACTGCCGCTTGTTCGCGGGACAGGGGTGTGTAACATGTGCTGGTGGCGCATTATTCGGACTCCGCGGCGGAGCGGCTTGCGGCCCTCACTGCGTTCCGTATCCCGGAAGCCCGCCCGACCGCGGCGTGGCGCGAGCGTATCATCAAGCTCGCCGCTGAGCGCGGGGTGACGTTCTACGATGCGAGCACAATCTGTAGCAACTCCGTTATTTTCGCTCCTTGCCGCTGCGGACCACGCTGGAGGCCGTCCAGGGCATGGCTGACGTCCCGAGCCGCTTTAACGACATGGGCGAACGTGGCGAGTTCGCACCGGCAAGCACGTCGGTGCGCGAGCCGCGCTCCGAACCCGCGCCGGGCGTGCATGGGCCGTCCTCCCGTTACGACTCCGGCGACTGAACGCCGCTCAGTGCGGGCTTTTGTCCGCGCGAATGCGCGGCTGTAGGGATTTCCCTGACGCGAACAGTCGGCCTCTCCCGATGGCGCATACCACCGGCATCGAATACAAATATCCGCATTGCGGACGGCAGGTTGTCGGCTTAGGATAGTCTGTGCCTGCTCGCAGAGAGGAGGGCGAGCATGGAGCGATTCCACCGCTACTACCGTCTCCATCGCATCCTGTCGTCGCGCCGGCTGCCGGTGTCGCGCGCGGTGCTCGAGCGCGAGCTGGAATGCACGCGCGCGACGGTCATGCGCGTCATCGAGGAGCTGCGCAATTACGGCGCCCCGGTCGAGTATCTGCGCGAAGCCAACGGCTACCGCTACACCCCGGGAAAAGCGTTCGAGCTGCCCGGTATCTGGTTTTCCCCGTCCGAGCTTGAGGCGCTGCTGGTCGCGCAGAACTGGCTGGAGCACGCCGAGCCGGGGCTACTCGGGGAAACGCTCGCCCCGCTGAAGCAGAAGCTGGCGGCGATCTTCAAGCTCGAACATCTCGGACGAGGGGAGCTCGTGCGCCGCGTGCGGATCCTCCGCATGGCTGGCCGCGGCACCGGCAGGTATTTCAACCTGATCGCGGATGCCCTGACGCGGCGCAAGCGACTTTACATGGCCTATCGCTCCCGCAGCCGCGACGAAGCGAGCGAGCGGGAAGTCTCCCCGCAGCGCCTGGTTCACTACCGCGATAACTGGTATCTCGACGCCTGGTGCCATCTGCGCAAGGGGTTGCGCAGCTTCGCCGTCGAGCGCATCCACGAAGCGCAGCCACGCGCCCGGGTCGCGATCAACGTCGCGGAACGGAATCTCGATGACCATTTCGCGACGGCGTATGGGATTTTCGCCGGGACTCCCGACAAGACCGCAGTGCTGCGGTTTACCCCGAAATGTGCGCGCTGGGTAGCCGACGAAGAGTGGCACCCCAGACAGCAAAGCTGTTTCCTGCCGGACGGCAGCTATGAGTTGCGGATCCCCTACGGCGATCCGAGGGAACTCGTCATGGACATCCTCAAGCACGGACCGGACGTCGAAGTCCTGGCGCCACCCGCGCTGCGCAAGCTCCTTCGGGAGCGGCTGGAACTGGCATCGGCTCGATATCGCGGCATGTTCGTCCCCGCCGCCGATGCGTAAGCCAAAAGGATTGGCGCTATTGGGTGGCGATGGGCTATGCGTTCTGATGCGCGGGCGTCGTGGCGGAGTTTCACGACGCTCATCCCTATGCTAGTATTACGCTAGTCATCTACTAGCTCTTGGAGGCCACCAATGCCAGGGTTCGTAATCAAGGATTTACCGGCGAAACTGCACCGCAAGTTGAAGCAGCGGGCGGCGCGGCACCACCGCAGCATGACCAAGGAAGTGCTCGCCTTACTCGACCGGGTGTTGAGCGAGGAGGACCGCCCGAACGAGATTCCTCCCCCGTTCAAGGGGCGCTTCGCATTGACGGATGAATTCATCGAGCAGGCCCGGCGCGAGGGACGTGAGTGATCGTTGTTGACGTCAATATCGTCGCCTATTTTCTGATCGAGGGCGAGAAGACCGCGGCGGCGCGGGAACTCATGCGCCGCGATCCGGACTGGCGGTTGCCGGCACTGTGGCGTCATGAATACCTGAATGTCCTGGCAACGTTTGCTCGCGAAGGCGGGGCCACTGTTGCCGAGGCAAGAACGCTGTGGCAGCGGGGCGTCGAACTTCTCGGGCCCCGCGAGCAGAGCGCGGACATGGAATCGGCACTCGTCATCGCGGCCGAAAACCGGGTCAGCGCGTACGATGCGCAATACATCGCGCTCGCGCGGCAGCTTCAGACCGTTTGCGTCACCGAGGACCAGCACTTGCTCAGGACTTTCCCAGCGCTCACGCGCGCGATGTCAACCGTCGGCACGACTTGACGGACTAGAATGGGCGCGATGATTGCGGGGAAAGGCGTCGGCAAGAGCCGATTGCGCGCGCTGCCTGCTGGTAATCGAACCTGCGGAACTGCGAGGGTCGGTCGCGGAATACCTTGAGGCGGCGCTGCAAAAATACCGCTAGGAGTTTGTCGGACTGAGCTCCGACAAACTCTTTATGCAAAACCGCCTGCACGAAGATCGAGGCAAAAAGCAACGAAAACTTCATTTCGAGCCTACTCGTGCGCCCTTTGGAGGCCAATAAGTGTCGCGATCCGGGGTTTCATTCGAAATCCGCAGGCGGTTTTGCTGTTAGCAGCCTGTCCAACACCTAAGTCCGACAGGCTGCTAGACGCTGAATCCACGCCGGTTTTGGCGCACTCACATTCTGAGACAGTGGGTCTGGTAAAAGGGCATCATGGGAATGGTTCGCCCGTTGGATACCGCGTCGTTTTTCCGTTATTGGGGTAAGGCCGACCCCAACTATCCCGATGAGCCCAAGTGGCATCCGCTGGTGTACCACTGTTTAGATGTGGCGGCGGTGGCGGCTCTCTTCCAAGAGCGGGTCCCCGAAGTTCAAGCCATGCTTCGCAATAAATTACGCGTAAACGACGAGTGCGCCCTCGGCAACTGGTTGGCCTTCTGGTCTGCGCTTCACGACTTGGGCAAGTTTTCGGAAGCGTTCCAGAGTCAGCGGTCCGATGTCTTCATGCAACTGCGTAGCAGAGCGCCCGATCCTGGAAAACCTTACCGTGTCCGTCACGACAGCCTTGGCATGATGTTCTGGAAGTCGGTGCTTTCCGATGTCGCCGTCGAACAAGCTTGGTTCGGCAAGGATACTGGGCTCTACCTCGACGGGCTCGACTACTGGATGCGGGCGGTTACCGGCCATCACGGACAGCCGCCGGAGGAGGCCAGTGAGTACTGGACTCAGCATTTTTCTGCGCAAGAGGATCGGGCCGCTGTCTTTGCCTTCGTTGCCGAGATGCGCACATTGTTTCTGGACGACGCAACTCAGGCAATTCCACAAACGTTGGACCCCGAGGCCTTCTATCGGGTCAGTATCGAACTGAGCTGGTGGATTGCCGGCATTACCGTACTCGCTGACTGGATAGGCTCGAACACAACGTATTTTGGCTATCGCCACCGCTCAGCATCGGTTGTTGAGTATTGGGCTTACGCCCGGAAGGAAGCTGAACGGGCGCTCGACGCTTGCGGGGTTCTGCCGGTAGCGCCACCACCCGAACAGTCTTTCCATGCGCTCTTTCCGGAAATCGAAAGCCCCTCACCACTTCAACGCTGGGCTGCTGGCATCGATTTGTCCAAGGAACCGCAGATTTACTTACTCGAAGACGTAACGGGCGCCGGCAAGACCGAGGCGGCCGTAACGCTGGCGCATCGACTGATGGCGGTGGGATGCGCAGAAGGTTTTTTCATCGGGCTGCCCACGATGGCGACCTCCAACGCGATGTACGGGCGCATCGCTCAGGTCTATGCTCGGTTGTTTGCCGGGCAAGCGAGCCTGGTATTGGCGCACGGGCAGCGCAATCTGATTGAGTCGTTCGCGGCCTCGGTGCTGCCTCGCAGCGCGGCGGAGAACGACATTCGACAGGTGGACGAAACTGCGACGGCTCGTTGCACGGCTTGGCTCGCAGATCACAACAAGCGCGCGTTGCTCGCACCCGCAGGCATCGGTACACTGGATCAGGCGCTACTCGCGGTGCTGCACAGCAAGCACCAGTCCTTGCGACTGCTGGGGCTGTTCCGCAAGGTGCTGGTCGTGGACGAAGTGCACGCCTGCGATGCCTACATGCAGCGCGTGCTGGAGACGCTCCTCGAATTCCACGCACACGCGGGTGGCAGCGCCATCCTCCTCTCAGCCACACTGCCCCAGAAGATGAAACAGAGTTTGCTGAATGCATTCGCACGCGGCGCAGGCAAGCCGGCTGTGCCGTCCGTCCAAGCGCAGGCGTATCCGCTGGCGACAGGCTGGCGCCAATCGGCTCCGACCATGCTCCAGGAAACCGCTCTGCAGTCACGGGAAGATGTGTGTCGCGTCGTTGCGGTGCGTTATATCTCGGATGAGTCAGAAATCATCGCCGCCATCGAGACGGCGCTCGCTGTCGGCCGCTGTGTGTGCTGGATGCGCAACACGGTGGTCGATGCATTGGATGCCTACGCCAAGTTCAAGGATCGGCTGCCGGCCGGACGCCTTACGCTCTTTCATGCGCGCTTCGCACTGCGCGATCGCCTGCAAACTGAGCGTAAGGTGCTTGCTCTCTTTGGCGAGCGTAGTACGCCCCAGCGCCGCTGCGGGCGGTTGGTTATCGCCACCCAAGTAGTCGAACAGAGTCTGGACGTCGACTGGGATCTCGTTATCAGCGACCTTGCACCCATCGACCGCCTGATCCAGCGCGGCGGACGCCTGATGCGTCACGTGCGCGATGCGCGTGGGCGGCGCCTGCGCGAGCCGGGCGCCCGCGAAGGACGTGGCGAACCCTGCCTATGGGTCCATGGCCCCGCATGGGTCGAGGATCCGCCCGCCGGCTGGTACAAGGCCAGGTTTCGGAGAGCGGCAGCGGTGTATCCCCACCACGGACAGCTTTGGCTCACCGCCGATCTGCTTCGGAAACTAAGAATCGAGATGCCCGCGGATGCGCGCAATCTGATCGAGGGCGTGTTTGGTGAAAGGACGGAAATCCCGCCGAGTCTGCGCGGGAATGCCAATCGGGCCGAGGGCAACGCCTATGCCGACATGTCGGTTGCGCAGCAGAACAGCGTGAAACTTGTTAACGGATATGTGCGCGAGGGCATCGATTGGTGGAGTGAGGCCAAGACACCGTCCCGGCTGGGCGAAGCGACAACGACCGTTGTACTCGCTCGCTGGGAGGGCGGCCAATTGCGTCCGTGGGTCGACGGAAAGCACGGCTGGGCCTACAGCAGTGTTCGCGTAGCCGAACGACTCATTGCCCGGCGGGCCGAGGGCGACTCAACCGCACGCGAAGCGACGATAAGCGCGGTGGAGGAAGCCTTGCCTGGCAAGGGCAAGTGGTCGGTTCTTCTGCCCTTGCAGGAGACTGCCAAAGGCTGGATCGGTAGAGCCTGGACGAGCAAGGACCAGCGGCGCGACGAGCGGCTGCATGAATGGCTGTATGACCGGCAGATGGGGTTACGGCAAACGGTAGCGAGCGATAGCGAGGGGGAGGACAACGAATGAACCTGCTTACCGAACCTTGGTTACCCGTTCGCAAGCGTGACGGCACCCGCGAATGGATCGGGCCTAGTAGGCTTTCCGATCCGGACGTCGTCGCGTTCGACGCCGACCGTGCCGACTTCAACGGCGCGTTGGCGCAATTCGCCATAGGGCTGTTGCAGACCACCACGCCGGTGGACAGTCCAATGGAATGGAGACGGCTCTTCAACAACCCGCCAGATGCTGCGACGCTGCAGAACTGGTTCGCGCCTGTTATGTCGGCCTTTGAGTTCGATGGCGACGGCG
This sequence comes from Betaproteobacteria bacterium, assembly GCA_016192825.1. Taxonomy (GTDB): domain Bacteria; phylum Pseudomonadota; class Gammaproteobacteria; order Burkholderiales; family SG8-41; genus SG8-41. The sequence goes on along the minus strand of JACPTK010000123.1, from coordinate 6,107 downwards.
CAAGGTTCATGCAGGATGGTGCTCTCGAAAATGGCGGCGGCAAGACGCAAGACATCGCAGGATTGCTGATTGAATCGCCCGGGAACAACGCGCTTCAGAACAATAGCGATCACTTTGTCAAGCGCGGTGTCGTGGATGCTGTTTGTGACCGGTGTACTGCTGCCGCACTATTCACCTTACAGACAAATGCACCTGAAGGGGGTGGAGGAGGGGGAGGAAAGTTCACCGGCATTCGAGGGGGCGGGCCATTGACGACGTTGGTGCTGTGTCAGCCCCATCGAAGCCTGTGGCAGGACCTCTGGCTAAACGTCCGCGAATATTCGGTGTTTCTCAATCTCCCAGGCGATCGGTCGAAATCCGACTTGCAAGCAAAATTTCCCTGGATAGGGACTCTGTCCCTGCCGATTGGCGATAACCGCTTGATCACGCCAGTACAGGTTCACCCTGCGCACGTCTTCTGGGCGATGCCCAGACGCGTTCGCATTGAATTCACCACGGCCCGAGCGGGCCAGTGCAGCGTCTGCCAAGAGTACACTCCGCGTGTGGTTCGGAATTACGTCGATGGAACCGGAGGGTTTTATTACAAGGAAAAAGGGCTCTGGGATCACCCACTATCTCCATACCAAGAGCAAGAGCGCATAGGGCGGCAGCCCGTGCATCAAAGAGATCCAATTGGTTATCGTCACTGGCTTGCGTGGGTGGCTGGTACTGGGCAAGAAAGACAGCAACCGGCCAAAGTCGTCAACTGGTGTGTTACGGCACGTCACCGCGAATTGCTTGGGCAGCTTCGCCTCTGGGCGTTCGGCTACAACATGGACAGCGCGAAACCGGAATGTTGGTACGAATCCACTGTGCCGCTATACGGACTCGCGGAATGCGAACCTGACAAGCAGAGAGAAGTTCAGTCAGAAGTCGCCCATTGGATTGCGGCGGCTAATCTAGCCAGCCGACAACTTGCGGCCTCGGTTAAGGCCGCGTGGTTTTCAGAGTCTGCAACCAAGAAATGGAAGACCGATTTCGCGAAGGGATTTTCCGCCGGAGTAACCGCACAATTCTGGAGCCGAACAGAGCGCGAGTTTTACAATCAGCTCAATCAGCTGATTGAGTCAGTGCGTAGCTCAACGCCCCCTGAACAGCTGGCCGTCCGAGAATCGTGGCTCAGACATCTTTCTGCCGCAGCGATTAGGTTGTTTGACGAGGAAGTCGTTGGATGCGGACTAATCGAACGGCAGAACCCGAAGCGCATCGCAGCAGCCTTCCAGAGGCTAAAGGGCTCAAGGGACGGAGTGGAAGGATTATTCGGCTCGGAGATGCGGCAAGTTTTGGGTTTGCCCAATGGCGGGATCGCAGGTGCCAAGGCGCGCAAAAGTAACCGTCGTAGTGCCAAGCACGCCGCCGCAACGTGAGGGAGGTCGATATGGCGAGAACGTTCGAGATGGAACACGGCGTTGGAAAACTTCTCTACACATGGTGGAAAGGACTCGATGACGACCGCGCAAGTCGCGCGATCCTCCGGCGCGCTGCCGATGTGACAGCAGTGACCCTCACGGCGCCCTATCAGCGGCTCTACAGACGTCTGTGCGAAGCGGGATGGTCGGATGCACGTCGCAACGACGCGCTTGCCGCAGCGGTCGGCCTGCTCGCGCACGTGAGGGAAGGGGACGATAACGCGAAGTCGCTCGCAGCCAGCATGAGTACGCGCATCGAGGGCGGCGACCGCCCACGCGTGAGCAAGTTACGTTTCATGCGTCTTCTGGAATCCCCCGATCTGGAAGCACTCTTCACCGGACTGCGCCGTGCGCTTCCGTTGATGAACCATCGCGTCGATGTGCTCATGCTCGCCAACGATGTTGTCGAGTGGGGTGACAAGGTGAAGAAGAATTGGGCTTACAACTACGAATGGCCGGCATAGAAAGCCGGCAACTGAACAACCCAACGTGCAATGGAGAATCCGACTATGTCTCGTTTCGCGCAACTGCATGTACTGACCAGCTATCCGCCCGCCAACCTTAACCGCGACGAATCTGGGCGCCCGAAGACCGCATTGATGGGTGACGCCCTGCGGCTGCGAGTGTCATCGCAGAGCCTCAAGCGGGCATGGCGAACATCGGGTGAATTTGAAAGCCATCTTCCGAATGCCGATGCGGTGATCGGCGATCGAACGAAGCGGATCGGATTGGAGTGGGTGTTCAAGCGCTTGAAAGAGCGTGGCGTGAAGGAGGATGTCGCGCGCTCTTGGACAAAAGACATTCAGCGAACCTATGGCGAACCGGAATCGTCGGACAGCGAACCTGACGCCGAGTTGCTGAACGGGCAACTGGTGCACGTTTCCCCGGTTGAACGAGAGAAGCTCACGGCGTTTGTTGATTTACTTGCCGCTTATCTGCTGAAGGGGAAATCGGACGAACTGGTGGAGAGTATTGAAAAGGCGATCCAGGAGCGCGATAAGGCCAAAGACAAGAAGAAGGCCAATGCAGCGCTTGTAAAGAAACTCTCCGAAGCGCTGTTGGTCAAGGGAAGCACCGCTGTTGACATCGCGCTTTTCGGGCGAATGCTCGCCGCCGTTCCGACTTTCAACTTCGATGCGTCAGTGCAGGTGGCTCACGCGATTACCGTCCACAAGGCCGCCGTTGAGGACGACTACTTTAGCGCGGTCGATGACCTGAACCGCGAGGACAAGGGGGCCGGTCACATCGGAGAGCGTGGTTATGGCGCGGGTCTCTTCTACCTGTACCTGTGCATTGACCGCGAGCTGCTGAAGGAGAACCTCGGTGGCGATGTGGACTTGACCAAGAATGCGTTGAAGGCGCTGGTGCATGCCCTTACGAAGGTTTCGCCGACCGGCATGCAGAACAGCCATGCTTCGCGTGCCTACGCGAGCTTCGTTCTTGGAGAGAAGGGCGACCAGCAGCCGCGTTCGCTGGCGCAGTCTTTCCTCAAACCAATCAAGCCGCGCGACGACGAAGACGATATGCTTGACCAGGCCGTCAAGGCCATTGAGCGGCGCCGCGAGAACTTCGACAAGGTCTATGGTGCCTGCGCTGATAAACGCTACCGCATGAACGTGGAAACCGGCGAAGGTTCGCTCGACGAACTGGTAGCCTTCGTTCAGGAGTGAGTGCGATGGCTTTCCTCGTCTTTCAGTTGCAGGGTCCGCTTGCCGCTTGGGGCGAGCCCGCGGTGGGCGAATACCGCGGGAGTGCCGACTATCCCGGCGAATCCGCCGTCATCGGCCTGCTCGGCGCGGCGCTTGGCATTCGTCGCGATGAGGAAGTCGCGCATGCGGCGCTGCGCACGGGTTACGGGTTCGCTGTTGGCGTGCAATCGACTGGGCGGCTTCTGCGCGACTACCACACCGCCCAGGTGCCAGGTCGCAGCACCCTCAAGGACCGACCACATGCCACGCGACGTGACGAGTTGGCCGTGCCGAAGCACGAACTCAACACCATTCTGTCCACGCGCGACTATCGGCAGGACGCCGCCTGTTTGGTGGCCGTTCAGGCATTCGATAACGCACCTCACTCGCTTGACGAGCTGGCGAAGTATCTGCGTTGCCCGCGCTTCGTGCTGTACCTTGGACGCAAGTCTTGCCCGCCCGCCGCGCCCTTGTTCCCGCAGTTGCTTGACGCTCCCTCGGCACGCGAAGCCTTCGACAAATATCGAGCAAAGCTCGAAGTGTTGCGCTCGGCGCACAAAGACCGCTGGGGCCAAGCAGCGCTCGAAGAAATTGGTCCGGTTGAGCGCATAGCCTGGGGTGACAAGATTGAATCGGGCGTGGCCCCGGATTTGAGCACACCTCGTAAGGATCGCCTTATCCGGCGCAAAGGCTGGCAATTCGGCGACCGGGTTGAACATGTCGCAATGTTGGACAAGGGAGATTAGTCATGTATTTCACCCTCATTGAGCCCGTGCCCGGCTACGAACGCGCTGCGGCACGCGAGCGCGCGGTGGGGCCGTACGAAGATCATCGATGGTTGTGGAAGTTCTTTCCGGCCGAGGAAGGAACACCGCGCGATTTCCTGTATCGTCGCCTTGATTCCGAATCCAGGCCGCGCTATTACGTGGTGTCGAGGAGACCGGCTGTGCGCACGAGCCACGCCTGGCATGTTGAAACCCGCGACTACGTTCCGAAGCTAGGCACCGGCGAGCAGCTCCATTTTGATCTGCGCGCGAATCCGGTCGTCACCCGCAACGAGGACGAAAAGTCCAAACGCCATGACGTGGTAATGCAGGCGAAGAAGCATCTGCTCGAAGCGCGTGGACTCGCTCGCTGGCAGGACTGGCAGGATGAAGATAAGCCGGCCCTCTACGACCTAGTTCATAAGGCCTGCAGCGATTGGCTGGTTGCGCGCGCGGAGCGCTTGGGTTTCCGGGTGACCAAGGAGATTCTTGCGGTTGATGCGTACACTCAGCACTGCGGCAAAAAGAACACGGTGCAATTCTCTACCGTTGACTTCTCCGGCGAACTGGCCGTCACGGATCCTGGTGTATTCACCAGAACGCTATTCGGTGGTATCGGCCATTCTAAAGCCTTCGGCTGTGGTTTGCTTCTTGTAAAGCGTATCTGAATTCATGCCAGAGCTATTACCACCATTACGGCCGATCCCGATCAAGGATCGGTTGTCGGTGCTCTACGTCGAAAAAGGCAACCTCGACGTGCTCGACGGGGCGTTCGTAGTGGTGGACGTGACCGGCGTGCGGACGCATATTCCGGTCGGCGGCGTGGCGTGCCTGATGCTCGAGCCTGGAACACGGGTTTCTCACGCGGCGTGTGCGCTGGCAGGACGCGTGGGTACGTTGCTGGTGTGGGTGGGGGAGGCGGGGGTTCGGTTGTATTCCTCCGGACAACCCGGAGGCGCGCGTGCGGACAGGCTGCTTTACCAGGCCAAGCTCGCGCTCGATCCAGACTTGCGTCTCAAGGTGGTGCGCAAGATGTACGAGATGCGTTTCGGGGAAAAGCCGCCCGAGCGGCGCTCGGTGGAGCAGCTCCGCGGGATCGAAGGCGCGCGGGTCCGGGAGATGTACAAGCGAATCGCGCGGAAGTATGGGGTCGAATGGAAGGCGCGGGATTACGATCCGGCGAAGTGGGATGCATCGGACATTCCGAACCGGTGTCTTTCCTCGGCGACTTCGTGTCTGTACGGGGTGACGGAATCGGCTGTTTTGGCGGCGGGATATGCGCCGGCGGTTGGATTCATCCATACCGGGAAGCCGCTTTCGTTTGTTTACGACGTTGCCGACGTCTATAAATTCGATACGGTGGTTCCCGTTGCCTTTCGCGTCGCGGCGAGACAGCAGCACAACGTGGAGCAGGCGGTCCGGCTGGGATGCCGTGATGTCTTTCGCCAGACCCAGCTCCTCGAACGCATAATTCCCGGCATCGAGGAAATGCTTTCGGCGGGAGAGATCACGCCGCCGGAACCTTCGGAGGACCAGGTGTTGCCCGCGTTCGAAGACCCGAAGCCATTGGGCGATGCTGGTCATCGTGGTTGAAAACGCGCCGCCGCGGCTCCGAGGCCGGCTGGCGGTCTGGCTGCTCGAAATCCGCGCCGGGGTTTATGTCGGTGACTATTCCGCGAAGGTCAGGGATTTCATCTGGAATCAGGTCGAGATCGGCATCGAGGATGGCAATGCGGTGATGGCGTGGCGAACAATGAATGAGGCAGGGTTCGACTTCGTGACCCTTGGAACGAATCGTAGAATCCCGGTGGAGCTTGATGGCGCCAAACTGGTGAGCTTTCTGCCACCGAAACCGGGTGACGCTCTTTAACAATATGTAAGCTATGATTTTGCCGCCGCCGACGACCTCTTCCCGGTATCGGATAAGGGGTTCAGGCGGTGGTAAATCTGGCGGTAGATTGCGCCCAGACTGATTTCCTGCGGGAAATCATGGGGGTGGATTAAGTACGTTCCCCGCGCGCGCGGGGATGAACCGGGTTATCGCGGAGCGCTCCTGGTGGGGATCGGACGTTCCCCGCGCGCGCGGGGATGAACCGTTCTACAACCGCAACAACCAGTACAACGAGGAACGTTCCCCGCGCGCGCGGGGATGAACCGGGGGAGCCCGGCTTGGCGCTGGCCGTCCCGCCACGTTCCCCGCGCGCGCG
>JACPTK010000116.1 GCA_016192825.1 Betaproteobacteria bacterium | reverse complement strand
CTTTGCGCGATTTCGACCGCCCCAACACACTGCCCGGTCACGCTCACAGCGCGCGTTTCACTCTGCCAAGCCGCTGTCGCGTTCGCGCAACCACCCGCCGCCATCAGCGATAACGATCCACAAGTGTGGAAGCTAGGCTAGTCAATTGCCCGACTGCGCCAGGAGAAGCGGAGCAGGTGCCGGCCGTTCCGACAGGACCCGGCCAGCGGCTGAGCGGCTGCTTGCCGAAGGCAGAAGTCAGAAGTCAGAAGTCAGGAGGCAGGAGGCAGGAGGCAGGAGGCAGGGAATCCTCCCACCACCCCGGCGCCGTCGGCGCCAACCCTTCCTCAGGCAGGAGGGGACAAAATCGGGTGGGGCCCCGTCAGATGGCTTCCCAGTGCTCGATGTTGAGCTGTACCGAGGTCGTGCCGTTGTACTCGTTCAGCATCGGGTGGTATACGGCCCGGATTCTCCGCGGCGCCGCGTCGGTGCTGAAGAAACGAATGGCTTCCATCCGGCTCGTTCCGTGCGACAGCGTGAGCTTGAGGTGTTTTTCGCCTACGATGCGCTGCGCAGCGACCTCGAACTCGTCACAGAAGCGCGGAGCGGGAAACCCGTGGCCCCACACGGGCGCAGTAAGCATTTCTACGGTTTCGCGGGTAAGCTCGCCCGGCGCGAGCGTGCCGTCGGTCTCGATGATGCGCTCGAGATCGGCGGGCGACAGCCACGCGCGAACCGTTTCCTCGAAGGCCGAGCGGAATCGCTCGAAATCGGCTTCGCGCAGCGTGAGGCCCGCAGCGGCGGCGTGGCCGCCGAACTTCAGGATCAGGTCGGGGTTCAGCACCGCCACCCGGTCGAGCGCATCGCGCAGATGCAGCCCCGGGATCGAGCGCCCCGAGCCCCGGATTTCCCCGGCATTGCCACGCGCGAACGCGATCACAGGCCGGTGATAGCGGTCCTTGATGCGCCCGGCCACTATGCCGACCACCCCCGGATGCCATGCCGGGTCGAACAGCGCCAAGGTGTAGCTGTCGCCGAAATCCCGCACTTCCGCCGCAGCGAGCGCTTCGTCGTGCATGCCGGACTGGATCTCGCGGCGCTCGCGGTTCAGGTGGTCGAGCTCAACGGCAATATCGCGCGCACGCGCTGCGTCGTCGGTGGCCAGGCACTCGATGCCGAGCGTCATGTCGGTGAGCCGGCCGGCCGCATTGATTCGTGGTCCCAGCGCGAAGCCCAGATCGCGCGCGGCGGCGCGGCGCGGATCGCGGCGCGCAACCTGGAACAGCGCCGCGATGCCCGGCTGCATGCGGTTGGCGCGAATGCGGGCCAGGCCCTGATGCACCAGGATGCGGTTGTTCTGATCGAGCGCGACCACGTCCGCGATCGTGCCCAGCGCCACCAGCGGCAGCAGTTCGGCCAGGTTCGGCTCGCTGCTGCCGCGTGATGCGTGATGGGTAATGGGTGATGGGTCTTCCTTTTCCCTTTCCCCTTTTCCCTTTTCTCTTGTGGCGAAGGCGCCGCGCTCGCGCAACTCCGCCCTGAGGGCGAGCATGAGGTAGAACATCACCCCCACGCCCGCGAGATGCTTGCTGGGAAAGGCGCAGCCGGGCTGGTTGGGGTTGATGATGCACGTCGCGTCCGGCAGCCGCGTCCCCGGAAGGTGATGATCCGTGATCAGCGTTTCCATTCCGAGTCGGCTCGCTTCGGCGACGCCTTCCAGGCTGGAGATGCCGTTGTCCACCGTGACGAGGATGTCGGGGCAAAAGCGCGTATGGGCGAGTCGCACGATTTCCGGGGACAGTCCGTAGCCGTACTCGAAGCGGTTCGGCACCAGGAACTCCACCTTTGCGCCGAAGGCGCGCAGCGCGCGCAGTCCGACTGCGCAGGCGGTGGCGCCATCGGCGTCGTAGTCGGCGACGATCAGCAGCTTTCTGCCTGATGCGATGGCGTTCGCCAGCCGCCCGGCCATCTCGCGCAGATTGAGCATGGTTTCCGGTGGCGCGAGCTGCCCGGCGTCGGTCTCGAGCTGCCCGGAGCAAGTGACCCCGCGCGAGGCGTAGATGCGCGCGAGGAGCGGCGGTATCCCGGCCGAGATCAGGGCTTGCGCGGCCTCCTGCGGCACGTTACGGACGGCAACGAGCGGCATTTCAAGTTGCTCCCGGCGCGTGGGCGGACAGGTGCTGCGCCGTGCGCCAGAACCTGAGCAGATCCAGAGCGGTGATTTCAAAGCGCATGCTGGCCCGCGGGTGCAGCACGACCACGGCGAGGTGCTCGAGGATGCGGCGCCCCAGTGCCGACAGCAGCGGCGCGAACCACATGCGCTCGATTTCCTCGAGCTCCGCCCGCCAGGCCTGAACGTCACCGAAGCGCGCGCCGGCCGCCTCGGCCACGACCAGCACCCGGGAGGGCTGGCCCGCGACAGACGGGCGTCGTGCCGCAACGAAGTCCGGTGTGACCGGATCCGCCCCCGTTCTAGCTGCAAGGGCCAACGCGAGGGTGTTCCCGCCTGCAACGTGGGAGAAGTACCGTCCCGGCACGGTTGTGTGCCGGCCGCCGCCCCACAGCCACACGCTGTTGATCGGCAGCTCTCCGTGCGACTCCCGGCGCTGGTTCGCAGGCTGATCGTGCAGCAGCATCTGGATTTCATTGAGGGTCCGCCGCCACTGCAGGCAGTCCTCGCCGGACGGAAGAGCGCCGGTGATGTCCCGGCCGGCGGACTGCGAGATCTCGCGCGTCACGAGGCGCGGCGGCCGGGGAACGCGCAGATACCAGCGCGCGGGATGCGGGGTCGCGAACGACAGCCCGTCTGCGGCGAAATGGCGATTGAGCACGGCGACGAGTTCCGCGGCGTCCTCCGCGCCGGGGTTCAGCACGCTGGCATCGAGCAGCGTCAGCCCGTCCCGCTGGGGAGCCAGGTGGACCGGGTCGGCGCGCAGCCAGTAATGGTCGCCGGCGTTGCCGCCGTCGTAATCCAGCGTGATCGGAGCGACCGGCCAATCCTGCTGGCGCTCGACCCCGAACGCCTGGCACAGCCAGGCCTCGAGGCTGAGAGGAGGGAAGGCCTTGCGCCGGGCGCGGGAGAGAAAGCGCTCGATCCCCGGCAATTCCAGTTCCCGGTACGCCCCGCCGCCGTCGTCGCGCGGCCAGAACAGATCGGGAACAAGGAGGGTAACGTGCATGACGAGAGTGACAGCAGTGTATCACCAGCAGCCGTCAGGAATTCTCCGGTTCCCGGCAAATTCTTGGCGCGCCGCAACGCGCTGTGGCACACTGCGATTTTCCCTGCCTGGCTCCCGCGGTGTCGTACGAATTCTTCATCGGAATGCGCTACACGCGCGCCAAGCGCCGTAATCATTTCATTTCCTTTATCGCGCTTATTTCGGTCCTCGGCATCGCCCTCGGCATGACGGTGCTGATCACGGTGCTGTCCGTGATGAACGGATTCCAGCGCGAGATCCGCACGCGGATTCTGGGCGTGGCTTCCCACGTGCAGCTGAGCGGCGCGGGCCGGATGCTGGGCGACTGGAAGCGGGTCGCGACCGAAGCCGGACGCCACGAGCAGGTGCTCGCCACTGCCCCGTTTGTGTCCGCGCAGGGCCTGCTCACCCACGACTCGGCGGTCCGGGGAGTGGTCGTACGCGGCATCCTGCCGGAGCATGAGGAGCGGGTGGCGGACATCGGCCAGCACATGAAAAGCGGCCGTCTCGAGAACCTGAAGCCGGGCGAGTACGGGGTGGTGCTGGGCGTCGAGTTGGCGCGGGCGCTGGGCGTCGCGGCGGGCGACCGGGTGGTGCTGGTCGCGCCGCAGGGGCAGGTGACGCCGGCGGGCGTCATTCCGCGGCTGCGGCAGTTCACGGTGGTGGGCATCTTCGGAGTGGACCATTACGAGTACGATGCCGGGCTCGCGCTGGTCCACGTCCAGGACGCGCAGCGGCTGTTCCGTTTCGGCGACACGGTGTCCGGGGTGCGGCTGAAGCTGAAGGACCTGTTCGAGGCGACGCGCGTCGCGCGCGAGCTTTCCCGCGCGCTCGGCCCGGAAGTCTACGCCAGTGACTGGACGCAGCAGCACGCCAACTTCTTTCGCGCGGTGCAGATCGAGAAGCGCATGATGTTCATTGTGGTGATCCTGATCATCGCCGTGGCGGCGTTCAACATCGTCTCGAGCCTGGTGATGGTGGTCACCGACAAGCAGGCGGACATCGCGATCCTGAGGACGCTGGGCGCGGCGCCGTCGAGCATTACGAAAATCTTCATCATCCAGGGCACGCTGATCGGGGTCGTCGGCACGCTGCTGGGGCTCGCCGGCGGCATCGCGCTCGCGCTCAACGTCGAGACGGTGGTGCCGTTCATCGAGCGCCTGCTCGGCATCAAGTTCCTCGCCAAGGACGTGTATTACATCAGCGACCTGCCGTCCGAGTTGCAGCTGCCCGACGTCGTCATCACTGCCGTGGTTTCCTTCGCCCTTTCGCTGGCCGCGACGATCTATCCGAGCTGGCGCGCGGCGAAGGTCAACCCGGCAGAAGCGCTCCGCTACGAGTAGCAGAGCGCTTGAAGGATGAAGGCAGAAGGATGAAGGCAGAAGGATGAAGGCAGAAGGATGAAGGCAGAAGGATGAAGGCAGAAGGATGAAGGCAGAAGGATGAAGGATGACCGATGACGACCGAGGGCCAGAAAACCGGGTCGGTGATCTCGTGCCGCAACCTCCGCAAGTCCTTCTTTCAGGGCAGGTCGGAGGTGCCGGTGCTGCTGGGCGTGGATCTCGACGTGGCCGCGGGCGAGCGCGTGGCGATCGTCGGCGCTTCGGGCTCCGGCAAGAGCACGCTGCTCCACCTTCTCGGCGGGCTGGACGATGCGAGCGCCGGGGACGTGCGGATCATGGGCGAGGACCTGAGGCGCCAGGACGAGGCCGGACGGGGGCTCACGCGCAACCGGGCGCTGGGCTTCGTCTACCAGTTCCATCACCTCCTGCCGGAGTTCACGGCGCTGGAGAACGTGGCGATGCCGCTGCTCATCCGGCGCGCGGAGCGTGGCGCGGCCCGCGCGGAGGCGGAAGCGATGCTGACGCAGGTGGGGCTCGGGCACCGGCTCACGCATCGCCCCGGGGAGCTGTCCGGCGGCGAGCGCCAGCGCGCCGCGATTGCGCGGGCGCTGGTGACGCGGCCGGCCTGCGTGCTGGCCGACGAGCCCACCGGCAACCTCGATCGCCACACGGCGGAAACGGTGTTCGAGTTGATGCTCGACCTCAATCGCCGCGGCGGGACGAGCCTCGTGATCGTGACGCACGACCCCGAAATCGCGCGGCGGGCGGACCGCGTCTTGCGCCTGGTCGATGGCCGGCTGCAAGAACAGTGATCAGTGATGAGTGATAAGTGATGAGACTCCCGCGTCAGCGCGGAGCCAACCACCTATCACCTATCACCTATCACCTATCACCTATCACCTATCACCTATCACCTATCACCGAGGTGACGCGCAGGAGACCGGCCCGCGTCACCTCGTCGTAAACCGCCGGGTCCCGCAGCGCCTGCTGGAACACGAAATGGCTCGCGTAGCGCTTGATGAGGCGTGGCGCGACGATGCCGAAGGCGATGATCCCGAGTCCCGTGAAGAGCCAGCCGACGAGCGCGAGCGCCACGCCGATGCCCAGCACCGGCAGCGTCACGAACGGCAGCAGCAGCCGCGCCGAGAGAAAGCGCGCCGCCTCCCTGGGATCGATCTCGACCTTGACCTCGCCGCGCGCATAGGAGGCGGCGAATTCTGCATGAGTCATGCGATGTCGGCCCCGTGACTCAGCGGAACTTGAAGCCCACGCGCGTTATCCTGCCCTCTCTCGTTTCACGCACCACGAATTCCAGCCGGCCCACCTTCAAGCGGTCGCCGACGACCGGACGTCTGCGGAAGGCATGGTGCAGGTAGTCGTTCAACGTCGGATGGGCGGCCGCGTCCGGCAGGTCCAGGCCATAGAACTCCGCGACATCCTTGACGCTTGCGGCTCCGTCGAGCACCAGATCGCCAAAGAAGTGATGTTCTTCCAGGCGCTCGGGGCCGCCGGGCGCGATGAACAGGCGGTTGAGCCGGTCCACGTGTTGCGAGGAGGCCATCAGGTAGACGTGGTCTCCGGGGCGCAACCCGCCGAGCCTGTCGGGCGGCTCGAGCCGCCCTTCGCGCACGATCCCGGCAAGGGATGTCTGCTCGGGCAGTGTCAGGTACTGCGGCAAGTGCGTCAGGGCCGGGCTGTCGCTGGCGAGATCGTAACGCAGCAGCTCGTAATCCCAGTGGCCCCGGACGTCGAGGTTGAAACGGTGCACCGGCGCCAAAGCAGGCGGGACTTCGAGCTGCAGCAATCGCGCGGCGGGCGCCACGGTCCATCCCTGCAGGAGCAAAGACACCAGCACGATGAAAAACGCGACGTTGAAAAACAGCTTGGCATTCTCCAGGCCGGCGAACAGCGGGAAGATGCCGAGTATGATGGGCACCGCGCCTCTGAGGCCGATCCACGCGATGTAGACCTGTTCGCGCCATGGAAACCGGAACGGCGTCAGGCACGCGAAAACCGCAACCGGCCGCGCGGCGAATATCAGGGCCATCGCGATCGTCATTGCCGGTGCGGCCAGCGGCAGCAGCTCCGAAGGCGTGACCAGCAATCCCAGAACCAGGAACATCCCGATCTGGCTCAGCCATGCGAGGCCGTCGTGCATGCGGAGAATGTTGTGCGCCGACTGGACCTGCCGGTTGCCGAGAATGAGCCCGGCGATATAGATCGCCAGGAAGCCGCTGCCGCCCAGGACCGCGGCGGCCGAGAAGGTGGTCAGGGCCAGGGCGGAAGCGAGCAGCGGGTACAGCGCGGCGGCAAGATCGAGGCGGTTGAGCAGCCACACGATCAGCGCGCCGCCCGCTATCCCCGCCGCCGCGCCGATCCCGAACTGGAGAACCAACTCGTTCAGGACCGATGCGTCGAGCGAGGACTTGCCGGCCAGCAGGGCCTCGATCAGGATGATCGCCAGGAAAATCGCCATCGGATCGTTGCTGCCCGATTCCAGCTCGAGCGTCGCGCTCACCCGGCGCTTCAACGCCAGCCCACGCGCGCTCAGCAGGAAGAACACCGCGGCGGCGTCGGTGGATCCGACGATCGCGCCCAGCAGCAGCCCTTCCAGCCAGCTGAACTGGACCAGCTGCACGGTGATCGCAGCGACCACCAGCGCCGTGATCACCACGCCGGCCGTCGCCAGCGTCAGTCCCGGCCACAGCACGAAGCGCACGCTTTCCATTTTGGTGCGCATGCCGCCGTCGAACAGGATGATGCCGAGCGCGACGGTGCCGATCAGATACGCCGCCCGGAAGTCATCGAAAGCAATCCCGCCGGGCCCGTCCTCTCCAGCGAGCATGCCGAGGCCCAGGAACACCAGCAACAGTGGTGTTCCCGAGCGCGACGCGAGGACGCTCGCCAGTATGCTTGTCGCGACCAGCACGGCACCAATCAGTATCAGGAGTTCGGTCTGAATCATGTCGCCGGGATTTGTCGAGCAACCAGCGAATGATGGCCGAAATTCCCGCTGCCGTCAGTATTCGACGGGTATCGGGTCGAGCGACCTCCACAGGTACCAGGTAGCCACCGAGCGCCAGGGCGCCCAGGCGGCGCCGATCTTGCGCATGCGCAGAACGGACAGCGGGCGGCCGCGGTTGTAATGCAGCCGCATGGCCCGCTGGAGACCCAGGTCCGCGAGCGGAAGTATGTCGGGCCGGGCGAGGTGGAACATGAGAAACATCTCGGCGGTCCAGCGGCCGATGCCCTTGACCTGCGTGAGCTCCACGATCAGCGCTTCGTCCTCGAGCGCGTGCCATCCCGCCGCATCGAGCGTGCCGTCCAGAAATTTCCTGGCAAGGTCCCGAAGATATAAGGCTTTCTGGCCTGATAATCCGCAAGCCCGCAGGGTTGTCGTGCGTGCGTGGGATACCGATGCGGGCGTCACGGCGATGAGGCGGCCAGAAAGCCTATCCCACACGCTTTGCGCCGCTTTCACCGAGATCTGCTGGCCGACGATGGAGCGGGCGAGCGTCGAGAACGCATCGCCGCGGCTGCCGAGCGCGAGGCCCTGGAAGCGCTCGACCAGGCTGCACAGCACCTCATCGCGCTCCGCAAGCTCGCGGGTCGCCTGCTGCCAGTAGTCGGGTGTACTCATGGGTTATGGATTAGCCGAAAAGTCGCAAAGCCGCAAACGAACCAATCGAATGTTTTTATGATGAATGCGTTCAGACTTGGCGCCTCTGCGCCTTTGCGGCTAATTTAATTCTAATTTTTCGGCGCCGCGTCCAGGCGCAGCGCACGGCGAGCTGCCACGCCCAGTCCACGGCGAAGTAGCCGATCAGCGCAAGCAGCAGCGCGAGCAGGGGCAGGCCGATTACCAGCGGTTTGCCGACACTGGCGATCCAGTGCAGCGCAGCCGGTATCCATTCGCTGAAGCCCTTGCCCTCCAGGCTGAACGCCAGCGGATGGAGCGCACCATCGCTCCGCAGAAGGGCGAATTGCCCAATCTTGAAGGCAACGTAGTAGAGCGGAACGATCGTGAAAGGGTTGGAGTAGAGCGTCACCAGTACCGCGAGCGGAAGGTTGACCCGGCCAGCGATCGCGAGCAGCGCGGCTGCGGTGAACTGGACCGGGTTGCTTCCGGGAATGAGGCCCGCGAACAGGCCGACCGCGACGCCGCCCGCCACCGAGCGCCGGTGCAGGTGCCACAGATTGTGGTGCTGCAGCCACGGCCCGAGCCGCGCGATGTGGCGGTTGCGCCTGACGGAATCGTGGCTCGGGAGGAATTTGCGGAAAAACTTGCGCGGCATGCGTGATCGGCCGCGCGTTCCGTGCGGCCGATGACATTTTAACCCCGTGGATCGCAAGTGATCGGCGCGAGGCCGTCCTCCGGCCCCGCCCGCCGTGCGTTACACGTCCATGCGCCTCAATATCCTGTGTTTCGTGGCGGGCGCGTGGTGGCTGCAGCAGCAGCCGGTCCTGCCCGATTCGGGCTGGGTATGGGCGCTGGCGGCGGCCGGCCTCGCCGCGACCGTCGCGCGCCCCGAAAGCGGGATCCTGTGGTTGCTGCGCGAGCTGCTCGTCAAGGCGGCGTGCCTCGCGCTGGGGTTTGCCTGGGGGGCGTGGTGTGCGCAGCAGCGGCTTGCCGATTCGCTTCCGGCCGGATGGGAAGGCCGGGACATTGCCGTCGTCGGCGTGGTGGCCGGGTTGCCACAGGCGTACGAGCGCAGCGTGCGCTTCGAATTCGATGTCGAACGCGTGCTGACGCCGCAGGCGCGCATGCCCCGGCACATCGTGCTGTCGTGGTGGGGCAGCCCGGCGCGCGAGGGTCGGCCTTCCACCTTGCCGGCGCTCGAGCCGGGCGAGCGCTGGCAGCTGACGGTGCGGCTCAAGCGCCCGCACGGCACCGCCAATCCCCACGGCTTCGACTATGAGGCATGGCTGTTCGAACGCAACCTGAGGGCCACCGGCTACGTGCGGCCGAGAATGCCCCGCGTCCGGCTCGAGACGATGGTGCACGAGCTGAAGTACTGGATCGAGCGCACACGCAGCTCGATCCGCGCGCGCATCCATGCCGCGCTGCCGGATGAGCCGCATGCCGGAATCATTGCCGCGCTGGCCATCGGCGACCAGCGCGCCATTCCGCCGGAGCAGTGGCAGACCTTCACCCGCACCGGCGTGAACCACCTGATGAGCATCTCGGGCCTTCACGTCACCATGGTCTCGGGCCTGGTGTTCGCGCTGGTCTACGGCCTGTGGCGGCGCGTTGCCACGCTCACGCTGGCACTGCCCGCGCTCAAGGCCGCTGCGGCCGGGGCGCTCGCCGCCGCGTTCCTCTACGCGCTGCTCGCGGGTTACGCCGTGCCGGCTCAACGCACGGTCTACATGCTGGCCGTGATTGCGGCCGCGCTGTGGCTGGGCGTCATCGAATCGGCGTCGGTTGTCCTCTGCGTGGCGCTCTTTGCCGTCGTATTGCTCGATCCGTGGGCAGTGCTGGCACCGGGGTTCTGGCTTTCCTTCGGTGCCGTCGCCGTCATCCTGTACGTCACGGTGGGCCGTATCCGTCGCGAACACTGGCTCGCGAGCTGGGTGAGGGTACAGATCGCCGTGACACTGGCGCTGATCCCGCCGCTGCTGGCGATGTTCCAGCAGACCTCGATTGTCTCGCCGCTGGCCAATGCGATCGCGATACCGGTAGTGAGCCTCGTCGTCGCGCCGCTGGCGCTGATCGGGGTCGCAATGCCGTTCGATCTCGTCCTGCAGTGCGCGCTGCTCGTGATGAACGGGTGCATGGCGTTGCTGGAATGGTTGAGCCTGCTGCCCGACGCAGTGTGGCAGCAGCACGCGCCCCCGGCATGGGCCGTGATCGTTGCGGTCGCAGCGCTGGCCTGGCTTCTTGCCCCGCGCGGCCTGCCGGCACGCTGGCTCGGGGCGATCGGGCTGCTGCCGTTGTTCGCGGTGCTGCCAGCCGCCTTGGAGCCGGGGGACGTAGAGATGGTCGCCCTTGACGTCGGACAGGGCCAGTCCGTGGTGGTCCGCACCGCGAAGCACGCGCTACTCTACGACGCCGGTCCTGCTTTCGGGTCGGGCGCGGACAGCGGCAGCCGCATCATCGTGCCGTATCTGCGGGCGACCGGTGTAAAGCGGCTCGACGGCGTGGTCGTCACGCATGACGACGACGATCACTGGGGCGGGGCGGCGTCGGTTCTGCAAGCGCTGCCGACGGATTGGGTGCTGACCTCGTTGCCCGATTTCGATCCCCTGGTGGTGCAAGCGCAGCCGGCCCTGCGCTGCGAGGCAGGTCAGAAATGGCATTGGGACGGCGTGCGTTTCGAAGTCCTGCATCCGTCCCGGGAGAGCTACGAAGACCCGCGGATCAAGGACAACGACCGCGGTTGCGTACTCAAGGTCGAGGCCCCGGGCGGCCGGATGCTGCTTCCCGCCGACATCGAGCGCCGGTCCGAGGAGGAGCTGCTCGTCCGCTCCCGTGACCGTCTGCGCGCCGACGTGCTGCTGGCGCCGCACCACGGCAGCCGTACCTCGTCCATTCCTGAATTCGTGCAAGCGGTTAGCCCGCGGACGGTGGTGTTCACCGCAGGCTACCGCAATCGGCTCGGTCATCCCCACCGCGAGGTGATGGGGCGCTACCGGAACGCCGGCGCGCGGACCTACCGCACCGATCGCGACGGCGCCGTGACGATCGCGATCCGCGCGGACGGCGCGATCCGCGTTACGCCGTATCGTGCGGTCTATCGCCGATACTGGCAGACGGCGCTGGCCGGGGATCCGGTGCCAGACACGGAGGAGTTCTGAAGGCGAAAGGGGAAAAGGGAAAAACGACCCCGGCGCTCGCCGGGAGCACTTATCACTTATCACGTATCACGCACCATCAGACCTGGTGGTAGCGAAAGCAGGTGACGAGGTGGTCGTTCACCATGCCCGTTGCCTGCATGAAGGCATAGCAAATGGTCGAACCGACGAAGCGCATTCCGCGCTTTTTCATATCCTTGCTCATCGCGCCGGATTCGGGCGTGGCGGCGGGAACCTGCTTCATCGTGCGCCAGCGATTCCTGATCGGCTTGCCGCCGACAAAACGCCAGATGTAGCGGTCGAAGCTGCCAAACTCGCGTTGCACCGCAAGAAATGCCCTGGCATTGCCGATCGCTGACTCGATCTTGAGCCGATTGCGGACAATGCCGGGGTCCTTCATGAGTGCCGCGCGCCGCCTGCTGCCGAATCGGGCGACTCTCGCTGGATCGAATCCGGCGAAGGCACGGCGGTAGTTCTCGCGTTTCTTGAGCACGGTGTCCCAGGAGAGTCCCGCTTGCGCACCTTCCAGGACGAGAAATTCGAACCATGTGCGGTCGTCGTGAACGGGAACCCCCCACTCCCGGTCGTGGTAGTCCGATTGGAGATCGCTTGTCCGGCACCAGGGGCAACGGCGCCTCATCGGGGTTGCTCCGGCTGGTAGCGAAGATCGAGCGTGCAAGGCGCGTCGGGATTCTGCGGTGCGACCGGGGGGATCGTCACCGCTCCCGCCGCGTCGCGCGGCACGAAGCGCGCACGGCACCGCGCCCCCGCCTCACGCTCGTTCCCGGGCAGGCCCTCGTAGTCCTTGCCCCCGGGATCCGCCGAGTAATACGCGCATCCGCCGAGAGAGCGGTGCGCAGGCAGCTCGACGATGTCGAGCACGAGCGGCGAGTGGATGCCGATGGTGGGGTGCAGCACGGACGGGAACAGGCGGGCGCGGTAGCGCACGCCGGCAACATATTCTCCCACGGCGCGGGCGGGGTGGAGCGGAACGCGGTGGCCGTTGCAGAGCAGGGCATAACGCGCCTGGTCCATGTCCGACACCTTGACCTGCACGCGTTCCAGCGAGGCGTCCACCGGCCGCGAAGTGCGGCTGGAGACAGCCGAATCGCCCAGCACGGGCCACGGCTCGAGCGCGTGCCGCAGCTCCAGCGTGACGCCGCCGCGCGTGACGGTCCCGCACAGCGGGAAGCGGAGATCGAAAAACGGCTTCAGCCACTCGAATTCGAACGCGTATCCCGCGGCCGTCAATCCGGACACGACCGCGCGCATGTCCTCGCCGATGTAATGGGGCAGCATGAATCGGTCATGCAGCGCTGCTCCCCACCGGATCAGCCGCTCGCGGCAGGGCGTTTTCCAGAACTGCGCGACCAGGGCGCGCACCAGCAGGGATTGCACCAGCGCCATGTGCGGGTGCGGCGCCATCTCGAAAGCGCGCAGCTCGAGCAGCCCGAGCCTGCCGGCCGGGCCGTCCGGGGAGGCGAGCTTGTCCACGCAGAACTCCGCGCGATGCGTGTTCCCGGTGATGTCCACCAGCAGGTAGCGCAGCAGCCGGTCGCCCAGTTCGGGAGCGGGCACGCCCGACCGTTGCAAGCGCTCCAGTTCCTGGAAGGCGATCTCGAGCTCGTAGAGGCTGTCCGCGCGCACCTCGTCCACGCGCGGCGCCTGGCTCGTGGGACCGATGTACTGTCCCGAAAAGAGATAGGACAGGGCCGGGTGGTTCTGCCAGTAAGTGACGAGGCTTGCCAGCACGTCGGGGCGGCGCAACAACGGGCTGTCCGCGGGGGCCGGACCGCCGAGCGTGACGTGGCTGCCGCCGCCGGTGCCGGTCCTGCGGCCGTCGCGGAGAAATTTCTCGGCGGCCAGCTCGAGCGCAGCCGCTTCCTCGTAGACCGTGTGGGTGATCGCGGCGAGTTCTTCCCAGCTCGATGCCGGCTGGACGTTGACTTCGATGACGCCGGGATCGGGCGTGACCTTGAGCGTCCGCAGCGCCGGGTCCGGCGGGGGCTCGTAACCCTCGGGCAGGACCGGGAGCGCCAGTTCGCGGGCGCATTGTTCGACGACTGCGATGAGAACGAGATAATCGTCGAGCGCCGCGAGCGGCGGCAGGAACACGTGGAGCCGGCCTGCGCGCGCCTCCACGCACAGCGCGGTGCGGGCAAGATCGCCATTGGCGGCCAACGTGTCGAGAGGCAACCGGTAGCCGGCGGCCGAGTCGCCCGGAACCAGGAACAGATGATCCCGCCGCAGCGGCCAGCGCGCGCTTTCCCACCGGAGCGCGCGGCCTGTCCCATCCTTGCGAGTGACCGCGCGCAGCGGCAGCACGTAAACCGCGATCGCGCCAAGGCCTTGCTTGAGCAGCCGCGCGAGGCGCGCGCGCTCGGCGGAGTCGCGGAGGTCGCAGCCCAGCGGGTCGATGTCCACCGGCAGGCGGCTTTCCTCGTCGAGCGCCGGCCAGGGGTCTTCATACGCCGGCGCAACGAAGCTCGCGGCAATGCCCAGCTTCGTGGCGATGGACTCGACCAGTCGTTGCGCATGATCCAGCCCGTGACTCGGACCGGTTTCCTCGTCCGCGATCAGCCGGTGATCGTTCCAGATCGGTGCGCCGTCCCGGCGCCAGTACAGGCCGAGTCCCCAGCGCGGCAAGGCCTCGCCCGGATACCACTTGCCTTGCCCGAAGTGCATGAGACCGTGCGGTGCGAAACGGGCCTGCAGCCGGCGCAGCAGCCGCCCGGCCAGCAACCGCTTGCCGCGACTGAGCGCCGTGTAGTTCCACTCCGGCGCGTCGCCGCCGGACGCGGCGACGAAGGTCGGCTCACCGCCCTGCGTGAGTCGCACGTCGAAGGCCTCGAGATCGCCGTCCACGCGGCGTGCGAGAGCATCGATCGCGCGCCACTGCGCATCGGAATAGGGTTTCACGGCAGGCGCCGCACCGACGCCGAGGCTTCCATCTCGGAATGGCAAGGCTCGACCGAACCGGTCACCGGCGCGGCCAGCTCGTGCGTGCTCGAGCGGGCGAGAGGGATATGGCCTTCCGCGGCAAGCAGCCCGGAGGTCGGATCGAAACCGATCCAGCCGGCGCCCGGCACGTACACATCGGCCCACGCGTGCAGGTCGGCGCGATCGGTCGCGGGGGCGTCCGGGCCGTCGCCCACAAGCTGGATCAGGTAACCCGACACGAATCGCGCAGCGAAGCCGAGATGGCGCAGGAGCTGCACCAGCAGCCAGCCGCTGTCGCGGCACGAGCCGCTGCGCAGCCTGAGGGTGTCTTCGCAGGGCTGGACGCCGTGCTCCAGGCGGGTCACGTAGGCGATGTCCTGGCTGAGCCGCTGGTTGATCCGCACCAGCAGGTCAACGGTGCCGCGGCCGCCGGCTGTCTCCGGCGCCAGGAAGTCCGTCAACCACCGGCGCAGCCGTTCGCCGCTCTCGACCGGCGCGAGATACGGGGAGAGGTCGCGGCGCACCGGATCGTCGTATCCGAACGGATATCGCTCGACTGCGGGCTCGATCAGGAAATCGAACGGGTTGACCGGCTTGAGGTCGGCGGTGAGATCGACGTCGATTTCCAGCAGTGGGGTCTTTTCCTGGAACAGCACGCGCGCGACGTGATTGCCGGCGGCGTCGTAATACCAGTTCATCGCATGCCGCGCCGGGCGCACGGAGAGCGTGTACGAGGACACCGGCGTGCGGCACGCCGGAAGCGGCTCGAGCCGGATCTCGTGCGGCCCGAGCGCGACCGGGCGGTCGTAGCGGTAGCGGGTGCCGTGCTGAAGGTGGACGCGAACGGTCATGCCGCGCGCCGCGGCAGCAGCCGCAGCCTCAAGCGGGGCTCGAGAGATCCCAGTCGGGATTGGGCAGTTGCGCGAAAACCCGGCGCAGGCCCTCTCCCCACTGCTTGTGGATCATCTCGAAGTATTCGTCGCTTTCCTCGATGTGGCGCTGGAAGCCGACGCGCAGGCTGTTGCGGGTGTAGATCAGGAGATCGATCGGCAGGCCCACCGAGATGTTGGAGCGCATGGTGGAGTCGAACGACACGAGCACGCACTTGGTCGCCTCCTGCAACCCGGTGTCGGGATTGATGACGCGGTCGATCACCGGCTTGCCGTACTTGCTTTCGCCGATCTGGAAGTAGGGCGTCTCGCGGGTGGCCTCGATGAAGTTGCCCTCGGTATAGAGGTTGAACAGCCGCTGCGGCTCGCCGCGGATCTGGCCGCCGACGATGAAGGAGGCGCTGCCGTCCACGTTGCTTTGCTGCAGGTAGGCGCCGTCCCGCTGCCGCACCTCGCGCAGCGCGGCGCCGACGAGCTCCGCCACCTCGTACATGGACGATGCGTTCATCACGGTTTTGTGCGAATCCGGGTTGAGGGCATGGTAGTCGAGCAGGCTGATCGTGCTCTGCGTAACCGAGAGGTTGCCCGAGGAGAGGATCACGATGACGCGCTCGCCCTCGGCCGCGAAGAGATGCATCTTGCGGTAGCTCGAGACGTGGTCGACCCCGGCGTTGGTGCGGGAGTCCGACGCGAACACCATCCCGGCGTCGAGCAGGGTGCCTACGCAGTAAGTCATCGGGTGGCGGCGCTCGCGGGTTCGGTGAGTCGAGGCGCGAAAGCTTATTGCAAACCCCGCGGACTGACAAGCACGTCAGCCACGGACCGGCACGGGGGCGACGCTTTGCCGGGAATAGACCGGCGCAAGGAAGTGCTTGTTGATCTCCTCGTTCAGCGCCGAGAGCTTGTCGAGGACGCCCATCAGGTACTCGTGCAGGCCGAAGGCGATGATCTGCTCGGTACGCCCGTAACGCAGCTGGGCGTTCAGCTCGCCGGCGAGGCGCTCCGGCTCGCGCGAGGAGGCGTCGCACAGCCCGCGCAGGATGTCGTAAATCTCCCGGGTGCAGGCGTGGAGCGAGCGCGGCATGTCGTCGCGCAGGATCAGCAGCTCCGCCACCCGCATCGGCGTGATCATGTCCCGGTAGACCTTGCGGTAGGAGTCGAATGCGCTCACGGAGCGCAGCAGCGCCCCCCACTGGTAATAGTCGACCGCGCCGCCGACGTCGGCGACGCTCGGCAGCAGCGTATGGTACTTGACGTCGAGGATGCGCGCGGTGTTGTCGGCGCGCTCCATGAACGTGCCGAGACGGATGAAGTGATAGGCCTCGTCGCGCAGCATGGTGCCGAAGGTGACGCCGCGAAACTGGTGCGAGCGCATCTTCACCCAGTCGAAGAACTCGCTGATGCCCTGGGCGGCGATGCTCTCGTTGGTGCGGTCCTTGATCTCGAGCCACAGGCCGTTCAGGTCCTCGTACATCTCGGTCGTGATCACGCCGCGCAGGGTGCGCGCGCTTTCGCGAGCCGACTGGATGCACGAGTAGATGCTGGAGGGGTTGGCGGGATCGAGAACCATGAAGCGCAGCACGCGCTCCGAAGACGGCGCGCTGGGGAAGCGCTCGTAGTAGGCGGTGGCGAGCCCGGTGATGACGAGCGGCAGCGCCCACGGCTCGGCCCATGCCTGGTCCGGGGTACGGTAGGGCAGCAGCGACATGCGGTAGGTCACGTCCAGCATGCGCGCGGTGTTTTCCGCGCGCTCGATGTGCCGCGACATCCAGTAGAGATTGTTGGCGGCGCGGCTCAACATCCTTGTTCCTCCAGGACCCAGGTGTCCTTGGTCCCGCCGCCCTGGGAGGAATTCACGACCAGCGAGCCCTCGCGCAGCGCGACGCGCGTGAGTCCCCCCGGCACGAGCGACACGGTCTTGCCGGTGAGCACGTAGGGGCGGAGATCGACGTGCCGCGCGGCGACGCGGGCGTCGCAGAAGGTCGGGCAGGTAGTGAGCGCGAGCGTCGGCTGCGCGATGTAGCGGTCCGGGGCCTGCCGGATGCGCGCGCGGAAGGCCTCGATCTCCTCGCGGCTCGCGGCGGGCCCGACCAGCATGCCGTAGCCGCCCGAGCCCTGGATTTCCTTCACCACCAGCTCGGGCAGGCGGGCGAGAACGTGCCTGCAGTCGTCCGGCTTGCGCAGCTGCCAGGTCGGCACGTTCTGGAGGATCGGGGCTTCGCCCAGATAGAATTTGATCATTTCCGGCACGTAGGCATAGGTGGACTTGTCGTCCGCCACCCCGGTTCCGATGGCATTGGCGAGCGTGACCCGCCCGGCGCGGTAGGCGGCGAACAACCCCGGCACGCCGAGCACGGAGTCCGGCCGGAACGCGAGCGGGTCGAGAAAATCGTCGTCCACGCGGCGGTAGATGACGTCCACCCGTTGCGGCCCGCGAGTGGTCCGCATGTAAACCGTGTTGTCGGCGACGAACAGGTCCTGACCCTCGACCAGCTCGACGCCCATGTGCAGTGCGAGAAAGGCGTGCTCGAAGTAGGCGCTGTTGTAGGAACCGGGCGTCAGCAGCGCCACGGTCGGGTCCGTGACGCCGGCGGGCGCTACCGAATGCAGGTTGTTCAGCAGCAGGTCCGGGTAATGGTCGATCGGCGCCACCGACATGCGCGAGAACAGCTCGGGGAACAGCCGCATCATCATCCTGCGGTTTTCCAGCATGTAGGACACGCCCGACGGGGTCCGGAGGTTGTCCTCCAGGACGTAAAACTCCTCGGCCCCGGTCTGCACCACGTCCACGCCCGCAACGTGCACGTAAACATCGCCCGGCACGTCGAACCCGCGCATCTCGGGGCGGTAGAGCCTGTTGCCGAGCACCTGCTCGCCGGGGATGACGCCTGCGCGGATGATCTCCTGCCCGTGGTAGATGTCCTTGAGGAAGGCGTTCAACGCCCGCAGCCGCTGGCACGCTCCCGCATGGATCTTCTTCCAGGCGCCGGGCTGAATGATGCGGGGGATGATGTCGAAGGGAATCGCGCGCTCGACGCCGCTTTCATCCCCGTAGACAGCGAAGGTGATGCCCAGCCGGGTGTAGAGCGCGTCGGCCTCGCGCTGCTTCTGTAGCAACTGCTCGACCGGGGTGGCTTCCAGCCACCCGGCGTACGCTTCGTAATGAGGGCGTACGCCGCCGTCCTCCGCGTACATCTCGTTATAGAATGCCGGCCTTTCCGCAGTACGCGGCTGCGCGGTCGAGATGCGGGTCATCGGCTCAAGATACGCCTGAACCCGATGCGGGGCCAACGGCGAAGGGCGGTTCCCGCCCTTGGCAGTGCGCGCGCGGCGCCGCTCGTCTGGCCTGCATTGGAGACGTAACAAGGCAATGGAAACATAGGGATGGAGAAGACTTCTCAATTGAAACTGGTGCGCCCGCCGGCACGCGATCTGCCGGGGGCGGGGAGCGCGCTCGCGATGCTCGCCACCGGCCTCACACCCGCGGAGCGGGAGCGCGTTCAGGCCGCGTGGTTGCTGGCGGAGCCTGTCTTGCGGAACGTCCGCCTCGCGAGCGGGGAGCCCGCGCTCGGCCACGCGCTCGGAACGGCGGCCATCGTGTCCGAGCTGAAGCTGGACGGCGAGGCGGTGGCCGCGGCGCTGCTCGTGCCGGTTGCGGAACAGGATCCCGGGTCCCTGGGCGGGATCAAGGAGCGCTGCGGAAGCGCAGTTGCGGAACTCGTCGACGGGGTGGTGCGGATGGCACATATCCACGCGCTGTCGAGCCGCGCTACTCCCGGGCCCGCCGGACAGGTGACGCAGCTCGAGGGACTGCGCAAGATGCTGCTTGCCATGGTGCAGGACATCCGCGTCGTGCTGGTGAAGCTGGCCGACCACGCGCAGGGGCTGCGCTTCGCAGTCAAGTCCGACGATGCCACCGCGATGCGCGGGGCGGCGGCTCTTACCAACGACATCTTCGGGCCGCTCGCCAACCGTTTGGGGGTGTGGCAGCTCAAGTGGGAGATCGAGGACCTCGCGTTCCGCATTCGGGAGCCCGAAACCTACAAGAAGATTGCGCGGCTGCTCGACGGCAAGCGCCTGGACCGCGAGCGCTACATCGACAACGTGATCGCGCACCTGAAGGGCGAGCTCACCCACTCCGGCATCGCCGCCGAGGTCACCGGGCGGCCCAAGCATATCTTCAGCATTTACAAGAAGATGAGATCAAAAGATATTGATTTTGAATCACTTTATGATGTGAGGGCCGTTCGCATACTGGTCCGGGACGTGAAGGACTGCTATGCGGCGCTGGGTCTCGTGCACAACTTGTGGACGCCGATTCCGAAGGAGTTCGACGACTACATCGCCAAGCCCAAGAGCAACCAGTACCGCTCGCTGCACACGGCCGTGATCGGACCGCAGGACAAGGCGCTGGAGGTGCAGATTCGCACCCACGAGATGCACCAGAACTCCGAACTGGGCGTCGCGGCGCACTGGCGCTACAAGGAAGGCTCTCGCGGAGACCAGAGCTACGACCGCAAGATCGCCTGGCTGCGGCAAATCCTGGAATGGAAGGACGAGGAAGGGGGCGCGGGAGAGCTGGCCGAGCAGTTCCGCACCGGGCTGTTCGAGGACACGCTTTACGCGCTTACGCCGCAGGGCAGGGTGATCGCGCTGCCCAAGGGCGCGACGCCGGTCGATTTTGCCTACCACGTGCATACCGAGCTGGGGCATCGCTGCCGCGGCGCCCGGGTGGACGGCGCGATGGTGTCGCTCAATACGCCGCTTGCGAACGGCCAGAGAATCGAAATTCTCGCCGCCAGGCAGGGCGGACCGAGCCGCGACTGGCTCAATCCCGAATTGGGCTACGTTCGCAGCCACGCGGCCCGGGCCAAGATCCGGCAATGGTTCAACCGCCAGAACGTCGAGACCGCGATCGCGCAGGGCCGGGCCGCGGTGGAGAAGGAGTTGCGGCGGCAGGGCATGACCGCGCTTGGCCTCGACAAGCCCGCGGCACAGCTGGGTTTCGCGAAGACTGACGAATTTCTTGCCGGCGTCGGGCGCGGCGAGATCCGGATCCGCCAGTTGGAGCAGGGCGTGCGCGCGCTGGGCCCGCGCGCGGACGCGCGTGGCGCTGAGTCCCGGGACGAGGCGCCTGCGGCGCCGACGCGGAAGGCGCGTACCGCGTCGGGCAAGAGCAGCGTGCTCGTGGTGGGCGTGGACCGGCTGCTGACGGTCCCGGCGAAATGCTGCAAGCCGGCGCCGCCCGACGCCATTGTCGGCTTCGTCACGCGGGGGCGCGGCGTTACCATCCACCGCGCCGGCTGCGCCAGCCTGAAGCGGCTCGATGCCAAGCGGCGGATGGCGGCCGACTGGGGCGAAGCCGCGGGCGCCGCTTTTCCGGTGGACGTGGAGGTGGTCGCGGCGGCGCGTGCCGGGCTGTCGCGGGAAATTTCAGATGTGCTCGCGCGCGAGAAAATCCGCATCCTGGGAGCGCGCCCGGTGGAGCACGACGCCACGGCGCGACTGCGCTACACCCTGGAGGTTTCCGATCTCGGGCAGCTCGCGCGCGTGCTGGCGCTGATCCGCAAGGTGCGCGGCGTCAGCCGCGCCGTCCGTAGGTAAAAAATATCCTGTCCGTTCGTCCTTCAGCTTGTGAACTGGAGCGTGAGACCGGTCACGCCCGGCAGGCCTTCGTAGCGTGAGGCCCACGTCTCCCCGGGCTTGATGGGCATCGCGGCCGTGAGCGTGCCGGTGGTGACGATCTCTCCCGGCGCGAGCGGCTCGAACTGCGGCTGGCGCGAGAGCACGTCGGCAAGGTGAGCGAGCGCGGCCGCCGGATGACCCAGCGCATTGGCGCCGAAGCCTTGATCCGCCGCCTGCCCATCCCGGCTCAACGTTATCCGGCAGTCGCGCAACTGCATGGCCAACGCGAGGATTTCCGCGGACTGGAGCGGGCGCGGCGCACCGATGACGAGCCGCCAGTGGAGCGAAAAGTCCGCCGCCGAATCGGCGGGGCCGAACTTCCAATCGGCGAAATGGCAGTCCACGATCTCAAAGCTTGGCGCGAGCCACTCGATGGACTCCAGCACGCGCGCAGGGTCCATCACTCCGGCGGGGGGGGGAGACTTGAGGCAGAAGGCGATTTCCGGCTCCAGGCGCGGCCGCGCGCTGCCACGCAGGGAGATCGTGGCGCGGCCCGTGGAAGCGCGCACCAGCGTGCGGTCGAAGACATGCGCCCAGATCGGCGCGGTGGCGCCGTATTCCGCCCAGATATTGCGGTTGGTGAAGCCGATCTTGCGGCCGACCGTCCGTTCGCCGCGCGCGCGTCGCAGCCGGAGAAGCTCGGCGGCAACCCGATAGCCCTCGTCCCAGCCGAATTCGGGATGGCTCGCAACGATGGAAGGGACGGTCCCGCCCTGGTCGAGGGCACCCAGCAGTTCCCGCGCGATCCGTTCGATGTTCATGTCATGTCTCGGTATTGACCCGCCACGCGCGCGGGTTTTGGTGTCCAAGCCCCTGATTTTATTTGAAGCCGCAGGACGATTTCGATAGAATGCTCGCTTCCCAGGCGCGTAGCTCAGATGGCTAGAGCGCATCCTTGACATGGATGAGGTCGTTGGTTCGATTCCAATCGCGCCTACCATTAAGCTAAACCGGCGCTTCGCGTCCGGTTTAACTTATTCACGGGAACGAGTGCGAAGTACCGTTCAATTCGCGCTCCCTGGAAGCGAATCGAGTCAGGAACGGCATCGGAGAGGCCGTTCCTGACTCTTGTTTTTTGGACAATAGCATGCCGGATATCCGTTTGCCCGACGGCTCGGTGAAGAAATTCGACCGGCCGGTGACCGTGGCCGAGATCGCGCAGGCGATCGGCCCCGGGCTCGCGCGCGCGGCGCTGGCGGGCCGGGTCAACGGCAAGCTGGTGGACACGTCCCGCCGCATCGAATCCGACGCGGAGGTCGCGATCATCACGGACAAGGACTCCGCGGGGCTGGAGCTCCTGCGCCATTCCACGGCGCATCTGCTCGCGCACGCGGTAAAGGAGCTGTTTCCTGACGCGCAGGTGACGATTGGCCCCGTGATCGAGGACGGCTTCTACTACGATTTTGCCTTCAAGCGGCCATTCACGCCGGACGACCTCGCCGCGATCGAGAAGCGCATGCAGGAAATCGCCAGGCGCGATATCCAGCTGGTGCGCGAATTGATGCCGCGCGACGAGGCGGTGCGGTTCTTCAAGGGGCAGGGCGAGCACTACAAGGCGGAGATCATCGCGGCGATTCCCGAGGCCGAGGCGATCTCGCTCTACCGGCAGGACAACTTCATCGACCTGTGCCGCGGGCCGCATGTGCCTTCCACCGGGAAGCTGCGGGTGTTCAAGCTGATGAGAGTGGCGGGCGCCTACTGGCGCGGCGACTCGAAGAACGAGATGCTGCAGCGCATTTACGGCACCGCCTGGGCGAAGAAGGAAGACCAGGACGCGTATCTGCGCCGGCTCGAGGAAGCGGAAAAGCGTGATCACCGCAAGCTCGGGCGGCAGCTCGAGCTGTTCCACACCCAGGACGAGGCGCCCGGAATGGTGTTCTGGCACCCCAAGGGGTGGGCGATCTGGCAGCGCATCGAGCAATACATGCGGCGCGTGCTCGAGGAGAGCGGCTATCTCGAGGTGCGGGCGCCGCAGGTGCTCGACGTCTCGCTGTGGAAGCGTTCCGGCCACTGGGATAACTTTCGCGAGAACATGTTCTTCACCGAATCGGAGTCGCGCGACTACGCGGTGAAGCCGATGAACTGCCCGGGTCACGTCCAGATCTTCAACCAGCGGCTGAAGAGCTACCGCGAGCTGCCGCTGCGCCTCGCCGAGTTCGGCTCCTGCCACCGCAACGAGCCGTCGGGCGCCCTGCACGGGCTGATGCGCGTGCGCAGCTTCACCCAGGACGACGCGCACATTTTTTGCACCGAGGCCCAGGTCGAACCGGAAGTGATCGGCTTCATCGATCTGCTGCAGCGGGTCTACGCGGACTTCGGCTTCGAGGAGATACTGGTCAAGCTATCGACGCGGCCGGCGAAGCGCGTGGGCACCGACGAGCAGTGGGACCGGTCGGAAGCCGCGCTGAAGATGGCGCTCGACCACAAGGGGCTGGCATACGACCTGCAACCGGGGGAGGGGGCGTTCTACGGCCCCAAGATCGAGTTTTCCCTGAAGGACAGCCTCGGCCGGGTATGGCAGTGCGGCACCATGCAACTCGATTTTTCGATGCCGGAGCGGCTCGGCGCGGAGTACGTCGGGGAGGACAACGCCCGCCACGCGCCGGTGATGCTGCACCGGGCCGTCCTCGGTTCCTTCGAGCGCTTCATCGGCATCCTGATCGAGCACTACGCGGGGGCGATGCCGCTGTGGCTCGCACCGGTCCAGGTGGTGGTCATGAATATCACCGCGCACCAGGCGGAGTACGCGCAGGGCGTTGCGAACGAGCTGAAACGGGCCGGCTTGCGGGCGGCCGCCGACTTGAGGAATGAGAAAATTTCCTATAAAATTCGGGAACATAGTTTGCAGAAGCTGCCCTACCAGGTCATCGTCGGTGACAAGGAAAAGGCGGCGCAACAGGTTGCCGTGCGCACCCGCAAGGGCGAGGATCTCGGCCAGATGAGTCTGGCCGATTTCGTCTCCAGGCTGCGGGCCGAGGAGGTCCGGCTGGGACGCGCGGCGCAAGATTAACGAAACGCAGGGGGTTCTACATCGCACAGGAAAAGGAACCGCGGATCAACGGCGAGATCAACGCGCCGGAGGTCCGGCTTATAGGGGCCAACGGCGAACAGGTCGGTGTGGTGAGCTTGGCCGCCGCCAACAAGCTGGCCGAAGAGGCCGAGCTCGATCTGGTCGAGATCGCACCGACGGCGAATCCGCCGGTGTGCCGTGTCATGGATTACGGGAAATACAAGTACCGTGAGGCCAAGAAGCGGCACGAGGCGAAGCTCAAGCAGAGGCAGATCATCGTCAAGGAGATCAAGTTCCGCCCCGGCACCGACGAGGGCGACTACCGGATCAAGTTGCGCAACCTCACGCGGTTCCTGGAGGAAGGCGACAAGACGAAAGTGACGCTGCGGTTCCGCGGGCGCGAGATGGCGCACCAGGAGCTGGGATTCCGGTTGATCGAGAGGGTGAAGGCCCAGCTCGAGCCGTACAGCACGGTCGAGCAGTATCCGAAGATGGAAGGCCGCCAGCTGATCATGGTGCTGGCGCCCAAGAAGGGCAAGGTTCCGCAGAAAACCGCCGCAAAAGCGGGGGCAAGGAAAGCGGCGGCCCCGGTCAAGCCGGCCGCCGCAAAGACCGCGCCGGAAGCCGCGGCCAGTATCGAGAAGAAGTAGTTGTCCGGGTTCCCGAAGCCCTGCCGGAAGGCAGGCACCCGGCGCTAGGCTAAAACGGAGATAGGAGTTGTCATGCCCAAGTTGAAGACCAAGCGCGGCGCCGCCAAGCGCTTCAGGAAGCGCGCGGGCGGCGGCATCAAGCGCGGCCAGGCGTTCCTGCGCCACATCCTCACCAAGAAGAACACCAAGCGCAAGCGGCACCTGCGCGGCTCCACCGGCGTGCACCAGGCGGACCGGCCCGCCGTCCGCACGATGCTGCCCTACTAAAGGAGCCCGCCATGCCACGCGTCAAACGCGGCGTCATTGCCCGCGCCGCACACAAGAAGGTCCTCCAGCGCGCCAAGGGATTCCGCGGCCGCCGCAAGAACGTCTTCCGCATCGCCAACGAAGCGGTGATGCGGGCCGGCCAGTACGCCTACCGCGACCGCCGCGACCGCAAGGGCGAGTTCCGCGCGCTGTGGATCGCCCGCATCAACGCCGCGGCGAGGGAGCATGGGATGACCTACAGCCGGTTCATGAACGGACTGAAGAAGGCGGCGATCGCCGTGGACCGCAAGGTGCTGGCTGACATCGCGGTCCTCGACAAGCCGGCGTTCTCCCGGTTCGTGGAGAAGGCCAAGGCCGGCCTCGCCGCCTGAAATAGAACCGAAAAGGTGAGCCGTGATCGGTGATCCGTGATCCGGCGGATCCTCCGTCACATTCCATTCGGCTCCCGGCTCCCGGCTCCCGGCTCACGGTTCACGAGTTCGAGAGCCACATTCGTCGCCTCATTCGCGCCTTCCCATGTTGTGTGGTTAGCATGCAGGACGTCGAAGCCATCGTGAAGGAAGCGCTCGCCGCGTTCGCGGGCATCGACGACGCCGACCGGCTCGAGCAGGCCAAGGCGCGCTATCTCGGCCGGTCCGGCGCGCTGACGCAGCTCCTCAAGGGGCTTTCCAAGCTGCCGGCCGCGGAGCGTCCGGCGTTCGGCAGTCGCATCAATGTCGCCAAGGAAAGACTCGAAGCGGCGCTCGAGGAGCAGCGCGACCGCATCCGGGCGCGCCAGCTCGAGGCGCGGCTGACCGGGGAATCGCTCGACGTGACCCTGCCCGGCCGCGGGCCGGCGACCGGAGGCATCCATCCCGTGACGCGCACCATGGAGCGCATCGAGACGCTGTTCCGCTCGATGGGGTTCGAGGTGGCCGACGGCCCGGAGATCGAAACCGATTACTACAACTTCACCGCGCTCAACCAGCCGGAGAACCACCCGGCGCGCTCGATGCACGACACCTTCTATCTGGCCGACGGTGGCCACCTGCTGCGCACCCATACCTCGCCGATCCAGATCCGCTACCTGGAGAGCCACGTCCCGCCGGTGAAGATCATCGCGCCGGGTCGCGTCTACCGCGTGGATTCGGATGCCACGCACTCGCCGATGTTCCACCAGGTCGAGGCGGTGTGGGTGGACGAGCGCATCACCTTCGCCGACCTCAAGGGGGTGCTGATCGAGTTTCTGCGCAGGTTCTTCGAGCGCGACGATCTCAAGGTGCGCTTCCGGCCCTCGTTTTTTCCCTTCACCGAGCCGTCGGCCGAGATCGACATGAGCTTCGGCAATGACTGGCTGGAGATCGCCGGCGCCGGAATGGTGCACCCCAACGTGCTCAGGAACGTCGGCATCGACAGCGAGAAATACCAGGGCTTCGCTTTCGGGCTCGGCCCCGACCGGCTCACGATGCTGCGCTACGGCGTGAACGACCTGCGGCTGTTCTACGAGAACGACCTGCGGTTCCTGAAGCAATTCAATTGACATGATTCGGCGATCAACTTCCAGCTATCAGCTGTCAGCGATCAGCTGTCAGCACTCGCGTCACACGATCTTTCTGTCTGCTGGTAGCAGGCAGCTGACGGCTGGTAGCTCATTTCCATGAAATTCTCCGAAAGGTGGCTTCGCACCCTGGTCAATCCGCCGCTCTCCACGCGCGAGCTGGCGGACGCGGTCACCATGAGCGGCGTCGAAGTGGAGGGCATCGAGCCGGTCGCGCCGCCCTTCGACCGGGTCGTGGTGGGCGAGGTGCTGAAAGTCGAGCGTCATCCCGATGCGGACCGCCTGACGGTGTGCCAGGTGAATGCCGGCGGCCCGCCGCTCACCATCGTCTGTGGCGCGCCCAATGTCGGTTCCGGCATCCGGGTTCCGGTCGCCCTTCCCGGGGCGTCGCTGCCCGGCATGTCGATCAAGGTGGCCAAGGTGCGGGGCGTGGAATCGCACGGAATGCTGTGCTCGGCGAAGGAACTCGGTCTGGCCGCGGACGCGGCGGGCCTGCTGATCCTGGCGCCGGAGGCGCGGCCCGGGTCCGATGTGCGCGCGCTGCTCGAGCTCGACGACCAGGTGCTGACGCTCAAGCCCACGCCCAACCGCGGTGATTGTCTCAGCCTCCTCGGCATCGCCCGGGAGGTTTCGGCGGTGACCGGCGCGCCGCTCACTCCGCTCGAATCGCGGACCACCCGCGTCACGCTCACCGATCGCCTCAGCGTTGCGCTGGAGGCGCCCCAGGCATGCCCGCGCTACTGCGGCCGGCTGGTGAAAGGGGTCAGCGCAACCGCCGCCACACCGGAGTGGATGGCGCGCCGGCTCGCGCGCGGCGGCATCCGCGCGGTGAGCGCGCTCGTGGACATCACCAATTACGTCATGCTCGAGCTGGGACAACCGCTGCATGCATTCGACGCCGCGAAGCTCGAAGGCGGCATCCGGGTGCGCTACGCGCAGGCGGGGGAGAAGCTGACGCTGCTCAACGGCGAGACGCCGCCGCTCACGCCCGCGTTCCTCGTCATCGCCGACGAGGCGAAAGCCGTCGCGCTTGCCGGAATCATGGGCGGCCTGGACACCGCGGTGAGCGACGCGACACGCGACGTGTTCCTCGAGAGCGCGTTCTTCGATCCGCAGGCGATCTCCGGGAAAACCCGTCTGCTCAATTTCGAATCGGATTCCTCCTATCGCTTCGAGCGCGGCGTCGATTTTGCAGGGACGCTGGCGGCGCTCGAGCGCGCCACGCAGCTCGTGCTCGAGATTTGCGGCGGATCGGCGGGCCCGGTCACGGAGGCGCGCGCGATGCTGCCCTCGCGCGAACCGGTGCGGCTGCGCCTGGCGCGCGCCGAGCGGCTGCTGGGCACCAGGCTCGACGGCACTCAGGTGAGCGAGATCCTGCGCCGGCTGCGTTTCGAGTTCTCGGCGGCCGAGGGCGAGTTCCGGGTGACGCCGCCGAGTTATCGCTTCGATCTCGCGATCGAGGAGGATCTGGTCGAGGAGCTGGCCCGCATCCACGGCTACGACAGGATCCCGGCGACCCTGCCCGCGGCGCCGGCCACCATGTTGCCGGCGCCGGAGGCGCGGCGGGACATCGCCACAGTGCGCGGGTTGCTCGCTGCGCGCGATTATCAGGAAATCGTGAGCTACAGCTTCGTGGACGCGGCCTGGGAAAGCGATCTCGCGGGCAACGCCGCCCCGGTGGCGCTGGCCAACCCGATCGCGAGCCACCTCTCCGTCATGCGCTCGACGCTCGCCGGTGGTTTGGTC
The DNA here is from genome assembly GCA_016192825.1 of Betaproteobacteria bacterium. Lineage (GTDB taxonomy): Bacteria > Pseudomonadota > Gammaproteobacteria > Burkholderiales > SG8-41 > SG8-41. The sequence continues at coordinate 70,081 of JACPTK010000116.1, read as the reverse complement.
CACTGCCTTGCCCATAACCTCGCCCGTAAGCAGGTCCGGGTGCGGCTGTTCGAGGTCGGCCGCTGCTTCGCGACGGAAGCGTCAGGCCAGTACCGCCAGCCGGTGCGGATCGGGGGCCTTGCCTACGGTGACGCCCGCCACGAGCAATGGGGCCTGAAGGGGCGGCCGGTGGATTTTTACGACGTGAAAAGCGACGTCGAGGCCCTGCTCGCGACGCGCCCGGCGGAACTGCGCCCGGCGCAGCATCCGGCGTTGCATCCCGGCAAGTCGGCAAGCATCCTCGTCGGGGGCATGACGGCGGGATGGATCGGGGAATTGCACCCGCGCTGGCAACGGAAGTATGATTTGCCGCTCCCCCCGGTCCTGTTCGAGCTCGACTTCGACGCGATCGGCGAGCGGGGGTTGCCGGCCTACAACGAGACGTCAAGATTTCCGCCGGTGCGGCGCGACATCGCCGCCGAGGTCGAAGAGGGGGTCAGCTATCAGGCGATACTGGAGGGCTTGCGCCGGGAACAGCCCGCCATCGTGGCCGAAATCGGGCTGTTTGACATCTACCGCGGTACGGGTGTAGAAAAAGGAAAAAAGAGTCTTGCATTCAGGGTGTTATTACAGGATACTCGGAAGACTCTGACCGACGCGGAAGTCGAATCCGCCATCTCGCAGCTGCGCCGGATTCTACAGCAGCAATTCAACGCGAAACTCCGTTGAAAGGGGAGAACATGACGTTAACCAAGGCCGAACTCGCGGATCTTCTGTTCGAGAAGGTCGGGTTCAACAAGCGCGAAGCGAAGGACATGGTCGAGTCGTTCTTCGAGGAGGTGAGGACCGCGCTCGAGACCGGGAAAGGCGTGAAGCTCTCCGGATTCGGCAATTTCCAGCTGCGCGACAAGCCGCAGCGGCCAGGCCGGAACCCGAAGACGGGGGAGGAGATCCCGATCACGGCGCGCCGCGTCGTGACGTTCCACGCGTCGCAGAAACTCAAGGCGATGGTGGAGCAGGACTACCATGGAAGCAAGTCATAGCTCCAGGACGCCGTTGCCGCCGATACCGGCGAAGCGCTATTTCACCATCGGTGAAGTGAGCGAGCTGTGCGGCGTGAAGCCGCACGTGCTGCGCTACTGGGAGCAGGAATTCACGCAGCTGAAGCCGGTCAAGCGGCGCGGCAACCGCCGCTACTACCAGCACCACGAGGTGCTGTTGATCCGCCGGATCCGGGAACTGCTCTACGACCAGGGTTTCACCATCAGCGGCGCGCGTAATCGCCTCGACGAGCTGGTTTCCGAGCCGGGCGCCAAGTCGGCGCGCCCGCAGCCATCCCGTCCCAACCTTGCCGCCGTCCTGCGCAAGGAAATCAAGAGCGTCCTCGAAGTATTGCGTGGCTGAGCAGCCACGCAATACTTACAGTACAGTAACGCTCAGTCTCATTTAGGAATTGCCGCGGCCTCGAAAAAATAAACAGCCGGCCGGCTGTTTATTTTTCGGTCATCACCCACACGCCGTTCCACGCGTCGGTCGGGGGATGGGCCTTGAGGTGCTCGCAGCGCTCGATGTAGATTTCCGGCAGCTTGTCGTTCGGGTTGAGCCGCTGGGCTTCGCGGAGCGCGTCGATGGCCGTGTCCCATTTACCCTGGCGATAGCGGGCGAGCCCTTCCCGGAACTGGTTCACGGCGTCCATCAGGTTGGGGAACGTGTCCTCGGTGTGATAGTCGAGCACTTCGTAGATCGCGACCGGCTGCGTCTTGCCCTTGACCACCACGGAATCCACTTCGCGCGTCCGGTAGGTGCCGCGCAGCTTCTTGAATGTGAACTCGGAGAGCAGGATCCGGGTCTTGTACTGCTTGCACGCGCCCTCCAGGCGCGAGGCGAGGTTGACGCCGTCGCCGATGATGGTGAAGTCCATCCGCTTCTTCGAGCCGATGTTGCCGGACACCACCACGTCGGTGTTGAGCCCGATGCCGATGTTGACTGGCATCTTGCCCTCGTTGACGCGGTTCTGGTTCCAGGCGTTGAGGTTGCGGATCATCGCGATGGCCGCGCGCACCGCGCGGTCCTCGTCGTCATCGTGCGCGACCGGGATGCCGAAGGCGGCCATGATGGCGTCGCCGATGAACTTGTCGAGCATGCCGCCTTCGCGCTGGATGCACTCGACCATCACCTCGAAATACTCGTTGAGCAGGCTTACCGTCGCCTGAGGCCCGAGCTGCTCGGTCAGGGTCGTGAAGCCGCGGATGTCGGAGAAGAGCACGGTTGCAGGCACGCTTTTCCCGCCCAGGATCTCGGCGCCGGTCGAGAGCAGCTGGTCCGCAATGGAGGGATCCATGTAGCGCGCCATGGTGGACTTCATGCGCTTCTCGCTCGAGATGTCCTCGAACATCAGCATCGAGCCCAGGCGCTTGCGCTCGACGCTCAGCAGCGGCAGGATCGTGACGTTGACGGAAATCTTCTCGTCCCCGAACTCGAACTCGGCGTCCATCGTGATTTCCACGGACTGGGTTTCCCCGACGCGCTTCAATTTTTCAAGAACCCAGCCGTTCGGCCCGATGAAAAACGCGGACGCCGGCTTGTTGAGGATCTCGGGGGGTGTCACGCGCATGATGCGCAGCCCCGCGGCGTTGCAGGTGACGATCCTTTCCGCGTCGTCCAGAGTGACCACGCCGCTCGACATGCTCTCCAGCATGCTCTCGTTGTAGTTCTTCATGGTCTGCACGTCGGAGAACAGCTTGGCATTCTCCAGCGCGATCGATACCTGCGCGGTGAAGGCCCTCAGCCGCGATTCGTCTTCGTTGGTGAAGGGGCCGCCGCGCTTGTTGAGCACCTGGGTCACGCCGATGATCTTGCCCTTCTGGTTCACGACGGGCACGCACAGGATCGAGCGCGTGAAGAAGCCTGTTTTCTTGTCGAAGGCGGGACTGAACCTCAGGTCGGCGTAGGCGTACGGGATATTGATGGTCTTGCCCGAGGTGAACACCGCGCCGGCGATGCCGACGTGATTGGGCAGGCGGATCTGCATCGCTTCCAGACCCTGGCCGACCTCGGACCACAGCTCGTTGGTCTTCTCGTCATTGAGAAACAGCGTCGAGCGCTCCGCCTTGAGCATGCGCGTCGCCTCGCCCATCACTTTCTGCAGCAGGGAGCCGAGCTTGATGTCGGAGGTAACCTCGGACACGATGTCCAGGAACTCCAGCTCCTGCTTGCGGATCGCCTTCATGCGCTCGATGAACTGGGCGCTTTGAAGGGCCAGCGTGCCCTGGCTGGTCATGGCGGTGAGGAGCTTCAGGTCGCCTTTTGTGAAATCGCCCTTCGTCTTGTTGAGCGCCTGCGCGACGCCGATTACCTCCCCTTTCATCGTCCGCAACGGCACGCAAATTATGCTGCGCGTGACGAAGCCGGTCTGCTCATCGATGGTGCGGTTGAAGCGCGGGTCGGCGTAGGCGTCGTTGATGATGAGCCCTTCGCCCGAGGTGAAGACGTGCCCGGCGACGCCCGAATTGTTGAGCAGGCGGATCTCGCGCTGGAAATTGCCTTGCGCGACCCGCGAATACAGCTCATTGGTGGTGGGATCGTTCAGGAACAGCGACCCGCGCTCGGCGCCGAGTTCCGCGGTGGTCATCTCGACCAGCGTCGTGAGCACCTCGTCGAGGGAGTCGATCGAGGCCATCTTCTGGGAGATCGACAGGAGCAGCTCGGCCGACCGCAGCCGGCGGACGTGGTCGGCGCGCAAGCGCCCCTTGGACCTGGGCTTGATCGGGACGACCTTGGCGTGCGGCGGGGGCGCTACGGCGCCTTCGCCAGGGGGTCGTGAGCGTTCGGGCGTGGAGGCCATCGCAGTCCTGTCCGGTTTTCCGTTATTTTACCCGGCCTTGCTCGACCGTGGCGCGCAAAGCGGCAACGGTTTCGCGGAGCTGCCGGATTTCATCGCTCGCGGCAACACCCGCGGACTCGATACGGGCATCCGCGTCCAGCCGGGCCTGTTCCAGCCCCTCGCGCAGGGACGCGGCCGTGGACTTGAGTTGCTGGATTTCATCGTGCGCCGCCAGTACGGCCGCTTGCACGGCCTGTTCCTTGTCTCCCCGCGCCTGCTCGAGCGCGTCGCGCAATGAGGTGACGGTGGATTTGAGCTGGACGATCTCGTCGTGCGCGGCAACCACGGCCTCCTGCACCGCTTTTTCCCGCTCGATGCGCTCCTGCTCCAGCGCGTCGCGCAGCGTCGCCGAGGTCGCCTTCAGCTGGTTGAGCTCGTCGTTTCCGGCGGCAACCGCCGCCTGAACGGCGTTTTCGCGGTCGATGCGGGCCTCTTCGAGGGCGTCGCGCAGCGACGCCGCGGTCGCCTTGAGCTGGACGATTTCATTGTGCGCTTCGGCGACGGCGGCCTGCACGCTGCGCTCCTTGTCGATTTGCGCCTGTTCCAGGGCGTCGCGCAGCGCGCGCACCGTGTCCTGCTGCTGACGCATTTCGCCCATCAGGGCGCGCAGTTCGTCGGTGTCTGCCTGGGCCTGCATGGTGCCGGTCGCGGGAAGGTGTCGGTCATTCCGTCTCGATAGTATAAGTGAAGCCGGTCTCGTTCGCCTTTATCGAGGGTTGGCGTGCCGCCTTTGATATAATTCGCGGCTTCGGGGCGTAGCGCAGCCTGGTAGCGTACCGGCATGGGGTGCCGGTGGTCGTGAGTTCAAATCTCACCGCCCCGACCATTTCTCGTGACTCGTGACTCGCGGTTCGTGACTCGAAGAACTTGGCCGCGACCAGGTTGCGGAACACCATCCGCGAGCCGCGAACCGCCAGTCGCGCTCCTTTAGTTCTTCAGGCGGACGTGCTTGCCCAGTGCGGCGCAGTCCTCGTCGGTCTTCAGCCCCGCCGCCCGGATGCCGTGGGCGGCGAGCTCCTCGTCGCGCTCCTGGGTGTCCCCGGTGACGCCGACGGCGCCGATCACCTCCCCGCGCTCGTCGCGGATCAGCCTGCCGCCGCCTTCCGGGAAGATTTTCCCGCCCGAAGCACCGATCAGGTAATTCATGAACAGCGGCCGCTCCTCGGTGCGGACCCGCACCAGGCTGGACGAGCGCCCGAGCGCGAGCGCGGCGTAGGCCTTGCCCATCGCCATCTCAAACCGCATCATCGCGGAGCCGTCCTCCTTCTTGAACAGCTTGATGTGGGCGCCGGGGTCGGTGACCGCGACGCTCAGCGGCCGGCAGTCCAGCTCCCGCCCGCGGGCGAGGATCGCGTCGATGATGGTCTCGGACTGCTTCAACGTGACCTCTGGCATTGCGGCCTCCCCGTGAATATCGCGGATGGGATCCCCCGTGGTGGTCCGTAATGGTAAATCGCGGTCCGGAAAATTCAAACGACTTTCCTATAGAATGACGTATCGGGTCCTATGAACAATAACCGAGGGGGAAATACATGAAAACAGGTCCTGTGGGACACTCTATTGCCGTCACCTTCCTCGCCGGAGCTGCGCTGGCGCTTGTGGCGTCGAGCGGCGCGTGGTCCGCCGACGCCTATCCGGCCAAGCCGATCCGGGTGCTGGTGGGTTTTGCGCCCGGGGGCGCGAACGACCTGGTGGCGCGCGCGGTGGCAACGAGATTGGGACCACGGCTTGGCCAGTCGGTGGTCGTCGAGAACCGCGCCGGCGCCGGGGGCAACATCGCCACCGAACTCGCCGCGCGCGCGGCCCCCGACGGCTACACGCTGCTGATGGCGTCCGTCGCGTCGTTCGCGATGAGCCCGGCCCTGCTCGGTAAGGTCCCGTTCGATCCAGTCAGCGATTTCGCGCCGGTGACCCAGGCGGTGGTGGTGACGGCCATACTGTCGGTGCATCCGTCCATGCCGGCGAAGTCGCTGAAGCAGTTCGTGGCGCTGGCCAAGAAGCAACCGGGCGAGATCAATTACGCCTCGCCGGGGAGGGGCAGTATCACGCATCTCGCAGCGGAGCTGTTCTGGAAGACGGCTGCGATCAAGCTCAATCACGTTCCTTACAAGGGCGGTGGGCCGGCGGTGGTGGACGCCGTCGCGGGGCACGTCGAGAGCATCTTCGGCCTGGTCTCGACGCAGACGCCGCACATCCGGGCCGGAAGATTGCGGGCGCTCGCCGTTACCAGTGTGAAGCGGTCGGCCGCGCTTCCCGATGTGCCGACCGTCGCCGAGTCCGGCTATCCGGGCTTCGAGGCGACCGGCTGGCTCGGATTCGCGTTTCCCGCCAAGACGCCGCAGCCCGTCGTGGACCGCATGTACAAGGAAATCGTGGCGGTCCTCAACCTGCGTGAAGTGCAATCCCAGCTGGAAGACCTCGGGCTCGACCCCGAGCCGAGCGATCCGGCCAGGTTCCACGCCTTGATCAAGTCGGATCATGTGCGTTGGAACAAGGTCGTGCGGGATGCCGGGTTGCGCCAGAAGTAGCACCTTGATCCAGGGCTGAGAGGGCGTTTGATGCGATTGTGGTACAACCCGGCGTCGCCCTTCGCGCGCAAGGTGCGCATCGTCGCGCGCGAAACAGGGCTTGCCGAAGGCATCGACGAGGTCAACACTGTCGTCAGCCCGGTCAAGCCGAACGCGGAGCTGGCGCGGGAGAACCCGCTCATCAAGATTCCCACGCTGGCGGTCCCGGGCGAGGGAACGCTCTACGATTCGGCGGTGATCTGCGAGTACCTCGACAGCTTGCACCCGGGGGCGCCGCTCTTTCCCGGGGCGGGGGCGGAGCGGTGGCGGGCGCTGCGGCTGCAGGCATTGGGCGACGGCATCCTCGACGCGGCGGTCCTGATGCGCTACGAGGGCGTGGTGAGGCCCGAGGCGCTGCGATGGGGCGACTGGATTTCCGGCCAGCTCGAAAAGATCAGGGGCGGGCTGAGCGCTCTGGACCGCGAATGCGCCGGCTGGGGCGATCGCTTTGCCATCGGCCAGATTACCGCGGCCTGCGTGCTGGGCTATCTCGATTTCCGCTTCGCGGAGCAGGACTGGCGCGCGCCGCATCCCGCTCTCGCGCAATGGTATGCGGGCGTCGCGCAGCGGCCGTCCATGAAAGCCACGCTGCCGCAGTGACTCGTGACCGGTGACTCGTGACTGGGCCGCAGAATACCGTTCGCATCGCCTGCCTGCAGACCAACTCCGGCAACGACTTTGCAGCCAACCTCGAAACGCTTTCCGCGATGACGCGCGAAGCGGCGGCGGGCGGCGCGAAGTTCATCCTCTCGGGGGAATACGTGCTGATGATGGACGGCAGCGGGCGCACCATGCGCGAGCGGGCGCTGGAGCCGGACGGCGAGCCCGCGCTCTCCGAGATCAGCGCGCTGTCGCGCGAGCTGGGCGTGTGGCAGCTCGTGGGCTCGCTGACGCTGAAAAGCGACGATGGCCGCCTGCTCAACCGCTCGTTCCTGGTCTCGGCGGAAGGCCGCGTCGTCGCGACCTACGACAAGATCCACATGTTCGATGCAACGCTCCCGAGCGGCACGGTGATACGCGAGTCGAGCGCCTACCGGCCCGGCGAGCGGGCGGTGATCGCGCAGACGCCCTGGGGCAGGCTCGGGATGACGGTGTGCTACGACCTGCGCTTTCCCCAGCTCTACCGGACCCTGGCGCAGCGCGGGGCGACGATGCTGGCGATTCCCTCGTCCTTTCAGCGCGAAACGGGACGGGCGCACTGGCACGTGCTGCTGCGCGCGCGGGCGATCGAGAACGCCGGCTTCGTCATCGCGCCGGCGCTGTGCGGCGATCATCCCGGCAAGCGCATGACGTACGGCCATACGCTGGTGATCGATCCCTGGGGCGAGGTGCTCGCCGACGGCGGCGAGGCGCCCGGCGTGGTTTACGCCGACCTCGATCTCGCGCGGGTAGAGCAGGTGCGCGCCATGCTGCCGTCGCTCGGCCACGACCGCCCCTTCGCCCCGCCCGCATGAATTGTAAAGAAATTAGACAGGATTAACAGGATTAACAAGATTGACAAGATCGAGACAGGAAACATCAATCGCTTTTCGATCTGCTTCGGTCTAATCGTTCCCGGCACGCCGGTGAAGCCAGCCAGTGGTCTGCCTGCTATAATTTTCGGATCGACGCCGTGGCCGGCAAGATCCACCGCATCTGCGGGAGACAGACCGGGGCGCCTGCCGCCATCCGATGATGGACACCTCCAGCCGCGTGACCTGTGAACGGTAGAACCGCTTCCCGCTGTCGTGAACATTTTCCGCTCTCCACCGCTGTGACTGCGGGTCACCGGTCACCGGTCACGGGTCACTGACCTGTGCGCATCCTGCTGAGCAACGATGACGGCTATTTCTCGCCGGGCATCACGATGCTCGCCGAGATGCTCGCGCCGGTCGCGGAAATCACGGTGGTCGCGCCCGAGCGCGACCGCAGCGGATCGAGCAATTCGCTCACCCTGGACCGCCCGCTCACCGTGCGCCAGGCCCAGGGCCGGTTCTACTTCGTCAACGGCACGCCGACCGACTGCGTCCACCTCGCGGTGACCGGGCTGCTGAAGGAGCTGCCCGACATCGTCATCTCCGGCATCAACCACGGCGCCAACATGGGCGACGACACGATCTATTCCGGCACCGTCGCGGCGGCGACGGAGGGCTTCCTGCTCGGCATCCCCTCCATCGCGATCTCGCTGGTGGCCGAAGGCGGGGACCATTTCCGGACGGCCGGCCGCGTCGCGGTCGAGCTTGTCAGCCGCTTCCAGCGGCGTCCGCTGGGCCAGCCGGTGCTGCTCAACGTCAACGTTCCCGATGTCGAGTTCGAGCGGCTGGGCCGCATGCAGGTCACGCGCCTGGGCAGGCGGCACAAGGCGGAGCCGGTGGTGAAATCCACCACGCCGCGCGGCGAGACGGTGTACTGGATCGGCGCGGCCGGCGGCGCGCAGGACGCGGGGGAGGGTACCGATTTTCACGCCGTCGCTGCGGACCGCGTTTCGATCACGCCGCTGCAGGTGGATCTCACGCGCTACGGCCAGGCCGAGGCCATCGGCGCCTGGCTGGCCGGCGACGCCGGCGAGGGATGAGGGCGGAGGAAACTTCCACCCCAAAAACCATGGGTCCTTTCTCATTCTTCGTTCCTCATCCCTCATCCCTCATCCCTCATCCCTATTGGAATGCGGCCGATCGTCCTTCGTGGAGAGTCACGCGCTAATGTCGTCGCCTCGGAACCCCGGGACAGGGATGACCTCGCCGCGCACGCGGCTGCGCATGGTCGGGCGGTTGCGGGGCCAGGGCATACGGGACGAGACGGTGCTCGCCGTCATGGGGGAACTGCCGCGCCACATCTTCGTGGACGAAGCGCTCGCGAGCCGCGCCTACGAGGACATGTCGCTGCCCCTGGGCTTCGGCCAGACGATATCCAGCCCCCATACCGTGGCGCGAATGACCGAGCTCGCGCGCAATGGCCGGGCATTGACGAAGGTGCTCGAAATCGGGACCGGCTGCGGCTACCAGACGGCGGTGCTCGCCCGGATCGCCCGCCAGGTGTATTCGATGGAGCGGATCGCGGCGCTCATCCGGAAGGCGCGCAAGCACCTGCGCGATGCCGGCATCGCCAACGTGCATCTGCGCCATGGGGATGGGCACGTCGGCATGCCCGAGGTCGCGCCGTTCGACGCCATCGTCATGACCGCGGCGGCCACGAGCGTGCCCAAGGCGCTGGCCGGGCAGCTCGACCGCGGTGGTAGAATGATTTTGCCCATGGCGAGCGGCAACGCGCAGTATCTCTACGTGATCGAACGCACCGATAACGGCCTTGTCGAACGGCGTATGGATCCGGTCGTGTTCGTGCCCCTGCTGCCGGGCGTCGGCTAGCAGTGTGTCGGCCTTTGGGTTGCGCACGGGTTTTTCGCAGGCCACCGCCATCCGATCTGCGGTGCCGGCGGGCGACGCACTGCTGAATGGAACGACCGGTTAGAAGGGGTTGCAGTCGAGCGCAACGGTTTCGGTACGTTGGATACGCAGGGCATATTGATTTCCGGGCCAATAAATACCCCATAAGGGAAATGCGATTCCGTATTGCCCATGGGGTTTCACCCTCCGTGAACTCTGTGTTCTCTGTGGCAAGGCTGTTCCTGGTGTGTGCCGCACTCGCGGTGTTCATGGCGGGATGCACCGCCAGGCGTGGCGCGCCCGTCGTGGAACGCGCTCCGGAGGCCCGGCCGGCGCCGGCAAGGCCGGCGGTCTCGGCCCGGCCCGCGCCGAAGCCGGCGGACGCGCGTCCCGAGTTCTATGCCGTGCGCAAGGGCGACACGCTCTACAGCATCGCGCTCGACCACGGCCTCGATTACCGCGAACTGGCCCAGTTGAACGGCATCACGGACCCCGGCGTGATCCGCGTCGGCCAGCAGCTCCGGCTGAGGCCGGCGGCCGCGGCGGCAACTGCGGCGCCGTTCAAGACCGCCCCCGGCGTGCAGGGACGGCCGCTTGGCGAAACCGCGGCCGCGGGCGGCGCGATCAAGACCCAGCCCAAGGCGGTGCGGGCGCCCTACAACGACCAGAGCTACGCCCAGCTGAGCGGCGCGAGGCCGGAATTGGCTTTGCGGGCCGAGCCGCGCGCGCCTGGCGCGCCCAGCGAAGGCGATGACGGCATCCACTGGGGCTGGCCGGCGACCGGAAGGGTGGTCAGCAGCTTCAACGACGGCTCCAACCTGAAAGGCATCAGCATCGCCGGCAAGCTGGGCCAGCCGGTGCTGGCGAGCGCGCCGGGCCGCGTGATCTTCAGCGGGACCGGCATCCGCGGCTTCGGCAAGCTGATCGTCATCAAGCACAACAATACCTTCCTCAGCGTTTACGCGCACAACAGCGAGTTGCTGGTGAAGGAAGGTCAGACCGTCGCCAAGGGCCAGAAGATCGCCGAGATGGGCTCGACCGACACCAACCAGGTCAAGCTGCACTTCGAGATCCGCCGCCTCGGCAAGCCGGTCGATCCGGTGAAGCTCCTGCCGCCGGCTTAGAACCCGTGATTGGTGATTAGTGAATAGTGATTGGAAAAAACGTCGAGCGCCCCGCCAATCACTAATCACCACTCACTAATCACCGCCTTCAGGCAGAGAACTGCCTCACCCGCCGCTGCAGGTCCATCAACGCCTCGGTGCCTCGTTCCGTGCCGTAGCGGAGCGCGACGTAGAGCCGGGTGATGGCCGCGACGGCGGGCTTCAGGTCGGGGCGGGAGCCTTCCACACGGCGCGCATAATCCACCGGACCCTCGGTGGGATCGCGCGAAAGCCCCTTGCGGCGCAGCTTGTCGCAAAACCGCAGATACGCGGCGTTGACCGGGTCCCGCACCCGGCGCCTGAGCTGCCGCAGCGCGAGCGCGGTGAGGGTGGCCACGATCACGCCCGCAAGGAAAAACAGGATGGCCGTGAGCTTCTGCCAGGTGGCGTTGTCGATGCCGACGCTGCCGAGCAGCCAGCGCTGGCGCTCGGGCGTGTAGCCCAGCACCCACTGGTTCCAGCTGTTCGCCATGAAATCCCACGACAGCCGCAGCCGGCGCAGCCACTCGATATCACCGCGAACCATGAATGGCAGGGGATCGGTCGCCGGCACCGCGGCGGAAATGCCGGAGTCCACGCGCAGCGGCGATACCACGGAAGTCGGGTCGACCCGCACCCATCCCCGGTCCCGGAGCCAGATCTCGACCCAGGCATGGGCTTCGGCCTGGCGCACGATGAGGTAGTTGCCGAATTCGTTCATGTCGCCGCCCTGGTATCCGGTCACGATCCGCGCCGGGATTCCCGCGCCGCGCATCAGTACCGCGAAGGCGGACGCGAAATGCTCGCAGAAGCCGGCACGCGTCTTGAACAGGAATTCATCCACCGGGTGGTCCCCGAGCAGCGGGGGCTCCAGCGTGTAGAAGAAGTTCTGATCGCGGAACATCCGCAGCACCGCTTCCACGAGGGGCAGGTCATCGGCGTGTTTCTCCCGCAGCGAGCGCGCAAGCTCCAGGGCCCTCGGGTTCGTTCCGGCAGGCAGATTCAACGCGCGGCGCAGGGCGAAGCGGTTTTCGGAGACGCCGTAGCTGGCGTTGAGGTACGACAGCATGTCGTATCGCACCCGGTTCTTGACCGGCTGGTTCGCGTAGATCTGGAAATCGCCGCTGATGAACGCGAGCGGCGGCACCTTGCCGGGGATATCGAGCGCGAACATCCAGCGCCGGTTGTGCGGCTCGAGGGTGACCTCGTAGGAGACCGCCTCGCCTTCGGTCTTCGGCAGGGGCGTGTTATAGAAGAAGCGCGCCACGGACCACGTGCGGCCGTCGAAATCCCACATCACGGGGCCCCGCCAGTAGAGGTGCCGCCGCCGCGGCAGGGACGACTCGAATTTGACGCGGAAGGCGACGGCGTCGGAAAGCGTGAGCTTGGACAGGCTGCCCGGGGTCATGGTATCGGACAGGCCGCTGGTGCCGGCGAACGTGTCCTGGGGCATGCCCCACAAGGGGCCGGGCACGCGGGGAAACAGCAGGAACAGCACCAGCATGAGGGGCACGGACTGCGCGAGCAGGACGCCCGCCATGCGCAACTGCACGCGGAACGCCGGCTCGGCGCGCGCGTAGTGAAGACTGATCATGGTGGCGGTGATCACCAGGGTGCACGCGAGCATGTAGAAGCCGGTGGGAATGGTCTGGTCGCGGAGGAAGTTGGTGATCACCAGGAAATAGCCGAGGAAGATCAGCAGGGTCGCGTCGCGCAGCGTGCGCGTTTCGAGAAACTTCAGCCCCAGCATGACCACCAGCAACGCCACGCCTGCGTCGCGCCCGAAGATGGTCCGGTAGCTGATGAAGACACCGAGGGTCGCGCCGAGGGCGACGAGGATCAGCAACCAGCGGCTCGGCAACGCAAGGCGGGCGTATCCCAGATAGGCCCGCCATGCAATGAGCGCCGACACCAGCGCGATCGTCCACCACCGCAGGTAGAAGACGTGCGGCGCGGCCACCATCGTGAGCGACAGCAGCAGGTACGCCACGTGGCGCCAGGCGATGGGCTGCCTCGGGTCAGTCATTGGAATCCGTGATTCGTGATTCGTGACTCGTGATGCGAACGATCCGAAGTGCCATGGCGGTTCTTCTGAAGTTTCGACTCACTAATCACGATTCACGCCTTTTATTTGCCGGATTCAAAGAGCGCCAATACTTCGAGACAGCGCTCGCGCTGCGCCGCCCCGCCCGCCAGGTCCACGGTCTCGCCCGGCAGGCGCAGGCCGAAGGACAGCCCCGCCGCGTGCGCGTCGAGCACCCAGCGCGCCAGGTGGGACAAGCGCTCCTCCACGCCCATTTGCGCAGGCAGTTGTGTCCAGTCGAGCCACAGCTCGGTCTCGGACTGCCCGCTGAAGAGCTTGGTGAGCAGGCCCTGATCGCGCGCGGCCGCCTTCCATGCGATGTGACGGAGGGAGTCGCCCACGTGGTACTGGCGCATGCCGGAGAAATCCTCCTGGCCCCGGCCGCGCTCGGCGCCGGCGCCGGCGCTCGCCAGCGCGGGCGGCAGCGGCAGTCCCGGGAATGCCGGCCGGGGATAGACGAGGCACTGGATGTCGAGTTCCAGGTAGGCCCAGGCGTAGTAAAGCCCCAACGGGAACCGCGTGAACAGCGTCAGCCGGCCGGGACGCAGGATGCCGCGGCGCGGCGCCGGGATCCCGATGCCGGCCGCCACGGTGGCGCGCGCAGGCACGTCCGCAAACGTTGCGTTGTTCCGATTCCGCGTGAGGCCGATGGCGTAGCGGTCCGTATCGCCGCCGTTCTCGAGATGCACCGTGAACTGCGCCGCGTCGCCCGCGAACACGGGTTGCGCGCGGCCGCCGGTCACCCGTAGGTTCGCGAGATTGCGCCAGGTGTGGATCATCGCGTTGACGCCCAGCGCCCCCAGCAGGAAAGTCAGGACGAAGCCGAGCCCCAGCGTGTAGTTGATCGAGCCGGTGAGCATGAGCAGCAGCACCAGCGCGAACAGCAGGCCCTGGCGCGTGGGCAGGATGAACACCCGCCGCTGCACCAGCACGATCGCGCCACGATCCCGGCCGCGCGGCTGGAACAGCCAGGTGTAGAGGCGGTTCTTGAGGACGCCGTACATCGAAAATCAGGATTGAGGATTGAGCAATTAGGATTGAGTGGGCGCTCTACAACCACTTTTTAATTGGCAGGTTCCCCTCAATCCTCAGTCCTCAGTGCTCAATCCTAGGGTATGGCCACCTGCTTGATCAGATGGTCCGCGATGTCCACGCCATCGGCCTTGGTCACGTCTCCCGCGCGGACCAGCCGGTGGCCGACGACCGCGGGAAGCACGGCCTGCACGTCCTCGGGTACGACGTGGTCGCGTTCGGCCATCAAGGCCCAGGCGCGGGCGGCATGCAGCAGCGCGAGCGCCGCCCGCGGTGACAGCCCGTTGACGTAATCCGCCGTGCGGCGGGTGTGGTCCGCAATCGCCTGCACGTAGTCGAGGAGGGCGCTCGAGCTGTGGACTTGCTGCGCGCGGTGCTGCAGCGCGGCGAGCTCCTGCGGCCGCATGGCGGGCTTCAGCGCGGCAAGCAGGTCACGCCGGTTCTCGCCCTGCAGCAGCGCGCGCTCCGCTTCGCTGTCCGGGTAACCCAGGTGAATACGCATCAGGAAGCGGTCGAGTTGCGATTCCGGCAGCGGGAACGTGCCCACCTGGTAGGAGGGATTTTGCGTGGCGATGACAAAAAACGGCTCGGGGAGGTGCCGCGTTTCGCCCTCGGTCGTCACCTGGTGTTCCTCCATCGCCTCGAGCAGCGCGCTCTGCGCCTTGGGCGTCGCCCGGTTGACTTCATCGGCCAGCACGACCTGGCTGAAGATCGGGCCGGCGTGGAACTGGAAATCGCCGGTGTCGCGGTTGTAGATCGAGACGCCGATGATGTCGGCGGGCAGCAGGTCGCTGGTGAACTGGATGCGCTGGAATCCCATGCCGAGCGAGGTGGCGAGCGCGTGCGCGAGAGTGGTCTTGCCGACCCCCGGAATGTCCTCGATCAGCAGGTGGCCGCGAGCGAGCAGGCAGGCGATGGCCAGCCGGATCTGGTGCTCCTTGCCGAGGATGATGCTGCCGACCTGGGCGACGACCGATTCGATGGTCCGGGACATGTGCTGCGCGGGACGAGGGTGCGTCGAGTTTGCCATATCCCGCGGATTTCGTCCTGTATCCGGAGCCAATTCAATTCTCCCTTACGTCGGCGATCACGATGAATAGGGTAGGGTTGCATCAAGAACACGAAATACGCGCCGTGTCGCCCGGCGGATGCGGCGCCGCCATTATAATGGCGAAGTGACGATCGCTTATATCACCCATGGCGACTGTTTGCTGCATGACATGGGCGCGCACCATCCCGAGTGCCCGGCGCGGCTGCGCGCGATCGAGGACCAGCTGATCGCATCGGGGATGATCAATTATCTCCGGCACGCCGAAGCGCCGATCGCGAGCCGTGCCCAGCTCGAGCGCGTACATGCACCGGATTACCTCACCGCGCTGGAACGGGACGCTCCGAGTCACGGCCTGACCCATCTGGATCCCGACACCGCGATGAACCCGCACACCCTGGGCGCCGCGCTGCACGCGGCGGGCGGGGCGGTGCTGGCAACGGACATGGTGATGCGGCGCGAGGCGGAGGTGGCGTTCTGCAGCGTGCGCCCGCCGGGGCACCACGCCGAGCGCGCCCGGGCCATGGGGTTCTGCCTCTTCAATAACGTTGCCGTGGCTGCGGCGCACGCGCTGGATGCGCACGGATTGCAGCGGGTCGCCGTGGTGGACTTCGACGTCCATCACGGCAACGGGACGGAAGCCATCTTTCGCGACGACCCGCGCGTGATGATGGTGTCGACCTTCCAGCACCCGTTCTACCCGTACAGCGGCGTCGAAGGCCGTTCGGAGCGCATGGTCAACATCCCGCTCGCCGCGTACAGCGGGGGAAAGGAATTCCGCGCCGCGGTCGAACAGCACTGGCTGCCGGCGCTGGAAGCGTTCGGGCCGGAGATGCTGTTCATTTCCGCCGGCTTCGACGCTCATCGCGACGACGACATGGCCATGCTCAACCTCGTGGAGGCCGATTACGCGTGGGTGACCGAGCGCGTCAAGGCGGTTGCGGATCGCCATGCCGGGGGTCGCATCGTCTCGATGCTCGAGGGCGGCTACGAGTTGCACGCGCTCGGGCGCAGCGTCGCCGCTCATGTGAAGGTGCTGGGCGGGCTATGACGGCTGCTCGAAATCCACCGGACCGGAGAGCGGGCGACATGGGCAGGCAGCGGGAGCGGGCATCGGCCGGCGAGGCTGAATCGGGGATTTCCCGCGAAGGCGGTGTGGCCGAAGGCGGCGTGCGCGACGGCGGGCAGATCTACCGTCGCGTTTTCGAGTCGAACCCGATGCCGATGTGGATACGGGATGTCGCGACCAACCGCTACCTGGACGTCAACGAGGCGGCAATCCGGCAGTATGGGTACACGCGCGAGGAATTCCTGCGCCTGCGGAGTCACGACCTGGTTCCCCAGCAGGACTTGGCCGAATGGGAGGCCTATCTGGAGCGGACCGGACCTCGCGGCGAGCACCGCCGACAGGGACGCCACCGGCGCAAGGACGGCAGCATCATCGAGGTGGAGGTGACGTCGCACCAGTTCGATTACGAAGGCAGACCCGCGCGGCTGTCGCTCGTCAACGACATCACCGAGAAGAAACGGGCGCATCAGGCCCTGCGCGACAGCGAAGCCCGCCTGAGCGCCATCATCCAGAGTGAGCCCGAATGCGTGAAAGTGGTGGACCCAAACGGCGAGCTGCTCGAGATGAACCCGGCGGGGCTGGCAATGCTGGAGGCCGAATCGATCGAGCAGGTCAGGGAACACGGCCTGCTGGAGTTCATCGTCGCAGAGCATCGCCAGGCGTTCCTGAATCTCCACGGCAGGGTCATGCGGGGAGAGTCCGGCGAGCTGGAGTTCGAGGTCACCGGGCTGAAAGGAACGCGGCGGCGCCTCGACACGCACGCGGTGCCGCTGAGGGGGGACGACGGCGAGGTGACGGCGCTGCTCGGCATTACCCGTGACGTGACCGAGCGCCGGCGCATGGAGGAGAAGCTTCGCGAGAGCGAGGAACGCTACCGCTACCTGTTCGAGGCCAACCCGATGCCGATGTGGGTGAGGGATGCGCAAACCAACGGTTTCATCGCGGTCAACGACGCCGCGGTAAGGCTGTACGGCTATTCACGGGAGGAGTTTTCCAGGATCAACGGTTTCGACATCCATGCCGAGCAAGAACATGGCGCTTATCGGGAGTTTCTCCAGCGGCGCGATCGGCAGCAGAACACCGTCCAGCGGTGGCGGCACCGCAAGAAGGACGGGACCCTCATCGACGTGGAGGTTTATTCGCACAACTTCGACAACGACGGCCGCCCGGCGCGACTGGCGCTGGTCAACGACGTCACCGGGAAACGGCTCATCGAGGAGGAGATCCGCAAGCTCAATACCGAGCTCGAGCGGCGGGTGATCGAGCGCACGCGCCAGCTCGAGGTCGCGAACCAGGAGCTGGAAGCGTTCGCGTATTCGGTGTCGCACGATCTGCGCGCTCCGCTGCGCAGCATCGAGGGCTTCAGCCAGGCGCTGCAGGAGGAATGCGGGCACCTGTTCGGCGACGCCGGAAAGGACTACATGCGCCGGGTGCGCGGCGCCGCCCAGCGCATGGGCGACCTGGTCGACGACCTGCTCGCGCTGTCGCGGGTGTCCCGGGTTGCCGTGCAGGTGGCGGAAGTGGATCTCAGCAGCCAGGCGCGGGAAATCGCGGACGAACTGCGGCGGCAGGAGCCCGGGCGCAACGTGACCGTCGAGATCGAGCCGGCCATGAAAGCGCGCGCGGATCCCAATCTGCTGGCAATCGTGATGCAGAACCTGCTGCACAACGCCTGGAAGTTCACCGCCAAGCGCGCCGCGGCGACGATAGCGGTGGGATCGACGCGGCGCGACGGCAGGCCGGTCTATTACGTGCGCGACAACGGCATCGGGTTCGATATGGCGTACGCCGGCAAACTGTTCGCGCCGTTCCAGCGCTTCCACGCCGAGGCCGAGTTTCCGGGCACGGGAATCGGGCTGGCCACGGTCCAGCGCGTCATCCGGCGGCACGGGGGCGAAATCTGGGCGGAGGCGGCGATGGAGCGCGGCGCCACGTTTTATTTCACGCTGGCCGGGTGATGGCTTCGCCATTGCGCGTCCTTCTCGTCGAGGACTTCGAAGACGACGCGCTGCTCATCCTGCGCGAGCTTTCGCGGGGCGGCTACGAACCGAGCCACCGGCGCGTGGACACCGCCGCCGCGATGCGGCTGGTACTGGACGCGGAGCCGTGGGACGTGGTGATCTCCGATTACTCGATGCCGCAGTTTACCGGCATCGCGGCGCTGGAGCTGCTGGCCAGCCGCGGGCTGGACATTCCCTTCATCATCGTCTCTGGCGCAATCGGCGAAGAAACCGCGGTCGCCGCGATGAAGGCGGGAGCCCACGACTACGTGATGAAGTCCTCCCTCGGCAGGCTCGTGCCCGCCGTGCGCCGCGAGCTGCGGGATGCGGAAATCCGCCGCGCGAGGCGGCGGTCGGAGTCCGCGCTGCACGAAGCCCACCGGCGGCTGCAGGCGCTGTCGAGCCGCATGATGCAGATCCAGGAAACGGAGCGCCGCACCATCGCGCATGAATTGCACGATGAAATCGGCCAGGCGCTGACCGCCGTCAAGATCAACCTGCAGACGCTGCTGCTCCGCGCCGGGACGGGGCCGGGTGCCGGCCCGGTGCGCGAAAGCATCGCCATCGTGGAACAGGCGCTCGAGCAGGTTCGCGGCCTGTCGCTCGATCTGCGCCCGCCGCAGCTCGACGATCTGGGGCTGCCGGCGGCGATGCGATGGTACCTCGATCGCCAGTCGCGCGCCTCCGGACTGGAGGTGCAATTCGAGTGCGCCGTGCTGCCGGACCGCCTGCCGCCCGACATCGAAACGGCGTGTTTCAGGATCATGCAGGAGGCGGTCACCAACGTGCTGCGTCATGCGGGCGCCACGAGCTTGCGCGTGGCATTGCGCCTGCGCGGGGCGGAACTGGAACTCGTCGTGGAGGACAACGGCAAGGGATTCGACGCGGCGGCGGCGCAACGCCGCGCGACGGCGGGCGCCAGCCTGGGCCTGATCGGCATGCAGGAGCGGGCGGGGCTGATCGGCGGCCGCGTCGAATGGTCCTCGACACCGGGACGGGGAACGCGCGTCGAGGCCGGCGTCCCGGTCTCGCGCATGACGGGGGAGACCGCGCAGCCGGCGGCGGCACGGGCGGGTGAATGAAAAAACTGCGGGTCATCCTGGCGGACGATCACACGCTGGTGCGGGCGGGACTGCGTTCGCTGATGGGACAGATGAAGGATGTCGAAGTCGTGGCGGAGGCCGGCAACGGCGACGAAGTGCTGGCGCTGCTGCCCGAGCACGGGCCGGATCTCGTGCTGATGGACATCACCATGCCGGGGATGAACGGCCTCGAAGCCACCCTGCGGCTGAAAAAGGACCATCCCGGGATCAAGGTCATCATCCTGTCCATGCACGCGAGCGAGGAATACGTGTTGCAGGCGTTGCGCGCCGGCGCATCGGGCTACCTGCTGAAGGATGCCGCCACGCTCGAGCTGGCGCTCGCGCTTAAGGCCGTCAGCCGGGGCGAGACCTATCTGAGCCCGCCGATTTCGCGGCAGGTGGTCGAGAGCTACCTGCAGCGCGTGGGACAGGGCGGCGAGCCGATGTCCGTGCTGACCGAGCGCCAGCGCGAAATCCTCCAGCTCGTCGCCGAGGGCCACAGCACCCGGGACATCGCGCGCACGCTCGGCCTGAGCGTGAAGACGGTCGAAACCCATCGCGCCCAGCTCATGGAGCGGCTCGACATTCACGACGTGGCCGGACTGGTGCGCTTCGCCATCCGCCACGGGCTGGTCAGCGCCGATCGCTAGCAGCCTGTCGGATGGGGTCCCGTGAAATGTCGATGGGAACGCATGGATAGTCGATCCTGGGTAGGGCGAAGCCGACAGGCTGTAATGGGGTATCTTTTCATGATGGCGGCGGCGTGCGAAAACCCGTGCGGAACCCAAAGGCCGACACACTGCTGAATGGCGGGTTCAGGGATTCCCCCCTGCCGGAGTCAGGGATTCCCTGATTGCTCCCTGCAATCAATGGGTTGAGAATCTGTTCGTGGGGCGCCGGCGCGGCAGTTCGCGCGGGCGGCCGCCTCGATTAACGAACCGCCTGCGGCAACCCGATTCCAGCCGCGGCGCAGGAGCAGCGAGATGGGCAACCTTTCCCCCGCGTTCAAGGCCGTCATCGCCATCAATATCCTGCATCTGGAGGACAACGACGAGGATGCGCTGCTCGTCGAGCGCGCCCTGCGCAAGGCGGGATACGCGTTTTCGCTCCGGCGCGCGCGCAACAAGCCGCAGTTCGTCGCGCAACTCGCCGCGAAGCCGGACCTGATTCTCTCGGATTTCCACCTGCCGGACTTCGACGCGCTCGGCGCCCTGGACCGGCTGAAGGACCGCGGCCTGGACGTTCCTTTCATCCTGGTGTCGGGCGCCGCGCGGGACGAGGACGTCCTGGAAGCCATGAAGCGGGGTGCCGCCGATTTTCTCTTCAAGGACCGCCTGGTCCGGCTGGGCGCGGCGATCTCGGCCGCCCTCGAGTACCGGGCGCTGCGCCAGCAGGCCCGGGAAACGCAACTGGCTCTCGAGCGCAACCGTGAGGAGCTCGATTATGCCTTCGGGAACGCGGCCATCGGCATGGCGCTCACCAGTCTCGACAGCCGCTGGCTCAAGGTCAATCAGGCGCTGTGCACCACCCTCGGCTACAACGAGTCCGAGCTGCTCGCGACCGACTGCCACAGCGTCACCGCGCCGGACGACATAGCCGAGGATATCGAACTCACCCGACGCCTGACCGACGGCGAGGTCAGCAGCACGCAGCGCGAGAAGCGCTACCTGCACAAGGGCGGGCACATGGTCTGGGTCCAGGTCACGGCCTCGCTCGTGCGCGGCCGCGACGGGGCGCCGCGCTACCGCATGCTGCAGGTGCTCGACATCTCACACAGGGTGGAGGCCGAGAAGCGCTTCCAGGCCACCTTTGAGCAGGCGGCGGTCGGGCTTGCCCATACCACGGCGGCCGGCCGCTTCCTGGCTGTGAACGACAAACTGTGCGAGTTGCTTGGCTATACGCGCGACGAGCTGATGCGCACCACCACGCTCGAACTGAGCCACCCGGACGCGCGCGGGGAGCACGCGCAGCTGTATCAGGAGGTCATGGACGGCAAGCACCCGCGATTCTCCGCGGAGAAGCAATGGGTGCGAAAAGACGGGACCGTGATCTGGATCAACCGCACGGTGTCGCGGTCCGACAGCGCGATGGGACCGGAAACGTATCTCATCCAGGTGATCGAGGACATCACCGAGCGCAAGCGCGCGGAGCAGGCCCTGCAGCAATCGCAGCAATCGTACGAGAGCCTGGTGGCGTCCCTCGACAGCATCGTCTGGGAGGCCGACGCGCAGACCTACCGATTCCTGTTCGTCAGCCGGCAGGCCGAGCGCCTGCTCGGCTACCCGGTCGAGCGCTGGATCGACGAGCCGACATTCTGGCAGGACCACATTCATCCCGACGACCGGGACTGGGCCATCGCCTACTGCGTCAAGGCCACCAGTGAGTTGCGCTCGCACGACTTCGAGTACCGGATGATCGCCGCCGATGGCCGCGTGGTGTGGCTGCGCGACATCGTGAGCGTTACCGTCGAGAACGGGCGGCCCAGGCTGTCGCGGGGCATCATGGTGGATACCACCGCCGCCAGGCAGGCACAGGCGCTGTCCGAGCGCCTGATTCGGGCGCGACGCGTCCTCGCCGATTGCAGCCGCGCGCTGGTGCACGCGCGGGAGGAGCGCGGGCTGCTGAATGAAATGTGCCGCATCGTGGTTGAGTCGGGCGGCTACGTGCAATCGCATATCGGGTTTTCGGAGAACGACGCGCGAAAGACGGTCCGTCCGGTGGCTTCCGCCGGCTACGAGCCGGGCTATCTTGAAGCCAGGACCCTGTCCTGGGCCGGCGGCGGCCACCAGGGATTGACGGGCCAGGCCATTGCGGCCGGCGAGTGCTACATCTCACGCGACATCGCCACCGACCCCAACTCCCGGCATTTGGTGGAACGGGCACGCCAGCGCGGTTACCGGTCCATGATCGGCCTGCCGCTGAAGATCGAAGGCCATTGCATCGGTGCGATCAGCATCTACGCGCGCGAGAAGGACGCGTTCGACGACGAGGAAGTCGCGCTGCTGACCACGCTGGCGGACGACATCGCGTTCGGCATCGGCTCGCTGAGGAGGGACGCGGCCCGCAGGGAGGCCGAATCGCGGCTCGAGCGGCTGACGCGCGCGCGCAAAGTGATGGCCGAATGCAACCGCGTCGTCATGCACGCGGAAAACGAGGCGGGGCTGATGCAGGAGATATGCCGACTGGCGATCGAGGCCGGCGGATACCGGCAGGCATGGATAGGCCTGAAGACGGAGGATGCGGTTGCGGGCGTGCGGGCCGTTGTCCATGCAGGCTACGGCAGCGACAACGCTCCAATGATCGGCGCGAGCAACTGGGGTGACGACGGCCGTTATCGGGGACTGGCTTCGGAGGCGCTCGCGAGCGGGGAGGCCTGCATCGCGCGCGACATCCTCAACGATCCCGCGCAGGAGAGGAAGCGCAGGCGCGCGATCGATCTCGAATATCAGTCGTCGATCTCGCTTCCCTTGAAGGAGGCGGGCGGGGTGTTCGGCGCCCTGACGCTTCACGCCGCGGAGAAGGACGCATTCGACGAGGAGGAGTTCAACCTGCTGATCGAGCTCGCGGCCGACGTGTCTTTCGGCATCACGAGCATTCGCACGCGCGACGCGCACCGCGAGGCCGAAAGAAGGCTGCGCGAGAGCGAGCAGCGGTTCCGCGAGACGTTCGAGCAGGCGGCCGTCGGAATCACGCGGGTGGACCTGACCGGCGTTCTGGTGGACGCCAACCAGAAGTTCTGCGACATGCTCGGTTACTCAAGGGGGGAACTCCTCGGCAAGGCCATGCGGGACATCACGCATCCCGCTGATTACGGGCGGGGCGCGCAGTACCGCGCGCAACTCGAGCACGGCGTCATGAAGTCGACGGCAGGCGAGAAGCGCTTTCTGCGCAAGGACGGCACCATCCTGTGGGCGCGACGGACCCTGTCCACCGCCTGCGACGAGGGCGGGAAGCCGCAGTACGTGATCAACGTGGTCGAGGACATCACCGAGAGCAAGCGCGGGGAGGCTGAACGGGCCCGGCTTGCCGCCATCGTCGAGAGCTCGAACGACGCCATCATCAGCCGCGGTCTCGACCAAACCATCCTCACGTGGAACTCGGCCGCCGAACGGCTGTTCGGCTGGACGGCGCAAGAGGCGATCGGACATAGTATCCACCTCATCGTCCCGCCGGAGCGGATCGGGGAAAACGCGCCCTACCGGGATAAGGTTCATGAAGGCCTGCCGGTGCCGGAGTACGACACGGTGCGGTTCGCGAAGGATGGGAAGCACACTCACGTGTCGCTTTCCCAATCTCCAATCAGGAATGACGGGGGCGAGGTCATCGCCGTTTCGCTCATTCTTCGGGACATCACCGACCGCAAGGCGGCCGAGGAGCGTTACCGCGCCACCTTCGACAACGCCCCGGTCGGCATCATGCACACCGAGGTGGGAGGCTACCGGATCCTGCGGGCGAACCGGAAGCTGTGCGAAATGCTCGGCTACACGCGCGAGGAGATGCTGGCCCTGACCTCCCTGGACATTACCCCGCGCGAGGAGCGGGCGGCCACGATCGACTACAACGAGCGGATGTCGCGGGGCGAGATCAGGAACTATTCGCGCGAGAAGCGTTACGTCCGCAAGGACGGGCAGGTCATCTGGACGAACATCTCGCTGTCCACCGTGAGCGGGGCGGACGGCCGGGCAACGCACGTCATCTCGGTGATCCAGGACATCAACGACCGCAAGCGGGCGGAAGCGGCGCTGCGCGAGAGCGAGGAGCAGTTCCGGCAGCTCGCCAACAACATTCCGCAGGTATTCTGGATCACGGACGTCAGCCACAAGCGAACGCTCTACGTCAGCCCCGCCGCGGAGAGCATGATCGGGCTGCCGCTTCACGCCATCCACGCCGCGCCGCGCGCGCTGGTGCGGGCCGTGCACGTGGAGGATCGCGCGCGCGTGCGCGCGGCGCGAAAGGATGCCGCTGCGGGCGGCTACGACCAGACCTACCGCGTCGTCAGGCCCGACGGATCCATCCGCTGGGTGCACGACCGGGCTTTCCCCGTGCACGACGAGTCCGGGCGGGTGTATCGCATCGCGGGAATCGCCGAAGACGTCACCGATCGCAAACGAGCCGAAGAGCGCCTCCTGCAGCTGGCGCACTACGACGTGCTGACCAGCCTGCCGAACCGCGTGCTGTTCTACGACCGGCTCAAGCAGGTGCTCGCCCAGGCCCGGCGCAACCAGTGGATCGTGGGCGTCATGTTCATCGACGTGGACCGCTTCAAGAACGTCAACGACACGCTGGGCCATTCCGTGGGCGACCAGCTGCTGCAGCAGGTCTCGGAGCGGCTGACGCACGCGGTGCGCACGGGCGACACGGTGGGACGCCTGGGCGGAGACGAGTTCGCAGTCGTGCTGTCGAACCTCGCCAGCGCCCAGGACGCGAGTCTCGTCGCGCAGAAGGTCATGGCGAGCTTCCACGACCCGTTCCGGCTCGAGGATGCGGAAATCTACGTGACGGCGAGCATCGGCATCACGCTTTACCCGGACGACAGCGCCGACCAGGACGCGCTGATCCGGAACGCGGACGCCGCGATGTACCGGGCGAAGGAAGTCGGGCGCAACAGCTACCAGTTCTACACGCCGGAAATGAACCAGCGGGCGCTCGAGATCCTCAACATGGAAAGCAGCCTGCGCCGCGCGCTGGAGCGCAACGAGTTCCTGCTCTATTTCCAGCCCAAGTCGCGCATCGCGGACGGCGAAACCGTCGGGGTGGAAGCCCTGTTGCGCTGGCAGCATCCGGAACGCGGCCTGGTTTCCCCCGCCGCCTTCATGCCGGTGCTGGAGGAGACCGGGCTGATCGTTCCGGTCGGGGAGTGGGTGCTCAAGGCGGTTTGCGCCCAGATCAAGGCGTGGGAGCCGGCCGGCATCAAGCCGGTGCCGGTGGCCGTCAACCTGTCGGCGCGCCAGTTCGGGGCCCGGGACCTGGGCCCGACCATCCGGCGCATCCTGGAGGAGCATCGGGTCGATCCGTCCCTGATCGAGCTCGAGATCACGGAAAGCTCCCTCATGGCGAACACGGAGGAAGCCGTGCGCACGCTCGAATATCTCGAGGCGCTCGGGGTGGACCTGTCGATCGACGATTTCGGCACGGGCTACTCGAGTCTCGGTTATCTCAAGCGGTTTCCGCTCACTTCCCTCAAGATCGACCGTTCCTTCGTGCGGGACATCACGGCCGATGCGGACGACGCCACCATCACCCGGGCGGTGATTTCGATGGCGCACAGCCTGGGCCTGAAGGTGATCGCCGAAGGCGTGGAGACCGAAGCGCAGCTCGCCTTTCTTGCCGAATACGGCTGCGACGAGATCCAGGGCTATTACTTCTCGCGTCCGCTGCCGGCCGACGAGTGCGGCGTCTGGCTCGCGGAAAGGCGGTGCCTGCGCCGGGCGCCGCAGGTGCCGGAGACCGCGCCGGTCGTGCTGCTGGTGGATGACGATGACGACGCGCTGATCCTGCTCAAGCGCTCGCTGGACAAGGACGGCTACCGGATCCTCGCCGCCCGCAACGCGCACGAAGCGCTGGACGTGCTCAGCAGGCAGCACGTGGACGTGGTGATTTCCGACCAGAGCATGCCCGGCGTGCCGGGCGTGGAATTCCTCCAGCGCGTGAAGCAACTCTCGCCCCGGACGGTGCGCATGATGACCAGCGGCCACACCGATTTTCAGATGGTGGCCGATGCGGTCAACAAGGGCGAGATTTTCCGCTTTCTGCCCAAAAGCATGAAGGAGGAGCAATTGCGCGGGGATGTGCGCGAAGCGTTGCAGGCAAAGGCGCGCTCCGGCCAAGACGGTCACTTCGCGGCGCCGGGCACGGCGGAGAAGTAGGAACGGTCGGGCGCGGGCCGCGAGCGACGATCCGTGGCGTCATGAGCCGATGACAGTGGCCCGTATTTTTGCGCTTTGTCGCCGTCAGGAGTAGCGTAATCGACGGCGGAACGTCGGCGGGAGCAGGAGGATGGCCGGGCGTACGGCTAGGATCCAGAGCAAGAAGGCGGGGCGCAAGGGGCCCGGGGCGCACGGGAGGGGACCGACGCCTGCGCGGGACAGGGTCGATCGCACCCGTGCGAAGCAGGCGCTGCGCGAAAGCGAGGAGCGCTTCCGCGCCACGTTCGAGCAGGCCGCGGTCGGCGTGGCGCACACGACCACCGAAGGCAGGTTCCTGCAGGTCAACAACAAGCTGTGCCAGATCGTCGGCTACACCAGCGCCGAACTGCTGGCGCTCACCACGCGCGATCTCACCCATCCCGAGGACCGGGACGGCCAGGACGTGCTGCGGCTGGAACTGCTCTCCGGCCGGCGCGCGTCTTTCGCAGCCGAGAAACGTTACCGGCGCAAGGACGGCTCGGAGATCTGGGTCAACCGCACGGTGACCCTGGCGCGGAGCCCGACGAGCGGCGCGCGCTACCTGATCCAGGTCATCGAAGACGTTTCGGAGCGCAAGCAGACCGAGGCCGCGCAGCGGGAAAGCGAGCAGCAGTTCCGCGAGACCTTCGAGCAGGCGGCGGTGGGCATCACGCGCGTCGACCTGAACGGCGTGCTCGTGGACATCAACCAGAAGTTCTGCGACATGCTGGGCTACGGCAAGGACGAGCTGCTGGGCAAGCACGTCCGGGACATTACCCATCCCGATGACTACGGCATGGGCTCGCAGTACCGGGCCCTGCTTGCCCACCGCGCGATGAAGTCGGCGTCGGGGGAAAAGCGCTTCATCCGGAAAGACGGCACCGTGCTGTGGGCGCGGCGGACGATGTCCACCGCCTGCGACGCGACGGGCAAGGTGCTCTACGTGATCAGCGTGGTGGAGGACATCACCGAGCGCAAGGAGCTGGAGCAGCGCTATCGCGCCACCTTCGACAACGCTCCGGTCGGCATCATGCACACGACGGTGGACGGCTACCGGGTACTGCGCGCGAACAGCAAGCTGTGCGAGATGCTCGGCTACACGCAGGACGAACTGCTCCGGATGACCAGCACCGACATCGTCCATCCCGATTACCGGTTCTCGGACAGGTCCAGCTACATGGACCAGATGCTGAACGGCGAGATCCAGTCGTTCGCGTCCGAGAGGCAATTTGTCCGCAAGGATGGCTCGTCGCTCTGGGTGAACCGTACCGTATCGCTGGTGAGGGATGCGTCGGGCAGACCGCAGTACTTCATACGCGTCATCGAGGACATCAGCGAGCGCAAGCAGGCGGAAGAAGCGGTCGCCCGCGAGCGCGCATTGCTGCGTACTGTGGTGGACGCGCTGCCGGATCACGTTTACGTGAAAGACCTCGACGGGCGCTACCTGCTCGTCAACGAGACGGGGCTGCGGATCCGGGGCGTCACCACCCACGAGGAGGTGGTTGGAAAGACCGCAGCGGACTTCGCGCCGGCCGAGGTGGCGAAGAAATTCACCGAGGAGGACCGGTGGGTCGTCGAGAGCGGAAAGCCGCTGGTCGATCGTGAAGAGAAGGCGGCCTCCCGCGGCAACATCGGCGAAGCCGGGGACGTGAAATGGCACCTCACGAACAAAGTGCCGCTTCGGGATGCGGGGGGCAAGGTCGTCGGGATCGTGGGCGTCAACCGCGATGTCACCGAACAAAAGCTGTCGGCGCGCCGCCGGGAGATGGAGCACTCGGTAACGCGCGTACTGTCCGAGTCGGCCACCGTCGCGGAAGCGATGCCGAGGCTCATCCGTACCATGTGCGAGGCCATGGACTGGTCCTACGGGGCGCACTGGCTGTGGAGCGACGAAGAACAGAACCTGGTCCGAACCGAATATTGGAGTGATTTCACGCCGGATTTCGCCGGAGAGGATGAGGAGCCCTGGCTCAAGCTTCGGTTCAGGCACCCGGGCGGCCTGCTGCGCCGGGCTTGGCTCCGGAAGGAACCGACCTGGATCGTGGATATCGATCATGAAGAGTCCTTCAATCGCAAGAGAGCCGCGCTCAAGTTCGGCCTGCACAGCGCGTTTTCATTTCCGGTCATCTCCGGCATCGAGACCATCGGGGTCATGGAATTCTTCGGACGCGAGGTGCGGCAGCCCGACGAGATGCTGCAGCAGATCAGCGGTTCCATCGGCCGGCAGATCGGGCAGTTCATCCAGCGCAAGCGGGCGGAGGCCGCGCTGCGCGAGAGCGAGGAGCAGTTCAAGCAGCTCGCGCACTACGACGTCCTGACCCAGCTTCCCAACCGGGCCCTGTTCTACGACCGCATGAAGCAGGCGCTGGCCCAGGCCAGGCGCAACCAGTGGACCGTGGGCGTCATGTTCATAGACCTGGACCGTTTCAAGAACGTCAACGATACGCTCGGCCATGCGGTGGGCGACCGGCTGCTGCAGCAGGTGTCCGAGCGTCTCGCCGGCGCCGTGCGCGCGGATGACACGGTGGGGCGCCTCGGCGGCGACGAGTTCGCGATCGTGCTGTCGAACTTGTCCAGCGCGCAGGATGCGGGCCTGGTCGCGCAGAAGATCATGGCGAGCTTCGACGAGCCGTTCGAGCTGGGCGGCTCGGAAATCTACGCGACGGCCAGCATCGGAATCACGCTCTATCCCGACGACGGCACCGACCAGGACGCGCTGATCAGGAACGCGGACGCGGCGATGTACCGCGCCAAGCAGGCGGGCCGCAACGCCTGCCACTTCTATACCTCCGAAATGAACGCCAAGGCGCTCGAGACCCTGGGCCTGGAGAGCAGCCTGCGCCGCGCGCTGGAACGCAAGGAGTTCCTGCTGCATTACCAGCCCAAGGTCGGCCTGGACACGGGCGCGATCACCGGGTTCGAAGCGCTGTTGCGGTGGCAGCGTGGCGAGGCGACGGTCGCGCCGGCGGAATTCATCCCGAT
This sequence comes from Betaproteobacteria bacterium, assembly GCA_016192825.1. Classification (GTDB taxonomy): domain Bacteria; phylum Pseudomonadota; class Gammaproteobacteria; order Burkholderiales; family SG8-41; genus SG8-41. The sequence continues at coordinate 40,968 of JACPTK010000116.1, read as the reverse complement.
CCTGGAAGAGACCGGCCTGATCGTGCCGGTCGGCGAGTGGGTGCTGAAGAGCGTGTGCAGGCAGCTCAAGCAATGGGAGCGGGACGGTGTCGCCGCGCTGCCCGTCGCGGTCAACCTGTCGGCCCGCCAGTTCCAGCGCAAGAATCTCGCGGCGACGGTGGGGGAGGTGCTGCAGGAGGCCGGGGTCGATCCGGCCCTGATCGAGCTGGAGCTGACCGAATCGCTGCTGATGAGCGAAGCGGAAGAGGCGGTCGAGACGCTGCGCCAGCTCAAGTCGCTCGGGGTGCGGCTCGCGGTGGACGATTTCGGCACCGGGTATTCGAGCCTCGCCTATCTCAAGCGCTTTCCGCTCGACGCGCTCAAGATTGACCGCAGCTTCATCCGCGACGCCGTCAGCGACCCGGACGATGCCGCGATCGCGTGCACGATCATCAGCCTCGCGCACAGCCTGAAGCTCAAGGTCGTGGCCGAAGGCGTCGAGACCGAAGGGCAGTACTGTTTTCTGAAGTCGAACGGCTGCGACGAGATGCAGGGTTACTATTTCGCGCGCCCGATGCCGGTGGAAGAATGCACGCGCGCGCTTACCGAAGGCCTCCGGCTGCAGAATCCGTCGGCCGGGGCCGCCCCGGATGCCCCCATGCTGCTGCTCGTGGACGACGACGAAGACGAGCTGCTGCAGCTCCAGCGGGCGCTCTCAGCCGGGGGATTTCGTATCCTGACGGCGAGGAGCGCGCGCGCCGGGTTCGAGCTCCTGGCGCGGCACGGGGCGCATATCGTGGTCAGCGATCATCACATGCCCGAAATGTCCGGGATCGAATTCCTGACCGGCGTGAGAAAGCTCTACCCGAACACGGTGCGCGTGGTCGCAGCGAACGGCGACGATGCACCGACGCTCACGCGTGCGACCAACAGGGCGGGAATCCACAGGTTCCTGTCCAAGTCCTGGGCCCCGGAACGGCTGCGCGCGGAGGTGCGCGAGGCGCTCACCGCGCGGCCGGAAGCGCCGGCCGGCGGCGACCGGCTCGCGGACCTGGGGTCGGTGGCGAAGCAGGGGCCCTGGGAGGGATGAGGGATGAGGGATGAGGAGTGAAGTGAACGCGAATCCCCGTCCTTCTAGCCTCATCGCTCGATGAGGATAGCGGCGACGACCTTGCGGCCCTCGGAGGCGAGGATGTTGTAGGTCCTGCAGGCGGCGCGGGTGTCCATCACTTCCAGGCCGGCGCCGCTGGCGGCGAGCGCCCGCGCGAGCTCCGGCCGGGGAAAGCGCTGCGTGGCGCCCGTTCCGAAGATCACGATGTGGGGTTTCAGCTCCGCGATGAATCCGAAATCGGCCGCGCCGAGCGCCTCGAAGCCGGCCACGGCCCATTCCATCACCGCCTGCGGCGTCACCACGATGCATTTCTCGTAGCGCACGCTGTTGACGGACACGTAACTCGTTCCGTACCCGGAGAACAGTTGCAGCCCCGCGGCGGGCATCAAATGCAGCTTCATAAGCCGCTGATTTGCTTAAGGTTAGTTGCTCCGATAGAATTATACGCTTTTGCGCTGATCGAGCGCCTTGTGCAACCCCCGAATTCGACGCAAATGACAGGCGCGCGAGCGCCTGCCGGGACTCCAGGGCGCTCGATGAAAGTAACCGACTGAAACCGGCTGGCTTCGACCAGCCCCGAGCGATGGAAGAGTTTGCACGAATAAAGCGCCTCCCGCCGTACGTGTTTAACGTCACCGGCGAGTTGAAGCTCGCCGCGCGCCGGCGCGGCGAGGACGTCATCGACTTCAGCATGGGCAATCCGGACCAGCCCACGCCGCGGCACATCGTGGAGAAGCTGGTCGAGAGCGTGCAGCACCCCGACACCCACCGCTATTCGGTGTCGAAGGGCATCGTGCGGCTGCGCCGCGCGATCTGCAACTGGTACAAAGCGCGCTACGACGTCGAGCTCGACCCCGATTCCGAGGCCATCGTCACGATCGGCTCGAAGGAGGGCATCGCCCATCTCACGCTCGCCACCCTCGGCGACGGCGACATCGTGCTGGTGCCGAACCCGAGCTACCCGATCCACATCTACGGCCCCGTGATCTCGGGCGCGGACATCCGGCACGTGCCGATGTCCCCGGACACCGACTTCTTCGAGGCGGTCGAGCGCGCGTTCAAGGACTCGTACCCCAAGCCGAAGATGCTGATCGTCAATTTCCCGAGCAATCCGACCACCCAGTGCGTCGATCTCGCGTTTTTCGAGCGGCTCGTCGCGCTGGCGCGGGAGCACGACGTCTACGTCGTTCACGATCTCGCCTACGCGGACATCGTGTTCGACGGCTACAAGGCGCCGTCCATCCTGCAGGTGCCGGGCGCGCGCGAGGTCGCGGTCGAGTTCTTCACCATGTCCAAGAGCTACAACATGGCGGGGTGGCGCGTGGGCTACATGGTCGGCAACCGCGAGCTGGTCACGGCGCTGGCGCGGATGAAGAGCTATCACGATTACGGCACCTTCACCCCGATCCAGGTGGCCTCCATCATCGCGCTGGAGGGCCCGCAGGACTGCGTGGAGACCGTGCGCAAGCTCTACCAGGGGCGCCGTGACGTGCTGTGCAGCGGATTGAAGGCGATCGGCTGGAACGTCGAGGTGCCGAAAGCGACCATGTACGTGTGGGCGCCGATTCCGGAACCGTATCGCAAGCCCGGCTCGCTCGAGTTTTCCAAGAAGCTGCTGGTGGACGCGAAGATCGCGGTGGCGCCCGGGGTCGGTTTCGGGCATTACGGCGATGGCCACGTGCGCTTCGCCCTGATCGAAAATGAAGCGCGTACCCGACAAGCCCTGAGAGGCATAAAAGAAATGTTTCGCAAGGATGGATTGATATGAGCGATGCCATTGCTCGCTTCATTTCGGTGAAGGCTAACCTGCTTCAGCAGGTTAAGTGCGCCGCGTATTGTGCGGCGCACGGCCGGAACCAGAACGCCATGCGCACCCGTCAGGCGCTGCGCGGCATCAAGGACATGTTCAAGAAGGACGGCACTCTTATGAGTGCTGAGTGCAAAGTGCCGAGCGCTGAGTGCGGAATGCAGGGTGCTATTTGTGAGGCTTTGACTCAGAACTCAGAACTCAGGACTCAGCACTTGTCGCGGGAGCGCCCATGAAGCCGATCAACGTGGGCTTGTTGGGCATCGGCATCGTGGGCGGTGGCACGTTCGCGGTGCTCGCGCGCAACCAGGAGGAGATCGCGCGCCGCGCCGGCTGCGTCATCGCCATGAAGATGGTCGCGGACAAGGACCTCGAGCGCGCGCGCGGCATCGTGGGCAAGCGCGCCATCGTGACCGCGGATGCCAACGACGTGGTGAGCCATCCCGACATCGACATCGTGGTCGAGCTGATCGGCGGCACCACGGTGGCGAAGGACCTGATATTGAAGGCGCTCGCCAACGGCAAGCACGTCGTCACCGCCAACAAGGCGCTGCTCGCGCAGCACGGCAACGAGATCTTCGCCGCGGCGCAGAAGAAGGACGTGATGGTCGCCTTCGAGGCGGCGGTGGGCGGCGGCATCCCCATCGTCAAGGCGCTGCGCGAGGGGCTCACCGCGAACCGCATCGAGTGGATCGCGGGCATCATCAACGGCACCAGCAACTTCATCCTCTCCGAGATGCGCGACAAGGGGGCGAGCTTCCAGGACGCGCTCAAGGAGGCGCAGCGGCGGGGCTACGCCGAGGCCGACCCCACCTTCGACATCGAGGGCGTGGACGCCGCGCACAAGCTCACCATCATGGCGGCGATCGGCTTCGGCATCCCGATGCAGTTCAAGGCGGCGTACACCGAGGGCATCTCGAAGCTCACGCAGGAGGACATCCGCTACGCCGAGGAGCTGGGCTACCGCATCAAGCTGCTCGGCATCACCAAGCGCAAGGACAAGGGCATCGAGCTGCGGGTGCACCCGACGCTCATTCCGGAGCGGCGGCTGATCGCCAACGTCGAGGGCGTGATGAACGCCATCCTGGTGAAGGGCGACGCCGTCGGCCAGACCCTGTACTACGGGGCGGGCGCCGGGGCCGAGCCGACGGCATCGTCGGTGGTGGCGGACCTGGTGGACGTCGCGCGCATGCTGACCGCCGACCCCGAGCACCGGGTGCCGCACCTCGCGTTCCAGCCGGACCAGCTGTCCGATACCCCGATCCTGCCGATGGGGGAGGTGGAGACGGCGTACTACCTGCGCATGCGCGTGCTCGACCGGCCGGGCGTGCTGGCGGACATCACGCGCATCCTCGCGGATCTTTCGATCTCGATCGACGCCATGGTGCAGAAGGAGCCGCACGAGGGCGAGGACCGGGTGGACATCATCATGCTCACCCATCTCACGGTCGAGAAGAACGTGAACGCGGCGATAGTGAAGATCGAGAAGCTGCCGGTGGTGCTGGGCGCGGTGACCCGCATCCGGCTTGAAGAACTGAATTGAACCGCCAAGACCGCCAAGATGGCATGGACGCCGCCAAGAAAAGCAAATGGACAGGATTAACAGGACTAACAGGATTTAGAGCGCCAAGCAAAAGAAACTCCCCTCTGCCCGAGGAGGGGTGCCCGCGCAAGCGGGCGGGGTGGTGGGAGTGACGGCCGAGGACGCAACCGCCCCGTCTGCTTCGCATCCACCCCTCCTTGAAAAGGAGGGGAGTACTTCGGGGTAATTCGTTTGGTTAGGTGCTCTAAATCAAACACCCGTCACGGGTCACGCCACCAAGCGTTGACTGCGGAGCAAAATGGCGCATTACACCGGGTTGATCGACAAGTACCGCGACCGGCTGCCGGTCGCGGCGGACACGCGCGCGGTCTCGCTGTGCGAGGGCGCGACGCCGCTGATCGAATTGCGGAACCTGCCGGCGCTGGTGCGGAAGAAGGTCCGCATCCTCGCCAAGTTCGAGGGGCTCAACCCCACCGGGTCGTTCAAGGACCGCGGCATGACCATGGCGGTCACGCGGGCGGTGGAGGAGGGCGCGCGGGCGATCATCTGCGCGTCCACCGGGAATACCTCGGCCTCCGCCGCCGCCTACGCCGCGCGCGCCGGCATCGCCTGCTTCGTGCTGATCCCCGAGGGCAAGATCGCGCTCGGGAAGCTGTCGCAGGCGATGATGCACGGCTCGGTGGTGATCCAGATCCGCGGCAATTTCGACGACGGCATGCGCCTGGTGCAGGAAGTCGCGAAGGCGCAGCCCGTCAACATCGTCAATTCCATCAATCCCTATCGCATCCAGGGCCAGAAGACCATCGCGTTCGAGGTGATCGAGGCGCTGGGCGGGCCGCCGGACTACCACGCGCTGCCGGTCGGCAACGCCGGCAACATCACCGCGCACTGGATCGGTTATTCGGAATCGGCCGGCGCCGACACGGCTGCTCTGAGGCTTCCGGAAGGGATGCGCAATTATCGCAAGCAAAAGATGGTGGAGCGCCGGCCGATCATGTTGGGGTATCAAGCCTCGGGAGCGGCGCCGATAGTGAGAGGACGCCCCGTGGAAAATCCCGAAACCGTTGCCACGGCGATCCGCATCGGCAACCCGGTATCGTGGCAGCAGGCGGTGGCGGCGAGCCGCGAGTCGGGCGGTTGGTTCGCGGAGTGCACCGACGAGGAGATCCTGCGCGTTCAGAAGCTGCTGGCGCAGACCGAAGGCATCTTCTGCGAGCCGGCGTCGGCGATCGCGGTCGCCGGCCTGCTGAAAGACCTCGAGCTGGGCAAGGTGGGCGAGGGCAGCACCATCGTCTGCACCCTCACCGGACACGGGCTGAAGGACCCGGACGTCGCGATCGCGCAGAGCGCGAAGCCGGTGACGGTGGACGCGGAGCTGAAGGCGATCGAAGGCGTGATCCGCCAACACCTGCCGAAAACCTGAAATGGAACTGAAGGGTTGCGCGGCCATCGTCACCGGCGGGAGCGGCGGGCTGGGACAGCGCATCTGCCGGGCGCTGGCGCTCGCCGGCGTCAACGTGGCGGTGAACTACGCCGCGTCGAATGTCCGGGCGAAACGCGTCGCGGCGGAGCTTGCCAGGCTCGGCACGCGCGCGATCGCCGTGAAGGCCGACGTCACCGATCCTGACTCCGTAGCGAGGATGGTGGAGCAAGCGAAAGCCGAGTTCGGCCGGGTGGACATCCTGGTGAACGACGCGGCAATCAACCAGTCGGTCCCGTACGCCGATCTTGACGGCATGACGCACGAGCTGTGGAACCATATCCTCGCGACCAATCTTACGGGCACGTTCAACTGCATCAAGGCGGTCGCGCCCGTGATGAAGGCCCAGGGGCAGGGGCGTATCGTCAACATCTCCTCCGGCGCCGGCGTCTTCCCGCGCGGCAGCAGTATTGCCTACGCCGTGTCCAAGGCCGGCGTGATCCACCTCACCAAGTGCATGGCGGTGGCCCTCGCGCCGGCGGTGGCGGTGAACTGCGTCGCCCCCGGTTTCATGGAAGGCACGCGCATGACCTCCAACCTGTCGCCCGACTACGCGAGCAAGGTGACCGGCTACACGCTCCTGGGCCGCCCGGTGAGCAAGGACGACGTGGCGGACCAGGTGGTGCTCTTCTGCCGCAGCGACAGCATGACCGGGCAGACGGTCGTGATGGACTGCGGGCGCCTGGGCAGCTGACCGTGCGCTGCGGAAGACGCCAGGAAGGCAAAGATTAGCCGCAGAGATGCAAAGGCGCAAAGGATAGACAAGATCATGTCACCGACCGATCGGCTGCGCTCGCTGATAACCCCGGACAGCACCCGCTGGAAACCCATGCTGATGGGCCTGGCATTCTGTGCGGCGGGCGCCGGGGTGGCAGTTCACTTCCAGGCGTCCGCGCTGGTTGCCATGGTCATGACGGTGTTTTCCTTCATTGCCTGGTGCGTGGGTGCTTGCGCGATGGTCGGTTACGTGCGGTGGTTTTTTGCTTCGGAACTCCAGCAAGCCCGGCGTGAAGGCGGCGACAGCGAAAATGGCGAGAGCAAGTGAGTCACACCGGAAAAAGGGGTGCGTCCTCTTTGTTCTGATGCGCTGTCCCTGGGACGCGCAATTTGCGATCGAAACGCGGCCTCGAAGGACCTCCAAGGTGCCTTTTTGGATGGCTCGAGCCTGGCCCGTTTACCTGAAGATGGAGTAGCCAGTGTCAACGCATGTGTCCGGTGCCCGTCCCAGGCCCGACCAGGTGATGGTCGATATCGCGGATTACGTCGTCAATTACAAGATCAACAGCGCGGAGGCCTACGACACCGCGCGCCAGTGCCTGATGGACAGCCTGGGCTGCGCCATGGAGGCGTTGTCGTATCCTGCGTGCACCAAGCTCCTGGGGCCCATCGTGGCGGGCACGGTCGTGCCGGATGGCGCCAAAGTGCCCGGCACATCCTTTCAGCTCGACCCGGTCCTGGCGGCGTTCAACATCGCCTGCATGGTGCGCTGGGTCGATTTCAGCGACACCTGGCTCGCGGCCGAAGCCGGACACCCGTCGGACAACCTGGGCGGCATACTCGCGACCGCCGACTATCTGTCGCGCGTGAACGTGTCCGCGGGCAGGAAACCGCTGGTGATGCGCGATGTACTGACTGCGCTGATCAAGGCGTACGAGATCCAGGGCGTGATTGCGCTGAAAAACAGTTTCCACGCCGTGGGCCTGGACGGCAGCGTGGGACTCGCCAAGATCGGCAGCACCGCTGTGATCACCGCGATGCTCGGTGGTACGCGGGACGAGATCATCAACGCTGTTTCGAACGCCTGGGTCGATGGGCAGACGTTGCGCGTGTTCCGCCATGCGCCCAACGCAGGATCGCGGAAGTCGTGGGCGGCGGCCGATGCCGCCAGCCGCTCGGTGCGGCTCGCATTGATGACGCTCAAGGGGGAAATGGGCTACCCCACGGCGCTGACGGCCAAACGCTGGGGTCTCTACGACGTGGCCTTCAAGGGCAAGCCGTTCACGTTCCAGCGTCCCTACGGCTCGTACGTCGTCGAGAACGTGCTGTTCAAGATTTCCTATCCGACTGCGTTTCACTGCCAGCCCGCGGTCGAATGCGCGCTGAAGCTCCATGCCCAGGTCGGGGACCGGCTGGACGAGATCAAGAAAATCGTCCTGACGACCCATGAAAACCTCATCCGCATCAGCGACAAGAAGGGCCCGCTCAGCAATCCCGCGGACCGCGACCATTGCGTGCGCTACACCACCGCGGTGCCTCTGATAAAAGGGAGCCTCACCGCCGCCGATTACGAAGACGATGTCGCGGCCGATCCGCGCATCGACAGGCTGCGTGACAAAATGGTCTGCGTCGAAAACAAGCAGTGGAACCGCGATTATCTCGACCCGAAGAAGCGATCGGTGCCCTGTGCGGTTCAGGTATTCTTCAACGATGGCAGCAAGACAGATGACGTCCTGGTGGAATATCCCCTCGGTCACCGCCGCCGGCGCCAGGAAGGCCTGCCGCTGCTGGAAGCCAAGTTCAGGACCAATCTCGCTCGGCGATTCACACCTGAACGGCAAGCGGCGATACTCGGCCTGTGCAAAGACCAGCGGCGGCTCGAAGCGACCGCCGTCAACGAATTCGTGGATCTTTTCGTCGATTGAGATGCGCGCCGGGCATTGATCGTGATGGGGGGCTTACGAGACGCGCTGCCGCGGACTACCTGTCATTCGCGGCTCTGCAGCTGGTGTCCGCCTGCGCGCAGACGCCGCCGCAAAGTGCGGCGGATGGGCTTGGCGGGACGTCGTGGCAACTCGTGAGGTTCCAGGGCGGCGATGACACGGTCCTGATTCCGGATGAAAAATCGAAATACACGATTGCCTTCGGGGCAGACAGAATTAGACAAATAAATTAGCCGCCAAGACGCCAAGACCGCCAAGAAGATCCAAGCAAAAATAGACGGGATTAACAGGATCACAAGACTTACAGGATAAAGAATCATACAAAAGACAGAAAAACAGAGCTTAAAATCAACAAGGAACGGGCGCGGAATGGCGCCCGTCTTGCATTCTCGCGGCGGAAGTAGTTACGGCTTCGGTAGACAAACAAGGGCTTGCGACATGACCTTCCTTGCCTTGAAGGATGACAACGTCACGCGCACGATTCCGATTACCGGGGGATGGGCCAGCATTTCCGGTTGGCAAAATCAAAAAACGTGGTCGCCGGTTTGCCTGATAGAAGGCTTTGATCAAGGGGTTGCACCGGATGGCGGACACGATAGCCATGTATAGGATGGTGCGCACCCCAGCGCGCCCGCCGAAGCCGATTGCTTTACTTCTTCGCCAACCCCAACGCCTCGATCACCTTGCCCCAGGTGGCCTGCTCGGTCTTGATCACGGCCCCGTACTCCTCCGGCGTGCTGGCGGCGACCTCGGTTCCCGTATTCATGAAGCGCCGGCGAATTTCCGGGATCTTGAGCACCTTCACGATTTCCTGATTCAGGCGGTTGATGATGGCCGGCGGCGTCTTGGCCGGTGCGACGAGACCCCAGGGCGATGAATAGTCGTAGCCGGGCACGCCGGAGGCGGCGATGGTCGGCAGGTCCGGTATCAGCGCGGACGGCTTGGCGCTGGTAATCGCCAGGGCCCGCACCCGCTTCGCCTTGATGTGCGGCGCCACGGAGGCCGCCGTCGCGAACATGAGATGCACCTCCCCGCTGATCAGCGCGGTCAGCGCGGGCCCCGCGCCGCGGTAGTTGATGCGCACGAGTTTGACGCGCGCCAGGTAATTGAAGAGCTCCGCGGGCAGATGATTGGCGCTGCCCACGCCGGACGTCGAAAAGTTGAGTTCCCCGGGCCTTGCCTTCGCCAGGGCGATCAGCTGCTTGACCGACTTCACGGGCAGGGACGGGTGCACGCTCAACACGCTCGGCGCGGTGGACATCAGGCTGACCGGCGCGAAGTCCCTGAGAACCTCGTAAGGCGCCTTTTCGAAGAGCGGTCCGATGGTTACGCTCCCTGCCGCCACCAACAAGGTATAGCCGTCAGGCGCGGATCGCATCAGCAGATCGCCTTGGATGAAGCCGCCGCTCGGCCGGTTGTCGACGATCACCTGCCAGCCGGCGATCTCGTTCAGCCCCTGGCCTATCAGCCGCGCATGAAAATCGTTGGCGCCGCCGGGTGGCGACGCGATGATGTGTATCGGCTTCGCCGGAAAACTCTGCCCGGCAACCGGCGTGGCGCCGAGAACCACCAGCCCCATCGACAACAAGACTGCGAAAAGAATATTGCTTTTCATAAAGCGCTCCCTTTGGATCATCCTCTTGCATTTGACGGCCTGCAACTGACGGCTGGCGGCTGACAACTGACCGCTACCGCGTCTCACTTGAGCGTAGCCGCGATCCTACGGATCTCCTCCGGCGAGCGTTCGCCGGCGAGCGGCGTTCCCGGAACCAGATATTTGCCTTTGACGAGCGGTCCGATCACCACCGGCTCGTAGCCGACGTCGCGCACGAGTAGCGATGCGATCTCGTTGGCTTTTGCATCGTCGCCCGCCATCGGCATGCCGGCGCGCGGCTGGCGCTGCGTAGCCAGTGGCAGGCTCGTGTAGCCGACTGCGTTGAAGGCGCGGACGATGCGCGCCCCGGGGAGCAGCTCCGCCGAGGCAAGACCGGCGCCTTTCTTCTGGGCCCAGATTCCCACCTCGCCGTCGCGCCCGGGAAAGGGGTTGCACGTGTCTATCACCACCTTGCCCTTGAGCAGCTCGGCCAGCTCTTTCCCCACGCTTGGCAACGCGTGGTACGGCACCGCGACCAGCAATACTTCGCCGAACGCAGCGGCTTCGCGCGGCGTCCCGGCCCGGGCGTTCGCGCCGACGCTGGCGGCCAGCGCCTTGTCGTGCTCGAGATCGAGCGAAGAGAACATGACCGTGTGCCCGGCGTTCGCCCAGATGCGGCCGAGCGTCCCGCCGATCCGGCCCGAACCGACGATGCCGATCCTCAACTTTCCGCGCGCGGCATGCGCGGCGGAGGGAAGCCCGCTCAAGGCCAGCGTCGCTGCGGCGGCCCGCAGGAATCCCCGGCGGCCCTTGCTCATATCACGTCTTGAGGTCATCACAAATCTCCCGAAATAGCGCTACTCGTGAGGGCGGGGGAGCGGGAGAGGGAAAAGCGCCGCCTTCGCATCTCACGAGCTCCCGAGCTCCCGGTTTTTCGATCTCGCGATCTCCCGACTTCACGATCTCACGATGGTTCAAAGCGCATCGAAAAATCGACAGCCTTGATGTCCTTGGTCAGGCCGCCACTTGATATCCGGTGCACCCCCGTCTCCGCCACCGCGCGCACCGTATCCAGCGTGATGCCACCCGATGCCTCCAGCTCCGCGCGGTCGCCGGCGATCTTCACCGCTTCGCGCGTCGTTTCGACGCTCATGTTGTCGAGCAGGATCATCGTCGCGCCCGCGTCGAGCGCTTCCTTGAGCTGATCGAGGTTTTCCACCTCGATCTGTACCCAAACGCCCGGCTTGGCCGCTTTCTTCGCCTGCGCCAGCGCCTGCCGGACGCCGCCCGCCGCGGCGATGTGGTTTTCCTTGATCAGCATCGCGTCGTAGAGCCCCATGCGATGGTTCGCGCCACCGCCCATGCGCACGGCGTATTTCTGCGCGACGCGCAGGCCGGGGAGGGTCTTGCGGGTGTCGACGATCTTCGCGCGCGTCCCCACGGCGGCGTCCACCAGCCGGCGCGTGGCTGTCGCGACGGCGGAGAGGGTCTGCAGGAAATTAATTGCACTGCGTTCCGCAGCCAATAATGCGCGCGCCTCCCCCCGTACCTCGCAGACACGCGCTCCGGCGCTCACTTTCGCTCCTTCCCTGACCAGCCAGGTCACGGCGGCGCGCGCGTCGAGCTTGCGGAAGCAGGCCTCGAACCACGGCTGTCCGCAGACCACCGCGTCCTGCTTGCACACCACGGCGGCGCGGGCCGGCTGGCCAGCAGGAGTGAGCGGCGCAGTGGCGTCGCCGTCGCCCACGTCCTCGGCCAGGGCGGCGGCGACGTTGCGCTCGATCTCGGATGCCAAGTCCACCGATTTCCTCTATAGTTAACAGCTACACAAAAACTATTTTTGTCTGTGGTTGATACGGTAGTTCGATTCTAGCGCATCGGAGGAGAGTGGATGGAAGGATTACTGAGCGTATTGTCCTACGGCATCGGCACGATACTCGGATTCGTGCTGATCGGCGCGCTGTTCGTGCTGATCGTCCACGACGTCACCCAGAAGAAGCACACGGTGCTGCGCAACTACCCGGTGATCGGGCGCTTCCGCTTTTTCTTCGAGAACCTCGGCGAGTATTTCCGGCAGTACTTCTTCGCGGGCGACCGCTCCGAGATGCCGTTCAACCGCGCCACGCGCGCCTGGGTCTACAAGGAGGCGAAGAACGAGGGGGGCATCATCGGTTTCGGCTCGACCAACGATCTGCGCGAGCCGGGCTCGATCATTTTCGTCAATCACCCGTTCCCGGTGCTCGAGGAAGACCGTCTCCAGACGCCCTCCCTTCTGATCGGCGGGGGCTACTGCAAGCAGCCGTTCGAGGCGAAGTCCATCGTCAACATCAGCGGCATGAGCTTCGGCGCGATTTCGGCGCCCGCGGTGCGCGCGCTCTCGCGCGGCGCGAAGGTAGCCGGCTGCTGGATGGGTACCGGCGAAGGCGGGCTGGCGCCCCATCACCTGGAAGGCGGCTGCGACGTCATCATGCAGATGGGCACCGCCAAGTACGGCATGCGCAATCACGACGGCAGTTTTTCTCCGGAAAAGGCGAAGGAGCTGGCGCAGCACGTGAAGGCGTTCGAGATCAAGCTCTCGCAGGGCGCCAAGCCGGGCAAGGGCGGCGTGCTGCCCGGCGGCAAGGTCACCGAGGAGATCGCGCGCATCCGCGGCATTCCCCAAGGCAAGGACTCGATCAGCCCCAACCGCCACTACGACATCGCCAACATGGACCAGCTGCTCGACAAGGTGGCCTACCTGCGCGATCTCACCGGGCGGCCGGTGGGCGTCAAGACCGCGATTGGGGGCTGGGAATTCATCAACGACCTGTGCGAGACGGTGCTTCGGCGCGGCAAGGAGTACGCGCCGGACTTTCTGCATATCGACGGCGGCGAGGGCGGCAGCGGCGCCGCCCCGCAGACGCTGATGGACCACATGGCGCTGCCGATCGCGGAAGCGTTGCCGCGCGTGGTGGACTCGCTGCTGCAATCGGACCTCAAGAACCGCACCCGGGTGATCGCCGCCGGCAAGCTCGTCACCTCCGCGCGCGCGGCGTGGGCATTGTGCGTGGGCGCGGACTTCGTGGTTACCGCGCGCGGCTTCATGCTGTCGCTGGGCTGCATCCAGGCGCTGAGATGCCACACCAACACCTGCCCGACCGGCGTCACCACCCACAACAAGCGCCTGCAACGCGGGCTGGCGGTCGAGGAGAAGTACCTGCGCGTGGCCAACTACGCCCGCAACATGGACAAGGAGATCGACATGATCGCGCACTCCTGCGGCTGCCGCCACGCGCGGGAGCTGAAGCGCGAGCACGTGAGGATCGTCCAGACCGCGAACCAGAGCATCGCGCTCAACATGCTCTACCCCTATCCCGTGGTGGGCTCGCGCACGGCGTCGAAGCAGGCGACGGCGGCTGCGAGCGCCGCAGCCTGAAAGGCGTGAATGGTGAAAGGTGAATAGTGAATGGACTGATTCGAAGCGGGCGACCGCCGCGGCATGAGAGCCGTCATGCTGCCAGCAAAGTCGCAGTGTCTGAAGTTCAAACTGAAAACTGCCAACTGACGGCTGACGACTGACAACCCGATCGGAGGTCATTATGGCGAGACTCGTGAAGCGCACGGCCACCGGCCCCTACAAGGTCGAGGTCGGAGCCGAGACCAAGTTCATCTGCGGCTGCGGATTGTCGAAGAACCAGCCGTTCTGCGACGGCACGCACAAGACCACCGCGCGGACCGAGGACGCTGCGAAGCTTTTCTGGTATGACGTGGACGGCAACCGTCACGAGTGTGCCGAGGACTACCCCGGCATCCGCAGCGCGTGACGCGCGGCCGGGAGCCGCCATCAAGCGCGGTGCTCGGCCCAGTAGATCGCCATCACCAGGGCGAACAGGACGACCTCGGCTAGCGTCACCAGGAGGATGATGAAGGTGATACGCCGTGCGGAGGGCTTCATCGGCACCCACACGCGCCGCATGTACCAGCGCCACGGCGCACACCAGCCCCAGCGCCGGTCGCGCAGCAGGTATTCCCTGAGGGCGACCCCCCAGGCATGCAGGCTCCTGTCGACCTCTGCGGTATCCGTTTCTAACGCTCCGCTGTAATCGTCGGTGATCCGCAGGCGGCTGCCTCCATCGGTCGCGTCGATCTCGAAACGCGTGCTGCGTTTCAACCCTTGGTCGTAGCGCACCGAGAAGTCTCGCTCCGAGGCCCGTTCCAGCGTGAGCTGCAGTTCGAAATCGCGCTGGTTGCTCAGATTGCGCATGGATACGGTGAAGGCGCCGGGAGCGGTCTCGCGCCAGCGCCTGAATTCGAGATAGGGGTTGATGCGGTAGAGCCGCTCCACGTCGCGGCAGAACGCGGCGAGCGCCGCGCGCTCGAGGGGAACCTCGATGGTTACCCAGGCCGCGTCGGCGTGGTGAGCCGTGGTCTCGCTCATCCCGGATGGGGGACCACGAGCAAAGGAGCGCCCAGCGCCCCGGCGAGTTTCTCGACGCGCATGCGCGAACGCAATCCGGGTGCACCCTTCGGGCGCGGGGCGCCAATTACGACGCAGTCCGGTTGGAGCGTCGCGGCGTACTCGAGCAACGCGGCGCTGGGCTCACCCAGCACGACCTTCAGTTCGTAGCGCCGGCCGCTCGCATGGACCTCACGCTCGAGGGCGGCGCGGTGCTCCTCGATTTCCCGGGCGAGCTGGGACTCGACGTGGCGCCCGTAAGCCGCGCGCGTGGAGGCATTGTTGAGCCAGTCGTCGCCCATCATTCCCTTCCACAGGTCCGGTACCACGACGAGGTGGAAAATCGTGGCGGCTGGCGCCGCAAGAGCGAGCGCGGCGCATTCCGCCGCGCGCGCGCCGGGCGTCCCGTGGCTGGCGAGCAGGACGCGATCGGCCTTCAACATGGCAAAAAAATCCCGGTGACGCGCAGCACGCGCTCACCGGGACGCGGAAGCAATCCTGGCCGGATCAGACCAGGAAATAGACGAGCGCTGCGATGACGAACGCCAGCACCAGCGCGACGAGATCCTCGTGGCGATCGCTCGGGAATATCGTCAACGCGGAACCGCGGTCAAATTTGTCTTCCATGACTGCTCCTCCTTCCCTAAATGGTTTCGGCGACCAGCAGCAGCACGACGATGAGCGAGCCGACAGCCTTGATCACGCCCACGATCGAGCCGAGCACGAGCGGCGCGCCCCCAGCCTGCCGGATGGACGACATCGTAATCTGCATCCCGAGCCCGACGAGGCCGAAGGTGAAGAACCACGCAATCAGCGTCCGGAACTTCGATATCTTCGGGGCGGTATGGCGCACGACCCGGTGCGCCTTGGTGAGGACCGCCGTACCCTCCTTGGACAGCGCCTTGGCGTTGATTACGCCGCGGACGGTGGCGTCGTCCGCCTCAGACATGATCTTCTTGTTTTCGATCAGCCGGGTGAGCGCCGCCTTCTGGTCGGCCCGCGTCACTTTGTCCACCTCCTTCTGGAGCGTCGCGACTTCGTCCGCCTTGAGGCGGTTGTCGATCTGCTTGCCGGCGCGGTCCGTCCTGACCAGGGCTTTTTCGCTGTTGTCGAAGTACGCGCCCTGGTAGTGGCGGGCAGGCGCGAAGATGCCGGTCGAAGAGAGCAGGAACATCAGGATGAATCCCAGGACGAAGATGGGGAACTTGCTGATGACCACCTCCATCGCGTTGACCTGCTGCACACTGCGCTGGGCGGCCTGCTCCCTGCGCACGTACCAGATTGCGAGCCACACGACGATGATCGGAAGGAACAACACACGCGTGATGTTGAAGATCTCGGCGACCTTCAGCGTTTCGATGCCGCCCGGCTGGAACGCGAGCGCCGCACCGGCCACCTGCGCGGAATTCAGGATGCCGGTGCCGGCCCACGCGCCGAACTGAATATAGCCCATGCCAAACGCCTTGCCGACGATTGGAAACAGGAACATGCACACCACGCCGAACAGCAGGATGGTGCCGATCGTGTACGCGATCTCCAGCGACTTGGCCTGCACCACCGGGGCGGCGGCGACGGCGGCAGATACGCCGCACACGCCCACACCGGAGGACAACACCCCAGTCATCGAATTCGGGAGATGGCGGCGCGCCCCGATAAGCAGGACCAGCCAGACCGATCCGAGCACGAACACGCCGATCATGAGGACGGAGAGCTTGCCTAGCTGCGCGAGCTCCGCGAAGCTATAGAGCGCGCCGAGCAGGATGACGCCGGTCTTCAGGCCCAGTCGCGACAGGCGCACGCCGTTCTCGGCCCAATGCGGCACCCGGAACACGTTGACCACGATGATCCCGGCGACGATGCCCATGACCACGTAGTTGAGGTTGAGCACGCTGGCGAAATTGAACCCCAGCGACGGCTGCGCCGCGCGCCCCCACATTCCCATCAACGGATCGAGGCCCCACTTGACGATGAACGCGACCAGCATGATGAACATCACACCGGCGACGGTGGAGAGGTAGTAATCCGCATGGCCTTCCCTGGGCGCGGCGAGCAGCTGCCACAGGCCGACCAGGATGGCGACGCCCCCGAACGCATAGCCGAGGGTCACCATTTCTCCTACATATCGGCCGGTATTCAGGAACTTGATGAGCGCCGCCATGTTGCCGCCCTGCACGAGGTAGGCATAAGCCACCATGATGATGCCGATGACCAACGGCCAGACGGTACGCCGGGTGTAGACCATGTGCCCCTCCCTTGTTTGTGACCTCTGATCGGGTGCGCCGCACGATGGCCGCGGGCACCCTCGACACTTGCTTATAGTTCGCGCAAAAGTGCCGCGCGGCTTATTCTTCGTGCGCCCCTCGCTTCGGCGGCGCGTTTCGAGCTGCAAGAGCAACAGTCAAGCAGGCATAGTGTTAGTCGCGCCCTTCTGGAAGTCAAGCAGTCCGCCTGCAGGCGCGGCGCGAACCGCGAATTCGCCAGCGCGGGCGCAAGCGCATAAGTATCTTGAATGGAGCGTTTCGATTTTCTAATGCCACGCTCGCCCTGCCCCGCGAGGCGCCGGCCTTCAGTGATCATAGAGCGTTCCCGTCGCCTTGCCGCGGAAGACGCGGTAGACATACGCGGTCCAGCCGATGATGAACGGCAGCACGATGAGGGCGCCGATGAGCACGAGCTTGAGGGAGGACGGATGCGCCGCGGCTTCCCAGATCGTGATCCGGTCCATCACCAGGTAGGGGAAGAGGCTGTAGGGGAGACCGAGGAACGCGAGCGCGTAAATCGCGATCGTGCCGGCAAACGGCGCCCAATCGGGAACGGCCTCTCCCTTGCGGATGCGGCCGGAAATGCGCCAGACCCAGAGCCACGCCGCGAGGCTCGCGAGCGGCAGCAGCATCAGCCCGAGCGTGCGCGGAAAATCGAACCACTTGTCGCGCACGGATTCGCTCGCGAGCGGCGTGGCGATGCTGACGAGCGCGACGCCGAGCGCAACCCACAGCAGGCCCCAGCGCGCCCAGGCTACCGCCTTGCGCTGCAGCGCGCCCTCGGTGCGCAGGATGAGCCAGGTCGCGCGGAGCAGAACGTAGCCGCCGCACAGGCCGCCGGCGACGACCAGCGAGAGCAGCGCGTAACCGAAGCCGGGCGCGAAGCCGGTGATGTAGCTGCCCAGCATCAGCCCCTGCGCGAGCAGCAGGGCGACGCCCAGCACCAGCCAAGTCTCGTTGGCGTCCCAGAACGGGCCGATGGAGGAGACCATCACGTTCTGCTCGCGCGGATCGGCGGCGGGCAGGAGCATGCCGACGCCGAGGTCGTAGCCGTCCAGCACGACGTAGGCGAGGACCACCACGCCCATGAGGACGGCGAAGACGACGGGCAGATCGAGGGTCATCTGGCCATCTCCCCGGCCATGACGGCGGCGCGCGGGTCCTCGCGCGCGCTGCCCTTGCCGGCCAGGTGCGTGAGCACGACCATGTAGGCGACCAGCATCAGCGTGTAGGTGAGCAGGTAGCCCGTGAGGCTCGCGCCGAGTTTCGCGCCGGATATCGTGCCGACCGCCTCGGCGGTGCGCAGCACGCCGGCGACGATGCCCACCATGACCCGGAACGCGAAGAACACCGGTGCGACCGGCGGCGCGTCCGGCGCCAAGGCGTCGATGCCCTTCAGCTCGGCGTCGGCGTCGTGCTTGAGGATCCAGAACGCGGAGAGCGAGGTGCCGGCGGCGACCAGCACGGCGGAGGTGACGTGCATCCAGCCGGGCACGCGGTTCATGCCGAACAGCATCACGCCCAGGAAGGTCGCCTCGAGGAAGAAGGCCGTGAGCACCTCGTAGGCGAGCAGCGGGCCGGCGACGTTGCCGACCTTGATCAGGTTCTTGTTTATCCCCGCGCCGGCTCCAGCGTGCGCCGGTAGGCCGCGTAGTAGAGCACCGGGATCACCACCAGCGTGAGCAGCGTCGAGACCAGGATGCCGAAGATCAGCGAGATCGCGAGGCCGTTGAAGATCGGGTCGTCGAGGATGAAGGTGGCCCCGATCGTGGCCGCGGCCGCCGTGAGCGCGATCGGCTTCGCGCGCGCCGCGGCGGACTGCATCACCGCGTCGCGGAAGGGCACGCCTTCCGCGACCTTGAGATTGACGAAGTCCACGAGCAGGATCGAGTTCCGCACGATGATCCCGGCCAGCGCGATCATGCCGATCATCGACGTCGCGGTGAAATTGGCGCCCAGCAGGGCGTGCCCGGGCAGCACGCCGATCACCGTCAACGGGATCGGCGCCATGATGACGAGCGGCGCGAGGTAGGAGCCGAACTGCGCGACCACCAGCAGGTAGATCAGGATCAGGCCCACGGCGTAGGCGATGCCCATGTCGCGGAAGGTCTCGTAGGTGACCTGCCATTCGCCGTCCCACTTCACCGCGTATTCGCGGTAGGGGTCGGAGGGCTGGCGAATGAAGTACTCGCCGAGCCGGCCGCCTTCCTCGAGCGGCTGGCCGGCGATTTTGGCGCGCGCGGCGAACATGCCGTAAAGCGGGCTGTCCACGCGGCCGGCCTGGTCGCCCACGACGTACACGACCGGCAGCAGGTCCTTGTGATAGATGGGCCGGTCGCGCTCGTTGCGCAGCGGCGTCACGACTTCCGACAGCGGCACCAGGTCCCCGGCGGGGGCGCGGACCGCGAGCTTGAGAAATTCGGACAGCTCGCCCTGGCGCTCGGGGGGAAGCGCCACCCGCACCGGCACCTCGTACTTCGACTGGCCGTCGTGCAGCGGCGTGACCTCCGCACCCGAGAGCCCCATGCGCATGGTCTCGACGACATCGCGGCGGCTCACGCCCGCGAGCGCCGCCTTGTTCTGGCTTACCTTGAGCACGATGCGCGGGGCGGGGTCCTCGACCGAGTCGTCGATGCCGACGATATCGGCGGTCGCCGCGAAGGCCTCGCGCACCCGACTGGCGACGCGCGCGCGCCCGGCCTCGTCCGGTCCGTAGATCTCCGCGACGATCGGCGAGAGCACCGGCGGGCCCGGCGGCACCTCCACCACCTTCACCCGGGCGTTCCAGGCGCGCCCGATTTCCTCCAGCTTCGGCCGCACCGCCTGCGCGATGTCGTGGCTCTGGCGCTCGCGGTCGGCCTTGTCGACCAGGTTGACCTGGATGTCTCCCGTCTCGGAGGCGTTGCGGAGGTAGTACTGCCGCACCAGCCCGTTAAAGTTGATGGGAGAGGCGAGTCCCGCGTAGGCCTGGTAATCCGTGACTTCCGGAACGGTCGCGAGATGGCCGCCCATGGCGCGCAGCGCGGCGGCGGTGATCTCGACCGGCGTGCCCGGCGGCATGTCCACGACGACCTGGAACTCCGACTTGTTGTCGAACGGCAGCATCTTGAGAACGACGAGCCTGACGCCCGCGAGCGACAGCGAGATTGCGATCAGCCCCAGCACCGCGTAGGCGAGGCGGCCGCGGTTGCGCGGCGCGTCGGCGCCGGTGATGAACGGCGCCAGCAGCCGCCGGAAAACGCGCTCGAGCGCGCCGCCCGGCGCTTCGCCGTCATGGCCGCCGCGGCCGAGCATCTGCAGCGCGAGCCAGGGCGTGACCGTGAAGGCGATGGCGAGCGAGATCAGCATGCCCATGCTCGCATTGATCGGAATCGGGCTCATGTAGGGGCCCATCAATCCGGAGACGAATGCCATCGGCAACAGCGCCGCGATCACGGTGAGGGTCGCGAGTATCGTCGGCCCGCCGACCTCGTCCACGGCGGTCGGAATCACGTCGGCGAGCGGTTTGCGCTCGAGGGACATCCGCCGGTGGATGTTCTCGACCACGACGATCGCATCGTCCACCAGGATGCCGATGGAGAAGATGAGCGCGAAGAGCGAGACCCGGTTAAGCGTGAAGCCCCACGCCCACGAGGCGAATAGCGTGGCGGCGAGCGTGAGCAGCACCGCGGCACCGACGATGACCGCCTCGCGCAGGCCGAGCGCCGCGAACACCAGCACGACCACGGACAGCGTCGCAAAGATCAGCTTGTGGATGAGTTGCTGCGCCTTGTCGTTCGCGGTGACCCCGTAATTGCGCGTCACCGTGATACGCACGTCGGCCGGCACGATCGCGCCGCGCAGCTCCTCGACGCGCCGCATGACGCGTTCTGCGATCTCCACCGCGTTCTCACCGGGCTTCTTGGTGATCTGCAGCGTGACCGCCGGCTGCTCGCCCGGCGGCCCGATGTCCTTCGCCCGTGCCGCGGGACCGGCGCCGGTCCAGACGTAGCGCGCCGGCTGCTCGGGCCCGTCGACGACGTCGGCGACGTCGGACAGGAACACCGGCCGCTGCTCGTGGGTGCCGACGATCAGCTGGCGAAGCTCGTCCGCGGATGCCAGGTAGTTGCCGGTTTCCACCACGATCTCGCGGTTCTCGCGAACGATCCGGCCGCTCGGCAACGCGACGTTCGCGAGCTGCAGCGCGCTTCTCACGTCGAGCGCGGTCACGCCGTAGGCGTTCAGCCGGTCGGGGTCGACGAGGACGCGCAAGGCGCGCCCCGGTCCACCCAGCGTCTGCACTTCGCGCGTGCCCGGCACCCGCTTGAACTCGATTTCCGCCGCGTGCGCGATGCGCTCCAGCTCGAAGGCGCCGCGCTGGGGGTCCTCGCTCCAGAACGTGAGCGCGACCACCGGCACGTCGTCGATCCCCTTGGGCTTGATGATGGGATCGAGTATCCCGAGGTTGGGGGAGACCCAATCGCGGTTCGAGTTGACGGTGTCGTAGAGGCGGACCAGGGCGTCGATGCGCGGCACGCCGACCTCGAACTGC
This sequence comes from Betaproteobacteria bacterium, assembly GCA_016192825.1. Taxonomy (GTDB): domain Bacteria; phylum Pseudomonadota; class Gammaproteobacteria; order Burkholderiales; family SG8-41; genus SG8-41. Next base: position 19,567 of record JACPTK010000116.1, on the reverse strand, counting down.
ACGGTCAGCACCGCCATCCCGGGCCGCGACACCGAAAACACGTGCTCCACGCCGGTCATCTGCGACAGCACCTGCTCGGCGGGCGTGGCGATCAGCGTCTCGACGTCCCGGGCCGAGGCGCCGGGAAACGGCACCAAGACGTTGGCCATCGTGACGTTGATCTGTGGCTCCTCCTCGCGCGGGGTCACCAGGACCGCGAACAGCCCGAGCAGGAACGCAACCAGCGCCAGCAGCGGCGTGAGCCGCGAATCCTGAAAGGACCGCGCGATGCGCCCGGAGATGCCCATGAGATAGGTTCTAGCCGCCGGCCGTGGCGATGCCGGCCTTGACCGGTTCCAGCGCGACCTGCTCGCCGGGCTTGAGTCCCGCCAGGATCTCGACGTGGGTCTCGTCGCCGGCGGCGCCGAGCCGCACCTGCCTGAGCTGCGGCGGATTCCTTCCGTCCACCACGTACACCGCGGTGACTTCACTGCGATGGATCACCGCCGCGCGCGGCGCCATCAGCTTCGTCGCCCGACCGGTCACGAAGTGCGCGCGCGCGTAGACCCCGGGATAGAGGCCGCGCACGTCTTCGGGCAGGTCGAGCCGCACGCGCGTGGTGTGCGTGCGCGGGTCGGCCGAGGGCACGACCGTGATCTGGCGCACGTCCACCCATTTGCCGATCGAGGGCGCTTCGACCCGCGCCCTGGCGGCGGACTGGATGGCCGCGACCTGCGCCTGCGGCACGTTCGCCACGGCGCGCAGCGTCGAAGGATCGAACCCGGTCATGAGCGGCCGGCCCGGCGTGGCCATCTCGCCCAGCTCCACGTGCCGCGCCGAAACGACCCCGCTGTACGGCGCAACGATGGTGGCGAAACCCCGCTCGGTGGCGGCCTGCCCGGCGCCGGCGAGCACGCCCGCGACGCGTTCCCGGGCGGCCTTGTAGGCCGCCTCGGTCTGGTCGAAGGCGGCCTGGCTGATGAACTTCTGGGCAAGGAGCTGCTTCGAGCGCTCGTACTGCGCGCGGGCGTTGGCGAGCGCCGCCTGGGCTTCGCGGACCTGCGCCACGCTCGCTGCCACCGCCTGGGTCGCGGCGCGCTCGTCGATGCGCACGATGACCTCGCCCTTCTTCACGTGGTCGCCGACGTCGAATCGGATGTCCACGATGCGACCGGCGATCTGCGCGGCGACGGTGGACTGGCGCACCGCCTCGACCACGCCTTCGGCGGAGTACGTGAGATCCACCTCGCGCAGCTCGACAGCCGCAGACCGCAGGGCCGGCGCCACGGACGGCGGCGAGGATTCGGGGGATTTGCCGCAGGCGGCGAGGAGTAGCGTGGCGGCGAAAAAGACCACGACGCGCATGGTCCGCACGGCCGCGTGGGGGCGGAGCACCTGCTGTTTTGCCGGCGGCGCTTTCAGGCGGCACCCGCTGACTTCACGCCGAGCCGGCGCGGTATGGATTCCAGCGGGCAGATGCGGGTGAAGCCGCTTTGGAACAGGTTGGCGCCGACGAACGCGGCCAGCCAGAGGAAATGCCTGGACACGTACAGCGGACTCGCCTCGACGCCCAGCGCCAGCGACACCAGCACGAAGTCGCCGGCGATAATGCGGACCCATCGCTCGGTGGTCATGATAATTCTCTTAACAAAATGAATTCCAACGACATTGTCCGTCACCAGCACCCGCGCGCCTTGTTCTAAATCAAACCGCCCCCGCCTGGGCCGGGGCATGATCTTTGACGTGCATGCGCAGCGGAGCGACGCTGATCCGCTTTAGGCGGACAATATCCACGGTCGGGGCTTGAAAACACAAACGTCGCGCCCAATATCCATTCAAGTCAAATAGTTACGGGCGAGACATGCGCTTCGACAAATTCACCACCAAGTTCCAGCAGGCCTTCGCCGACGCCCAGAGCCTGGCGGTCGGCAGCGACAACCCCTACATTGAGCCGCAGCACCTGCTGGTTGCGCTGATCAGTCAGCCGGACGGCGGCACGAGTTCGCTCCTTGCGCGCGCCGGCGTCAATGTCGGCGCGCTGCGCAGCGCGCTCAACCAGGCGATCGAGCGCCTGCCCATGGTGGAAGGCGCCGGCGGAGAGGTGAACGTTTCGCGCGAGCTGGGAAACCTCCTCAACCTTACCGACAAGGAAGCGCAGAAGCGCGGCGACCAGTTCATCGCTTCGGAGCTGTTCCTGCTCGCGCTTACGCAGGACAAGGGCGAGACCGGCAAGCTGCTCAAGCAGCACGGCGGGAGCCGCGAGGCGATCGAGAAGGCGGTGCAGGCGGTGCGCGGCGCCGAGACCGTCCAGAACCCCGAGGCCGAGGGGCAGCGCGAGGCGCTGAAGAAATACACGCTCGATCTCACCGAGAGCGCGCGCGCCGGCAAGCTCGACCCGGTGATCGGCCGCGATGACGAGATTCGCCGCGTCATCCAGATCCTGCAGCGGCGCACCAAGAACAACCCGGTGCTGATCGGCGAGCCGGGCGTGGGCAAGACGGCCATCGTCGAAGGGCTCGCGCAACGCATCGTCAACGGCGAGGTGCCGGAAACCCTGAAGAACAAGCGCGTCCTGTCGCTCGACATGGCGGCGCTGCTCGCGGGCGCGAAGTACCGGGGCGAATTCGAGGAGCGGCTGAAGTCCGTATTGAAGGAAATCGCCCAGGACGCCGGCCAGACCATCGTCTTCATCGACGAGCTGCACACCATGGTGGGCGCGGGCAAGGCGGAAGGCGCGATCGACGCCGGCAACATGCTGAAGCCGGCGCTCGCGCGCGGCGAGCTGCACTGCGTCGGCGCCACCACGCTCGACGAATACCGCAAGCACATCGAAAAGGACGCGGCGCTGGAGCGCCGCTTCCAGAAGGTCCTGGTGGACGAGCCCTCGGTTGAGGCGACCATCGCCATCCTGCGCGGCCTGCAGGAGAAATACGAGCTGCACCACGGGGTGGACATCACCGATCCCGCGATCGTGGCGGCGGCCGAGCTCTCGCACCGCTACATTTCCGACCGTTTCCTGCCGGACAAGGCGATCGACCTCATCGACGAGGCGGCTTCCCGCATCAAGATGGAGATCGATTCGAAGCCGGAGGAGATGGACAAGCTCGACCGCCGGCTGATCCAGCTGAAGATCGAGCGCGAGGCGGTCCGGAAGGAGAAGGACGAGGCCTCGAAGAAACGGATGGCGGCGCTCGAGGACGAGATCACGGCGCTCGGGCGCGAGTACGCCGACCTCGAGGAGATCTGGAAAGCGGAAAAGGCCGAGGTCCAGGGGGCCGCGCACATCAAGGAAGAAATCGAGCGCGTGCGCGCCGAGATCACGCAGCTGCAGCGGCAGGGAAAGTTCGAAAAGGTCGCCGAGCTGCAGTACGGCAAGCTGCCGCAGCTCGAGGCGCAGCTGAAGCACGCGGACAAGCCCAAGGCGGGCAAGCCGCGGCTGCTGCGGACCCAGGTCGGCACCGAAGAGATCGCGGAAGTCGTCTCGCGCTGGACCGGCATCCCCGTGTCCAAGATGTTGCAGGGCGAGCGCGAAAAGCTGCTGCAGATGGAGGACAAGCTTCACCAGCGCGTGGTCGGGCAGGACGAGGCGGTCAGGCTCGTCGCCGACGCGATCCGGCGCTCGCGCGCCGGGCTGGGGGACCCCAAGCGCCCGTACGGCTCGTTCCTGTTCCTGGGGCCGACCGGCGTGGGCAAGACCGAGCTGTGCAAGGCGCTGGCGGAATTCCTGTTCGATTCGGAGGACCATCTCGTCCGCATCGACATGTCGGAGTTCATGGAAAAGCACTCGGTCGCGCGCCTGATCGGCGCGCCCCCGGGCTACGTCGGCTACGAGGAGGGGGGCTACCTCACCGAGCTGGTGCGGCGGAAACCCTATTCGGTGATCCTGCTCGATGAGATCGAGAAGGCGCACCACGACGTCTTCAACGTGCTCTTGCAGGTGCTCGACGACGGGCGCATGACGGACGGGCAGGGGCGCACCGTGGACTTCAAGAACACGGTGATCGTGATGACCTCGAACCTCGGCTCGCAAATGATCCAGCAGATGGCGGGTGACGACTACCCGCTCATCAAGACCGCGGTGCTGGGCGAGGTGAAGGCGCAGCTGCGCCCGGAATTCGTCAACCGCATCGACGAGCTGATCGTGTTCCACGCGCTGGAGGAAAAGCACATCAAGTCCATCGCGAAGATCCAGTTGGCGCTGCTCGAGAAGCGCCTGGCGCAACTGGAGATCAAGCTCGAGGTGAGCGACGCGGCGCTGAAGGAGCTGGCCGCGGCCGGCTTCGACCCGGTCTACGGCGCGCGGCCCCTGAAGCGCGCGATCCAGGCGAACATCGAGAATCCGCTAGCCAAGGCGATCCTCGAAGGCCGGTTCGCCGCCAAGGACGTCATCCGCGCGGACTACAGGAAAGGCGGATTCACGTTCGAGAAGGCACGGGCGGCCGCGAGCGCGGCGGCGTAAGCCGCTGGCGCCGTTGACTTCGCCGGCCGATGCGCGAAAGAAAACAAGCAGGGCAGCGCGCCGCCCCGGATCCGGTACCGGATATCCGGACGCAAACGAGCCCCGCGCCCTGCGCGGGGCTTTCCATTTGTGGCCACCCGCACGCCGGCCGCATCCCGTAGGCCCTAAAATAGGCTGCGTCCCTGGAGCCAGTGCGCCGATTATGGGTATCCATCAGATCCAGATTCGACACGACGAGACGGAGGACCGCCTCCTGTTGCGGTTTTCCACCAGCGACGGCTGCGAGTTCCGGTTCTGGCTCACGCGCAGGTTCACCAAGCGGCTGTGGGGCATGCTGGTCAAGATGCTGGAGTGGGACCGGGCGGTGCAGCAGCAGGTGGATCCGGGTACCCGGCGGACCGTCCTCGACATCCAGCACGAGGGCTACGCGCGGCAGGCCAACTATTCCAAGGCGTTCGAGGAGCCGCCGCGGGAGGCGCCGCGCCGCCTGCCTCTCGGCGAGGCGCCGGTGCTGCTGGCCAAGGCAAGCGGCAAGAAGCGCGACGATGGCGTCCAGATGCTCGGCCTCCATCCGCTCCGGGGACAGGGCATAGACATCTCGCTCGACACCCGGCTCCTGCACATCTTCACGCGGCTGCTGAGGGAGCAGGTGGCCAGGACCGACTGGGACGTGAATCTCGCGCTTCACGAAGAGTTGGGCGAGGCCGCCCCGGCGCAGGACGCGCAGCCGCGCAAGCTGAACTAGCGTCACATCGGGACCTTGTCGGGCCCGTTTGACCGCGCGCGTAGGAGACGGGCGGCTCGCCGCTCAACGCGCGCCGGCTGCCGCATGCGGCATTTCAATATCTCGAGGGACGGTTACAGACTGAGGCGCCGCCAGTAACCCGTGAGTTCCAGGTAGCCGAGGCCGACGGGCTTCCCATCGCGCAGCGCGCGCACGGCGCCTTCCCAGTAGATCGTCCCGGTCGAGGCGCGCGTGTCGTGCTCCTGGTCGTCGAAGAGCGGCTCGATCGCGAACTCGCGATCGCCCGCTCTTACCAAGAACGACACGGGATAAGAAGTGCCGGTGCGCGCTGATTTCCACTCGCGGCGGGGAAAGAATCGCACCTCATCGGGTGAAAATATTCTAAGGCGGCCATTGGGGTCGCGCAGCGCGCCACCCGCCCAATAATGGCCGCCTTGCCGGTCGCGCATGCGGAAGGCCATCAGCGCGGCGCCGCCGTCGAGGTTGATGCCGATCCAGTCCCAACCCGTGGCGTCCTTCTCGAGGTATTGCGACGACCACTCGTGATCGAGCCAGGCGGAACCGCTGACTCGGAGCGTCTTCCCCTCGCGCTCGACGGATCCGCTTACCAGGAGGTGCGGCAGACTGTAGTAGTAGCTGGCTGATTCGGGCGCGGGTCCTTTGCGGCTGAATCCGTCCCGGCCCTGTTTCATTGGCGGCTGCGTTGCTTCGAACGCCAGATCGAGCGAAAAGTCCCGCGTCCCGATCTGCGCCCGATAGGAAGTGTCGGCCTGCTGCAGCCGCCAATCGTCGATCGTTACCCGCGTGCGGCCCTCGTCGGCGCCCGCCAGCCCGAAGCCGGCTCGCGCTGCGCGCTGCGCATGGATCAGCCTGCCGTGGGCGGGATCGGAAAGCGCCGCGTGCGCGATCAGGATCTGGCGCGGCGCGAAGGCACTGGGATTGTCGTGTTTCAGCTCGGGGCGCGCGCGGAAGAACGTGATCTGGAAGCCCAGCGGCTTCCCGGCGTCCTCCAGCCAGCCGGTGATGTACCACCATTCGATTCTGAAGTCGGGATGGCTGCCCTCATCGTCCGGGAAGCGCATTCTGTATCCCGGCACTACGGGTGCGAAAGGCGTGACTCGTGACTCGTGACTGGTGATTTGCGCCGTCGCTTTCGGCGCGCAGAGCGCGCCGGCCAGCAAGGCCAGCATCCTGCGTCTGGTGGGAGACTGTTTGGTCGAGTCACGAGTCACGAGTCACCAGTCACGCGTTACCAGTCTTCATGCACGGCGCGAACGACGTCATCGCCCATCGCCGCGCGCCCGCTCCAAACCGCCGTGACCGCCGCCGCGGCCACGATGAGTGCCGCCAGTCCGGCGATCGGCAGCCACGACACGTGCAGTTCCATGCTCCAGTGAAAGGACTGGCGGTTGACGACGTGGATCAGGATCAGACCGACTCCGCAGCCGGCCGCCAGGCCGAAGGCGGTGCCCAGCGCGGCGACCAGCGTGCCTTCGCAGCCGAGCAGCGTGCCGATCCCGCGCCGGGTCATGCCGAGGTGGCGCAGCACGCCGAATTCGCGGCGGCGGGCGAGCGCCTGCGCGCTGAAAGAGACGCTGACGCCGAACAGGCCGATCAGGATCGCGGCGATCTCGAGCGCGTAGGTGATGGCGAAAGTCCGGTCGAAGGCGCCGAGCGAGAGGTCGCGCATCTCGCGCGTGGTGGCGATCTCCAGGCGGGCGGCGTCCGGCAGCCGCTCGCGCAAGCCGCGCTGCACGTGCGTCACGGATGCCCCCGGGGCGAGCCACACGGCGGCATCGTTGACGAGCGTGTCGCCGGTCACTTTGACGTACGTCCCGCGATTGATCGCGATGGCGCCGTTCTGGCGTGCGTAGTCGCGCCACACGCCGGCGATCGTGTAGAGGCGCGGCGCGTCGCCGATGGGCAGTTGCACGCGGTCGCCGGTACGGAAGCCGTAAAAATCAGCGGCAACCTCGGAAACCCACACCGGTGGCGGCTCCTCCGGCCGCGTCGTGCGCGCCGGCGCGGTCAGGGGCAGCACGCTGCCCGGGTCTCCGGCGTCGACCGGACCCGCGAGCAGGGTGAGCGGAGGGCGCTCCGGCGCCAGCAGCAGGGTCTGGGCGCGGACGAATTCGACCCGCCCGACGCCCGGCGTCGCGGCGATGCGCGCCTGCTCGGCGGGGGTGAAGAACGCCGTCTCGCCAAAGCGCGCGGCGCGCAGGTAAAGATCGGCGGGGAGCATGCGCTCGAGCCAGGTCTCGAGCGAACCCCGGAACGAGCCCACCATGATCAGCATCGAGACCATGAGGCTGAAGCTGATGACGATGGCCGCCACGCTGAGCGCAACCTGGCGCGGCGTGGCCTTGAGCTGGGCGATAGCGATACCCGCAGCCGCGTGCGCTGGCGAGGGCAGGCGCGCGAGGCACGCCCCGGTGAGCTGGGGCATGACGAGCACGGCCCCCAGCAGGATCAGGCCAATGGCGATATATCCCGCGATCGGAAGGCCGTTCATCGCGGGAGCGGCGGCAAGCAGCATTCCCGACACGAGCAAGGCGACGCCCCACCACAACGTGTGCACTTTCCGGAGCCCTTCCTCTTCGTCCCCGGCGCGCAGCGCTCGCGCCGGCGGGCGTCGCGCCGCCTGCCACGCTGGTGCCGCAGCCCCCAGCACGGCGAAGAGCACGCCCAGGGTGAAAAACCGCGCGAGCGCCTGCGGTTCCGCGTTCAGGCTTGCCGCAATGCCGCGGAAATAGCCCGCCCCGAGATCGGCGCCCACCACGGACAGCGCGTAACGCGCCACCGCATAGCCGAGCACAACGCCGAACAGGGAACCGATGGCGCCGATCGCCGCGCCTTCCGCAACGAGCCCGACAGCAAGCGCGCCGCGCGTGACGCCCAGCGCGCGCAACAGCGCAAGCTGCGCGCGCCTTCGCAAGGCGGCCAGCACCTGCGCTGAAAACACCAGGAACGCGCCCGTGAACAACGCGACGAGCGCCAGCATGTCGAGGTTGAGCCGGTAGGCCCGCGTGAGAATCGCGGCGCGCTCGCCTTCGGTATCCGGCGCGACCGCGTGCACGCCCGCAGGAAGCATAGCCTGCAGTTCGCGCCGGAAGGCGGCAACGTCCGTCCCCGGCTTCAGCCGCAGGTCGATCCGGTTGAGGCGACCAAGGCGCTCCAGGCGCCACTGAGCGGTGGCCACGTCCATCACGCCGACCCGCTGGCGGTAGGCGCCCCGGGGCAGAAGGCCTGCGACCTTGAGCGGGACTTTGCGCGTGCCAACCTGAACGGCAAGCGGGTCTCCCGCCTTGAGATGGAGCCACTCGGCCGCGGCCGGGCTGAGCAGTATCGCGTCCGCGTCGAAGAGATCGAGCACGATGCCGGCGCGCTCGGGCAGCAGCGACGGCTGCACCTGGGCGGCGCGCAGCGGATCGAAACCGATGATCCGCAGGCTGTCCTGGCGGCCGGCGAGCGGCACTTCGAGCTCCACCGCGGGATTTGCCGCCTCGACCTGCGGCAGCCGGGCCAGGCGCGGATAGAGCGCCTCGTCAAAGCCCGCGCGCGGCCCGCGCACCACCAGGTCGGCCTCGCCGGCGAGGTGCCGCGCGGCGAGTTCGAATTCATTGAGCGCGCTGGAATTGATGAGATGGACCGCGACGCCCAGCGCGACACCCAGCGCGATTGCGGCGATTGCAAGCAGAAATCGCCCCGGGTTCTCGCGAAGGGATCCGGCGATGAGCGCGTGCATCAGCGGCCACCGGTCGCCGAACTTCGTGAATCGTGATTCGTGAGTCGTGGATCGAATACCCATGACGCGTCACTTGTCGCACATCACGCGCTCGCCGCCGGGCGCAAACCCTCGGCGGTGAGCACGAGGACGCGGTCGGTCGTGGCGGCCGCGACGGCCGAGTGGGTGACGAGGATGCCGGCGCCGGATTCGCGCTTGACCTGGTCCCGCAGCAGCGCCAGCACCTGGCTCGCGGTTGCCGGGTCGAGATTGCCGGTCGGCTCATCCGCCAGCAGGAGCAGCGGCCGGTGCGCCAGCGCCCGCGCAATCGCGACGCGCTGCGATTCGCCTCCGGACAGCTCTCGCGGGTAGACGTTGGATGCGGCGGTCAGGCCAATGGCGTCCAGCATCGAGGCGACGCGTGCCGCCGCTTGCGCAGGATCGATTCCATTCAGGGAAAGGGGGAGTGCGACGTTCTGGGCCACGGTAAGGTGCGGCAGGAGGTGAAACGCCTGAAACACGAATCCGATACGGCTGCGCCGCAACAGCGTCCGCGCGGTATCGTCCAGCGCCGTCAGCTCGACGCCATCAAGCGAAATGCCGCCGCGGTCGGGCACTTCGAGCCCCGCCACGAGATTGAGCAGTGTGGACTTCCCGACTCCCGACTCGCCGACGATGGCGATATATTCGCCGCGCCGGATCTCGAACGAGATGTCGCGCAGCACTTCGCGCGAGCGCGCGCCGCCATAGGATTTGCCAAGATTGTCGATCCTGAGCATCAGCCTCGGCGGTCAGTGTCTGGCTATTGGCACGTGGCGATCAGCCTGAAGCTGTCCCGGGATCGGTCCCCGCTTTCTGCGCGCGGCTGCCGCAGACAGCGGATACCGGGCCGCTTCACCACGCGCCGCATCTGATGGTAGCATGCGGGGAACAACGCATACCGGGGGACCCTGGCACGGTCTCGAGTTTGCAAGGGTTAATGGGCAATGGTCGTGCGACCCAGCGGCGCCCAGGTCAACTGGAGCGCAATCAACAACACGAGGAGAAATTCATGAATGCAGCAGTGTGGAAACGCGTGGTTTCGTTGTCGTGCGGCATCGTCCTGGCCTCCGGGCTGGGGTCCGCGCTGGGACAGGCATATCCCACCAAGCCGATCCGTATGATTATTCCGTTCGGGGCGGGCGGTTCCACGGACGTGGTGATACGCATCGTGGCGATCAAGCTGCCGGAGTTGTTGGGCCAGCAGGTGGTGATCGACAACCGCGTTGGCGCCGGCAGCCTCATCGGTACGGAGATCGCCGCGAAAGCGAGCCCCGACGGCTACACCGTGCTCGCCACGGGGACGCCCCACGCCATCGTTCCGAACCTGTACAAGAGGGTGCCGTACAACGTGCAGAAGGACTTCGAGCCGGTCATGCAGATCGGCAGCCAGCCCTACGGCCTGACCGTTCATCCCTCGCTCCCCGTGAAGACGGTGAGCGAGCTGATTGCGCTGGCGAAGAGGGAGCCGGGCAAGCACAACTACGCCTCCTCGGGACAGGGGGGCGCGATGCACCTGTTCCAGGCGATGTTCGCCAGCATGGCCAACATCAACATCGTTCACATCCCGTACAAGGGGAGCGGCGCGGTGCGCGCCGATCTGCTGGGCGGGCAGGTCAAGATCGGCTGCCTCGGCGTCTCCAGCATCCTCCCGCAGCACAAGGCGGGGCTGCTTCGCATCATCGCGGTGACGACCGCGAAGCGCTCGCCGGAACTGCCGGACGTCCCCAGCATTGCGGAAACCATACCGGGCTACGATGCTGCGCTGTGGACCGGGATTCTCGTGCCGCGCGGCACCCCGGCGGTCGCCATCAAGCGGCTGCATCAGGACGTGACAAATCTGCTCCAGAGGCCCGAGATAAGGACCGCATTCGACCGGGTGGGCACCAATATCGTTGCAACCGACCCCAGGACGTTCGGAGAGTTCCTCAAGGGCGAGCACCAGAAGTGGGGGAAGGTTGTCCGCGATCTCAAGCTGAAGGTGCAATGAGCGGGACCCCGGCGCCGGTTCAGCCCGGGGGCCGGGGCGGACCGGCGCGGAATGCGCGGGTGCGGCCTCTCCCGGCGTCCTGCTATCGAACGGGACCGATGCGGAATACGCCGCGGTCCTGCTCATCGAGCTGTGCGATGAGCCCGGTCTCCCAAGCAAGGTATTGCCGCATCGCTTCGCGATTGCCGGCATGCCGGTCGTGGACGAAGAAAAGGTAGTCGATGCATTCCTTGTCCGGCGGCGTTTTCGGCGAGGCCTCGGTCCCGTAGCCCGCCTTTTTCCACGCGGCAAGCCCGCCCTCGAGCAGCTTGACGTTCGTGACTCCGGCCTCGCGGAGATCCATCGCGGCGAGTCGGGCGATGCCGGCTTCGTCAGTCACCAGCACCGTCAAGCCCCTGGCTTCAGGCGCGTCCGCTGCGATCCGGGCGCGCGTGCTCCAGCGGCTGCCGGGGATGTGCGCCTTGCGGTAACCCGTGCTCGACCCGAGGTCGAGGACCGTGCAGGCGCCCGCGTCGAGCGCGCGCCCGAGGTCCGTTGCCGAAATCGCGTCCAGCACGGGGAGGGCAGGCGCGGGAGCGGGCATGCCGGTGAGCCGGCAACGGACGCCGCCTTCCAGTACATAGGCGTCGCAACCGAGCTGCTTCAGCCAGCTCGCGACCGCCGGCGCGCGGACGTTTTCGCCGCCGTCGATCAGCGCGATCCGCGCGTTGCGCACGCCAACCCATTGGTCGGTGGCCTGGATCAGCTGGCCGCCGGGCGCGTGGACGGCGCCGCGTAGGGAGCCCTGCGCGAATTCCTCCGGCGTGCGCACATCGCAGAGATACGTGGTGCGCTTCGCGTCGCCGAGCCAGGACGCCGCCTGCTTGGCGGAGGCAGACCGGACCGCGAAGCGTTCCATGAGTCTTATCGCCGCGGCCTGCTGCGCGGGCAGCGTGGATTCATCGACCGCGTCCGGATACTTGCGTGTCGAGCCGTATTCGAGCTGAAAATCCGACAGGTACCAGCCCTGGGTACCGTTCTCCAGCGCGTAGACCGGGTTGGGCACGCCGAAGTTGATGAGCGTTTGCGCCCCGAGGATGGAGCGCGTGCGCCCGGCGCAGTTGACGATGATCTTGGTATTCGGGTTCCTCACCATCGCCGGCGCGCGCAGCGGCAGCTCCGCATTGGGACAGCAGGTCGAGCCGGGTATGGTCATCTTGTGGTGCTCGTTCAGCGGCCGGCCGTCGAACAGCACGAAGTCCTCGCCGGCTTGCTTCATGCGCGCGAGTTCTTGCGCGGTAATGCGAGGCGTGTGATAGGCGTGCTCCACCAGCTCGCCGAACAGCTTGCTGGGCACGTTGACGCCCTTGAAAAGCGCTTGCCCGGCGGCGGAACAGCCCGCCGTGCCTCCTGCCAGCACCGAGACATCGGCATAGCCCAGCGCCGCGAGCCGGCGCGCGGCACGCTCGGCCGCCCCGCGCCCGTCGTCATCGCACAGCACGATCCTGACGGATTTTCGCGGCACCAGCGCGCCGATGTCGAGCTCCAGCCGGCTGTACGGCAGCGGCGTGGCGAACAGCAGATGGGATTCGCCGAACTGCCCGGCTTCACGCACGTCGAGCAGCGCCATTTCGCCGCCGTCGTGCAGCATGGCTTTGAGTTGCGTGGCGGTAATGGTGTTCACGTTCGATGTACCGGTGATGAGCGATCAGTGGCGGGAGGCATGCTGCGCCCGCACCGCGGGAAACTGCTCACTTGTCACTCGTCACTTGTCACGTCGATTCTTATTTGTGGGGCTCGCGCTTCGCGGGGCCGCCGCCGAGCAGGGCGGCCGTGGGGCGGTGGGGTCTTCTGTGCGCGACGGGGGCGGCGGGCGGATGGGATGCTGCGCCGGCAGCGGCCGGCTCGTAAGGCTTGGTGAAATCGAAGCCGGATGGCGAAGGCTTCGGGACGTGCTGCGGCCGGGGCGCGTGGGCATGGCGCGCGCCGCGCTCAGCGCGCGGCTCGCGCGCGCGCGGTCCGTGCCGGCTTTCGGACAGCGATTCCGGAGCGGAGGCCCGCGGCAGCTTGCGCTTGAGCATACGCTCGACATCCTCCAGGAATTTCATTTCGTCCGGGCTGACCAGGGAAATCGCCTCGCCCGGCAGGCCGGCGCGCCCGGTGCGGCCGATGCGGTGCACGTAGTCTTCCGGGGTATGCGGCAGCTCGTAGTTGATCACGAACGGCAGCTCCTCGATATCGAGACCCCGCGCGGCGATGTCGGTTGCCACCAGCACCGGCACCTTGCCCTGCTTGAAATCCTCGAGCGCCTGCATGCGCTCGGCCTGGGTGCGATCGCTGTGGATTTCCTTGGCGACGACGCCGTCGTGCTGGAGCTGGCGGGCGAGGCGGTTCGCATCGCGTTTCATCCGCACGAAGACCAGCACTTGCCGCATGCCGCGCGAACGGATGAGATGGACGAGCAGCGCGCGCTTGCGCAGCAGGGGGACGGGATAGACCAGGTGCGTGACAAGGTCGGCCGGCGCATTGCGCGGCGCGACCTCGATCGTCACCGGAGAATGCAGCAAGTCCTTCGCCAGCCTGCGCACCTCTTCCGGGAACGTCGCCGAGAACAGCATGTTCTGCCGCTTCGGCGGCAGCACCGCGAGGATGCGCTTGATGTCGGGTATGAAGCCCATGTCGAGCATGCGGTCGGCTTCGTCCAGCACCAGGAATTCGACCCGCGAGAGGTTGAGGGTCTTCTGGTGCAGGTGGTCGAGCAGTCGGCCGGGCGTGGCGACCAGGATCTCCACGCCGGAGTGGAGCTGCTTCATTTGCGGTCCGATGTCCACGCCCCCGAACACCACCGCCGAACGAAGCGGCAGGTACTTGGCGTAGGTGCGGAAGCTTTCCTCGACCTGCGCCGCAAGCTCGCGAGTCGGCGTGAGCACCAAGACGCGCAACGGATGCCGTGCCGGCGACAGGCTGGTATTGGCCTGGGGCGCGAGCAGCTGTAGCAAAGGGAGGGCGAAGCCTGCAGTCTTGCCGGTGCCGGTCTGGGCGCAGCCCATGACATCGCGCCGTTGCAAAATCGGCGGGATCCCTTTGACCTGAATCGGCGTCGGCTCGAGATAGCCCTGATCGGCGACCGCGCGCGTGAGCTCGGGAATGAGGTCCAGTGCGTTGAAAGACATCCGGACTTCGCCGGACGCGCCCGGCTGGTGCGGGGGGGCGGCATTGCGGGCGGGCGTCACGTTTGCCGCGGACCGCCCTTCTGACGGGCTGGATGACAATTCACGGGCCGGAATTATACCTTGCTGCGGTGCCGCGCACTACGATCATTTCTCCGCATGCACGGAGGCCGGCAGCCCTAAAACTGCCACAAATTCAAAATTCTGGTAAATTTCGCACTGCACCGGGGGCCGGTGGCATGGAACGAACGCAGGACATGAATATCGTCATCGAACAGCAGGGGGTGCTGCGCGGCGGCTACCCGCTCATCCTCACGCTCGACACGCACGGCGTGCCGCACCGCTGGATCAGCTGGCAGCACGCCTGCTACTACTACGCCAAGGACCAGGTCGCCTGGGCGGCGGGTGCGCACGCGTTTACCGTCTACGGCGGGCTGAACCGCCTGACCGGCAGGCGCTCCAGCATCACGGCCGCGACCATCATCGCGATCAAGGGCAAGGCGATGGCGCTGAAGGCATTCGGCCAGGTGCCGCCGCTCAACAATCGCGAGCTGTTCCATCGCGACCGCCAGATCTGCGCCTACTGCGGCGGCATGTTCCCGATCTCGCGGCTGACGCGCGACCACGTGACGCCGTTTTCGCGCGGCGGGCGCGACACGTGGATGAACTCGGTTACCGCGTGCCGCGCCTGCAACGAGCGCAAGGGCAACGGCACGCCGGAGCAGGCCGGGTTGGAGTTGATTTACCTGCCGTATGTGCCGAACCGCGCGGAATACCTGATCCTCACCAACCGCCGCATTCTCGCCGACCAGATGGAGTTCCTCGCGCAGCACGTGCCGGCGCAAAGCCGGCTGCGCCAGAATATCGCGTAACTGGCCACCAGCCGCGAGCTACGAGCCGCGTGCTGCAAGTCAGCCCCTGGAACAGTTCGGAAAGCGGTCTAACTTGGTAGCTCGAAGCTCGAAGCTTATTTCTTCTTCGAGGGCCCGGCCGCGAACGCGCGCATCTGTTCCGCGGCCAGCTCATCGGGCGACTTGGGCTTGAACAGCAGCCACAGCAGGCCGCCGTTCGCGAGGATGAACGCCGCTTCGATATAGAGCAGCGAGGTGACGATGACGTGGCTGGGTTTCTGGAAGAAGACGAAGTAGAACCCTTCAAACGTCGGCAGCATGGCCTTGGTCAGCGCGAATACCGATTCGAAGGGGGGGAACAGCACCGCCAGCACCAGGTTGATGCCGGTGAACACCAGCACCGCGTTCTGAAGACTCAGCCTGCTTTTCCTGGTTTGCGGGGGCTTGTCGCGCAGCAGCAGCCAGGCAATGCCGGCATTGATCAGCACGACCATCACCTCGAGCCACAGGACGCTGGTATTGATCTGGCTCTTGGCCGGGAGCGCGAGCACGAAGTGGAATCCGGCGAACACGGGCAGCTGGGCCGCTGCAATGGAGTACTGGTCGACGGGCGGGAACAGCAGAATCAGAAGCAGATTGGCTGCGGCGACCGCCAGGGCGATGAGTTGGTATCGGTTCACAGCTACGCTTCCGCTTGATAATTAACCAATTATAGCGGACTTCCAGGAACGGCATGCCGTTGCGGAGCCAAGGGCTGTTTCGAGGCGGCTTGCGCGGCCACTCGAGCGGGCGGACCGAGACGCGCCCCCTCGAATCGCTATCGGTCCAGAGGACAGTTGGCAAGCGCCAGCGCTTGCAGCACGTCCCCGGTGCGATCATTCTGAACGAACGCCGCCACGTGCAGGTCGCCGGGCTTCCAGTCGGCGCCGAACACGAAGCGGTGGCTGATTGCGGCGAGGCCTTGGGAATCGATGGAATAGGGTCCGGCCAGCTTCCTCACTACGTAATCGTGTTGTAATCGCTTGCCCCGGTTCTCGCCGGCCTTGACCTGGGTGGCGAGACGGTTCTCGTAAAGCGCCAGGTAGGCGCGGGCGGCGCTCCTTTCCGCCGCATCGGGCACGACGACGGTGTTATGCACGAGCAGCGTGCCGGGAGACTCACGCGCGAGGCGCAGGCGGATGCGCGCCATCGGTTTTTCCCCGTTAAGCGAGTAAACCCGATCGGCAATGTCGTCCCTGAACGCCATGCGGCGGAAGTCCCTGCCGTTGAGCAGCAACTGGGGGGTGTAGATGACGCGTGCCTTGTTGCGCCGACTCGCGGCACGCTGGCGCGCGCTGTATTCCGGCTTGGCGAATGGATCGCTCCAGCCGAGGTAGTTCCAGTAGTCCACATGAAAGCCGAGCGCTACCACGCGTTCGGCGCCCAAGCCGCGCGGCGGGAGCGCGCTGATCCAGCGGTCTGCAGGCGGGCAACTGTCGCAGCCCTCGGAAGTGTAGAGTTCGAGCAATGCCACGCGGCGCTCGGCGCTTTCCGCCGTGCACTGTGCTGCGCCTGCGATGGGAGCGGCGAATAATCCGACCGCAATGAGAGCCAGTCTCGCCCGGTACACGGAAATCCAGTCGTGAATATCCCGATAGGGGAGTTACGCGGGTCGTGACGCCGTGGATTCGCACCCTAACCGTTTCTGATAAGATGCTTGAAGAACTGGATATATTTATTTGATTGTAAACAATATCTATTCTTGAAATCGACCTGCACTGCCATTCCCCCGGTCCGACGGCTTGCTGGAGCCCGTTGCTATGACGAGTCGCAGTTGATGGCTTGAGCGTTCCGCATTCATCTTGGTTTCTTGTGGCCCAGCTCTTCACCATCCATCCGGACAATCCGCAGCCGCGCCTGATCCGGCGCGCTGTGGATATCGTGCGGGCCGGCGGGGTGATTGTCTACCCGACCGACTCGTGCTATGCGCTGGGCTGCCGTCTCGGCGACAAGACGGCAATGGAGCGCATCCGTGCAATCCGCCAGGTGGACGAGCGTCATCATTTCGCGCTGGTGTGCCGCGATCTCGCCGAGATCGCGGTCTATGCCCGGGTGGACAACCGCCAGTTCCGGCTGTTGAAGAGCGCCACGCCCGGAAGCTATACGTTCATCCTGAGAGCGACGCGGGAGGTGCCGAAGCGGCTGCTGCATCCGAGTCGCCGGACGATCGGTCTGCGCATTCCGGACCACGGCATAGTGCGGGCGCTGCTGGCCGAGCTCGGCGAGCCGCTGTTGAGCTCGACATTGATTCTGCCCGGCGACGATCTGCCCCTCAACGAGGCGGGCGAAATCCGCAGCCGGCTGGAGCGCCAAGTGGATCTCATCCTCGACTGCGGTTCCTGCGGGATCACGCCGACGACGGTGGTGGACCTCACCGGAGACGCGCCCGTGGTCACGCGCCGGGGCAGGGGCGACCTTGCGCCGTTTGGCCTGTAATCGCAGCGGATCGCCAAGGGCGTCTGATGGGCAAAATGGGCGATCTCCAAAGCCTGTTAAAATATTGCAACTCCATCAATTACGACCGTTTTTTTGGAACTCCATCTCGTCCAGACCATCGCGATCTACGCCCTGCCCGTGATCTTCGCGATCACTCTCCATGAGGCGGCACACGGCTACGTCGCCAGGCATTTCGGCGACACCACCGCCTACCGGGAAGGGCGCGTGAGCCTGAATCCCCTGCGTCACATCGATCCGTTCGGCACGATCGCCCTGCCGCTGATCCTGCTGGCGGTGAGCAAGCTCATCGGCGGGGGGATCATTTTCGGCTGGGCGAAGCCGGTTCCGGTCAATTTTGCCAACCTGCGCCGCCCGAAGCGCGACATGCTGTGGGTTGCCGCCGCCGGTCCGTTCAGCAACCTCGCGATGGCCGTCTTCTGGGCGCTGATGCTGAAGATCGGCCTTGCGATGGAAGGCGCCTATTTCTCCGTGCCGCTCATGCTGATGGGCGCGGCCGGCGTATTTTTCAACATTATCATCATGGTGCTGAACCTCGTTCCCCTGCTTCCCCTCGACGGCGGCCGCATGCTGGTCAGCCTGCTGCCGCATCGCCTTGCGTGGCGCTTCGCGCGCCTCGAGCCGTGGGGCTTCCCCATCCTCATCCTGCTGCTCTTCACGGGCGTGCTCGGCCTGGTGCTGTGGCCGGCGATCGGCATGCTGATGGCGCTGGTCGCGGATGCGGTCGGTCTTCCGGTGAAGGACCTGCTCCGGCTGACGGGGCTTGCCTGATCAGAGGCCTGAAATGTTCGTCGATCGCGTACTCTCAGGCATGCGCCCGACCGGGGCGCTTCACCTCGGCCACTATCACGGCGTGCTCAAGAACTGGATCCGGCTGCAGCACGAGTACGAGTGCCTGTTCTTCGTCGCCGACTGGCACGCATTGACTACCCACTACGACACGCCCGACGTCATCGAGCAGCACGTGTGGGACATGGTGATCGATTGGCTCGCGGCGGGCGTCGATCCGGCGCAGACCACGCTGTTCATCCAGTCGCGCGTTCCGGAGCATGCCGAGCTGCACCTGCTGCTCTCGATGGTGACGCCGCTGGGCTGGCTCGAGCGAATCCCGACCTACAAGGACCAGCAGGAGAAGCTCGCGGAGAAGGACCTGGCGACCTATGGCTTCCTGGGTTATCCGCTTCTGCAGAGCGCCGACATCCTGATCTACCGCGCCAACCAGGTCCCGGTCGGGGACGACCAGGTTCCGCACGTCGAGTTCACGCGCGAGATCGCGCGCCGCTTCAACCACGTGTTCGGCCGGGAGGAAGGATTCGAGCAGAAGGCCGAGGCCGCGATCAAGAAGCTCGGCGCCAAACGGGCCCGGGTTTACCGCCAGCTGCGCACCAAGTTCCTGGAGAAGGGCGACGGGGACGCGTTGGCCGCGGCGCGGGTGCTGGTGGAGGAGGCGCAGAACCTGCCGATGGGCGACCGCGAGCGGCTGTTCGGCTACATCGAGGGCGGCGGCAAGATGGTCCTGGTCGAGCCGCAGGCCCTGCTCACCGAGGCCTCCCGGATGCCGGGCCTGGACGGGCAGAAGATGTCGAAGTCCTACGACAACACCATCGGCTTGCGGGAAGATGCCGAGACCATCAGCAAGAAGATCCGGACCATGCCGACCGATCCGGCGCGGGTGAAGCGCTCGGACCCGGGCAATCCGGAGAAATGCCCGGTGTGGGAGTTCCACCAGGTCTACTCGGACGAGCTGCGACGGCAGTGGGTGCAGCAAGGCTGCCGCAGCGCGGGCATTGGCTGCCTGGAATGCAAGCAGCCGGTCATCGATTCCGTGCTGGCGGAGCTGAAGCCGATGCGCGAGCGCGCCCGGCCCTATCTCCAGGACCCGACGCTGGTGCGGTCAATCATCGCCGACGGCTGCGAGAAGGCGCGCAAGCTCGCGCAGGAGACGTTGCGCGAGGTGAAGGAGGCGATGGGCCTCGGCTACAACTGAAGCGCCGGGCAAGTCAAGTCCAATAGAGGTTTGAGTCTGAACGAAGTGCCGAGATGAGTCCTCAGGCGGCGTGCTTGGATCGACGTTGGATGGATAGGAACAGCCGCTGCCGTGCTTCGTTGAGCTGGCGGGCGGCCTCGTTGTCGGTGAG
>JACPTK010000115.1 GCA_016192825.1 Betaproteobacteria bacterium | reverse complement strand
CGCCGCACGAGGCTTCGCGCCGCCGATTGCTCGGACAACGCGCTCGATTGGCTACCTGTTGAACGGGTAATTCACAGGGTAAACTCCTTTCAGTTCACAAGATCAGCCAGGCTTGGCCTGGCACACCCAAGGCGCCAAGAAATACAAGAATAGAATTGACAGGATTAACAGGATTTACAGGACTGCACCAACGGGGAAAATCCTGATCCCTCGTCTCTCGGCCGTCATCCCTGCCTCCTGCCGAACCATCAGGACGCCAGCAAATACGAATCCAGTCCCGACTCACGAATCGGGGAATCCGAGGGTCCACTCACCACTCACCACTCACGCAGTTCAAAGAAAGCGATAAGTGCCGGTATAATAACGCCCTTTTTAATGCTTATCCCTGCCCAGATCCCTGCGCCGGGGAGCCGCGCACGTACGCAGCCCCTCTACGGCTCCTCCGACGCGCTCCTGATCGCGCAACTCGCCCGCGCGCGGCGCCCGCTCGCCGTGATCGCCGCGTTGGCATCCGACGCGCAACGGTTGCTGGAAGAAATTCCGTTTTTTGATCCGGGAATACGGGCTCATCTGTTGCCGGATTGGGAGACGCTGCCCTACGACCAGTTCTCGCCGCACCAGGACCTCGTTTCCGAACGGCTCGCAACCCTCTACCAGCTGATGCAGCGCGCGTTCGACGTCGTGATCGTTCCGGTGACGACGGCGCTGCTCCGTCTCGCGCCGGTGGAGTATCTCGCCGCCCGCTCGTTTTTCTTCAAGCAGGGCCAGTCACTCCAGCCCGATGCCCTGCGCCGCCAGCTCGTGACCGCCGGCTACACGCACGTGACGCAGGTGGTGGCGCCCGGCGAGTACTGCGTGCGCGGGGGGATGATCGATATTTTCCCGACCGGCAGCGCGCTCCCCTACCGCATCGAGCTCGACGACGACGTGGTCGAGAGCATCCGCAGCTTCGACGTGGACAGCCAGCGCTCGATCTACAAGGTCGGCGAGGTCCGCCTGCTGCCCGCGCGCGAGTTTCCGCTGGATGAGGAAGGCCAGACCCGCTTCCGCCGCAATTTCCGCGAGCGGTTCGAAGGCGATCCCTCGCGCAGCCGCGTCTACAAGGACGTTTCCAAGGGCGTGCCCTGCGCCGGCATCGAATACTATCTGCCGCTGTTCTTCGAGACGACCGCGCTCGTCACCGATTATCTGCCGCCCGACACCCTGTTATGCACCCAGCCGGGGCTGCAGCCGGCGATCGAGCAGTTCTGGAGCGATACCCACGCGCGCTACGCCGTGCTGCGCGGCGACCTCGGCCATCCGGTCCTGCCGCCGCACGACCTCTACCAGACCGCCGACGAATTCTTCGGCGCGATCAAGCCATTCGCCCGCGTCGAGTTGTCCGCCGCGGACGAATCACGGCTCGGCGCCGCCGAGCCGGAGAAAGGTGCCGAAACTCAGCACTCAGCACTCAGCAGCCAGCACTCGGCCGCGGCGACGGCGGCGCTGCCGCCGCTGGCGGTGGAGCGCCGCGCGGACGACCCCCTCCATCGTCTGCGTGCGTTCGCAGCGGCGTTCGACGGGCGGGTGCTGGTGCTGGCGGAGGGCGCGGGCCGGCGCGAAACGATGCTCGAGTACTTCAGCGAGCACGGGCTGCGGCCGGCGGTCGCGCAGGACTACGCGCAGTTCGCGTCCGCCGCGGACCCCTTCATGCTCGCCACCGGCCCGCTGCACGCCGGGTTCATCGTCGCCGATCCCCCGCACGCGATCGTCACCGAAAACGAGCTGTATGCCCAGCAGGCCCGGCCGCGCCGGGAGCGCGAGGGCGCGCAGCGCGTCTCGCCCGAAGGCATGCTGCGCGACCTGTCCGAGGTCAAGCTGGGCGACGCGGTGGTCCACGAGAGCCACGGCATCGGCCGCTACCGCGGGCTCGTCACGATGAACCTGGGCGACGGCGAAACCGAGTTTCTCGCGCTCGAGTACGCGGGCGGCGACAAGCTCTACGTGCCCGTGTCCAGCCTGCACCTGGTTTCCCGCTACAGCGGCGCGCCGGTGGAGGCCGCGCCGCTGCACCAGCTCGGCGGCGGCCAATGGGACAAGGCGCGGAAGAAAGCGGCCCGGCAGGTGCTCGATACCGCCGCCGAGCTGCTGGCCCTCTACGCGCAACGCGCCGCGCGCGAGGGGCACGCCTTCACGCTCAGGAGCCACGACTACGAGGCGTTCGCCGAAGGCTTTCCGTTCGAGGAGACGCCCGACCAGGCGGCGGCGATCCACGCCACGCTTGCCGATCTCACCGCCGGCCGCCCGATGGACCGCCTGGTCTGCGGCGACGTCGGCTTCGGCAAGACGGAAGTGGCGCTGCGCGCCGCGTTCGTCGCCGTGGCGGATGGAAGACAGGTCGCGGTCCTGGTGCCGACCACGCTGCTCGCCGAGCAGCATTTCAACACCTTCTCCGACCGCTTTGCGCAGGTTCAGGATACCTGGCCCGTGAAATTAGCCGAGCTGTCGCGCTTCCGTACCGGCGGGGAGACGGCCCACGCGCTGGCGGGACTCGCGGAGGGCCGCATCGACATCGCGATCGGCACCCACAAGCTGCTCTCGCGCGACGTGAAATTCCGGAACCTCGGGCTCGTGATCGTCGACGAGGAGCACCGCTTCGGCGTGCGGCAGAAGGAGCGGCTGAAGGCGCTGCGGGCGGAAGTGGACGTGCTCACGCTCACGGCAACGCCGATCCCGCGCACGCTGGGCATGGCGCTGGAAGGGCTGCGCGATTTCTCCGTGATCGCCACCGCGCCCGAGCGCCGGCTCGCGATCAAGACCTTCGTCGCGCGCACGAGCCGCCCCCTCATCCGCGAGGCGGCGCTGCGGGAGCTCAAGCGCGGCGGCCAGATCTACTTCCTGCACAACGACATCGACACCATCGGCCAGGTCGAGGCGTCGCTCGCAAAGCTCCTGCCCGAGGCGCGCATCCGCGTCGCGCACGGGCAGATGCGCGAGCGCGAGCTCGAGCACGTGATGCGCGATTTCTACCAGCAGCGCTTCAACCTGCTCCTCTGCACCACGATCATCGAGACCGGCATCGACGTGCCGACCGCCAACACCATCATCATCAACCGCGCCGACAAGTTCGGCCTCGCCCAGCTGCACCAGCTGCGCGGGCGCGTCGGCCGCTCGCACCACCAGGCCTATGCCTACCTGCTGCTGCCCGACGAGGGCAACATCACGGCGGCCGCGAAAAAGCGGCTGGAGGCGATCCAGATGATGGAGGAGCTCGGCTCGGGCTTCTTCCTCGCCATGCACGACCTCGAGATCCGCGGCGCGGGCGAGGTGCTGGGCGAGTCCCAGAGCGGCGAGATGCAGGAGGTCGGCTTCAGTCTCTATGTGCGCATGCTGGATGCCGCGGTGCGCTCGCTGAAGAACGGCCGCGAGCCGGACCTCGCCGCGCCGCTCGAAGTCGCGACGGAGATCAATCTGCACGTGCCGGCGCTGCTGCCGGCGGACTACTGCAGCGACGTGCACGAGCGGCTGGTGCTCTACAAGCGGCTCGCCAACTGCGAGACGCCCGAGGCGCTCGAAGCCCTGCGCGAGGAGCTGGTAGACCGCTTCGGCGCCCTGCCCGATCCCGCGCGCGCGCTGGTCGAGTGCCACCGCCTGCGCATACTCGGAAAACCGCTCGGCATCGCGCGCATCGACGCCTCCGACGCGGCCATCCAGCTCCAGTTCGTGCCGAAGCCGCCGATCGAGCCGGCCAAGGTGCTGGACCTCGTGCGCCGGAAGAGGCATTACCGGCTGGCGGGCCAGGACCGGCTGCGCATCGAGCTGAAGCTGCCCGACGTCAAGAACCGCGTCGCGGCGATCCGCGAGGCCTTCGGCGAGCTGTCCTGAACAGCACGCCAACGACTGCGAACCAACACCAAAATAGACGGGATTAACAGGATTTACATGATTCCTTCCGTTCCCGATTTTGTTAATCCTGTAAATCCTGTCCATTTCTTTTTTCCCAACGATCTCTAGCCCAGCCGGGCGCGATGCCGCGCATTTGTGATAGCGTTCGACCCCATGAATCCCGCTGCGAAGCGCGCCGCCATACTGATCGCAGAGCTGATGATTTTTTTCATGGTGACGGCGTTCACGACCTATTTCATCTCGCACGCCGCGGCGCTCACCTACGCGCAGGGCGAGACGCCGCCCGCCCCGTTCCCGGTCATCGCCTACGACGGCGACCGCGACCGGCCGGCGCCGAAGCACTACACGGTCGTACCCTGGAGCGAGTGGGAGGGATTCGCCGCGAAACGGCCGGGCGCGAGCCTGCTGCTGCCGGAGCGCTCCGGCCGCATCCAGTTGCCCGACGGAAGCGAAGCCTCGTTCACGGCGGCGCAGGACAGCGAGTCGCGCCAGTCGGTGGAGCTCAAGTGGACGGGCGGCAACGGGGAGCAGCACGTGCGGTACGTCGCGCAGGCGCGCTCCGCGGAGCCGCGATATTACCGCACCGTCACCGCCAATACATTCATGCTGGGAGCCGTCGTCGGCTTCGTCGCCGGCCTGCTCGTCGGGCGGGTGTTGCGGCGCCGCTGGCTGGCGCAGACGGGGTTTTACGCCCCGCCCGCTCCGAAATAAGCGAGCCGCCAGGACGCGTTAAAGCCAGACGCGGTGCGCCGGTTTGGCGCGCGCCGGAGCGAGGAGCAGGGGCCCCGTTTTTGGGGGATGCGACCGTGTAGGCGCGCAAGCGGCCGACGCGATGTCGTTTGATTCTTGCCGACAGTGATTCAGAGGCCGCGCGCGTTCGAACCGACGATAATATCGCCGTTCAACGCGCGGCCACGTTTCAAAGGACAACGAACTTAAGCAAGTCCACTCACCATTCACTATTCACCATTCACCATTCACCACTCACGCATTATCACACTGCCGTGCCCCTGATCCGCCCCTTTGCCGGCCTGCGCCCGGCTGCCGGCCGCGCCGCCGAAGTCATCGCCCCTCCCTACGACGTGCTGTCCAGCGACGAAGCGCGCGCGCGCGCCGCCGGCAAGCCATGGTCCTTCCTGCACATCTCCAAGCCGGAGATCGACCTGCCGGTGGGAATCAATCCCTACGCGCCCGAAGTCTATGCCAAGGCGGCGGAGAACCTGGGTCTCATGTTGCGCAGCGGCACCCTTGTCCGGGACCCGGCGCCCTGTTACTACGCCTACCGCCTGATCATGGGCGCGCACACGCAGACCGGCCTGGTGGCGGCGGCCTCGGTGGCGGACTACGACACCAACCGCATCCGCAAGCACGAGCACACGCAGACGGACAAGGAAAACGACCGCGTGCGCCAGATCGAAGCGCTGAACGCCCAGACTGGCCCGGTCATGATCGGCTATCCGGGCGCGCAGGGGGTGGATGACCTGCTCGCCCGCTGCTCGGCCGGCGCGCCCGACGCGGACGCCGCCGCCGCCGATGGCGTTCGCCACTCCCTGTGGGTGGTGCGCGATGCCGGGATCCAGGCCCAGCTCACGCGGGCGTTCGACGCCATGCCGGCAATCTACATCGCCGACGGCCACCACCGCTCGGCGGCGGCCTCGCGGGTCGCCGCTGCGCGTCGCGCGGCCAACCCGCGCCACACCGGAGATGAAAACTACAACTACTTCCTGGTAGTGATTTTTCCCCACCACCAGATGCAGATCCTCGACTATAACCGCGTCGTTGCCGACCTGAACGGCATGGACGCCACGGCTTTTCTTGCGCGCGTGCGGGAGAATTTTTCCGTCGAAACCAGCGCGACGCCGGCAAAGCCGGCCAGGCCGGGCGAGTTCGGGCTCTATGTCGCCGGCCGGTGGTATCGCCTGGCGATTCACCGAAGATTGATTCCCGTCGACGACCCCGTCGCACGCCACGATGCGACGCTGCTGTCCGACCACCTGCTCGGGCCCATCCTCGGCATCAAGGATCTGCGCCGCGACAAGCGCATCGACTACGTCGGCGGCATCCGCGGCCTCGCGGAACTGGAGAAGCGCGTCAACAGCGGCGAAATGTCCGCCGCCATCGCCCTCCACCCCACGAGCATGGAGGATTTGATGGCGGTTGCCGAAGCGGGCAAGGTCATGCCGACGAAGTCCACGTGGTTCGAGCCCAAGCTGGCGGACGGCCTGGTATCGCACGTCCTGGATTAGTTTGCAGTTTGCAGTGGGCAGTTTGCAGTTGCTGCCAACTGACGACCGCCAACTGCCACCTGTGCCCTCGGGGGTTGCCACCCCTCAGTGCTCTATTTCGAAAGCTTGTAGAAATCCCGGTTCAGATAGGCGACGAGGTCGTCGATTTCCTGCTTCGTGAACTTGGGATTCATCCGGTCGTTCCAGCGCTCGGTTTCCTTCTTCAGCGCCGCGAGCGTCTTGACCTTGGCCCGCGGCGGCACGTAGAGCTCGGCGCCGTGAATGATTTCACGCTTGCCGGCGCGCTCCTGGACCTGCTCGCGTATCTGCGCCTGCCGCTGCCCGGCAACGTCCGCTGCGGCCGTCAGCATGACCGCCGCGGTCGCCGCGGATAGCGCCATCAGCGCCGGCGCGCGGCTTCGTAAAGCGGCATGACCTGTGCCGCGTAATTGGCCAGGTCGCGCTGGCGGTTTTCGGGCGCCGGATGCGTCGAGAGGAATTGCGGGGGTGCGCTGCCGCCCGTCCGCCCCATTTTCTGCCACAGGGTGACCGCGGCGCGTGGATCGTAACCGGCTCGCGCGGCAAGCTCCACGCCGATGCGATCGGCCTCGCGCTCGAACTCGCGCGAGTAAGGCAGGCCCACCGTGACGTCCGCCACGATGTTCACCAGGCTCGCGCCGGCGTCCCCGATGCCCAGCAGCGCGGCGCCGATGCCGACGACCGTCTGCTGCGCCATCTGCTGCGAGGCGCGCTCGCGCCCGTGCTCGCGCAGCGCATGCGCGATCTCGTGACCCATCACGGCGGCCAGCTCGTTGTCGGTGACCTTGAGCCGGTCGATCAGCCCGGTGTAAACAGCGATCTTGCCGCCGGGCATGCACCACGCGTTCACCTCGTTGGAGCTGATGACGTTGACCTCCCAGGCCCAGCGGGGCGCGTCCGCCCGGAACGAGGCGGTGGCGGGAATCAGGCGCTGGGCGATCGCGCGCACGCGGGCGACCTGCGCGGCGCTGCGGTTGAGCGTCCCTTTCTTGGTGGCCTGCTGCATCGTCTGCTGGTAGGCCTGGGCGGAGGCCTTGTCGACCTCGGCCGGGGACAGCATCATGACCTGCTTGCGGTCCACGCCGACGGCTCCGGGCTGCGTGGTCTGCACCGTCTTGCACGAGGCGAGCGCTAACGTGGCCACAAGGGCCAACGCCAACGCGCGTGGTGCCGTCAAAGGTAGGCTGTGCATTCGATTCATGACCGCGCTCGCCTTAATTGAATTCTAATTAAAAAATGGGCGTGGCGGATGAAGAAAAGTGCGTTGGGAAAAATTTGACATGGCAGAATCGGATATCGGCGAAAACCCCGGGCCCATTTTTCAGCGGATCGGGGTGCGCACGTCCTGCGCGTCGAGCCGGAACAGCTGCCACGGCCCGCCGCCCTCGCGGCACATGCCGTAGCGGAACGGCCAGGCGTCGCGTCCGGGCGTGAAGAACCGCAGATCCTGGAACCACGCGCAGGTCGAGGGATTGCCGGCCTCCACGCGTAGCAGCACCGGCTCCTCGGCAAACCAGCGGTAGAAAGCGAACTGCGGCTGTGACCAAGCCTCGCGCGCCAGGATTCGCTCGGTTTCCGATGCGCCAAAGCGGGTGCCGTGCACCCACTGCGCCTGCGCGAGCGGCAAATAGGCCGCGTCGAGCCGCGCGATGAAGCCGGCACCCGGCGCGAGCCGCCGCGGCTCGCGCCGGACGAGGTTGACAAAGCTGTAGCGCACGTCCTCGCCGTTGCGCACGACCACCATCCAGTTGAACGGCGATACCGGCCGCGGCTGCGCCGTGACCTCCGCCTGCCGCAGCCCCGAGGCCCGGGCATGCGCCCCTCCCCATTCGATCGCGCGCTGGTGCAGCGTGCCCTGGAACGCGATGTAGCCGCAGAGCGCGGCCAGCCCCGCGATCGCGGGGACCGGGGATGCGCGCCAGAGCCACGACGCCGCCAGGCCGGCCAGGATGATGCCGCTGAACCAGAGATCGATGATGAAGGTCGCGCCGATGCCCAGGCACGCGTCGGAGAACGGCGAGAATACCATCGTCCCGAACGACGTGATCCAGTCGCCCGCGATGTGGATCGCGAGTCCCAGCGCTGCGACGCCGAAATAGGCGCGCCAGCTCCGGTCGCGGCGCCAGATCAACGAGAAGAGGTGCGCCATCAGGAACGCCCACAGCGGCAGCATGACGAGCGAGTAGGTCACGCCGCGGTGGTGATAGAGGTACTCGATCGGGCCGACGAAGCCGATCACGAAATCGAGATCGGGCGCGGCGGCCGCGAGAAACCCGACGAGCAGCCGCCGCCGCAGCGGAAACGTCGCCTCATCGGAGCGGCCCGGCGCCGTTGCCCGCGCGAGCAGCGCGCCGGACAGCGCATGCGTCAGCGTGTCCATCGCGCGGCATGATACCCTAGGAGCTCGTCGGACTTAGGTCCGACAAACTCCCAATGTAAGATCGGCGCCGGAAAAATTCAAAAAAGGATGGCCGCGCCGCCGTACGACGTGCTGTCCACCGAGGAGGCGCGCGGTGAGGCGCAGGGCAAGCCGTGGAGCTTCCTGCACATCTCCAAGCCGGAAATCGACCTGCCCGAGGGCACCGATCCCTATTCGCACCAGGTTTATGCCAGGGCGGCCGAGAACATGCGGCGCATGCTGGAGCGCGGCGTGCTGAAGCGCGGCGGCAAGCCCTGCTACTACGCCTAGCGTTCGGTGCAATGCCCGTTGGTTATTGCGCCCTTCGTGTACTGATGGGATCCGTAGCGAGCTCGCAGGCTGGTGCGGGAGCCCTCGCCGTCCACGCCGCGCGCCTGCGCTTGCCTGAACCGGGTCATGGAGTGCAGTATTTGTCATCCTGCCGTCAGAATGAGGCCGGAAACGACGGGCGTAACCCAAGCGATCCGGGGGAGCAACCGCATATCGAAGAAAGGCGGCCATGGCAACAGCGACAAGAGAGTTCCAGGTCCTCGCGAAACCGATAGGCGCGGTCTGCAACCTCGACTGCCGTTACTGCTATTACCTCGAAAAAAAAGACCTGTATCCGCAGGCCGGTTCGTTTCGCATGGCGGACGACCTGCTCGAAAGCTATATCGCCCAACACATCGCAGCCTGTCCCAAGGAAACCGTTCTCTTCTCGTGGCACGGCGGCGAGCCGACCGTACTGGGGATCGATTATTTCCGGAGAATCGTCGAGCTGCAGTGCAAGCACGGGCCTCCGGGGCGCGAGGTCATCAACGGCATACAGACGAACGGCACGCTGATCGACGAAGCGTGGTGCAGATTCCTTGCGAACGAACGCTTTTACGTCGGGTTGAGCATCGACGGCCCGCGCGAGCTCCACGACCGCTACCGCGTGACGAAGTCGCAGAAAGCGACGCACAAGCAGGTGATGCAGGCCTACCGGCTGTTACGGCGTCACCGCGTGTCCACGGACGTACTGTGCGTGGTTCATCAGCACAATGTCCGGCACCCCGCCGCGGTCTACCGTTTCTTCAGGGACCTCGGCGTGGAATATCTGCAGTTCCTGCCGCTCGTGCAGCGTCGCGGCGAAGGCGTGAGCGCCGAAACGGTTGCGCCCGAGGCTTACGGCACTTTCCTGTGCACCGTGTTCAACGAGTGGATCCGGACCGATATCGAGCGCATCGGCATCCAGAATTTCGAGGAGGCGTCGCGGCCTTTTCTGGGGATCCCGCACGCGCTGTGCGTTCTTCGCGAAACGTGCGGCGATATCGTGGTACTGGAACACAACGGCGATATCTACGAGTGCGATCATTTCGTGACGGGCGAGCATCGTCTGGGGAACTTGCGCGAAACCCCGCTCCTGACCTTGCTCGAAAGCAGCCGGCTGCGCGCCTTCGGAGACCGCAAGCGCGACGCGCTTCCGCGCTACTGCCTCGAGTGCGAGGTGCTCTATCAATGCCATGGAGGCTGCCCCAAGGACCGTCTGGCGCGCGCCCCAGATGGCGAAGAGGGCTTGAACCATTTATGCGCCGGATTCAAGCGCTTCTTCAATCACTGCGGCCCGTACCTGCAACGCGTGGCCCAGGCCCGGCGCTCGGGAACGCCCATGACGGCATTCATGAGTGCGCTGCGGTCGGAGCATACGAAAACGGCGGCTCAAGCCGGCCGCAACGATCCCTGCCCCTGCGGGAGCGGCAGGAAGTACAAGAGGTGCTGTCTGGCGAATTGAGAAACGAGTAGAATCGATTGTCCCGTTCGCCGCCGCGCCCGTATCTTGTTCTTTGTCGGAGGTGGATCAGTGCCTCAGTCAGCGCCTTCCCGTCCCAGCGTACTCCTGGCGTCGGTGTTCCGCCCCTTCGCGTGCGACGATGAGTTCGGTAGCCGGGCGATAAACCCGCTGGAGCTCTATCACAACCAGATCACGCGGGCGCAGGGACCTTTCTCGCTGCGCATGCACCACCGCTCCTGGGGCATCATGCTGATCCAGGAGAACATCCCCGTTCCATCGACGCTGCTCGACTTCCCCACGCGCGAGCGGTTCATCGAAGAGCTGAGGGCCCATCAGTACCACATCGTCGGTATTTCCGGCATCACCGTGAACGTCGGCAAGGTGCGCGAGATGTGCCGGCTCGCGCGGGAGCACTCGCCGAAATCGACCGTCGTCGTCGGCGGTCACGTGACGGCGATTCCAGGGCTCGAGCGCATGCTCGACGCCGATCACATCGTCAGGGGCGAGGGCATCCGCTGGTTCCGCGAGTTCCTCGGCGAACCGGTCGACGGGCCGATCTCGCACCCGGTGATTCGCTCGTCGTTCGGCTTCCGGCTGATGGGCTTCAGGGCGCCACCCGGCGGCGGCGATCCGGCGGCGACGATCATCCCGTCGGTCGGCTGTCCCATGGGCTGCAACTTCTGCACGACCTCGGCTTTTTTCGGTGGCAAGGGCCGGTTCGTCAATTTCTACGACACCGGAAAGCAGTTGTTCGACATCATGTGCAACGTTGAACAGCGGCTGAACGTGCGCATCTTCTTCATGATGGACGAGAACTTCCTGCTGTACAAGAGGCGCGCGCTCGAGCTGCTCGGCGAGATGAAGAAGCACGGCAAGGCCTGGTCGATGTACGTCTTCTCTTCGGCGAACGCGCTCCGCAAGTACGACATGCGGCAGCTCGTCGAGCTGGGCGTGTCGTGGGTATGGATGGGCTTCGAGTCGGCCCAGTCCGGCTACAGGAAGCTGAAGAACGCCGACACGGTCGCGCTCACCCGCGAGCTGCAGTCGCACGGCATCCGGGTCCAGGGCTCGACGATTATCGGCATGGAGCATCACACGCCCGAGAACATCCGCGAGGAGATCGAACGCGCCGTGGCCCACGACGCCGACTGTCACCAGTTCATGCTGTACACGCCGCTCCCCGGCACACCGCTCTACGCCGAGATGGAGAAGCAGGGCCGGATATTGAAGGAAACCGACCTGGCGGACATCCACGGCCAGTACAAGTTCAACTTCCGGCACGAGCATATTGCCCGCGATGATTCCAAGTCCTGGCTCGACTTCGCCTTTCAACATGACTACGAGATCAACGGCCCCAGCCTGTACCGCATCATGCGTACCATGTACGAGGGCTGGAAACGTTACGGGCAGGACAGCGACGCGCGCGTGCGCGCGCGCTTCATCGCCGAGGCAGAGAACCTCAAGCGGGGCTACGGCGCCGCGTTGTGGGCAATGGAGCGATATCTGCGAAGCTCGAACCGGGCCGTCAGCGAGCGGATCGCGGAGCTGCGAACGCAGATGGAGAGCGAGTTCGGCGTCGTCTCGCGCGTCCTCGACCGCGTGATCGGACCGCTACTGCTGTGGTCGGCGCGCCATGAGGCGGCGGCTTACCCGGAGGGGCGGCCGCTCGAGCCGCGGACATTCGCCGACCGGAGGAACTGGGCCTAGGAGCTTGTCGGACTGTTAAGTCCGACAGGCTGCTACAGTCTGCGGTTGATCGTTGCCGTGGAGCGCGGCAGCTACCGGATTCAACGGTTGATCTCGACGGTCACACGCGCAAACGCTTCGCGAGCCACGAACCAACGCCGGACTTCATCGGGGGTGAGCGCATCATCGGGGCGAAGCGTGCGCCGCGTGCCAGCCGAGATCCCTACCCGTTCAATTTAACGTCGTAGGTCAGATCGGCATGAGAAACAGAAGCGGGTACGTCCTCGACAGCATTACGATCCGTCGCCGGTATTCCCATCTCCTCCTCAGTCGATGTCACATAAGGCTGGTAGAGCGATGGAGCAGTTCTATTGACACCTACGTTAAAAATGTCTGCCCGATTATAATGGCCAGCTAAATCGTGCGAGATCTTCGCACGAACGCAAGCCTCAAGGTCGATATCGGCATAAAGAATTCCCTCTTCATGACCCATTGGCCCGGCGATCACGACACTTTCGGGATTGATAATGGTTGAGCCGCCGCTATTGTTTGGATCGCGCAGGAAGACCCGATCATCGTCGTTGGCGGCCAGCATTACAATCATCTCCTCATTGAGGACACCCAGGGCATTGATGACAAAAGCTTTCGACATCATGGCTACGGCTCGGCCGGCGCCCGTCGCGCGATCGGAAGCGGGAAAATTGGCGCCTTTATTCCGATGATTGGGCCAGCTTGCCACATGGATCATGGTCCCTTCCGCAATGAGAGCGAAGATCGCTAAGGGATTCGAATTCTCACCGCAGATGAGACCGCTGATCCTGCCGAATTTCGTTTGAAACGCCCGCAACGTATCACCGTAACCGCCGGTACGGACGAGACGCTCACCCACCGTTGGAACGAGTTTCTGATGTTTGCCGAGGATCCGGCCCTGGTCGTCAATAAAGAGTTGGGTGCTGTACATCGTCCCGAATGTTCCCGGGCGATGTTCGCACAGACCCATCACGACATGGACTTTTGCCTCACGCGCCGCCCGGCAGAGCGCGTCGGTGGCCGGGCTCGGGATCTCTACTGAATTCTTGAACAGCTCGGTCGCCAACTTCATGCTATGACTGCTCGTGGCTGGATGGAAGTGATACTAGAGGGGGTGGCCAGGAATAAAGCCTTCGGGAAAACCAATGACACTGGCGCCCTTCGCAGCCGCCTCCTTGATCAGCGCGCATGCTTTCTCGACCGTTGCTTCACGCTTTAAGAAAATGGGGGCCGCCTGTACGGCCGCTATTTTAGTCCTGGGGTAGACATCGCTCATTTTCGGTTCTCCTTTCCTGATCTCAGTCTCTTGACCAATAAATCAAAAGTGATGATTTGTGCCCGCAGTCCGAGCGGGTCTTGAGCGGGATTATTGGCCAACTACCGAACAATCATCGAAGCGGCGGATCTGGAGCCGATCGAACGACTGATCGCCAAATATCGAGATCAACCGATGGATTTCGCTGACGCGACCCTGGTTCTGCTCGCCGATCGCGCCGGGGTGAACGATGTCATTACGCTGGATCGCCGGCAGTTCGATGTATACCGGTTCCGCGGCAACCGGCGGTTCAATAATGTGTTCGCCGCGGGTGCACGGCGTTCACGCAACCCGCCCTGATCCCGACACCGCCTGAAGCGGCCCACAAGCAGAGCGGCTGATCCTCCCGCGCGCCTGCGCTTGGCTGAACGGGTTCATCGGGTGCAGTATTTGTCATCATGTCGACTGGTCTAGCAGCCTGTCGGACTTTACCAGTCCGATCAGGCTGCTAATCGTACTGTGTTTCTAATCACGCGCCACTGGCCGCCGGTACGGTTTTCCGCAGCAGGGGCATTGCGGAAGCCCTCGCGCGATGGCGCGAGCCAGGCGAAAGCGCACGGTGGCGATCGACCACGGGATGTGGCGCTG
>JACPTK010000011.1 GCA_016192825.1 Betaproteobacteria bacterium | reverse complement strand
CGAGCCTGACTTCCAGCCCGCGCGCGCGAAAGACCTCGAGCGCCCTGGATATGGAGGGTCCCACGTGGGGTTGCCGAAGAGGGTATAGGCTCACTTGAACCGAAATCGTGTTCATGCTTTCGACTCCTCGTGCAATTGCACCGCCATGCCGATGAATCCGCCCCAGGGCAAAGGCAGGTCGCTCACAGCGGGAATCGGCCACAAAGTGGTCCGCCAGGCGATTGCCGTCGCCCTTCCCCCTGCCGCCCGCCGCGCCAGCCCGACCAGCTCCCCGGGTCCAAAGAACCGGGCGGATCGCCACATGGCCTTGCCGGAAAGACGGTAGCGCAGCGCCCACAGGCTCCACCGATTCAACACCCCCAACAGGACGCCCCGACGGGCCACGCGAACGGCTTCGGCAAGGGCGCGCGCAGGATCCGGGAGAAATTCCAGCGTCGTGATCAGGGCGGTCACATCGAAACTCCGGTCCGCAAACGGCAGCGCGAGCGCATCGCCGGGCAGGTATCGCGGCCCGCCGAGCCGGCGGGCCTCGTTCAACATCGCCTCCGAAATATCCAGGCCCACGGCTTCCAGGCCTCTATCCGCCTTCCCCAGTTGTGGGAATTGAAAATTCCCCACCCGGTTCACGATTGTGTCTCCTCGGTGCGCACCAGGCCCGCTTTGAGCTTCTCCTTGAGCCGGTAGGAGTTGCCGCGGATGTTGAGAGTGACGGCGTGATGGAGCAGCCGGTCCAGGATGGCGGTGGCGATCACGCGGTCGCCGAAGACCTCACCCCAGGCGGCAAAGCTCTGGTTGGAGGTGAGGATCATGGGGCCGCGCTCGTAGCGCCGGGAGATCAACTGGAAGAAGAGGTTCGCGCCGGCGCGCTCGATCGGCAGGTAGCCGATCTCATCGATGATGAGGAGCCGCGGGGTGGTGAACAGTTTCAACTTCTCCTCGAGCCGGTTCTCGGTGAGCGCCTTGGTGAGGGTGGCGATGAGGTGCGCGGCGCTGGTGAAGAGCACGCGGTAGCCGTGCTCGATTGCTTTAAGCCCCAGGGCCACCGAGAGGTGGGTTTTGCCCACGCCCGGGGGGCCGAGGATGATGACGTTCTCGCCGTGCTCGATGAAGTGCGAGCTGGCGAGGGCGAGCACCTGTTTCTTGTCGATCGAGGGCTGGTAGGCGAAATCGAACGTTTCCAGGGGTTTGACGAACGGGAAGCGTGCCATGGCGGTGCGCATGGCGATGTTCTTGGTGGTCTTGGCGCTGACTTCCTCGGTAAGCACTTGTTCCAGGAAGTCCGAGTAGGAGGCCTCCCGGCTGGCGGCCTCCTGCAGCAGCGCTTCGAGCCGCTCGCGGCTCTTGAACAGGCGCAGCCGCGTCATGTGATCGCCCAGGCGTTCCAGTTGTGCGGGGTTCATGCGGCCACCCCCACGAGTTGCTCATACACGGCGAGATCGCGCAGTTCGACTTCCGGGGCGACGCGTGCCGGGGCGCGGGGGGCGGCGCCCGGGGTGGCGAAGCGCTTGCGGGCGTTACGCGCAATCGCCCCTGGGGCGTGCGCCGGATCCACGCACAACTGGTCCAATGCCCGCCCACGCGCACCACCTGCACGCTCTTGCCGATGAGCGTGCAGGGCACCGAGTAGCGGTTGGTGTCGATCGCCACCAGCCAATCCTCGGCGACGATGCGATCGCGCACCATCGCCGCGAGAAAGCTCGGATGCCCGGCGGTGCGCACCAGCGCCTGGGCCTCCTCGGCGAAACGCTCGATCGGGCGCTGGTGGGTGGTGCCGTGAACGCGCACGTCGGCCACGCTGTTCGCCCAGGCGGCGAGCTGCTCGTTGAAGTCACCCAGGTCGCGGAAGCTGCGCCCGGGCAGGAAGTTGTGCTTGACATACTTCACCCCGGACTCGACCTTGCCTTTGGTCTGCGCCCGGTAGGCACGGCACACCCGGGGCTCGAAACCCCAGTGTCGGGCAAACGCTTCGAAGGTCGGATTCCAGCGCGGCTTGCCCGCCTCGGTGCCCAGAATGACCGTTCTCATGCGGTCATAGAGCATCTCGGCGGTGTGGCCGCCGAAGTGCTCGAAGGCGGCCTCGTGCGCGGCCAGCAGCGCGCCGATGCGCTCGTGCTCGAAGCCTTGGGCGAAACTGCGGCGCGAGTAGCTGAGCGTCATCACGATCTCGAAGCGGCACTGGGTGAGCGAATCGAGCGCAGCCTGCGCCCGCAGGGGCCGCACCGTGAGCTTCACCGTGTCGTAGCCGCCGCTGAACCCGCGGGTGGCGCACAACTCCTGGAACAGGATACGCGCCGAGTAGCGCACCTGTGGCGCCCGCTCGGCGAGCCACGTCGCGTGCGGGCTCATGAGCGTTGCCGCAGCCGCCTGACGTTGGTAGGCGCGCCACTGGGCCCGGCGCACACAACGGCGCACCGTCTTGCGGTCGAGCGCCGTTGCCCGCGCGATTCTAGAAATGCTCATCCCTTCCACGTTGTAGAGCCGGCACACCTGCTCCCAGCGATCCTTGCCCAGCATCGGCATCTCCATATCTGTGACAGATACCGGTACCGTAACGGTTTCGCTGCTGACGCTCTGCGCCCTCAAACCAGCAGCCTCGATCTCTTGCTTCCCATCCATCTTCTGTTCTCCTTGAAAAAAGATGGGTGGGGAAAATTCGTTTCCCATTCTGGGTATTTTAGGATTCCCACTGACACGTGCCACAACCCACTTCGAGCACGGAGCGCGCATCGGGTAACAAGTGGAGCAACTTTCCCAGCAGGTCCTTCTCCAGGATGTCGGCATCCCTGCCCGCGCCGGCGTACCACGCCTCGTAGCGGCTCGCCAAGGCAGGGTCGTCGAACGGGTTGGTTGAATGGCTTGCGGTTGTCACGAGTTCCTTGCATCGTGCTTCGAATCCCCAACGGGACCGCTGCGCAACCACGGTGCGGTCGTGCGCTGGCATGCCGGCAGTACTTTCGTGTACACGGGCAATATTGCCGGCTCGCGGCGCGGCGCCCTTGATCCAAATCAATTCACGGGTCGGCTTAAAGCGGCGAAGCCCAACCCGACCAACGCTGCGAGCGTCACGAGAAAGCCGGTCAGGTTCTGGAGGAAGCCGGCCGCGGCATCCAGATCGCTGCCCACGGCGTAGCCGAGACCCACATAGGCAGTGGTCCAAAGCACGCGCCCCACGATGGCGTACATCATGAACTCGAGCAGCCGGTACCGGCCCACCCCGGCCAGCAAGCTCACCACCGAGCTCAAGTGCGAAACGAGCGTGCGGCTCAAGAGCACGGTTAGAACGCCCCATCGGTCGAAGAGTCGTTCAATGCGATCCCGCCGGGCGGACGTGTAGCCGAGCCAGCCTCCCCATCGCTCGAGAAATTCCCGCCCGAGCACGCGCCCCAGAACGTAGGCGATGATGTCGCCGAGAACCAGCGCCGCCACGGCCACGCTGCCGGCCCATAGCAAGCTCATGCGCGCCTGGGCTGCCAACGAGCCGGCGAGGACAGCCGACAGCCCAGTCGGCAGCGGCAAGCCAATGGCGCCCATCAAGAGCGTGAGTGCGAGAGCCGGGTACCCGTACAGCAGCAACGCCGAAAGAAACTCTTCGCCGATCTCGCCCAGCCAGCCCGTGGTCTTGCCCTCGAGTGAAGCGGAAAGCGCCGGTGCGACGGCAACGAGCGCTTGCTGTACGCGCTGCACGAACTCGACCTTCGGCACGCCCTCCCGTTCGGCAAGCGTCTTCAGTTCGGTGTCGGGATCGGTTCCCGGCGCCAGCTGGAGCTGGGCGATCAGCGCCGCTTCGGGCGCGCGATACGCGCCGGCAACGTAGCGAATCGTCATCCACGCCCGAACGCTGCTGACCACCGGCGCCCCCAGTTCATGGGCCGATCGCAGCACCAGCAACGAATGGTAGGCGCGAAGCCCGAACAGCACGGTCGGAAACGTGACGATAATGAAGAGCGTGAGGAGAACCCGACGTCCCCAGGGTGAGCGGGTCCAGCTTTCCGTCGCCACAGGTTCCTCCTGGCAGCCCGCCGGACCTGACGGTCCGATCAGGCAGTTGTCGGGACCGATCGAGGCAGTGTCAGCCTGGCCTCGAGTCCGCCTTCGGCACGGTTCTGGAGGACCAGCCGTCCGCCGTGGCCTTCGGCAATGCTTTTCGCTATCGTCAATCCGAGGCCGGTGCCGCCCGTCTCCCGGCTGCGCGAGCCTTCGACGCGGTAGAACGGCTCGAAGACCTTTTCGAGCTCCGACGGCGGCAGTCCGGGCCCTTCGTCCTGGATGCGTATATCCAGGCGGTCGTCGCCGTCATCCACGATGACTCTCGCGGACTTGCCGTACTTGACGGCGTTCTCGAGCAGATTGGCGAGGCAGCGCTTCAGCGCCTGCGGCCTGCCCGGGTACGGCGCCCTTGCGCCGCCGCCGATTGTCACCGGGCCGCCCATTTCCGCCATGTCCGCCTGCAGGCTCTCCAACAATGCCATGACGTCCACCGGCTGCACCGGCTCGCCGCTCTCCTGGCCGCGCAGAAAATCGAGCGTCGCGCCGACCATGGACTCCATCTCGTCGAGGTCCTTCGTGAATTTCGCCCGCACCTGCGGGTCCTCGAGGAGTTCCGCGCGCAGCCGCAGCCGCGTCACCGGCGTCTTGAGGTCGTGCGACATCGCGGCGAGTACCCGCGTGCGATCGCGGATATAACCGGCAAGTCGCGCCTGCATGGTGTTGAAGGCCCGCGCAGCGCGGCTGACCTCCTCGGGCCCCTGTTCCGGCAAGGGCGGGCGATGGATGTCCCGCCCCAACTCGTCCGCCGCATCCGCCAGCGCATTGAGCGGGCGCGTCGCCCAGCGCACCGCCACCAGCGATACCGCCACGACCGCCGCGAGCAGCACCGCCAGGCTCAACAGCAGCCGATACGGCCAGCTTACGGTCTGCTCGCGCTGTCGCGCATCGAACGTGACCAAGGCCCCATCGCGCAGGCGCACCTGGGCGACGAACGACAGGCCGGCGTCGGACACGCCGTGCATCGCGGCCCAGGGTGGCGACCAGCCGCCATGCATGCCGGGTCCTTTCAGGCCGACCTTTACCGGGGACTTGAGTGGCCCGGCGGGCGCCTCCGTTACCTTCACGGCGACCGGCCTATCGTCGCCCAAAAAGCGGCGCAGCATCGCTTCGAACAGTAGCGCGCGCGCCGCGGCGTCGGCATCCTGTCCCACTGCCGCCAGCGCAGGCTGATCGAGGCTGATGGCGATCGGCGGCGCGCTGAAGACCTGGACGATCCGGCGCCGCTCCTCCGGGGCAAGCGAGTCGAGCAGCCGTACGATATCGGAGATGCGCTGGGCGGCCTGCCTGCCGCTCGCCTGCGACAGCAGCTCGCCGCGCTCGTGCAGGTGGATCGCCAGGCTCACAAACTGCGCGATCACCAGCACGGTGAGCAACACCAGCACCAGGCGGCTGAACAGCGAGCGCGGCACGAAGCGCATTACAGATCCTTGTGCAAATGCCGGACAGGGCATTTGCACCTCGAATCGCCCCTCTCCCCTCGGGAGAGGGGCGGGGGTGAGGGATGAGCGTCGTCGAGCATTCTTGCGACGCTCATGAGCTCACCGCGTCCATATGTGCCGCGAATACATATCCCTTGCCGCGCACCGTCTTGATGATGGCGGGTTCCTTCGCGTCCTCTCCCAGGCGATGGCGCAAGCGGCTTACCTGGACGTCGATCGCCCGGTCGAACGGCGCGGCGTCTCGCGACAGCATCAAGTCGATCAACTGGTCCCGCGTCAGAACGCGATTCGGGTGATCCAGGAAGATCCGCAGCAGCCTGAACTCGGTGCCGCTCAACGGCACCACCACGCCGTCCGGCGCGGTCAGGTTCCGCGTTGCGGCGTCCAGGGTCCAGCCGCAGAACCGGTAGGAAGCGACCGCCTCCGGCTTCAGGTTATCGGGCAGCGAACGGGCGCGGCGCAGCACGCTCTTGATTCGCGCCAGCAGCTCGCGCGGGTTGAAGGGCTTCGGCAGGTAGTCGTCGGCCCCGACCTCGAGCCCCACGATGCGGTCCGTCTCTTCGCCCCGTGCGGTCAGCATGATGACCGGCACGCTGGAGCGGGCCCGCAGGTCACGGCACAGGCTGAGCCCGTCGTCCCCAGGCAGCATCAGGTCCAGGATGACGAGATCCGGACGCGCCGTTTCCATCGCCGCGCGCGCGCTCCGGCCGTCGGCGACGATCGTCACGCGATATCCCTGCTTCTGGAGATAGTCGCGCAGGAGGCTGCGGATCTCCGCGTCGTCGTCAACCACCAGGATGTGATCCTCTGGCGTCACGGGTCTTCGCTCCAATCTTCACGACACGAAAGCATACCGCCCTACCGGCGCGCCGCGGCAATCTCTTTCGAGATGCCCCGCTGCCCCCGCCGCAGCTCGTAGGAAATCAATTTCCCGCCACTGAACGCGGCCGAGCTGTAGCGGGGACGGTCGACCAGTTCGCCATAGGCGGCATCCACCTCGGCTTTCGAGACGGCCGTCAAAATCGCCACGACGTCTTCCGGGTTGCGTGGATGCTTCAGTACCGTGATGGTGAACCCCCCGCGCGGGAGATCCACGCGGCCGAAAAGCGCCGCGATGAGCGGATCGCCGGTTCCGAGTATGACCAGCGAGATCCGGCTCGCTTTCGTTTCCGCCGCGCTGCGGGCAACGCGCCACGTGCGCGGCTCACCCGAGGCGCCGGTCCCGCCGGAGCGTCGAGCGGGTGCCGCTGCCGCCGGCCGCGCTTTTCGCGCGCGACCCTGATGAACCTCCTGCAGCGCAACCGGCCCCTCTCCACGCTCGAACGCATCGAGGAGCCTCGCGAATTTCGCCTGCTCCGCGGGCGGAGCGACCACCGTGACGCGCGGGCGCGTGAGCAACGTGTTGATCGTGGGCGGAATCTCCGCCGGCGTCAGGCGCCGGAACACGTCGTAGTTCTCGTCGAGCACGACCCGGACGGGTTTGTCGTCGAGCAGGCGGCGGAAGTCCTCGCGAGCGCCGGAAACGTCCACAACGGTGTTCTCGCTCCGTCCGGGTTCGAAGTAAATGGTGAGCGGCACGGCGAGCGGCAACGCGGGCGGCTTCTGCGTCACCGTGAAGCGCAGCTCGTGCCGCCTGCCCGCCGGCGCCAGGGTCACCGACTCGAGGCCTAGTTCGGGCGTGGCAACCCCATCCACCCAGTAGCCGAAAAACCAGCCGAGATCCGCCGCCGTCGCGCGCTCGAAGGTCTTGCGTATGTCGGTCCAGGACACGGCGCGAAACAGGTTGTCCCTGACGAACTCGCGCATGACCGCGAAGAATTGCCCGTCGCCAAGCATGCGCCGCAGCATGTGGAAGACGAGGGCCGACTTTGCGTAACCGTTGACCCTCGAGGCGCGATCGCTGCTTTCGGTGAAGCTCGACAAGGCAACGGGCGCCCGGTCCGCAACGTTGCTTTGATATCCCGCCATCATGCGCTGCCGCCGCTGCCAGGCGATGCCCAGGGACTCGCCCTCGAGATGATCGGAGAGGTAGCTGGTCAACCCTTCCAGCCAGTTGCCCCCGTCGTACGCCCCCAGCACGGCGCTCCCGATCCATTGATGCGCGATTTCGTGATGGAGGGAGCTGTCCTCCGGCACTTTCGACGCCACCGACTTCTGCGAGAGCAGCACATAGGTCAGCAGCGAATACGAATACTTGATCGGGACCGGGTTTTCCACGATGGAAAGCCGCTTGAACGGATAGGCGCCCAGATAGCCCTCGAGCCGCTCCAGGTAGCGCTGCGCCTGTTCGATCATATCCTCCAGACCATGCGCGTTGGGACGGAGCAGATGAACGGACAGCTCGACGTCCTTGTACCGGGCACGGCGCGAGACCCATCGGGTGGACGCCACGAAACTGATGCCGTCCCAGTCCCGCTGCGGATGCGGAAGATCGAAAGCATAGGTCGCCCGGCCGCGGGCCTCCGTGCGGCGCACCGTTTCCGCTTCGGAGACCGCCAGAAACTCCGCGGGCAGCGTCGCGTTGAGGCGATACCGGTAGGTGCCTTCCACGACGGGGTACCAGATTCCCCCGAGCACGATCCTTTCCCCGTCGATCACGTCGCCGTTCGGATCGCGAAAGGTTCCTTCGTAGCGAATTCGGACCGTCCCGTTCGCGCGCAGCCAGTGCGTCTCGTAGCCCTCCGGGTCGAGGCCACGGCGAACGCTTCCGTTGGTCACGGACAGGATGCGCAGATCGCCTG
This sequence comes from Betaproteobacteria bacterium, assembly GCA_016192825.1. GTDB lineage: Bacteria > Pseudomonadota > Gammaproteobacteria > Burkholderiales > SG8-41 > SG8-41. Next base: position 95,688 of record JACPTK010000011.1, on the reverse strand, counting down.
GTTCGACAGTCAGTTCAGCGCCCGATTCGAGATGGACCGTCGCCGTCCCGATGATTCTCGACCGGGGCACGTCAAACTCCACGTCCAACTCGTAGGCGGGTTGCCCCGCGCCAAGGCCCGCGCCGGCCGCGATGGCAAGCAACGCGGCAAGCAAGAGCCGCATCATCCAATTCCACTTGTATCCGTTTTCCATGATCGCGCGAATCGCGGCCCGTCACGGGCGATGAGTGGTGCGTGTTCGGACCCGCCCTATTTCCCTCATTGGCATTTTCCCGCCCCGCCGGCGTCGCCGTTTGATCTGGGTCAACCGCAGCCTGGCGGGCGGCGCCAACGGCGGCCGGGCTCGGGTCCTGCTCTCCGTGCCGGGTGTATAACCCGCGCGCGCGGTCGCAAGGCGGTAAAAATGTAACGCAATGTAACGGCATCCGGTCCTGCAAGACTGCGATACAAAAAGCCGCTTGCGTGACATCACCAACTTACAACTCGGTGATTGAATGGGCCCTACTGAGACCGCCCCGCTTACTTGGAAAGCAGGCGATCCAGGTTATGACGTCCAACCATCGGAAAGGAAACGACCATGAAACAGTCACACAAGTTCGCAGTGGGTGTTGTTGCTTCGCTGGGCCTCGGCATCGCGGTTGCCGCCGCCTACGCCAACCCGGGGCAAATGGGTGGCGGAATGGGACCGCAATCGAAAGGCGGCATGCATCAAAGCGCCAGGGGCGAGTTGCAGCACGGCGTCCAGGGCGGCATGGGACACGGCCCGATGGGCGCTGGCGCTGCCGGACACGGCGCCGGTGCACAACTCATGACGCCTGAAGAGCGTACGGCATTGAGGGAAAAGATGCGCAATGCTGCCACGCCCGAGGAACGGCAGAAGATCGCCGAGGCGACGCGCACCGAGATGCAGAAGCGCGCGAAGGAAAAGGGCATCACGCTGCCCGAGCACCACGGTCCGCGCTTCGGCGGCACGCCGCAGGCGCCGGCCACGAACTAGCACGCTCGCTAGCCAGGACCGGGGCGGGGAAACCCGCCCCGATTCATGTTCAAATCGATACGGAGGCAATCAATGAAGAGTCCGAGACACCTATTCGTCGGAATGGCTGCGTCGCTGGCGCTCGGTGCGACAGCACCCGTGGCGCTCGCCCAGCCATTTGGAATGGGACCGGGGATGATGCACGGTATGGAACACGGCGCGGCGGCAAGCGGCCACGGCCCGATGGCGGGCGCGGTAGGCATGCTCACGCGGCAGGATGAAGGATCCTCGGCCGACATGGGCCTGGTTCACGATCTGGTGATGAACAACACCAGGATCAAGCGCACCGTGACCAATCTGCCGAACGGCATCAAGACGGTCACGGAGTCCGACGACCCGCAGGTGGCGCGAGCGATCAAGGCTCACGTCGCCAGCATGTCGCAACGCCTGAAGGACGGGCGCGAATTCAACATCTTCAGCACCACGCTGCCGGTGCTGTTCGAGAACCGGGACAAGATCCAGTCCGTCGTCGAAGTAACGGAAAAGGGCTCCGTCGTGACGCGGACTTCCACGGACCCGAAGGTCGTGGCAGCGCTTCAGGGTCACGCGGCAGAAGTCACCGAACTCGTGCAGGAGGGCATGGTTGCCATGAGGCGTGGAATGATGTCGCGCATGGCCATGGGACCGAGCGGACCGCGCGCCGCATCCGGCCCGACCGCAGGCCCGACGGCACGGCGAGCGCCCGCCTCGAACGATCATGCTCAATGACCGGGTGCGAGGCCGGGAACCCGCCCCGCTCTGGCCCTGTCCCTTTAGAATACTGAAGCGCGCAATCCGCGCCGGAGACGAAACCATGAAACGAATCTCATCGCTGATGGCGGCCCTGGCTCTGGCCGCCTGCGCCGGGCTGTTGGCCGGACCCGCAGCCGCACAGTCCCCCCAGACCCACCAGCACAGCTTCGGCGACGCCGAGAAATGGTCGCAGGTTTTCGACGACCCGAAGCGCGACGCCTGGCAGAAGCCGCATGAAGTCATCCAGGCGCTGGCGCTGAAGCCCGACGCGGTCATCGCCGATATCGGATCGGGCACCGGCTACTTCTCGGCGCGCTTCGCGAACATGACGCCCAAGGGCCGGGTTTACGGCGTGGATACCGAGCCCGACATGGTGAAATTTCTCGCCGATCGCGCGAAGCGCGAAGGGCTCAAGAACGTGATCGCGGTGACGGGCGCGCCCGATGACCCGCGCCTGCCGGAGAAGGCGGATCTGATCATCCTCGTGGATGTGTTTCATCACATCGACGACCGCGAGCGCTACTTCCGCAAGCTGCGCGACTCGCTCAAGCTCGGCGGCCGCGTCGCGATCATTGACTTTCGCATGGACTCACCGGATGGTCCGCCGAAGAGCGCGCGCCTCGCGCCGGATCGGGTGGCGGCTGAAATGAAGCGCGCCGGCTACGCGCTGGCGCAGGAGCACACCTTCCTGCCGAACCAGTATTTCCTGGTGTTCCGGCCAAGCAAGATCTGATTCTGGCGCGACTCGCGAATGGCGGCACCGTGCTCGCGCCAACCACGACGCCTTTGCGGGGCAAGTGAATGCGTGCGGCCGCGCTTGCCGGAAGACGGCAAGCCGGCGCACGATTGCGGCTCACCTCTCCTTTTCATCCGCCGCTAACGTACTGCGGCAGCCGTACTTCCGGAAATGCTCGCGCAGCGAGCCGCGGATCTCCGCGCCGCCGTCCACGCCCAGGATGCGTTCGGGCTTTGCCATTGCGGGCTGCATGTTCGAGGCGGCGCGCCCCGTGCTCGAAAACTTGTAACGAAATATGACCACGCCGGGCGCCGCAAGCCTGCGATACAAAACGGCGCTTGCGTGACATCAGCCATTTACAACTCACTGCTTTAATCGGACTCGCTGAGACCGCTCTGCCGCCCGAAGCAAAACTGGGCGCAGTGGGGTTCAAAGTAACGATTCTTAACCCTTGAAAGGAACGACCATGAAACAGACTCACAAACTGGCGCTGGGTGTTGCGGCTTCACTTGGGCTCGGCATCGCGGTGGCCGCTGCCTACGCCAACCCGGGACAAGCGGGTGACGGGATGGGACCGCACGCGAAAGGCGTGCAACACAGCGCGACAGGTGGCATGCAACACGGAGCGAAGGGCGGCGCGCAACACGGTGCAATGGGCGGCGGCGCTGCAGGGCATGGCGCCGGCCAGCAGCTCATGACCCCGGAAGAGCGCACGGCGCTGACGGAAAAAATGCGCAACGCCGCCACTCCCGAGGAACGCCAGAAGATCGCGCAAGCGACGCGCACGGAGATGCAAAAGCGCGCCAGGGAAAAAGGCGTGACGCTGCCCGAGCAACGCGGCCTGCGTACCGGAGCCGCCCCTCAAGCGCCAGCCACAACCGAGCACGCGCACTAATCGCACAGGGGCGGGGACACCCGCCCCTTGCGGCTGTTCAAGCGCGCAAGAACGCATAACTGGAGGCTTTCGTGTTCAGAATCACCATCATCGCGCTGCTCTCCGCGCTGGGGATCGCGTCGTTCGTATACGCAAATCAACCCGCGCGCTCGCCCTACGCGGGCCAGGAGGCACGCGGCATCAAATCGCTGTCCGATCGCGAAGTCCAGGACTATCTCGCCGGCCGCGGCATGGGGCTCGCGAAGGCCGCCGAGTTGAATCACTATCCCGGGCCCGCGCATGTGCTGGAGCTCGGCGACCGGCTCGTGCTTTCGCCTGAGCAGAAGTCGCGCACTCAAACTTTGTTCAAGGCAATGGAAACAAGGGCAAAGGAGCTGGGTAAGAGCCTGGTCGAGCAGGAGACCCGGCTCGACCGGATGTTCGCATCACGCCAGATCTCGCGCGAGCAGCTCAAGTCGGGCTTGGCGGAAATCGCGAGGCTGCAGGGAGAGCTGCGCCAGGCTCACCTGGAGGCCCACCTCACGCAAGCCGAAATTCTCACCCATGAGCAGATCGCGAAGTACGTCGAACTCAGGGGGTATGGAAGCGGGGCCGCTGCCGGCCACGGCGCGAGCGCACACAAGCATTGATGCCGTTCTCCACGTCCCACGCACGATGCAACGCGTCATGGGGCCAATGGGGAACGGCTTGACAGTTCGGAGGAAGGGATCATGAGCACGCGCATCGTTATCGACACCGGCCGCCGCCGTCTCATCGGCGCAGCCGGGGCCGCCGGACTGATTACGCTGTTGGGACCGCGCCATGCGCCGGCAGCGGAGGCGCACGCCGCCATGCCGGCCGCCGGGGCCACTCCGGGATTCAAGCCCGACGTCGAGATGGACCTCGACGCGGTCGCCGGCGAGATCAACGTGCTGCCCGGCAACGCGACGCGCGTCTGGCGCTTCACCGGCAGGGTGACGCAGGGCGACCCGCGGGCGCTTTCCTTCCTCGACGGCTCGCGGCACATTCCGGTCATCCGCGTGCGCCGCGGCCAGAAGCTGCGCATCAATTTCACCAACCGGCTGCCCGAGGATTCGATCGTGCACTGGCACGGCCTGCATATCGTGCAGCGCATGGACGGGCACCCGATGTATGCGATCGGCAGCGGCAGAAAGTACGTCTACGAGTTCGTGGTGGACAATCGCGCCGGCACGCACTGGTTCCATCCGCATCCGCACGAGCGCACCGGCTTCCAGGTCTATTTCGGTATGGCCGGACTGTTCCTCGTCGCCGACGACGAGGAGGACGCCGCGCGCCTGCCGCGCGACGAATTCGATCTGCCGCTCGTCCTCCAGGACCGGACCTTCAACGCCGCCAACCAGCTCGTCTACGTCGCCCCCGGCATGATGGACCGGATGATGGGCTTCCAGGGCGACCGCGTGCTCGTCAATGGCGCGGCCGACTATACGCGCGCGGTGCAGCGCACGGCGTACCGGCTGCGGGTCCTGAACGCGTCCAATTCGACGCTCTACAGCCTGCGCTGGAGCAACGGCCGGCCGCTCACCCTCATCGGCACGGACGGCGGCCTGCTGGAACGCCCCATGACGCGCGGGTCCCTCACGCTCGGGATCGGCGAGCGGGCGGAGGTGTGGGTGGACTTCAGCTCGCAGCAGCCGGGCGACGAGATTGCGCTCGTAGCCGATTCCTGGTCGCCGTCGCTCGAAAACATCACGAGCCTGCAAACCGGCGCGGCTCCCGTTCAGGGCGGCCGGCCGATCGCCCGGTTCCGGGTCGCGAACGGCGGCGCGCGGAAATTGGAGCTGCCGCAGCGGCTGTCGTCCTTCCCCGCGCTCAAGATCGAGGATGCGGTGAACCGCGCGCGGCCGCGGACGATCCAGTTGTCGATGCAGCGCGGCCAGGCGATGCTGAACGGGCGCGTCTTCGGCCGGATGGACGAAGTCGCCGACGACGAAAAAGTGAGGCTCGGCACGACCGAGGTCTGGGAGTTCGCCAACGATGCTTCCTTTGGCATGCGCATGGCGCACCCCATGCACGTCCATAACCTCCAGTTCCGCGTGCTTGAGCGCAGCCGGCCGGCGCAGCCGGGCCGCGTGCAACAAGCGCTCGGCGCCGGGCTCACCGACGAGGGTCTGAAGGACGTGATACTGGTGATGCCCGGCGAGCGCGTGAAGGTGCTGATGAAGTTCGAGGACTACACCGGGATCTACCTCTATCACTGCCACATCCTCGAGCACGAGGATCTCGGGATGATGAGGAACTATCTCGTCCAGGCCTGACACCAGGATTCCCGGAGAAGCGTATGAACCATCTGTCACGCAGAAAATTTCTCGCCGCGCTCGCGAGCGCGGGCGCCGCAGGGCTTGGCGGGGTGCTGCTGCGGCGCAAGCCGGCTTACGCCGCCTCGGGCGCGGGCGAGCAGACCACGTCGCAAGCCGCGCCCGCCAGCGCAGCCGAACGACTGTTCACCAATCGCCTCCGCCTTCCCGGAGCGAGCGGCTTGTACGCGGTCGTTGCGGCAAGGGACGTCAGGCAGATCACGGTCAGCGAGCTGGATTTCGAAGTCCTGCCGGGGCTTCCGTCGCCGTTCTGGGCCTACGTCGCCGAAGTGGACGGGAAGCGACTGTTGAACCCGACGCTGCTGGCCCGACGCGGTGACCAGATCAAATTGCGCATGGTCAACCGGCTGAAGCAGCCGACGATCATCCACTGGCATGGCCTCACCAACGACGAGCGCAACGACGGCGTCGGCCATTACCAGGTTGCCCCGGGCGAGAGCTTCGACTACGCGTTCACCGTGCGCGACCGCGCCGCCAACTACTGGTATCACCCCCATCCGCACGACATCGCCGGCGAGCAGGCCTACAGGGGCCTCGCCGGATTGTTGATCGTAAAGGACGATGATGAAGAAAAACTCGCGCGCGCGCTCGATCTCACGCTCGGCGTCACCGACATTCCCCTGGTGATACAGGATCGCGGCTTCAGCTTCGAAGGCAAGCTCGAATACAAGCTTTCGCGCGAGCAGATGTTCATGGGCTTTCTCGGCGAAGAAGTCCTGGTGAACCTCACTGTGCGGCCGTATCTCGACGCCGCCCGCCGCGTCTACCGCTTCCGCATCCTGAACGGCTCCAATGCGCGCGGCTACCGGCTCGCCTTCGCGCAAGGCGACCGGTTGCTCGATTACTACCTGATCGGCACCGATGGTGGCCTGCTCGAACAACCGCAGAAGGTGCAGGAGGTTTTCATCGGGGCGGCGCAACGGCTCGACGTCCTGCTCGACCTGCGTGAGGCGCCCGGGAGCGGTCCGGTATTTCTCAAGAGCCTCGCGTTCGACCCAATGCACAACGAGTCGGTGGACGAGAACACGGGCAAGCCGGCGGCCGCCACCGCGCAAGGCGGGGCGGATCCCCACGCCGCTCATGCGGCCCCTGGCGCGATCGCGGACGGCACGGAAACGCCTCTCCTCCGGATCAACATCAAGTCGTCACCGGAGTACACGAGGAAAATCCCCTCGCAGCTTTCCCGGCTGCCGAAGCTTGCAGCCACGGCAGGCGAGCCGCGGCGCTTCACGCTCGGTCACGACGGCGAGGGCAACTGGACCATCAACGGCTGGCGCTTCAACAGGCACGAGACCCCGGTCACCGTACGGCGTGGCGCGCGTGAAACCTGGCTACTACAGAACAACCGCGCGAGCATGCCGCACCCGGTGCACATCCACGGCTTCCAGTTTCGCGTGCTCGAGCGGCGGGGCAGCCCGGCGCAAGTCATGGCGCTCGCCATGCGGCGGAACGGCCTGCTGCCGCAGGATGCCGGCCTGCTCGACACCGTGCTGGTATGGCCGGGGGAGTCGGTGCGCGTTGCGCTCGACTTCAGCCATCCGTTCTCCGGCGACCAGACCTACATGTTCCACTGCCACAACCTGGAGCACGAGGACACGGGGATGATGATCGGCTACAAGGTCGAAGCGTAGCGGGTTCCCTATTTCGTCAAGCCACCTGAAAGGAGTAATTCATGAAAAATGTTCTTCCCTTCGCGCTGATCGCGGCCCTGGGCGCTGGAAACGCCTATGCTCAACAAGAGCCCAGTGGAAGTAACGCATCGCAAGTCCAGACACCCACGAGCAGCGTGAAGACGGGAACCGGCACCGGACTGATCCAGCGCATCGACAAAGAGCGGGGCACGGTCACCATCAAGCACGGCCCGATCCCGGGACTCAACATGTCGGCGATGACCATGTCGTTCCCGGTCAAGGACAAGGCGATGCTGGCGAAGCTTCAGCCGCTGCAGAAAGTCGACTTCGAGCTCAGCTACGACAGCAAGGACTACCTGATCACGAAGATCAACTAACGGTTCCTGATCATCGCCGCGACCTGTATCGTCAGCTCGCTTCGCGCGGGCTCTTCGCCGCAAGCCGGTGTCAGCGGCAACCACTGGCCCGAGGCGACGCCGGTCGATGCCGGCGGCGGCGCGGGCGCGGCGCGCAAAAACCCACGGCGACCGGTCTGCTTCCCTGCGCGGTTCCCGGCCCGTCCTTGCCCTACTTTCTGAGCTTTCCCCAGAGCTCGTCCAGCCGCGCGTAACGGCCGCAGCCGGTGACGTAGAACTTGTAGCGCACGGGGTTCTTCAGGTAGTAGTCCAGGTGGTAGTCCTCGGCCGGCCAGAACTCGGTCGCCTTCACGATCGGCGTCATGATCGGCTGCTTGAAGGGCTTTTTCTTCTGCCAACTCGCCTTGGAAGCCTCGGCAAGCCGCTTCTGCTCCTCGTCGTGCCAGAAAATCGAGGGCCGGTACTGCGAGCCTGCATCGCAAAACTGGCGATCGATCACCGTCGGATCGTGGTTCACCCAGAACTGCTGGAGCAGCTGCTCGTAGCTCACCTTTTTCGGGTCGTAGACGACCTGCACCACCTCGGTGTGGCCGGTCGTGCCCGTGGACACCTCCTCGTAGGTCGGTTTCTTCCGGCTTCCGCCCATGTAGCCGGAAGTGGTCGAAATCACGCCGGGCAGCTTGTCCATTGCCTCCTCGGTGCACCAGAAGCACCCCGCGGCGAAGGTCGCCTTCGCCAGCCCGGACGGCTGGCCCTGGGCGGCGACGGGAAAAGCCGCGATAGCGGCGAGCCAGATCGGCACGGCAAGAAGTCGGGCAATCATTACGTGCGGCTCCTTTCGAGTCATGGCGGGCTAGTCGCCATTATACGAGGCGCACGCACGACCGGATTCACCGGCGCGAAGCGGAGTGGTCGATGGATGAACGGCGCCCGGGGCACACTGAACTCTCGTGCGCTTCCACTGTCCCCCTTGGGGATTGCGAGGCATCACCCGTTTCACTACACTTCGCCCTATGACCGGCAGGTTTGGAAAATTTGCGCTGTTGCTGGCGCTCGCGGTAATGCCGCTGCAGGGGACCGCCGCAACACTGGCAGGCGTGCTCTGCGACCCTGGAGCGCAGCACCAGATGCACGCGAACGACGGGCACGACCGCGGCGCGCACGAGGACGGCGATCAGGACAAAGGCAACACCGGCGGAAATTCCGCCTGGCATCCCTTCCATAGCACGGTTTTCGGAACCGTGGTCGTCACGGTGCCGGCGACCGCGCCGGATCTTCCGCAACGGGCGCTCGCGCCTGACCCCTCGCACGACCTGTTCGTCCCCGAGCAGCCGCAGCGACCGCCCCTCGCCTGATTCCCTCATAACGCGGGTCATCCCCGCGCGGCGCGCGCGAGCGCGCTGCATTCAATCGGGCAAACCGCCTTCGCGGCGGTTTGCAGTCGGACAGGAGCGCCACGGAAGGGGGCGATATCGATGGAACAGGCACTCGGTTTGTCGGGCAATACGGCGATCATGTTCGCGATCACCGTCGCCCTGGGCGTCGCCGGTATTCTGGCGCTGCTGATGGCGCTGTTCTGGCCGAGGCGCTGGCGCCTGCGCTACCGGATGGAGATCGGCTTCGTCGTGCTGCTGCTGGCGCTCGTGATCTACGCCGACCTCAACAGCGGCCGGACCTACCAGGCGTACGAAGCGGCGCTTCCCGAGCCCGTCGCCCTATCCGGCACCAAGGGGTTCGACGCGAAGCGGGCCGGCTTTGACCGCGAGGTGCGGGTGTACGCCTTCCAGTGGGGATTCATTTTCTTCGACGAGCACGGCAAGGCAAGCCGCAACGCGGTGAAGGTCGCGCCGGGTGAAAAGGTGCTGTTCAACATCATGTCGAACGACGTGATTCACGGCCTCAATATCCCCGCCGCCCGGATAACCACCGAGCTCGATCCAGGGGGCGTGCGCTCGATCTGGATCCGCGCGCCCGACGCGCCGGGCAAGTACCTCATCCAGTGTCTCAACTACTGCGGCTTGGGCCACGCGCAGATGAAGGCGTGGCTGGTCGTCGAAGGCGCCGCCCGTCAGGAGACAAGCGGGAAGCGGCACGGCTAGCACAAAACCGCCCGCAGACTTACAACAGAGTGGAGTGAAAAAGCGTGTTTTTGCCACCAGGAAGTGCAGGAGCAGCGGCGAATTCAGGTATTTCGAATCCAAAGCTGTCGTTTGCCTGCGGGCGGTTTTGCGTAAGGAGTGTGCCGGGGCAAAGCCCGACACACTCCTAGGAGAGGAATTCACACATGACTGGCACAACGACGGCGCGGACCGACGAGATCCGCGCGCCCGATTGGAAACCGGACGACCTTCTCGGCCGGCTGACGCTCGGCGAGCTGCTGTTTTCCAACGACTACCGCGTGATCGCGCTCAAGACCATTCTCACCTCGCTGGTCATGCTCGCGCTCGGGGGCCTGTTCGCCCTGACGTTCCGCACCGAGCTCGCGCTGCCCGACATCCAGTTCCTGGGCGCGCGGCCCTACCTCGGGCTGCTGACCGTGCACGGCATGATCATGGTGTTCGGCTTCCTCATTCCGATTGTTCTCGCGGTCTGCTACTACCTGCTCCCCGGGAGCTTGAAGACCGGCAGGCTCCACTGGGCGGGAACGGCGCAGGCGAGCTATTGGCTGCTCGTTCTGGCGGCGGTGCTGCTGATCATCGGGCGGCCCGATTTCACCTGGACGGTGTACGCGCCGATGAGTCTGCGCGTGGGCGGGGATCTCGTCTGGATGGGCTACGTTGCGGTCATCCTGGTCGGCGTCTCCGAGTTCCTGGCCGGCCTCGTGCTGTTGCGCAACGTGCTCGCCTGGAAGGGCCGCTGGGGCGAGATGCCGCTCATGGGCTGGGGCATGCTGTCGGAGGCCGCGCTGTTGCTGCTTTCCACGCCGCTGCTCGGCGCGGTGGGGCTGTTCCTGCTCACCGACTGGCTCGGCGTGACTTCGCTGTTCGACCCGGCGCGCGGCGGCAGCACCACCACCTTCCTGTGGATGTTCTGGTTTTACGGCCACCCGGCCGTTTACCTGCCGCTCGTGCCGGCGATCGCGATTCTGTACACCCTGCTGCCGCGCTTTCTCGGCCGGCCGATGTGGAGCTACGCCTCGGGGGTGGTCGCCTTCATGCTGCTCGTCGCGCTGTCGTTCGTCGTCTTCCACCACCACTTCCAGCCGGACGTCACCAGGCACACCTGGGTGCAGCGCGCGTTTCAGATTCTCACGCTGTTCATTTTCATCCCGAGCACGCTGCACGTGTTCAACTGGATCGCGAGTCTCTGGCAGGACCGCATTCCCGCCTCGGCACGCGCGGCGCTGCCGTTCAAGTTCATCATCGGCTCGATCTTCTTCCTGATCCTCGGAGGAGTCACGGGCTACCTGAACGCCCAGATCAGCGTCGACTCGGAATTCATCCACAACACCTACTGGATTCCGGCGCACTTCCACGCCATGTTCCTCGGCTTCTGCGGCCAGATGGCGGTGGCCGGGATCTACTACCTGTACCCGTACTTCACGGGACGGATGTACGACGAACGCCTCGGCAACGCCCACTTCTGGCTGTGGCAGCTCGGCATCTTCGCCAAGGTAATGCTGATGTACGCGCTCGGTTACGCCTACTTTCCGCGCTGGGTGGTCGACTATCTGCCGCTGGCGGAATGGACGACGGCGCAGCTGTGGCTCACGGTCGCGGCGTACGCGATCGGGCTGGGCTTCATCCTTTTCATCGTCAACCTCGCGGTCAGCGCCCGCAGGGGCGCTCGGGCCCCGGACGACCCGTGGCCGGTGGCCGATATCGAAGCGGATTTCGGCAAGGCCGCCGCTCCTGCGGCCAAATAGGGAGATGTTGCCATGGTGATGCGCGTCTGGCTGGTGGCGGGATTCCTGGTCGTCGTCGTGGCATGGGCGTTGATGGTGCCCTGGTCCCCGCCCGCGGAGCAGGCAGTGCCGGGCTCGATGATCGAGGGATACCGTTCGTCGGGCCTCATGCCGGCCGCCGGCGCCTTGCGGATTTCGGAGGAGATCGGCCACGACGTTTTCGAGCTCCCCGCCACCGACGCCCGGCACTTGAAGCAGGCCGCGCCGGAGCCGAAACCCGCGGCCGAGGCGGGCCATGGCGGCGGCGAGCAGGCGGGGCGCGGTGGCGGCGAACAGGCGGGGCTCAGCGTCCTCGCCGAAGGCACGCCTGACGAAATCAAGAAAGCGCTCGGTGCGACTGCGGTCGACCGAACTATCGAGATCAGCATGAGCGAGTGGGGCTACCAGCCCGGGCACGTGACCGTGAAGCCGGGCGAGGTGATCCGGCTCGTCCTGCGCCATGCCGGCTACACGCCGCACGAGTTCATGCTCATGACCGATGCCGCGATGAACGCGGTCGACTACCGACTCCAGCGCGCGGACTGGAGCCTGCTCGAACACGAGGCCATCTACGAGAAGTCCCTGGTCCTGCCGGGAGACCGCTTCGAAGTGGTCGTCAAGGTCAATCAGCCGGGCGCGTGGATGTACATGTGCATGCTGCCCTATCACATGCAGCTCGGGATGATGGGCATGCTCATGACACCCGGCGTGTCGATGGCGGGGATGGCCCACGGCCGTACGCCGGCACCGGCGTCGGGTCCCTTTGAAGGCAGGGGGACCGTGATTGCCGTCGTCCCGGAGAGCCGGGAGCTGGTTCTCGATCACGGCGAGATCAAGGGCCTGATGGGGGCGATGACGATGGGCTACCCCGTGGCCTCCGAGGCGCTGCTGAAAGGCCTCAATCCGGGCGACACGGTCAAGTTCAGGATCGACCCGGCTGGCCAGAAGATCATCGCCGTCGAACGGCTGGGCAAATAGCTCACCGATGTCTCAGTTTTCCACACAACCCGCAAGGAGAAATCAAGCATGAACCCGTCTATTCCTGTCGTTTTGACGTTCGTCGTGTCGCTAGGGGCGCTCGCCGCGAGCCCGGCTGTCGCTCAGATGCAAATGCAGCAAGGAGGGCAGATGCAAATGCAGGAAGGCATGAAGATGGACACGGGCACGGAAGGAGTCTTCGAGGGGCAGGGCAAGGTCGTCGCGCTCGTCCCCGCGAAGAACCAGGTCGTCCTCCAGCACGGCGAGATCAAGGGGTTCATGGGCCCCATGACCATGGGCTATGATCTTGCGTCGAAGTCGCTCGCGAAAAGCCTCAAGCCCGGCGATTCGGTGAAATTCAAGATCGACGGCGCAAAGAAGAAAATCGTCGCAATCAGCAGGATCGCACCGTCAAAATGACGGACGTCCACTCTGCCAAAGGAGAATAACGACGTGCGAAACCTTCCTCGAATCGGCTTTTTGTCGAAGGTCCTCGCGGCATTGCTGCTCACTGCACAAGCCGCGTTGTGGGGTGCCGTCCCAGCCCAGGGCGGCCCGGTCAAGGTTGAATGGCTCGGCTGGTCCTTCTATCGCTTCACCTCGCCCAGCGGGAAGGTCGTTTTGACGAACCCTTTCATCACCGGGAACGCGGACGCGGCGGTCAAGCTGGAGGAGATCACCCAGGCGGACCTGATCCTGGTCACCGACGCGCACCGCGACGAAGTCGGTGATGCGGTGGCGATCGCCAAGGCGACCGGGGCGAGGATCGTCACGCCGTCCTTCGAGTTCGGCACCGTGCTCGCCGCCTGGGGCGTGCCCAACGCGCAAGTGATGCGCCGCAACCCCGGCGGGCGCTACACCTGGGAGGGGATCACGATCCGCGTCGTCGGCGCAGTGCACGGCTCGGCCGCGACCGACCCGTCATCGAAATTTCCCATCTACGGCGGAGTCGCCGCGGGTTTCATGGTGACTTTCGAGAACGGCTACACGGTGTACTTCATGGGCAGCTCGGCGGCAACGCAGGACATGGCGCTGTGGGCCGAACTCTACAAGCCCGACGCGATGATCTTCCTCATGTCGGGTTTCACCGAGCCGCTCGATGTGGGTACGGCGATCAAGCTGGTGGCAGGAAAGAGCCCGAACCTGAAGACGCTGATTCCCCACCACCAGCGCGTCGCGCCGCCTCCCGGAGCGCTGACGGTCGCAGAAGTACGAGCGACGCTCGATTCCATGGGCATCCGCATCCCGATCACCGATCCGGTGCGCAAGCAGGTCTACGAGTTTACGAAGTAGCATCTCTGGGCCAGCCGCACGCACCGGATCATGCAGTACGTGACAAGGCGCACGGTTAAACGCGTCGCGTGGGGCGTTGGCGTCGCGGCGGCGATGTTCGCGGGACTCGGCACCGTCGCCGCGCTCTGGGAGAACCCGCTGTTCACGAGGATGACCCCGACCGGCGGTTTCGAGATCGCGCTTCTGTTCCTGCTCTCGGCCCTGTTGGGCCTCTACGTCGGCCTGCCGCAGGCCGAGTGCGGGAAGCGGACGGCCGGGACCGGCGGCATCATCGGTTTCCTCGGGATTGCCTGCCCCGTGTGTAACAAGATCCTAATGTTGCTGTTTGGTAGTGCCCTGCTGATCGAATACTATGAGCCGGTTCGCCTTTACCTGGCGCTCGGCGGCGTCGTGCTGGTCGCCGTGGCAATCTGGTTAAAATTGACTGGACGTGGCTGCGCCGAGACGGGAGCGCCGGTAAGCGGTGTCACGAGCCCGTAAGGCAAAAACTACCTTCTTACGCAACCGCCAGAGACCGTCCTGCGCCGTAAAAGTTCCACGCTTGCAGGCTTCCTCCAGTGGTCCAAGTTATTGCGAACGCCGTGGCCTTGTACTAGAATCGGCCCGTGCCTAATTACCTCAGAAACTTCGCCGCGGTGCTCTTGCTGCTGCTGGTTCCCCTGCAGGGCATCTCGGCATCTTTTCTGTCGGTCCAGCAGTGCCCGACCGCCGTGACCAATGCGGCCGAATCGCCCGATATCATCAACGGGGGTGACACGGAACGCGGCGACGACAGTGCGTTTCACGAGCACTCCTTCTGCCACCAATCTCCTTCCGGCATACCGGCCGTTTCAGGGGAAGCCGCGATGAAGGATTCGCCGGTCTTTGAATTTTCGGCTTCCCGCCTCTCCAGTCTGTTCTCACCGGAACAGCCGCAACGCCCTCCTTTTTCCGTTAGTGCCTGACGCCCGGAATCCGGCGCGCTAACGCGCCGGTTCCCGCGGAAGCTTGTCGTCCCCTCGCGTGGACGACGCGTTCGCATCCAATGCTGTACTGGCTGCCCCCAATTCGGACGCCATCCGGCAAGAAGGAGCAAGGAATGAAAGGTTTTCTCTTGGTCACGCTGCTGGCAGCCGCCGGCACCGGGACCGCTTTCGCGCATCACGAGGCCGGCGGGCGGACGTCAGGACCGGTTCAAGCGCCCGCCGCCAGCCTCAAGTCCGGCAAGGGCACCGGAATGATTCAACAAATCGACCGCGAAAAGGGAACGGTCACCATCAAGCACGGCCCGCTGCAAGGGATCAACGTCTCTGCCGCGACCATGTCGTATCGAGTCAGGGACAAGGCGATATTGGCCAACCTGTGGTCGCCGCAGAGGGTGGAATTCGAGCTCACTTACGACGGCAAGCAATACCTCGTCACCCGCATCAAGTAGCCGGACGCGAACGGGCGACGTCAACGGAGCGTTTGATGAGGAAACTGCTCGTTTTCGCGGTGGTTGCCGCGTTTGCCGCCTTCGCATGGGTGTCGCTCCCGAGGCCCGATCGGGAGCAGACACCGGGCGCCCCGCTGCAAACCGCCACCGGCAGGGGAACGGTGGTAGGCATCGACAGGGAGCAAGGCGTGGTGACGATCAGTCACGAGCCCCTGCGGGAGCTGAACATGATGGCGATGACGATGGGTTACCTCGTCAAGGACAAGACCCGGCTCGCCAGTCTGCAGCCGATGCAGAGGGTCGAGTTCCAGATCGTTTACGACGGCATCAATTACGTGATCACCGAGATCAAATGACCCTGTCCGGGCATACAGGAGAACGACAAGTGGCCTGCTCCATGGCAACCGATCCGCGGTGCACCGTGCCCCGTTCACTTATTTTCCGTTCCCTACCGCTGCTCGCGGCTTCGCTGCTCCTCTTCGCTGCACA
Source organism: Betaproteobacteria bacterium (assembly GCA_016192825.1). Classification (GTDB taxonomy): domain Bacteria; phylum Pseudomonadota; class Gammaproteobacteria; order Burkholderiales; family SG8-41; genus SG8-41. Next base: position 79,909 of record JACPTK010000011.1, on the reverse strand, counting down.
CGCCGGCCACGCCAGCCAGCCACGGGATGGCGCGAGCCTTAACGGAGCCGACGCGCAAATCAAGTTGGTGTTCGAAAGGATCCAGCAGAAGCAATTGGGCGCGGCGCTCGATGAGGTGGACCGGCTGGTCGCCCGCCACCCGAACTTCCGCCTTGCGCATCTCGTTCGCGGCGACCTTCTGCTGGCGCGCGCAAGACCCATCGCGAGGTTCGGCAACACCGGCCATGCCTCGAACGAACGCCTGGACGAATTGCGCGCGGAAGCTCTTACGCGGCTGCGCGCTTACATCAACCGTCCGGCCGCTGATCTCATACCTCGCTACCTGCTCTGGTTTGGCCCGATGCAACGACATGCGATCGTCATCGACGCGAAGCGCTCGCGCGTCTATGTCTACGAGAACGCAGGGGGCACGCCGCGTCTCGTCGAGGACTATTACACGACGCTGGGAAAGTACGGCATCGAGAAGAACCTGGAGGGTGACAAGAAGACACCCGTCGGCGCGTACTACGTCACCTCGAAGATTCCCGGATCCAAGCTGCCGGACCTGTACGGCTGGGGCGCGTTCCCAATCAACTACCCGAACGAGTGGGACCGGAGACTCGGCAAGACCGGCTACGGCATCTGGCTGCACGGCGTCCCGTCCGACACCTATGCGCGGGCCCCATGGGCGAGCGACGGCTGCGTCGCGCTGGCCAATCCGGATATCGAGAGGCTTGGCGAGCGCGTTCAGCCGGGCGTCACTCCGGTCATCATCGCGGATCGCGTCGAGTGGCTGACGCCCACGGCCTGGCGCGTCGAACGCGACACGTTCATGCTGCAACTCCAGGCCTGGCGCGCCGACTGGGAAAACCTCGATACCGAGCGGTATCTGTCGCATTACGCGCGGGATTTCCGTTCGGACGGCATGGACATCTCGGCCTGGGGCGCGCACAAACGACGTGTCAACGCAGGGAAAACCTGGATCAAGGTTGCGCTTGCCAACGTGAGCGTATTCCGCAGTCCCGGCAAGCAAGACCTGGTCGCGGTCACTTTCGACCAGGATTACCGCTCCAACAATCTCTCGCAGCAGACACGCAAGCGCCAGTACTGGGTCGTGGAGGACGGCCGCTGGAAGATCGCCTACGAGGCTCCGGTGCGGGGCTCGAAAGTCATCCTGCCCGAATCGTTCCCGGGCAAATCACCCTAGGAGCTTGTCGGACTTGGGTCCGACAAGCTCCTTAGGCAAAACCGCCCTGGATAATAATGCGAAAGTGCCATCAAAAACCTGCCGAAACACCATCCGTACGCGTTTCCCGAGGTGAATCGACCGTGGAATTGAACGTTATTCAAAAAAAGTGGGGCGGTTTTGCTGTGAGCAGCCTGTCGGAATGCCAAGTCCGACAGGCTGCTAGGTAATCACTTGGTGTCCCCGTGATGACGAAACGGACCGACTACACCGCCTGCCGCGAAATTATGCGCGCCAGCGCGTGTTTGCTGATGCATTGAAGCGGAGGGGCACGCTATGACGAACACCCTGAATCCGCAAGTCCCCATTGATCAAGGCCCTGACATCCCACCCGACATGGAGCGCCGGAAGCTGCTCACCGCTGCAACGAGCATCGTGGGCGGGGCCGGCGTCGCCGCGGCTGCGGTCCCCTTCGTGATCTCGATGACGCCCAGCGAACGGGCGCGGGCGGGAGGTGCGCCGGTTGAGATCGAGTTCGCCAGGCTCGGACCGGGCGAGCAGCTGACCGCGGAATGGCGCGGCAAGCCGGTATGGATCCTGCGCCGCACCGAAGCAATGCTCAGGGCCCTGGAGCGCCCGGCCCACCGTGCGAAGCTCGCCGACCCTGACTCGAAGGTAAAGAGCCAGCAGCCGGCGTACGCCCTCGGTGCTTTCCGCTCCCTCAAGCCGGAAAACCTGGTGCTGGTGGCCCTCTGCACTCACCTGGGCTGCGTGCCGACTTTCCGGCCCGACGTCGCGCCTCGGGACCTGGGTCCCGAATGGCCCGGCGGCTATTTTTGTCCCTGCCATGGCTCCAAGTTCGATTTCGCGGGCAGGGTGTATCGCAACGTGCCGGCGCCCACTAATCTCGTGGTTCCGCCACACCGCTACCTTGGCGCGACAACGGTAAGGATCGGCGAAGATCCTGCGGGGACCGCCTGATTTCGACCATGCGTTCGCGTTCAACCTGACACAGACTCGAGTCGTTGGGCATGGAACATTCAGTAATCGCAGAACTTATATCCGTGGCGTTCCTCCTGTCCCTGGGGGGCACCCGCTACTACTACTTCGTATCCGCAGGGGTGCGGCCAGCGGACAGGTCGTACCCTGCGGTGGACCGGGCGCTGCAGGTGCCCGCATACTTCGCGTCTGCCGTGTGGACGGTTTACGTCGCCTGGTCGGTTCTCGCGCCGCCGCGGCTGGTTGAATGGGACAGGTGGCCCTTGAGCCACGGCGTGTCCGATCCGCTTGTGTGGGCCGCCATTCCGCTTTTCGCCGTTGGACTATGGTTGTTTTGGTATAGCCATCGCACGATTGGCAGTTACTGGAGCATCCAGATCGAGATCAAGAAGGAGCATCGGCTCGTGATGTGCGGCCCCTACCGGTATATCCGCCACCCTCTCTACACCGCCCTGTTTTTCGGTTATCTCGGGACCCTGCTGGCGCTTCAGTCCTGGACGCTGACGGCGGGCTTCCCGGCATTCGTCGCCTCCTACCTGCTCTTCGCCAAGGAGGAGGAAAACGTCATGGAACGCGGTTTTGGCGAAACCTACCGGGCGTACCGTCGCCAGACTGGAATGTTCCTTCCCGAATGGGCGAAGATTCGTGCCGACATTCTGCACTTACTGGTGGTGAGGCGTGCCCGTGACGACAAGTGAATGCGGGTGACGAGGCGGCAATGGTGATGGGAACAACAGGTTTTCTGTTTCGTGTGCGAGCCGGTACGCGATGATCCGGCGTCCGTTTCTCGCCGCCGTTTTCGCTTGTGTCGCGTCAGTGGCGCTGGTTGCGCTCGCCTATGTTGACCAGAAGATACTGTACGAAAAGGCCTCGGCCTATAGCACGATCGTCGTCACGGAAGAAGCGCATGGTGTGCGCGTCCTGCGTTTCGGGAGAGACGGGGCAAGGCAGAGCGTCGTGAAGCTGGGCGATCCGGACCACCTTGCGTTGCCTTACGCACGGGTCGCGCTGGTTGGGCTAGCTTTGGCCGAAGAACCGCGTCGCTTTCTGGTTGTCGGGCTCGGCGGCGGCACGCTGCCCATGTTCTTGCGCAAGTATTACCCCAACGCCATTATCGACGCTGTGGATATCGATGCTGAGGTCGTGGAGGTGGCAAAGAAGTTCTTCGGTTTCCGCGAGGACGAACTCATGAAAGCCCATGTAGGTGACGGGCGGGGGTTCATCGAGAAGGTGCGAGACCCTTACGACGTGATCTTCCTGGACGCTTTTGGATCCGACAGCATCCCGCCGCACCTGGCTACCCAGGAGTTCCTGCAGGCCGTGCGGCGCGCCGTCACGCCGGGGGGGGTCGTGGTCGGCAACCTCTGGGGCCGTAGCGCCAATCCGCTCTACGACTCGATGGTCCGCACCTACCAGGAAGTGTTCGACGAGCTGCTTATCCTGGACGTCCGCGGCGCCGGCAACATGATCCTGCTCGCGCTGCCCCGCAAGCAACCGCTAAGCCGGGATGAGCTGGCGCAACTGGCGCGGAAGGTATCGGCCGCCAAGCGGTTTTCCTTCGACCTCGGCGATCCGGTCAAGTACGGCTTCCCTGGCGCTCACGCGAAGACTCCGCACGGACGGGTGCTGCGGGACGCGGATCTTGGGCAACGCCAACAGGAGTGCATGCGAAACATCGCCACGTCCGTTTACTCGCGAAGGAGTCCCCAACCATGCTGACCATGCTGCGCAGCTGTCTGTTTCTGGCCCTCTTGCTCCCGGGTATGGCGGCCGCGAGCGAAGCGACCGTGAAGCAGGCGATGCAGAAGAAATACCCCGGCGTGCCGGTCGAAAGCGTCGCCCGAACGCCGATCGCGGGGATCTACGAAGTGTTCGCGGGCGGCGAAGTGTTCTATGCCGACGAGAACGTGAACTACCTGATCGTGCGCGGCCGGCTGATCGACGTCGCGCGCAGGACCGATATCACCGAGGAGCGGCTGCGGGCTTTGACCGCGGTTAAATTCGACCAATTGCCGCTGGACCTCGCATTCCGCAAGGTGCAGGGCAAGGGCACGCGCAAGCTGGCCTATTTCTCCGATCCCAATTGCCCGTTCTGCAAGAAGATCGAGCCGAGCCTCGCGAAGCTGGAGAACGTCACGATCTACATCTTCCTCTACCCGGTCCTCGGTCAGGACTCGTACGAGAAATCGAGGGCGGTTTGGTGCTCGAAAGACCGGGTCAAGGTCTGGGACGAGATGATGCTCAATGGCAACCCGCCAAAGACCGTGGGGACCTGCGACACTCCGATCGAAAAGATTCTGGCGTTTGGGCGGCAACAAGGCATCAACGGTACGCCGACGCTGTTTTTCGCCGACGGGCGGCGCGTGACGGGCGCGATTCCCGAGGAACAGATCCGAAAGCTGCTGGATGACGCCCGTTGAGGCGCGACCCCGGGCCGCTGCTTCGCTACCGTGGGCCGCAGGAAATGGTACAACAAGACACCCGTAACCGGATCGGCGTCGGATTCCTGGCGGCTTCTTTTGCGTTTCTCGTCGGCGCGATCATCTACGCGCAGTTCTCGGAGGAAAAGCCCCGTGCCGACCCGGGGGATGCGGCGCAAGTCGCCCGCGGCAAGCCCGTCTACGCGCGGCATTGCGCGGCCTGCCACGGCGCCGGGCTCCAAGGCCAGCCCGACTGGCGGGAAAAACTGCCGACCGGCCGCATGCCCGCTCCGCCGCACGACGCGTCCGGACACACCTGGCATCACCCGGATGCGGTGCTGTTCGGCATCACCCGGCAGGGCCTCGTTCCCGGCAGGTACGCTCCCCCTAACTACCAGAGCGACATGCCTGCCTTCGGCGGCACGCTTTCCGACGACGAAATCTGGGCGGTTCTTGCCTTCATCAAGAGTTCATGGCCCGAGAAGATCCGACGCGCGCAAGCCGACATCACCCGGGACTCGCTTCGGCGCTGAACGGACGAAGCCCCGCCGCGAATGATCCGGTCAACGACTATGACTATTGATGTGAATCAAGGCTACCCCGGCATGCGACCATTAGTATGTGGAACGTCGGCGATCGCATGGGGCAAGCGGGCGTGAGCCGTCAACGCAGCCGGAACTCGCGGCGACGGATCGGTATCCAACGAACGGGCACCGGAATATTTCTGAAAAGGAGCTTTTGAAATGAAGCGACGGCAATTCCTGCTCGCAGTTCTCGCAACTTCCCTCCCCGCCGTGTATTCGGCGTACGCCGCCGAGGATTTCGTCACCGTCTACAAGAGCGCGACCTGAGGCTGTTGCGGCTCGTGGATCGAGCATCTGCGGGCAAACGGCTTCCGTGTGAAGCCTCAGAATGTGTCGAACCCGGAGGTTTACCGGGCCCGTTATGGCATACCGAACGTCCTCGGAGGCTGCCATACCGCCGTCAACGAGGGTTACGCGGTCGAGGGCCACGTGCCGGCGCGCGAGATCAGGCGGCTGCTCGCCGAGCGGCCCAAGGCGCGCGGACTGGCGGTAGCGGGCATGCCGGCCGGCTCTCCCGGGATGGAAGGCCACCGCGGCGCCCCTTACGATGTGCACCTGGTTCTCCCCGACGGAAATTATCGCGTGTATGCGCGATACGGCCGCTAGGAGTTTGTCGGACTTAGCCCCGACAAACTCCTTGTGCAAAACCGCCCGCGCGATAACGGGAGCCAATAGCAGTGAAAACCTTATTTCCAGCCTGCGCGCGTGTCCATCGGAGGCCGATCGGGGCCGTTACACCGGGGCTCATTCGAAATTCACGGGCGGTTTTGCCGTTAGCAGCCTGTCGGACACCTAAGTCCGGCAGGCTGCTAGGTCGCGGGCGACGAGGAATACGCCTCGGTCGCCTGTCACAAGACCGTCGTTCACCGCCGCTCTCGCATCCGTGTCGGCGTTCACGCCTTCGTTCAGCATTCGTCCGGGCCGAACGGCGTCGGGAGCGCGCGGGAAACAGTACCGCAGGCGCGGGGCGGCCAGAAAGGCCCCGGAGGCTGAAGGGGCTTGCGCGGTTCCAGCGAGTTGATCTACATCAAGTCACGCCGGGTCCGTGCCGGTTAACCTCGTTTCGATGAAACGCGCTTCCAGCTTATGTCTTGAAATCATGCGCGTGACGGCGTTCGCCGTCGCGTTGTGGTTTGCGCCGGGATACGCGTTTGCGGGCGGTGCAGAACCAGCCGCTTCCATCGTGGAGGCAGAGGGTATCAAGCGTAATGAAGCCGACACCGGCCGGAGCTCGCTGCTGGCGGATTGCATGATGCTGGAAGCGCGCGGTCAAGCTCATTGTCATCAGTCGCTTCGCGATCATCAGCCGGCCGGGCTGGGTGGCTTTCGCGGGGATGAGCCCGCGCTGCCTTTCAGTCTCGTTACAGACGATCCGCGAGAATTTCTGGCACCCCTCGCGCCCGCCTTGCCGCGCGGCCCCGCCCTCGCGTTCTCGCGCTTCATCCTTTTCGGCAACTATCGCAGCTGACGCGGGAGCCGGCGTGCGTTTCGAGGCGTAACCTCGAAGCGTGCGTCGCTCCGGCTTGCTGCCGGCGACCCTGTAATTGGAAGGGCTCACCGGCGCATCAAACCATCGTCACGTCAACCACGAAAGGAGCTCTACGTGAAACACATGAATCTTCGCAAGTCATTGATCGCCGCCGCGCTGATCGGCGTCACCACGCTCGGCACGACCGCCCTGGTCGGCGCACAACAGGAAGGTTACGGGCCGGGCTACGGCAGAGGTCCGGGCATGATGGGCGGCTACGGGCCCGGCATGATGGGCGGCTACGGTCCCGGACCGGGCGGCGGATACGGGCCGGGCGCGGGCGGTGGATACGGCCCCGGCTACGGGATGGGCCCCGGAATGATGGGCGGCTACGGTTCCGGACCGGGTGGCGGTTACGGGCCCGGCTACGGCATGGGACCCGGGATGATGGGCGGCATGATGGGCCCCGGAATGATGGGCGGCTACGGGTCCGGTTTCGGAATGGGTCCCGGCATGATGGGTGGCGGCATGGGCTACGGCATGCTCTACCAGCTCAACCTTTCACCCGACCAGTGGAGCAAGGTGAACACGATCCATGAGGACCTCGCGAAGAAACAGTGGGACCTCGCGGGCAAGACGCGGGAAGAGGCGTACAAGCTTCGCAACCTGATGGCTGCCGAGAAACGCGACCGATCCGCCATCACCAATCAGTACAAGAAGCTCCAGGAATTGCGGCTGCAGAGCTTCCAGGCGCGGCTCGAGACGCAGGAGAAGATCGACGGCGTGCTCACCAAGGAGCAGAAGGGGCAGATTCGCCGCTTTGCGCCGTGGTGGGGCCGGGACGTCGAATAACACGGCCGACACCGAGGAGCCGAGGTGACCAAGCGATCGCACCAGCAAAGTCACTGCCGGTTCCGCAGGCGCCGTGCCCATTGACTCAGGGCCCGGTGCAACGCCCTTAACGCTGAGGATTGGATCGCCATGAATGCCTACGTCGTCACCGCCGCAAGGCCCACCGGTTTCGGAATACTCGCCTTCGGCCTGCTGCTCGCCGCGTATTTCGGCGTGCTCACTCTCGTCTCCGGCTGGAAATTCACCGTGGACCAGTTTTCGGAGTTCTGGTTTTACGTTCTGCCGCTCGCCGCGGGATTCGGACTGCAGGTCGCGCTCTACATGCGGTTGCGGCAACTGCTGCACCAGTCGAAGGATTCGCGCACCGTGATGGCCGCGTCCGGCACCACCTCGACCGCGGCGATGATTTCCTGCTGCGCGCACTACCTGGTCAACGTCGCCCCTGTGCTCGGCGCGACCGGGCTCGTGACGTTCGCCGCCCAGTATCAGGTCGAGTTCTTCTGGGTGGGCCTCGCTTTCAACGCCGCCGGGATCGCGTACATCGGCAACAAACTCTGGAACGCCACCAAGGAGCACGCCCAATGCGCGCACGCCTGATCACGCTGCTGCTCGCGCTCGTGACCGGCCTCCCCGCCGCGGGCGGCGCGATCGCGGCTTCCGCGCTCTCCGCTCAATCAAACACCGCGGCTGGAGTCACGGTCAAAGCCACGCCGCGCGCGCTGCCCGGCGGCGCGTGGGAATTCGAGATCGTCTTCGATACCCATACGCAGGAGCTCAACGATGATCCGGCGAAGTCGGCGTCCCTCGTTGCCGGCGGCAGGGCACTCGCTCCCGCCGCCTGGCAGGGCGATCCGCCCGGCGGCCATCATCGCAAGGGCGTGCTGAAATTCAATGCGCTCGATCCGCAACCGCAGGCGATCGAGCTGCGCATCGCGCGGCCGGGCGAGGCCAGGCCGCGCGTATTCAACTGGCGGCTCAAGTAACCATCGACCAATGCGAAAGGAGAACGCTGATGTGGGGTGGATATGATTACGGCTGGGGATGGGGGATGGGGTTCGGGATGATCAGCATGGTGCTGTTCTGGGTACTCGTCATCGTCGGCATCGTGGTCCTGGTGAGATGGACCGCGGCCGGCACCGGCACCTCCAGCGCCGGCCCGACGCCCGGGAAAAACGCGCTCGACATTCTCAAGGAGCGCTATGCCCGCAGCGAAATCGGGCGCGAGGAGTTCGAGCAGAAGAAGCGCGATATCGAGGCCTGAGACCCCTGTTACGGAACTTCTCAAGGAGAAGACCCATGTACGGATTCAGCACCCGCCTCAAGATGCCGTTCGACGCCGCAGTCGAGAAAGTAACTGCGGCCCTGAAAACAGAAGGCTTCGGCGTGCTCACCGACATCGACGTGAAGAGCACGATGAAAGCCAAGCTGAACATCGATCGGCGCCCGTACCGCATTCTCGGTGCGTGCAACCCGCCGCTCGCCCATCGGGCGATCGAAGCCGATCCCGATATCGGCTTGTTGTTGCCGTGCAATGTGGTCGTGCGCGAGGAGGACGACGGGCGCATCTGGGTCGGATTCATGGACCCGGACGCCGTGCTCAAGCTGGTGGACAAGCCGGAAGTGCACGCGCTCGGCAAGGAGGTCCGGGCGCGGCTGCAACGGGTTTGCGACAGCCTCGGGTCATGACCCGAAGGAGGCATCAATGGACCCGGAAAGCCTGAAAAGCCTGGGCACCCTGCTCTTCTGGGGCGTGCTGTTCTACCTGATGATGCGCTTCGGGTGCGGGTCTCACATCGGCGGTCATGGCCACCATGGGGGCCACGGCAAGAACGACGAGCCGGCTGGGGGCGCGACCAAAGATCCCGTGTGCGGAATGACCGTTGATACGGAAAAATCCACAGCGGCAAGCGCCTACCGCGGCAACACTTATCACTTCTGCTCGACCTCGTGCCGCGAAAAATTCGAGCAGGCGCCGGAACAATATCTCGGCGGCGCGGCCCAAGGCGAACATCAGCATGGAGGACATCACCATGGGTAAGCTCTACTGGCGCGATGTGGGTCTTGCCATGGGCTCGTTCCTGGCGGTTACCTACGCCTTTTGCGTGGCCTACGACCTCGCATTCGGCCAGCGTATGTTCGAGGTGTGGCTGAAGCTGCTGCCGGGATTCACCTGGATCTCGTGGCCGAGTTTCTTCCTCGGACTGCTCGAGAGCTTTTTGTACGGCATTTACTTCGGCCTGGTGTTCGTGCCGCTCTACAACTTCTTTCACGGCGCAAGGTAGCCGGGCGGGTTCCCATGGATGCTCGCCCCGCCGCGAACACCGCCCAAAAATCCTGCCGGCATTGCGGGGCTTCCCTCGCCGGGCTGCCGCATGCCCGCGACCATGACGGCTATTTCTGCGAAAGCTGCTTCCTCGCGGCACGCCGCTACCACGCCCTGCCCGTGGGCCATGACAATGGGCAACGCGCGCTGGGCGAGGCACTGGTTGCCGCGCTGGACGCCCGTGAGCACGAAACCGGATTGCATTCGAAACGGGTCGCCTGCCATACGCTCGTGCTCGCCAGGCATTTCAGCGCCGACCCGCAGGAGCTGCAATACGTCTACCTGGGCGCGCTGCTGCACGACATCGGCAAGATCGGCATCCCGGATTCGATACTGCTGAAAGAGGCATCGTTGAGTGACGCCGAATGGCGGATCATGCGCACCCATCCGGAAATCGGCCACCGTATTCTCGCGGGCGCTCCGTTCATGGCGGAAGCGGCCGAGCTCGTGCTCAACCATGAAGAACGTTTCGACGGCACCGGCTATCCGCGCGGACTGGAGGGTGAAGCGATCCCGCTGTGGGCGCGGCTGTTCTCCGTGATCGACGCGCTCGACGCGATCACCTCGGACCGGCCTTACCGGAAAGGCCTCCCCTTCGACACGGCGCGGGCCGAAATCACGCGCCAATCCGGCACCCAGTTCGATCCACGGGCCGTCGAGGTTTTCGTGGCCGAGGAAGCGGCACTGCGCGAGATGGTGGAAATCAAGTGCGGCGCCGCAGCCGTTCCGATGACGGCGCCGGCATAAACCGTCACACGCGACGGCTTGGAGGCGGACCATGAAAAAACCAACGCGGGAAGCGGAACCCCAGAAGGTGAAATGCGAGGTCTGTCTCAAGGAGATACCCCGCTCCGAAGCCTGCTGCTCGGAAGCCGTGGACTATGTCGCGTATTTCTGCGGGCTCGACTGCTACCAGCAGTGGCAGGCGAACTCGAAGAATGCAGGTCCCGGCGCCGGGAAAGGTGGCGCATGAGCTACGTAGAGACACCGGCGGACTTTCCCTACCCCTGGTACCTTCGCCTGATGTTCCGGCGGCAGCGCCGCCGCTACGGGCGCGAGCTCGAGCCGGTCCGCCTGTGGGCGCGGATGCCGGCGGTGTTTCTCGCCATGAGCGCGATGTACCGGGCGCTCGACCGCGCCTCCGCGCGCATCGAGCCTGCATTGCGATCACTCGTCCAGGTGCGGGTCTCGCAGATCAACGGGTGCGAATTCTGCGTGGACCTGAACGCTTTCCTCGGCCTCGGGCGCGGCATCGCGGAGGACAAGCTCCGTGCCCTGCCCTTGTTTGAGGAGTCCACGCTGTTCAGCGAGCGCGAGAAGGCCGCGCTGCGTTGCGCCGAGACCGTCACGCGCAGCGACCGGCACGTCGACGCGGCGCTGGTGTCGGGTCTGCGCCGGCATTTCGACGACCAGGCAATCGTCGAGCTGGCGGCGCTGATCGCCTATCAGAACATGTCCAGCAAATTCAACGCGGCGCTCGGCGTGCCCGCGCAGGGCTTTTGCGCCGTTCCGGACCGGCTGCCGCCCCACGAAGGCGAAAAGACATGAGCAATGCGACCAGGACTTCCTTAGAGCCCATAACAAAATGAGCGAATGCGTCAGATCGCCTGCACTCTCCCCTCCTGCCGGAGGAGGGGTGCGCGCCATCCCTCATCCCTTCCCCTTCTCCCGAGGGGAGAAGGGGAATTTCGAGCCTCCCCTCGCAGCTTGGGAGAGGGGCGGGGGAGAGGGACTGCGGGCGGGGTGGTGGGAGTGATGGGTGTACCACAACCACCCCGTCTGCTTCGCATCCACCCCTCCTTGAAAAGGAGGGGAAAGTCATTTTGTTCGGGGCTCTTAAGCTTGCGGACCGTCTTCGGTGATCGCGGCGATGATCGGGCAGCGCGGCGATCTCGCGTGCGCTGCGCATTCGTGGACCAGATGGGCGAGCACGCGCTCGATGCGCCTCAGGTCCGCGATGCGCCGCCGCGTGTCCTCGATCCGCGCGGCGGCGATGCGACGGATGCTGCGGCGGTCCGTGCCATCCTCCAGCTCGAGCAGCGACTCGATCTCCTCCAGGCTGAACCCGAGCGCCTGCGCGCGCTTGATAAAGCGGATGCGACTCACGTGCCCGTTGCCGTAGCGGCGATACGACCCCAGCCTGCGGTTGGGCTGCGGCACCAGCCCGCGCCGCTCGTAGTAGCGCACCGTTTCGACCCCGACGCCCGCGGCCTCGGCGACATCGCCGATAGTGAAATCCGTTCGATCCGCCATAACCACCCCCTTGACTCCGTACCGAAGTACGGAATTTACACTCGCGGTGTGACTCACTCAATGCTAGGGAGCAGAGCATGAACGATTTACGACATGGTCACAACCACCACGGGCACGCTTGCTGCGGCCACGCAGCCGAGGCTGATGCACGCAAGGAGCCCGTGAAGCACGGCGAGAGCAAGGGTACCCATGGCTGCTGCGGTGGCGCGGCCCACGGGCAGGGAGCAGGCGCGCAGGTGACGGATCCCGTGTGCGGAATGCAGGTCGATCCGGCGACGGCAACGGAATCCTACGCCTATGGCGGCACGACCTACTACTTCTGCTGCGGTGGCTGCCGGGCGGCATTCCAGGCCGAGCCGGAAAAATTCCTCGCCAAGTCCGCGCCGGCCGTCCAGACCGCGCCAGTCCAGGCCGTCGACCCGGTCTGCAACATGAAAGTGGACCCGGCGTCAGCCGCGGGCTCGCACGAGCACGGTGGCACGACATACCACTTCTGCAGCAAGCACTGCCTCTCCGCGTTCAAGGCCGATCCGCCGAAGTATCTGGCGAAACCCGCGCCGGTTGCAGCTCCTGCCGCGCCTAAGAGCGGCCAGTACACCTGCCCCATGCACCCGGAGATTGTGCAGGACGGGCCCGGCTCCTGCCCTAAATGCGGCATGCCGCTCGTGCCGACGATTCCCGCCGCGCCGGCGGCGGCCGAGTACACCTGTCCGATGCACCCGGAAGTGCGCCAGGACCGGCCGGGACCGTGCCCCAAGTGCGGCATGGCGCTGGTGCCGGTGGCGGGCGCGGAGGAGGACGATGCCGAGCTGCGCGACATGACGCGCCGCTTCGGGGTCGGCGCCGTGCTGTCCGCCCCGCTCGTCTTCATCGCAATGGCGCCGTATTTCGGCATCACGCAGCCGCTCGGCCTTGCGCCGCACGTGCGCATGTACGTGGAGCTCGCGCTCGGCACGCCGGTCGTGCTCTGGAGCGGATGGCCGTTTTTCCACAAGTTCTGGCTGTCTCTCAAGAATCGCAGCCCCAACATGTACACCTTGATCGGCCTCGGCGTCGGCCTTGCGTACCTGTTCAGCATCGCGGCGGTGTTCGCCCCGAGCCTGTTCCCGCAGGAATTCCGCAGCCACGGCGGTGAGGTCGGAACTTATTTCGAGGCGGCCGCGGTGATCGTGACGCTGGTGATGCTGGGCGAGGTGATGCAATTGCGCGCTCTCGGGCAGACCAGCCAGGCGATCCGGGAGCTGCTGGCGCTCGCGCCCAACACGGCGCTGCGCATCGAAGCGGACGGGCGCGAAGTGGAGGTGCCGCTCAGCGAAGTTCAGGTCGGCGACAAGCTGCGCGTGCGCCCCGGCGAGAAAGTGCCGGTTGACGGCGCCTGCATGGAGGGGTCGTCCAACGTGGACGAATCCATGGTCACCGGCGAGCCGGTTCCCGTGCCCAAGAAGCCCGGCGACCGGGTGACCGGCGCGACGATCAACGGGAAAGGGACGCTCATCATCCGCGCCGAGCGGGTCGGCGCCGACACACTGCTGTCGCAGATCGTGCACATGGTCGCCCAGGCCCAGCGCACGCGCGCGCCGGTGCAGCGTCTGGCGGACCTGGTCGCCGCCTATTTCGTGCAGACGGTGATCGCAATCGCCGTGTTGACCGCTCTCGTCTGGTGGCTCTACGGACCGGAGCCTCGATTGACCTACGCGCTGGTCAACGCGGTGGCCGTGCTGATCATCGCCTGCCCCTGCGCGGTCGGGCTCGCCACCCCGATCTCGATCACCGTTGCGATGGGGCAAGGGGCGCTGAACGGCATCCTGTTCCGCAACGCCGAAGCGGTCGAGAAGCTGCGCCAGGTGGACACGCTCGTGATGGACAAGACCGGGACGCTGACGCTGGGACGGCCGCAGCTCGTGGATCTGGTGGTCGAAGGCGTCACCGAGAACGATGCGCTGACGCTCATCGCGAGCCTCGAGCGCGCCAGCGAGCATCCCCTCGCCCAGGCCATCGTCAAGAGCGCGGAGGAGCGCGGCGTGCGCCTGTCGCTGGTCGAGAATTTCGAATCCGTAACCGGCCAGGGGGTCCGGGGAGAAATCGGCGGGCGCAAGGTCGCGGTCGGGAGCCGCCGATTCATGGAATCGCACGGTGCCGTGCCTCCGTCGCTGGCTGAAAAGGCCGACGCGCTCCGGAGCCAGGGCAAGACCGCCCTCTACGCGGCGATCGACGGCCGCACCGCCGCGGTGATCGCCGTCGCCGACCCGATCAAGGGAACGACGCATGAGGCCATCAAGGCGCTCCAGGCCGAAGGCGTGCGCGTAGTGATGCTCTCCGGCGACTCGCGCAAGACGGCGGACGCGGTCGGCAGGCAGCTCGGCATCGAGGAAGTAATCGCGGAAGTTCTGCCCGAGCAGAAAGTGGACACCATCAAGTCGCTGCAAGGCCGCGGCCGCGTGGTCGCGATGGCGGGCGACGGCATCAACGATGCCCCCGCGCTCGCCCAGGCCAATGTCGGGATTGCGATGGGCACCGGCACCGATGTCGCGATCGAAAGCGGCAGCGTGACGCTCGTCAAGGGCGACCTGCGCGGCATCGTGAAGGCGATCCGGCTCTCGCATGCCACGATGCGCAACGTGAAGCAAAACCTGTTTTTCGCGTTCGTCTACAACTCGCTCGGGGTGCCGATCGCGGCGGGCGTGTTGTATCCCTTCTTCGGCCTGCTGCTCTCGCCGATCTTCGCCGGCGCGGCGATGGCGATGAGCTCGGTTTCGGTGGTCACCAACGCGCTCAGGCTCAGGCGGGCGAGGCTGTGACGGCTCATGGACGTGCCGGCCGAATCGGCGGCGGATGGAAACGGAAGTCAACCTGACGGAGGTAAGACATGGCAACTGATCCTGTGTGCAAGATGAATGTGGACCCTGCCAATGCAGCGGCCAAGGCGGAGTACGCCGGGCAAACCTACTACTTCTGTTGCGCGGCATGCCAGAAGACCTTCACCGCGCAACCGGACAAGTATGTGAGCGGCGCCGCTCGCGCCGGCCACGCGCCCGGCGGAACACACCACCACGGCCATACCTAACGGGCACGGCCCGCCGGGACGCGACCGGGTGAAAACTCGGATCAGGTGACGGACATGATTGGTCACGGCAACGATGGACGCGAACGGATCTGGCCGATCGCGCTGGCTGTCGCACTGGCGGCTGGGCCGATTGGTGCACCAGCAGCCGCACAGGGCATCACCGTTTACGAAACTCCGACCTGCGGGTGCTGCGTGGGCTGGGATCGCCACCTGCGCAGCAACGGATTCAATGTTACCGCCCGCGTCATGTCCGACGTCAGCGCGATCAAGGACAAGTTCCGGATACCCGACTCGCTGCGCTCCTGCCACACCGCGGTGGCCGGCGGTTACGTGATCGAAGGCCACGTGCCGGCGGATACGATCAAGCGCCTGCTGCGCGAGCGCCCGCCGGGTGCCGGCGTCGCGGCGCCCGGCATGCCCAAGAGCGCCCCGGGAATGGACATGCCGGGCGAGCCCTACCGCGTCATGCTGTTCAGCGTACTCGGCATCAGCTCGGTGTACGAGCAGCGATGAGGCGCCTCCGGCATTTCGCCCACGAAACCTGGAAATGAAGACCGTCGCGAATTCGAGATTTTCAGATCAGCGTCGAGAAAGGGAAATCATGAAACCGGCAGCGGTTATGAACACGATTTTCTACGGATTGATCGCCTTTGCGGTCATCGTGGTCCTGGTCGGGATTTTCAAGGCTCAACCCAACGTCGCGGCGCCAGGACCTGCAATGGAGAGACCCGTCGCCGCGCCCAGCCCGGTCGCCGTGCCCAGCCCGCTCATGTCGATGTCACGGTCCTTCGACTTCGGCACCATCTCGATGGCTGCGGGAAAGGTCTCTCACCGGTTCTCGATCAGCAATACCGGCAAGTCTGCCGTCACCATCACCAGGCTGTACACCTCCTGCATGTGCACGGAAGCAACGTTGATTACACCGTCCGGGAGGAAGGGACCGTTCGGCATGCCCGGGCATGGAGCCAATGCGGGCATTTTCGAGCGCATCGCGCCGGGTGGGACTGCTCAGGTGGAGGCCGTGTTTGATCCGGCGGCCCACGGACCCGCCGGGATCGGCCCGACGGAGCGGGTCGTGACGATCAGAACCGCCGAAGCCGCGCCGCTGGAGCTTCAGTTCACCGCCTTGGTGCGGCCGTAAGCGCCCCCATGAACAAGGGGCTTGCAGCGCTCGTGGGGATCAGCGTTTTGCTGGTGGGCTCCGTATTGCTGTTTCAGTCGGGAAATATCGGAACGACGGCGCTATGGCACCTGTCGAACGAGGGCAAGTGGCTGCTGCCGCTGGTCGTCGTCGCGTCGCTCATCGACAGCATCAACCCCTGCGCTTTTTCGATCCTGATCCTGACGATCGCATTCCTGTTCAGTCTCGGACGGTTGCGATCGGGCATCCTGCAGATCGGCGTCTGCTACATCCTGGGCATCTTCCTCGTCTACACGCTGATCGGCCTGGGCATACTCCAGGTGCTGCACCTCTTCGACACGCCGCACTTCATGGCGAAGGTCGGGGCTTCCCTGCTGATCGCGCTCGGGCTGGTCAATCTGGGCAATCACTACTTCCCGGCATTTCCGGTCAAGCTGCAGATTCCTCACGCCGCTCACGGCAAAATCGCGGGGTTGATGGAAAAGGCGTCGCTGCCTTCGGCCCTCGGGCTGGGTGGATTGGTCGGGCTGTGCGAGTTCCCATGCACCGGGGGGCCCTACCTCATGGTCCTGGGCCTGCTTCACGACCAGACAACGTATGCGGTCGGCCTCGGTTACCTCATGCTCTATAACGTGATCTTCGTGCTGCCGCTCGCCGCGATCCTCCTCATTGCCAGCGACAGGACGCTCGTCGAAAAGGTCGAGGGGTGGAAGAAGCGGAGCACGAGGAATCTGCGCTTCTGGGGCGGCGGCGTCGCCATGATCGCGCTTGGCCTGGGCATCTTCGCGCTATGACATCCGCCGCCGCCATTACCGGACTGCCCACGCTCGAAGCCTTGCTCGAGCGGGTCGAAGCGATGAAAAAAACGGGAAGCGTCGATCTCTCGACGGAGGAGGACCTGAGCATCGCGATCATGAACCTGATCAGTCTCGAGGAGCATTTCTTCTTCACGGGCGCGAAGACGGACAAGCCCGAGTATTTCGATCTCCTGAACGAGGTGCGTTCGATCCGCAAGGAGCTGCTGGCAAGAATGATCGACCGGCACGAGGGCGAGACCTGGTGCATCACGAAACACCTGCTCGCGGCGACCATGCGGCTGATCGAGGTCGGGACGAAGCTCCATTCCGACGGGAAGAAGCAGGACGCGCAGGAGATGCTGGCCCGCGCCTACAAGACCTACTCCCTGTTCTGGGCCCTGCGGCTGAAGCTCATCGATGTATCCGGATTCAAGAAAGTCGCAGCAGGCGAAAAACCGTGGACGCTCGAGGACATCGTGAAAAAACTGGTCGATTGCTGCACCGAGTAACATCCTGCCTGTTCCCTGCCCATGGCGCCAATCGTGTCCTGAAGCATGAGCGACACCAACCTTACCCATGAGGCTGCGTCCAACGCGGCAAATGCGCAGGCTCTCCCGCCCGGCTCGCGGAGCTATCTCTGGCCGCTCGCGATCTTTGCGGTAATTGCCGTGTTCCTCGGCGTCGGCCTGACCCTCAATCCGCGCGAAATCCCTTCCCCGCTGATCGGCAAGCCCGTGCCTGAATTCCGGCTCGAGCCGGTCAAGGGCCGCACGCTGGGGCTGGCCTCGAGTGACCTGCGCGGTGAAGTCTCGGTCGTCAACGTATTTGCCTCATGGTGCGTGGAGTGCCGCGCGGAGCATCCGCTGTGGATGCAGCTCCGGGCGGAGGGCAACGTTCCGCTGCACGGTCTCAATTACAAGGACCGGCCGGATGACGCCGCGCGGTGGCTGGGCGAGCTGGGCGACCCCTATACGCGCACCGGCGCGGACCTCGACGGCCGGGTCGGGATCGACTGGGGCGTCTACGGCGTTCCCGAGACGTTCATCGTCGACAAGCGCGGAATGATCCGCCACAAGGTGATCGGCGCCGTCACGCGGAAATCACTCGACGAGAAGGTGCTGCCCCTGGTGCGGAAGCTCCAGGCGGAATGAGGCCTGCGCCTCGATCAAGTGAAGCTGCCCAGATGACAATTGCCTTCAGATCGTGTGTTCTGGCCTTTCTGACGGTCCCCGTGCTGGCGACTGCGGCGCCCGTCTCCGAAAGGAATCAATTGTTCAAGGAGGCCATGGCATATGCGGTGCCCGCTGGCGGGCACCGCAGCAGGGTGGTGCTCGCGGACAGCGTCGTCAAGCTCGTGCAGGAAGGCGTCGTTGACCCGCAAAAGATCGAGGCCTTATATGCGCGGCGCGGCGGTATCCCCGCAAGACTGAAAGAGGTCCTGAGCAAGCCTTCGCGCCGGCCAATCCTGCTCACCCGGGAAACCGCAAACGTCCACGTGAACCTCCTGTGGCCCCTGGGGCTCGCGAACCGCATGGCGGCGAACAACGAAAGCCCCCTCAACGGGCCCAAGCTTTCTCGCTTCGCCTCGACAGGCGGATGGAGCTTGGGCAAGGAAGCAAACGGCAGTGCTTACTTCAACAAGTTCCCCATCGTCGATCTCACCGTCGCACAGGAGACACTGGTGACCCGGGTGGCCCGCAACACTTTCCGCCCCTGCTGCGACAACTCGACGTTCTATCAGGACTGCAACCATGGCTCCGCGCTTCTCGGGCTGCTTACGCTCGGCGCGGCGCAAGGATTGAGCGAAGAGGAGCTATTCCGCGAAGCCCTCGCCTTCAACGCCTTCTGGTTCCCCCACCATTACGCCCATATCGCGCTTTACTTCAAGGTGGCGAGGAACACGGAATGGCAGGATGTCGATCCGCGGGAAGTCATGGACGCGAATTTCTCCAGCGCACGCGGCTGGCACGCGAATGTCGCCAGAGAGTTGAAGCGGCGCGGCCTGCTGCCCGAGCAAGGCGGCGCAGACTGCGACGTCTGACGTTCGATGGGCGACCTGTCCAGTCTCGGCGCATTGACCGCCTTCGCGGCGGGGATCGTCTCGTTCCTCTCGCCCTGCGTGCTGCCGCTGGTGCCCGGCTACATCTCGTACGTCGGGGGCGAGAGTTTCCACCACCGCCGGCACCTGACCGTATCCCGGCGCCTTTCGGCGCTCGCGATGAGCGGGCTGTTCGTGAGCGGCTTCTCGACGGTCTTCCTCGCCTTCGGGGCGAGCGCGAGCGCCCTCGGGCAACTGCTCATCCGCTACCGCTACGAAGCGAATCTCGTCGGCGGCGCGATCATCATCGGCTTCGGCCTGCTGATGCTCGGCATGCTGCGCTGGATGCCGGTACTGCAGCGGGACGTGCGGTTTCACCCGCACGTTGTCAGCGGACATCCCGTGTCCGCGTTCGTGCTCGGCCTGGCGTTCGGCTTCGGCTGGACCCCGTGCATCGGACCGGTGCTCGGCGCGATCCTGACCGCGAGCGCCGTGGGCACCACGGCGGGCGGCGTCGGACTGCTCGGCGCCTACGCGCTCGGGCTCGGCGTGCCGTTTCTCGCGTCGGCGCTGTTTCTGGATCGCGCCGCGCGGCTGCTGCGGGAAGCGCGCCGGCTGGGGCAAACGCTGCAGCTCGCCGGTGGCCTGCTGATGGTCGCACTCGGCGTCGCCATGATCACCGGTTGGCTCAATGTTTTCTCGTTCTGGCTGATCGAAACCTTTCCCGCGCTCCGCGCGATCGGTTGAGGCGCCTGCATGACCCGCGAACACGATACCCACCGCGGGAGCACCTGGTCGTCGAAGGCCAATTGGGCGCTCATCGGCTTCGTGCTGGTAGCGGCGTATTTTCTGATCACCGGGCACCGCGCCCACGCGATCGAGTTTCTTCCCTTCGCCCTGGTGCTTGCCTGCCCGCTGCTGCACCTGTTCATGCACCGCGGGCATGGGCACGGCGCGAATCGCGACCAGCAACAACACCGACATGGAGACCGCCATGAGTGAGCACGAGTCGGCGTACGCCCTGTTGATGCTCGCAATCAGCGAGTCCCGATCCGCCTACGGACTGTGGACGCTGGTGATCGTCAATTCCGCCGTCTTCATCATCTTCGCGTTCAGCTTCGCCACGCCGAGGACGAAGCGGGACTGGCGATCGTTCGGCGCATTCTCCGCGTTCCTGGTCGCGCTGTTCACCGAGATGTACGGATTTCCGCTCACGATCTACCTGCTGTCGGGCTGGCTGGGCACCCGCTATCCCGAGGTCGACTTTCTCTCGCACGACGCGGGGCACCTGCTCGAGGTCATTTTCGGGTGGAAAGGCAACCCCCATTTCGGCCCGTTCCATGTCGCTTCCTACGTGCTGATCTTCGCCGGCTTCGTCCTGCTCGCCAGGTCCTGGGGGATCCTGTACGAGGCCCAGCGACGCCGCGAGCTTGCGACGAGCGGGCCTTACGCCGGGGTTCGCCACCCCCAGTACCTCGGCTTCGTCCTCATCCTGTCGGGCTTCCTCCTGCAATGGCCCACTCTGGTGACGCTGGTCATGTTCCCCATCCTTCTCACCATGTACGTCCGGCTCGCGCGCCGCGAGGAACGGGAGGTGGCTGCCGAGTTCGGCGAAGAGTTTGCAAGCTACGCGAAGCGGACGCCCGCCTTCATCCCGCGGCTGAGCACGCTGTTCGCGCGGAGCTACGGCGCGTGATACGGCCATGTGCCACCTGATTCTCGCCATGCCACTGCTCGCGCTCCCGGTTTTCTGGCTGTTGCCCATGGGCGCGGCAATCCCGCTTTATGGAGCAGCGGTGGCCGTGACCGCCGGCGTCTACGTGCTCGCGGTGAAAGCGATGCGTAAACCCGTTTGCACCGGCGCGGAAGACATGCTGCGCGCTGTCGGTACGGTGCGCGAGGTGCGCGGCAACGCGCTCACGGTATGGGTGAAAAGCGAGCTCTGGTCGGCCAAGGCCACAGAGCGCGTGGCCGTCGGCGACATTGTGGAAGTCATCGGGATCGAGGAGCTCACGCTGCGGGTGCGCAAGTTCACCAATTCGAACACCTCCCCGCGGCAAACCGGGGCAACAGGCTTTCCGTTTCACGTGAAAGGAGGACGCCGATGATGTGGGGCGACTATGGCTCGGGATGGGGCATGGGATTCGGCATGATCAACATGAACGATATGAGACGACGAGGAACCTCGGGTGGTGGCGCGGCAACACTCCTCGCATCAGGAGTGACGCTGGTCGTCTTCGCCATCATGCCCCTGCTTGCGCCCGCTGCCGCCCCACCTGCCGGCAGTGCGGCTGAGGAGAAGCCACGTTTCGCGAGCCTCGAGGTCGAGATCTGGCCGGAATTCGACCGGCGCGGGGCGGCGCTCGTGATCCTCACGGGCGAGCTCGCCGCCGATCTTGCGCTGCCCGCCACGGTATCCCTCCGCGTGCCCGCCTCGAGCGATCCGACGGCGGTCGCGTTCGCCACCGCGCCGGGTTCCGGGCTTTTCAATCTGGAACACGAGCGGATTTACGCCGACGCGTTCACCACGCTGCGTTTCAAAACCGAGCACCGTCTCATCCACGTCGAATACTATGACCGGCTCGCGCCGGACAACCCGGACCGCCGCTTTACGTACGTATGGCCGGGGGACGTGGCGGTGGACCGGTTGTCCGTGCAGCTGCAGGAGCCTGCGGCAGCGAGCAACGTCGCGGTGAAGCCCGGGCTGGGTGCCGCGGCGAAAGGCCCGGACGGCCTGCTCTATCGGAAGGCCGATCTCGGCGCCTTCGACGCGGGAACGCGGGTTCCCGTCGAGATCAGCTACACCAAGACGGACCCGCGAACCTCCTCCGAGATACTCGGACTGAGCAAGGCGGCTCCAATACCTGCGCCGGCGACTGGTTCCACCGTCAATTCGGGTTCCACCGTCACTTCGCCGCAGGGGCTCCTGATCGTCGCGATCCTCGCCGCCCTGCTCGTCGGAGCCGGGTCATTTTTGCTGTGGTGGCGTCTAAGCAGGAAGGCGTCCGGAGCGGCGCAGCGCGGCGCGGGTTTCTGTCCGCAATGCGGCAACCGGGTGGCATCGGATGACCTCTTCTGCTCGAAGTGCGGCGCGCCCGTGCGCAAGCGCTAGCAGCCTGTCGGACTTTGATGGTCCGACAGGCTGCTAAAAGCAAAACCGCCCCATTTTTTTTGAATAACGTTTAATTCCACGGTCGATTCACCTCGGGAAACGCGTACGGATGGTGTTTCGGCAGGTTTTTGATGGCACTTTCGCATTTTTATCCGGGGCGGTTTTGCCTAAATATGTAAAACCGCCTGCGCAAAAACGAAAGGAAAAGCAGTGAAAACCTTATTTTCACCCTTCTCGCGTGCCCATTGTTCCATGTATGGGTTCATGGTGGCCGGGAACCCGCGCAAGACGTCAGCACCGACACGGGATCGCATGAGAGGTATGAGGGCATGAATCAGGAATCCGCATCCGCCTACGGCCTGTGGTCACTCGCGATCATCAACTCGCTGGTGTTCAGCCGCATCGGTGGACGTGGCGGAACTCGGATACAAGGGCGGCGCCGTGCCACTGCAGCGGGTCGAGTCCGGCAAGGAGGTCTTTTACGAAGCCCGCCTGCGCCTGACAGTACCCAACGCCCGCGTAGCGTTCGAGTTCGACGAGCGGTGTGTGACGGACGGAACGCTCGCTTCGTGAGGAGCGCTGCGGACCCCGCATGAGCGCCTCGACCAGCGACAAGCCGATTCAGATCGTCGGGGCAGGTCCCGCCGGACTCGCCGCGGCGATCACGCTCGCGCGCGCGGGACGAGCGGTCGTGGTCCACGAAGCCGCGGCCGAGGTGGGCTCCCGGTTTCAGGGCGACCACCAGGGCCTGGAGAACTGGACGACGGCGGGAGACGTGCTCGACGAATTTCGCGAGCACGGTCTTGCCTGTGACTTCGACCGGACGCCCTGCCGGGACGGCGTCACGTTCGACGCCTGGGGAAACCGGTACGATTTTCACAGCGAATTGCCGCTCTTCTACACGATCGAGCGCGGGCCGGGCCGCGGTACGATCGACTCGGCGCTGCTCGCGCAGGCCCGCGCCCTGGGGATCGAGGTTCGCTTCGGGAGCAGGCTCCGCCATATCGAAGGCCCCGCGATCCTGGCGGCGGGACCGCGGGCTGCGGACGCGATCGCAGTGGGGTACCACTTCGAGACATCGATGGCCGACGGCTGGTGGGCGATCTGCGACGACGACCTGGCGCCGCAGGGATATGCGTACGTGCTGGTCGCCAACGGTTACGGGACGGTAAAAACCTGCATGTTCTCCGAATTCAAGCGCGAAGCCGAGTACGTCGCGCGGACCGTCGAGCGCTTTCGCGATCTCATCGGGCTGGAGATGCGAAACCCGCAGCCTCACGGCGGCGCGGAAAACTTCAGAATACCGGTCTCGGCGTATTCCGGGCAGCATCCGGTCGCGGGTCAGCAGGCGGGATTCCAGGACGCGCTCTGGGGCGATGTCCGCTGGCGCCAGGCCTTTCTCCCGGGACTGCGGGCAGCGGTGGTCAACCGCGCCGTATTTGGCTACATGGGAAATTCGGGCTACCGCCGGTTCC
Source organism: Betaproteobacteria bacterium (assembly GCA_016192825.1). Lineage (GTDB taxonomy): Bacteria > Pseudomonadota > Gammaproteobacteria > Burkholderiales > SG8-41 > SG8-41. The sequence goes on along the minus strand of JACPTK010000011.1, from coordinate 56,218 downwards.
TGCAGAAGGCATCCGCGAGCGGCGACGCACGCCGGTTTCTACACCTCTACTACGGCCCGTCGTGGCTCAAGCGGCTGCTGTATCCGTGGGCTCGGCTGCGCGTTCAATCGCGCCGGCGCGACGTGACGTGCAACCACGTCGATTGCTCGTGCGTATGGTGCCGCTGCGGCGGGGCCGCGCAGGCATGGCCGTGACGCGGGCGGCGCGGCTCAAGTTCCTTGCCGGCGTTTTTATCCTTGTGGCGCTTGCGGCAACGTACTGGCTGCTGCACGAAACCGGCTTGCTGATGACGATCCTGAACGGAGCCGAACTTCGCGAACGCGTTGCGCAACTGGGGACATGGGGGCCGCTGATGGTGATCGGTCTCATGGTGCTGGCCATTCTGGTGAGCCCCATCCCCAGTGGGCCAATCGCCGGGGCAGCGATGCGCATCACCCTGCAACGCTGCTGGGGCTGCTCATCTACGGCTACGCGACTGGGGTGCACGCGAGCCGCGCGATTGAACGGGCGAGCTACGATTCGGTGGCGTTTCGGTTCATCGCGGGCAATACCCACCCCGATCACGACACCATCGCCACGTTCCGGCGGCGCTTTGCGGGGGAGATCAAGGCGCTCACGGCCACGACACCGCCCTCGATCGCGGGTCGAGCCCGGATCATGTGCCCCCCAAGGCCCCGAATTCAGGCAGGCTACCGCGCCAATGACGCGTGCGGCGGGCGTAATGGATGAGCGTCGCCAGACATCCTCATGAGCAGCATCCGCCTTGGCCGTGGCGATGCGAGGACACAGATTGCTCCGCCGGCTGTCCCGTGACCGGCCCTTTCGCAGGCGTGCGCGAAGCATCCGGCCTCTGCGCCTTGCCTTCCCCAGCGGGGCCCTCGTGCGCCATTTCGTGATCGTGCGTCCCGCAGCACCCCATCGAACCGCCGTGCCGACCGCGAAAGAACATCCACGCGACAGCGGCAACCAATACCAGCCAGACCCAATTTTGCGTCAGCCATTCCATAACGATCTCCTTTGCTCCGGGGTAGGTGTGCCCCTGACGACCTCTTCCGATTAGCCCTATACCCCCCCTATGGGGTGGGTATAGCTCCTGTGCGAACTGATGCTATATCCCTTTCTTTCCAATACTCTTTATCAATGCCACGAACGCTACATGATACCCACCCCGGGGGGATAGGATTTGATCTAGATCAAGCTGTGATCTCGAAAAAGGCGTTTAAATAGGGTTATGACGCCGACCGCCGAGCGGATGAACCGCGATCGACCTGCCAGGACCAATCAAGCCTAATCGAGGAGTGGACCAACAATGAGCGACGCGAACATTCAAATACACGCCCCGCAACCGCACGACGGCCGCCTGTGCATGCCGGAAGCTGCGCGCAGCGTCGTCAGACGACGGCTCGCCATCGCCAGGGGCCACCTGGAAAGCATCTTGCACGCCCTGGAAAAGCACGACACCTATTGCGTCGACGTGCTGCGCCAGATCAAGGCCGTTCAGGGCGCCCTGGAGAAAGCCGGTCAGATCACGCTCGAAAGCCATTTGCGCGCGCACGTGGCGACCGCAGCCGAGCGGGGCGACGCGGAGACGATGGTGGAAGAACTGATGGACGCGCTTCGCTATCGATGAAGGGGCGCGGTCGGCGTGACTGCGTCGGCCGCGCCCAAATAGCTCAAAGTTTTCGAACGTTAACGTGGTGGTGACGAAAGGAGTCGAAAGTGCTTTGTTGCGTAGGTCTGATCGGAGGGCTCGCCGTTGGTCAGTCTCTGGGTGGCCCTTGGACGTACATTGCGCCAGCCGCGGGGTTTGGGATTGGCTTGGTAGCAGACATGAAATACATGCACGGACATCACAAAAAGGCAGATCAGCACGACATGGAGGTTCCGGCAAAGAAAGACGCGGATCCGGTCCGCGCGGTGGACCTGCACGACAGCAAGGCGGGGCACCCTGTGGAGCATCCCGGAAAAACATGATGCCTCGATGCACCGGAACGCAAGCGGATTGGTAAGACACGGGACGCGGGAAGTCATGGACAACGCTAACGAATCAGGAGAAACAAGTTATGCAACCTGAAACGCAAACCCATCAGGACTACCGCGCAGTCGCGCGGAACATAGCGCCGCCGCAACAAAAGGTGTTGCGCAACACGTACCTGTTGCTTGCGCTCACGATGGTGCCCACGGTGATCGGTGCCATGATTGGCATCAATACGGCCGGCATCCTCATCGCGAATCCGATCTTGAGCTTTTTCGTGATGCTCGGCGCGGTCATCGGTCTTCAATACGCGATCGCCGCCAAGCGTAACAGCGGGTGGGGGATCGTTTTCCTGCTCGGCATGACGTTCCTGCTCGGCTGGTTCCTTGGTCCCCTGCTGGGCTTTGCGCTGGCGCTCAAGAACGGTCCGCAGCTGATCGGCGTGGCGGCCGGCGGCACGGGCGTTGTGCTCCTTGTCATGGCCGGTATTGCGACGACCACACGCAGGGATTTCAGCTTCATGGGCAAGTTCCTGTTCGTCGGGATGATCGTGCTCTTGCTGGCGATGGTCGCCAACCTGTTCCTGCAGATACCTGCGCTCGCGCTGACGATCTCAGCGCTGGTGGTCGTGGTGTTTTCATTGTTTCTGCTCCATGACCTGAGCCGCATCGTCAACGGCGGCGAGACCAACTACATCATGGCGGCGACGGGCGTCTATATCAGCCTCTTCAACATCTTCGTCGGTTTGCTGCGGTTGCTGATGGTGCTCAGCGGGGAACGCAATTAGCCGGATCGCCGTTTCACTTGATCCAGAGCAAGAACGGACACACAAGCACCGACATAGTGACTAACATGGTCCCAATGAAGCATACCTTCAGAAGCGCGCTTCGATTCGGGCGTGCTGCATTGCTCGTGGGGCTGGCTCTGTTCGTGCTCACTGTGCTTTCTCCATGCATCGACGCCATCGCCGCCCCGGTCGGCAATCCCGCGCCGGACAGTACCGTAGCGCTCGCAGAAACGCCGACAGGTGCTCCCAATGGACGCCCAGATGAGGGCTCCGAGTCGTCGTGCCATCATTTCGCCCGCGCAGTGCCATCGAATTCCAACGCTCTCCTGGCATTGACAGCGAATGACTCGCCCCTTGCGTGGGTCGCGATTGAAGGGGTGACCACGTCACCCATGCTGGCCGGTCCAACTGCTTCGGGGAATCTCGCGCGACGCGAGACACCTCCCCCTCCGCGCCGTCTGTACCTGCGTACGCTGCGTCTTCTGATCTGATCCCTTCCGGCTTTGCTCGGCGCACGGGTTTGAGCGCGCCAGCCGCGACTTGAACACTGGCACCGCGCCGAGCATCTCGCTCGCTCGCGTCTGCGCGATCGAGCCCTTTCACCTTTTTTGACCGCAACACGCAGGAGATGTCACATGACACGCGCAATCATCACGTCAGCGCCGTTGAATGCGTTGATCGTTGTCGCATTGCTGGCGATCCCGGCAGCGGTTCCCGCTGCTGCAGCCGACTACTACCGCTCGGTCGGTGGCATCGCGATCTATATCCGCGTGCTACCCGCCGCGATGGTGCAGGCTCACGCGCCGGAACATCCGGAAGCCACGATGCACGGGGGCACGCCGGCCTGGGGCGAGCAATACCACGTCGCCATCGCGCTGTTCGACCGCCTCAGTGGCAAGCGCATTCGCGACGCCAGGATCAAGGCGACGGCGTTCGACATGCGTCGGCCGGGAAACCGGCTGCCGGGGCCGCATAACGAGCTCCAACCGATGCTGACCGCCGGCGAGGCAAGTTATGGCAATTACCTCAATACGCCGGCCCCTGCACCTTTCCGCGTCGAACTGGAAATCCGGCGCCCCGGCGAGTCGCGGGTCGCGAGGGCGTCTGTTGAATACCAGCACGCCGTTGTGACCACGAAACCGCACGCGTAGGGACGTTATGCGACGTACCGGAAGGAGCCTTCAATGAACCACGATCACCGGCACGCGCCGGATGGCGGCAAGGAAACAAAATCCAGGACGAAATGGGTATTTATCGGTTTCGCCCTTATCGCAGCGTATTTCCTTGTCACCGAGCACAAAGCACACCTGTACGGGTGGCTGGCGTCCTATGGGATATGGCTGCTGCTGCTCGCTTGCCCGCTGCTGCATCTGTTCATGCACGGCGGCCACGGCGGGCATGGCGGTCATCGCGACGACAGCGGCGCGCCGGACGAACAACGCAAGGGGCAAAGCAAATGAATGCATCGGACGCTCCGGCCTACGGCCTGTGGTCGCTCGTGATCATCAACTCGCTGGTTTTTATCATTTTCGCATTCAGCTTCGCGAAACCACAGACCTCGCGTGACTGGCGCTCGTTCGGCGCGTTTTCCGCGTTCCTGGTCGCGCTGTTCACGGAGATGTACGGCTTCCCGCTGACGATCTACCTGCTCTCCGGCTGGCTCACCAGCAAATTTCCGGAAGTCGATTTTTTCGCCCACGATTCCGGACACCTGCTCGAGGTCATGTTCGGCTGGCGCTCCAACCCCCATTTCGGACCGTTTCATCTGTTGAGCGCCATTTTCATGGGCGGCGGGTTCCTATTGCTCGCATCTGCGTGGAACGTGCTTTACCAGGCGCAGCGCAGCCGTCAGCTTGCGACAACCGGCCCGTACGCCCACGTGCGTCATCCGCAGTACGTCGGCTTCATTCTCATCATGTTCGGGTTCCTTTTTCAGTGGCCGACCCTCATCACGCTCGTGATGTTCCCCATCCTGGTCTATATGTACGTCCGGCTCGCGCACATCGAGGAACGCGAGGCGGTCGCCGCGTTCGGCGACGAATACCTTCGCTATTCGAAGCGTACACCGGCGTTTTTCCCGCGGCCGGACGCATTCACGAGCCGCAGCCACGGCATGTGATCGGCACGCCACCTTGTATGACAAACCGGCGCACGGAAGACTGACATGGAACACCCGCAAGGGCCTGACGGCGGCGAAATCCTGATAGTAATCGGCGCGAGTTACGACTACGGGCTGTGGACGCTCGTAGCGGTCAACTCGCTCGTGTTCATCGCCTTCGCATTCGGGTTCGCGCGGCCACGAAATGCCCGCGACTGGCGCTCCTTCGGCGCGTTCTCGGCGTTCATCATCGCCCTCTTCACCGAGATGTACGGCTTCCCGCTCACGCTCTACTTCCTCTCGGGCTGGCTGCAGAGCCGCTACCCGCAGCTCGACCTCTTCTCGCACGAGGCCGGGCATCTCTGGCAAACGGTGTTCGGGATCACCGGCAATCCTCACTTCGAGTGGCTGCACGCCGCGAGCATTGTCTTGATCCTCGCTTCTCTCATCCTGCTCGCGGCTTCCTGGTGGGTGCTCTATCGCGCGCGGCGGCATGATCGGCTGGCGACCGCGGGCCCGTACCGGCTCATCCGCCACCCGCAATACGTCGCTTTCCTTTCTATCATGGTCGCGTTCCTCATTCAGTGGCCGACGCTGCTCACCCTGGTCATGTTCCCGATATTGGTGTGGATGTATGCGCGCCTTGCCAGGAAGGAGGAACAGGACGCGTTGCGCGAATTCGGAAACGAGTACGCAGCATATGCGGCCCGGACTCCCGCGTTCTTCCCGCGCTGGCGTGCGGCCCGCAGCCAGCCGAGTTGAATCCGGCAATGTCCTACGAGGTGCAATGATGCTCAAACGATTCTGGCTCTTGCTTGCGCAAGCGGTTACCGTTGGCGCCGGACTGATGATTGCTTTCACCGCATTCGGACCGGAACGGCAGACCGTCTTTCGCGGGCCGGTTGTGGTGCGCGAGGAGGCGCTCACTGCCCCGGTTCCGAGCGCACCAGGCACAGAAAGCTACCGCGAGGCGGTCGTGAAAGCGACGCCCTCGGTCGTCAACATCTACACCGCAAAAACGGTCCGCTCTCCCCTGTCCGACGATCCACTCTTCCGCTTTTTCTACGGCGAGCAGCAGCCCGAGCAGGCCACCAGCCTGGGCTCGGGCGTCATCATCTCTGAACAGGGTTACATCCTGACCAACAATCACGTCGTCGCGGAAGCCCACGAGATCGCCGTCGTGACCGGTGGCGGCGCCGTCGCCCCGGCGAAAATCGTCGGCACCGACCCCGAGACCGACCTCGCGGTGCTCAAGGTCAACGCCTCCCGCCTGCGCCCGATCACTTTCGGAAAATCCGACGCGCTGCAGGTGGGAGACATCGTGCTGGCGATCGGCAACCCGTTCGGCGTGGGACAAACCGTGACCCAGGGCATCGTCAGCGCCACCGGGCGCAACCGGCTCGGCATCAACACCTTTGAAAACTTCATCCAGACCGACGCCGCGATCAACCCCGGCAACTCGGGCGGCGCATTGATCGACACCCGCGGCAATCTCGTCGGCATCAATACGGCGATTTTCTCCCAGAGCGGCGGCTCGCAGGGTATTGGCTTCGCGATTCCGGTGAGCCTCGCCCGCCAGGTATTCGACCAGATCATTCAAAAGGGCCGTGTTGATCGTGGCTGGCTGGGCGTTTCAGCCCGTGACGTGGCGGAAACCGGCGCCCGCGGCGCCCTGATCATGGGCGTGCAACGCGGCGGGCCGGCGGAACGCGCCGGCATCCGCGCGGGCGACATCATCGTCGCCGTCGATGGCAAGCCCATATCCGATACGGGAGCGCTGATCAACGAAACGGCTGCGCTCGCGCCGGGCACGCGGGGAGCGTTCAGCGTGCTGCGGGATGGCAAGCCGCTGTCGATCCCCGTGGAAGTCGGACGGCGTCCGCCGCCGGCGCGCACCGGACAGGCCGTGCCGCGTTGATCGTGGAGAAATTATGGATCATGGTGCGGCGGCCAAGGAGTTGGATCATGGTATTTGACGTGAGCGGAATCAGTATCGCACCCTGGATTCCGCTTGCCTGGGGGATTTTGGTCGGTCTTGTATTCTCGCTCGTGGGGGCAGGCGGCGGGATTATCGCTTCAGTCGGGCTTATCTCGGTGCTGGGCCTGACCGACGCGAACCTCCTCAAGCCGATGGCGCAGATGCTGACGCTTGCCTCACCCCTCGTTGCCGTACCCAGCTACTACAAGCAGCGCCGGCTCATCCTCGGCTTGGCAGCATTGCTCGGAGCGGGTGGCGTGGTCGGCGCGCTGATCGGAAGCACTCTCTCGGTGAGGTACCTCGGTGATGCTTGCCGCCGTGTTGTTCCTGATCAGCATATGTTATTTGGGTCGCTGGTAGACGCCTGAGAACGCCTTGCCGCACACCGCACGAGTAGTTCGAGTTTGAGGAGGTTGCAATGGACATGAATACCAGCGGGATAACCCAATCCCAGACCATGATTCATTCGGTAGAAAAAGCGAAGGAAATCGTGCGCCGCGTATTTCATGCTTACAGCGGCAGCCTTGCCGTACGGTTCTGGAATGGCGAAACGGTGGAATTGGGCGCAGGCTCGCCCCGCGCGACCGTGATCTTCCGGGCTCCCGGACCATTTCGCGAGTTGGCGCTGTTCCGCGACCCCCTGCGGTTCGCGGAAGCGTATTTTCACGGCCTGGTCGACGTTGAAGGCAACCTCTTCTCGGTCCTGGAACAAAAAGAGCACCTGCAGTCGCTGTCATTCTCCGCTCCGGAGAGTTTTTCGTTGCTGGCCGCTGCCCTCCTGTTGGGAAACGGCCTGGACGAAAGAGGCAATCCTCCAGTCGAAGTCCGGCGATCAAAGGAGTGGCCCGTCCGCCCTTCGCGCAAGCATTCACAAGCGGCGGACCGCAAAGCCATTGCATTCCATTACGACGTCTCCAACGATTTCTACGGTCTTTGGTTGGACGGGCAAATGGTTTACTCCTGCGCCTACTTCGAAAATGCCGATGACAGTCTGGATGAGGCGCAACGCAACAAATTGGATTACCTCTGCAGGAAGCTTCGCCTCCGACAAAGCGAGCGTTTACTGGACATCGGCTGCGGTTGGGGCGCCTTGATTTGCTGGGCGGCAAAGCACTACGGCGTGCAGGCGCATGGCATCACGTTGAGCCGCAATCAATATGAGTACGCGAGGACGAAGATCCGTGAACAGGGTCTGGAAAAACAGGTGACGGTGGAACTCAGGGACTACCGCAACGTGGCGGGAGAAGCGGTTTACGACAAGATCGTAAGCGTGGGCATGTTCGAGCACGTCGGACTCAAGAATCTTCCGCTTTACTTCCGGACGGCACACCGACTGCTGAAGCCCGACGGCCTGTTCCTGAACCACGGCATCACCCACGACGAAGAAGGATGGCGCAAGAGCCACGCCACGACGTTCATCAACCGTTACGTTTTTCCCGACGGCGAGCTCGATACGGCGAGCAACGTGCAGCGTGTGATGGAGCGGTCCCAGTTCGAGATACTCGATGTCGAGGCGTTGCGGCCGCACTACGCCCTCACCTTGCGGCATTGGGTAAGCCGTCTCGAGCAGCGCAGGGAAAAGGCGCTGCAATACGTGGACGAGGCGACGTATCGCATATGGCGGCTCTACATGACGGCCTGCGCCCTGGAATTCGAGAGCGGCGGCGCCGGCGTTTACCAGATTCTCGCGTCCAGGCGGCAACCAGGCGCGGCCGCTGTAGCCCTCACCCGGCGCGATCTCTACGATCGTCCTTGCGGCCAGCCTCGATCAGATGCCTTCAGGCCGCCGACCAAATCAGGGGGCACGCCTTACTCTTACCCAGAGTCGACGGTTCTCCAAATCCACAACTTGAGCGGGATACGTCATGGAACGTAAACAGCAGTTTTCGATCTGGTACTTCATCGGGGTTTTCCTGATGCTGATCCGGGCCCGCACATCTTCACCACGGTGCGCGTCAACGATCCTTCGCTGATTCAAGACGTTGAAGCCGCCAAGATACGTTTTTCCGGCCAACTCGAGAACAAGTGGCTCGCCACCATCCTCTCGTGGATAGTGCCGGCCGTGATATTCGTCGCTCTGTGGGGATTCAATATGAAGCGCATGGGCGCCGCCGGCGGCATGATGGAAATCGGCAAGAGCAAGGCGAAGGTTTATACGGAAAAGCAGACCGGCGTCACGTTTGCCGACGTCGCGGGCATCGACGAGGCGAAGGCCGAGTTAATGGAAGTGGTCGAGTTCCTCAAGCCGCCCGATCGCTATCGCCGCCTCCGCGGCAAGATTCCAAAAGGCGTGCTGCTGGTGGGCGCGCCGGGAACCGGCAAGACGCTTCTCGCCAAGGCGGTGGCGGGAGAAGCCAGTGTGCCATTCTTTTCCATGAGCGGTTCCGAATTTGTGGAGATGTTCGTGGGCGTGGGCGCCGCGCGCGTGCGAGACCTCTTCCAGCAGGCCGAAAAAATGGCGCCGTGCATCATCTTCATCGATGAGCTCGATGCGCTGGGCAAAGGGCGCGGCATGAACGTGATGGGCGGGCACGACGAGCGCGAGCAAACCCTCAACCAGTTACTGGTCGAAATGGACGGATTCGACACCAACAAGGGTGTGATTATCATGGCCGCTACCAACCGTCCGGAAATCCTCGATCCTGCCCTGCTCCGCCCGGGCCGGTTCGACCGGCACGTGACGATCGACCGGCCGGACCTCAAGGGGCGCGAGCAGATTCTGCGCGTGCATGCCAAGGGGGTCACCCTCGCCCCGTCGGTGAATCTTTCCGCGCTTGCTGCGCGCACACCGGGATTCGCCGGGGGCGATCTCGCAAACCTCGTGATCGACGTGGAATTTCGCGTGCCGGGTGCTCAGCGCCGCGAGTACGCGACGTTCTACTTTACCCATCCGAGCTTCGCGTCGCCGAAGCGCAAAACCCAGAAAGAGCGCAAACCATGAAACTGCATGCGATCGGCCGGCCTCCATCCGTCGACCCGCTGCTCTCGCAGCGAGGTCCATCTCCGGCATTCGTGCTTCTGAGTTTCGAAGGGCCGGATGCCTACTCGCGCGCTGGTGGACTGGGCGCGCGGGTGAGCGGACTCGCCTGCGCCCTGGCCGAGGAAGGCTACGAGACGCATTTGTTCTTCATCGGCTCGCCCGAGTTGCCCGGCCATGAGATCGGCTGCGGCGGGAAGCTTCATCTGCATCGTTGGTGCCAGTGGATCAGCCGGTATCACGCGGGCGGCGTGTATGACGGGGAAGAGGGAAAGTTCGAGGACTGGAACCGATCTCTGCCGGCGTGGCTGGAAGAACATCTCCTGCCAGCGCTTATCCACACGCATCGCCCGGTTGTCGTGATCGGCGAGGAGTGGCACACGAGCTGGGGCATCGTCCGCCTGAGCAGGCGCGCCCATGAACGGGGCTGGGGCGAGCACATGCGCTTTTTCTGGAACGCAAACAATACCTTCGGTTTCGAGCGCGTGCCCTGGCGCGAGTTGAGCGAAACGGCGACGATTACGAGCGTCAGCCGCTTCATGAAGCATCAGATGTGGCGCGTCGGGGTCGACCCGCGCGTCATCCCGAACGGAATTGCAACGCAGTGGCTCAAGCCGTGTGATCGCAAGGCGGTGAATGCCCTGAAACGGCTCACCGGCGGACGGCTTTTGCTCGCCAAGGTGGCGCGCTGGGATCCCGACAAACGCTGGCTGATGGCCGTCGATGCGGTCGGCGATCTGAAAGCGCGTGGCTTGCAGCCGCTTTTCGTCGCGCGCGGCGGTATCGAAGCGCACGGCAGCGAAGTCATTGCGCGCGCCCGGGCCCTCGGACTCGAGGCGACCTTCGTCACGTGCGGCGACAGCAGCGCCACGGCGCTCTGCCGGGCCATCGGAACGGCACCGCCAGGCGACATCGTGTTCGTCCAGAACGCGCTGTCGTGGCCTCAACTCCAGTGTCTTTACCGGGCGAGCGACGGGGTACTCGCCAACAGCGGGATCGAACCGTTCGGTCTGGTCGGACTGGAAGCGATGGCCTGCGGCGGGCTCAGCTTTGTCGGCGCAACGGGTGAGGACTATGTCACGCCCGGCCACGATGCGATCTCGCTCCAGACCAGCAGCCCAAACGAGCTCGTCGCGCATCTCCTTTATCTGCGCGAGCACCCGGACTTGGCGACACGATTACGGCACGAGGCGCGCAGGACGGCCGCAAGATTCACGTGGGGCCAGGTAATTCGCACGCATATCGCCCCGATGCTCTCGTCAGCGGGACCGGCGTGCGCATAGAGCGACAACGCCCGCAGGCGACACACGAATCAGGGAATTACCCTCGCGTGGTCCGCAAATGAAGGTACTCAGCCATGAGCAAGAAAGCCAGCGAAAAGAAATCGGGCGCGCACGAGCCCTCGATCTCGAAGAAGGACTACAAGGACAGCCTGCGCAGGCTTCAGGTCGAACTGGTCAAGCTGCAGCGGCACTTCATCAACTGCAATGACAAGATACTGATCATCCTGGAGGGCCGGGATGCGGCCGGCAAGGACGGCACGATCAAGCGCATAGTCCAGCATTTGAGTCCGCGCGAAACCCGCGTCGTCGCGCTCGGAAAACCTTCGGACCGGGACCGTACATCGTGGTACTTCCAGCGTTACGTTCCCTATCTGCCGGCGGCCCAGGAACTCGTGCTCTTTAACCGCAGTTGGTATAACCGCGCCGGCGTCGAGCGGGTGATGGGCTTCTGTACCGAGGCCGAGCATGAGGAGTTCATGGGCTCGGTCTCGGACTTTGAGAACATGCTGGTCCGCTCGGGCGTGAAGCTCCTCAAGTATTACCTCGACATCAGCAAAGCCGAGCAGAAGAAGCGCCTCGAGGACCGTAAATCGGACCCGCTCAAGCAGTGGAAAGTCAGTTCCATCGACGACCAGGCAATCAAGTACTGGAAGCAATACAGCGCGGCGCGCAACGAGATGCTGGCGCGCACGCACAATCCCATGGCACCGTGGACACTCGTGCGCGCCAATGACAAACGTCGGGCGCGGCTCAATATCATCAAAGATGTACTCAGCCGGCTTCACTACGCAGACAAGGATGAGCGGCTGATCCGTCCGGACCCGCAGATCGTATTCGCATACGACGTCTCAAACCTCGAAAACGGCCAGCTTGCAAAGTAACCAGGGGCGTGACAAGACATTTCCAAAGGAGCATTTTACGATGAATCCGATTTCCCGCAGAAAATTCCTGAAAAGCCTGACCGCGCTCGGCGCGGCGGCAGGCGCGCCGTTTGCGTTCGCCGTGCGGCACGGCGGCGCAACCGCCGCCGAGGCCGCAGCGATTGAAAAGGAAGCCGCGGCTTTCGCCAATCCGCTGCGCCTGCCCGGCGCGAGCGGCCTGTACGGCGTGATGCGCGCCTCCGACTTGCGCGAGCTGCGTGTATTGCGCACCGAGGTCGAGATATTGCCCGGCAAGCGCACGCCTTATCTGGCCTATGCCGCCGAAGCGGGCGGCAAGCGTTTCCTCAACCCGGCGCTGCTCGCGAAGCGCGGCGAAGAGATCCGCGTGCGTATGGTGAACCGGCTTCAGGAGCCGACCATCATCCACTGGCACGGCCTCGGTAACGACGCGCGCAACGACGGCAACGGACTCTATCTCGCCGAGCCGGGCAAGGCGTACGAGTACGCGTTCAAGCTCCAGGACCGCGCCTCGATGTATTTCTACCACCCGCATCCGCACGGCTATATCCCCGGGCAGGTGTACCACGGGCTGGCGAGCCTGCTGTTCGTGGAGGACGAGGAGGAAGCGGCGCTGCGGCGCTCCCTCGATCTCGCGCTCGGCGAGACCGAGATTCCGCTGGTGCTTCAGGACCGCAACTTCGACGCGCAGGGCCGGCTCGAATACAAGATCTCGCGCGAAGAGATGTTCCAGGGTTTCGTCGGCGGGCGATTGCTCGTCAATCTCGCCGATCGCCCCTTCCTCAGCGCCACGCGCCGCATTTACCGCTTTCGCATCCTGAACGGCTCGAACGCGCGCACCTACCAGCTCGCTTTCCTGCAGGGCGGGCGCAAGCTCGGCCACTACCTCGTCGGTACCGACGGCGGGCTGCTCGCCGCCCCGCAACGCGTTGAACAGGCGTTCATCTCGCCGGCGCAGCGCCTCGACCTTCTGCTCGACCTGCGCGAGGCAAACGAAGGCCGGCCAGTGACGCTTGCGACGCTCGCCTTCGATCCGATGCACGCCGAGGGCGCCGGCGGCGACTCGATGGCCGGCATGGACCACGGCAAGATGGGAGCGCAGCAGATGCCGGCCGCTCCCATGCAGGGCATGACGATGGAGGGAGAACCGCGCGCGCTCTTGCGCATTGACCTGAAGTCCTCGCCCGCCTACCCCAGAAAAGTCCCTGCCACGCTTTCCATGCTCCCGGCCGCGAAGGCGCCCTCCGGCACACCGCGGCGCATCAAGCTCGCCCACGACGGCAAGGGCAAGTGGACGATCAACGGCCAGACGTACGACGCCGGGAAGAATGCGCTCACCGTGCAGCGCGGCGCGTCCGAGAGTTGGCTGATCGAGAACGACCGCGCCAGCATGCCGCACCCGATGCACATCCACGGCTTCCAGTTCCGCGTCCTGGAGCGCAACGGCAGCCCGGCGCAGGTGCGGACCCTCGCCGGTGCGCGCGGCTTGCTGCCGCAGGATCTCGGATTCACCGACACGGTCAACGTGTGGCCCGGCGAATCGGTGCGCGTCGCGTTCGATTTCTCGCACCTCTATTCCGGCGACCAGGACTACGTCTTTCACTGTCATAACCTCGAGCACGCGGAGCTGGGGATGATGATCCGCTACCGCGTGAAGACCTGAGCGGGACACACCATGGAACCCAAGCAGCAGTTCTCGATTTGGTACTTTCTCATCGCCTTTCTGGTGATCGTCGCCCTGCAGGAGTTTGTGATGAGCCCGACGCACGTCAACAGCCTCCCGTACAGCGACTTCAAGGCGCTGCTCAAGGCGGGAAAGATCAGCAACGTCGGACTCAGCGAGACGATCATCACCGGAACGCTGCTCAACGAAGGACTGGAGCGCGTTCTGTCCGGCGAGACCGCCGAAAACTTCTCGAAGCTCGGCAAAGGCGAGCATCGCTTCACCACGGTGCGGGTAATCGATCCCGCCCTCGTCCCGGAGCTGGAAGCGGCGAAAGTGCGTTTCACCGGCCAGGTTGAAAGCAAGTGGCTGTCCACGCTGCTCTCGTGGATCGTTCCCGCGGTGGTCTTCTTTGCGATCTGGAGCTTTGCGATGAAACGCATGGGTGGCGCGGCGGGCGGCATGCTCGAGATCGGCAAGAGCAAGGCCAAGGTCTACATGGAAAAGGACGTGAAGGTGACGTTCGACGACGTCGCCGGCGTGGATGAAGCGAAGGAAGAGCTGAAGGAGATCATCTCCTTCCTCAAGGATCCGAAGAGCTACGGGCGGCTCGGCGCGCGCATTCCCAAAGGCGTGCTGCTGGTCGGACCGCCCGGCACCGGCAAGACCCTGCTCGCGCGGGCCGTCGCCGGCGAAGCGGGCGTGCCATTTTTTTCCATGAGCGGCTCCGAGTTCGTCGAGATGTTCGTCGGCGTCGGCGCGGCCCGTGTGCGCGACCTGTTCGAGCAGGCGCGCAAGCGCGCTCCCGCCATCATCTTCATCGACGAGCTGGACGCCCTGGGCCGCGCGCGCGGTGCCTATCCGCTTGGCGGGCACGATGAAAAGGAACAGACACTCAACCAGTTGCTCTCCGAGCTCGACGGCTTCGACACGAGCGCCGGGCTAGTGCTGCTCGCCGCCACCAACCGTCCCGAGATCCTCGATCCCGCGTTGTTGCGCGCCGGGCGCTTCGACCGGCAAGTGCTGGTGGACCGTCCCGACAAGGTGGGCCGCGTCCAGATCCTCAAGGTACACCTCAGGAAGGTGCAACTCACCGCCGACGTGGACCCCGAAAAGATCGCGGCCCTCACGCCCGGCTTCTCCGGCGCCGATCTGGCCAACCTGGTGAACGAAGCCGCGCTGCTCGCCACGCGGCATGGAGCGGCCTCCGTCGCGCTCGACGATTTCACGCACGCGATCGAGCGGATCGTGGCGGGACTCGAGAAGAAGAACCGCCTGCTCAATCCCCACGAGCGAAGAGTGGTCGCCCACCACGAAATGGGACACGCGCTGGTGGCGTTGTCGCTGCCCGGCGTGGATCCCGTCCACAAGATCTCGATCATTCCGCGCGGCATCGGCGCGCTCGGCTACACCATCCAGAGGCCGATCGAAGACCGCTATCTGATGACGCGCGACGAGCTGGAAAACAAGATGGCGGTGCTGCTTGGCGGCCGCGCCGCGGAGAAACTGGTGTTCGATCACCTGTCCACCGGCGCCGCCGACGACCTCGTCAAGGTGACCGATATCGCCCGCAGCATGGTCATGCGCTACGGCATGGAGGAGAAGCTCGGTCACGTCGCGTACGAAGCCGAGCGGCCGCTCTTCCTCGGGGCTCCGGGCGCGCTCGCGCAGGGACGCGAGTTCAGCGAGGAAACCGCGCGCGAGATCGACCGCGCCGTGCGCGAGATCGTGGACCGGGCCTTCGGCAAGGCGGCTGCGATTCTGACGCGCAGCCGTCCCGTGCTCGAGCAGGGCGCGCAACAGCTGCTTGAAAAAGAAACGCTGTCCGAAGACGATTTGGCACGGTTGGGCCCACAGCAGGTCGCCATCCAGGGGCCGAAAATGGCGGACGCCACGTCACGATGAAAGGGAGGTGCCGATGAAAACGAAGGACGTCGTGACCAGAGCAGTCGTCTCCGTCGGGCCCGATGCCAGCGTGCAGGACATCGCGCGACTGCTCCTCGGGCGCCGCATCAGCGCGGTGCCCGTCGTCGACGATCGTGGCCGGGTGGTCGGCATGGTAAGCGAGGGCGATCCCATGGCGGGGATGGATCCGAAGCAGCAGCAGGAATTCATGCAGCGCCGCATGGACATGATGCAGATGATGATGGAGCAAATCATGCGGCATCAACTGCTGATGCAGGCAGCGCCGGCAAAGTGACGAGCCACGAGGAGGACACGCATGCGAAGCAATTGTCATACAAGCCTGAAGGACAGCGTAAGCGCGAATCGGGAAGTCGATCTGAAAGAGGTCGTCATGGGCCTGCACTGGCATCCGCAGGAACCCGGCGCGAGCGCCGGCCGGGAGCCGGCAAACCTGGATGCGTCGTGTGTGCTGTTCGACGAGGAAGGCCGCGTGGCGGAGGTGGTTCATCCCGGCCGCCCGAGTAACGCCAATGGCAGCGTCCTGCATACCGGCGACTCGCCAACGGGGGCGAGCGCATGGGATGACGAGAGGATTTTCGTGTTCCTGGAGGCGCTCCCGGATTCGGTTTCCGCGCTTGCGTTCGTCGTGGCCAGCGCCAACGGCCGTGTGTTCAGCGAGGTCCCCGGCGCGTCGTGTCACGTGAGCGATCGCGTCACCGAACGCGAATGGATCCGCCTCGACCTGACCGCGCTCGGAAAGCACAGGGAACATCGTATCGCCACACTGCGCCGCGGCCCGGCAGGATGGCAAATATCACCGGACGCGCAAGCCGCGCGTGGGCTGCACCAAGACCCTTACGGAATGGAGGCAGACCATGCCGACTTATGAGCCCGAAGACATCGTCAACGAGTTGCGGAATCGCGCCGCCGCGCTTGGCAGCCGGCGGATCACTATTATTATCGCGGGAGTGCTGCTGCTGATCTTTCTCTCGTCAATCTGGTTTACGGTGCAACCCGAGGAGACAGGGATCGTCCAGCGCTTTGGGGCAGTGGAGCGCACGGTGGGTCCGGGCCTGCACTTCAAGTTTCCCGACGGCATCGAACGCGTCCGGCTGGTTCCCACGGCCCGGGTCCTCAAGGAGGAATTCGGGTTCGGCACGGCTTCTACGGGCGCCGGTGGGCGAACGCAATACGCGGCTGACAAGAAGGGATTCAAGGAAGTGTCGCTGATGCTGACAGGGGACCTGAACGTGATCGACGTGCAGTGGATCGTCCAATACCGGATCGAGGACCCGGTCCGCTACCTCTTCCGCGTCCGCGAGTCCCCGCAGACGATCCGGGACATCGCCGAGGCAGTCATGCGCCGGGTGGTCGGCAACCGCCTGGGGAGCGATGTTCTGACCGTCGGCCGGGTGGCCGTATCCACCGAGGTAAAGGTGGAGATGCAAAAGATTCTCAGCGACTACGAGACCGGCGTTCGACTGGTCACGGTGGAGCTTCAGGACGTGACGCCCCCGGACCCAGTCAAACCCGCCTTCAACGAGGTGAACGAGGCGCGCCAGGACCGAGAGCGGACGATCAATCAGGCTCAGGAGCAGGCCAATCGGGAAATCCCCAAAGCGCGCGGCGAGGCGACCCGGACGATCACCGAGGCCGAGGGCTACGCCGTCGAGCGGGTCAACCGCGCGAACGGAGAGGCAACGCGATTCCGGGCCATTCTCGCGGAGTACCAGCGGGCCCCGGAGGTCACGCGCCGCCGCCTCTACCTGGAGGCCATGGGGAGCATCCTGCCCGAAGCGAAGGCCCTGTATATCGTGGATAGCGATCAAAAGGCCCTGCTGCCCTGGCTCCGCCTGGAGTCGGGACAGATACCTGCCGCGGCAGGCACGGGAAACGGTCAGGCAGAAGGCGTCAAGGGAGGGAAGCAGCCATGAAGAACGCGCTCAATATCGGACTCGGAATCCTCCTGCTGGCGATCGTCATCGTCGCCTCCGGGACCTTTTACACGCTGGAAGAGGGCGAGCAGGCGGTGATCGTCCAGTTCGGGCGGCCAGTCGGGGATCCGGTCACCGAGGCGGGGCTGCACGTCAAGCTCCCCGTCATCCAGGAGGCGCGCCGCTTCGAGAAGCGCCTCCTCATCTGGGATGGCGACCCCAACCAGATCCCCACCAAAGGGCGGGAGTTCATCTGGGTCGACACTACGGCCCGCTGGCGGATCGCCGACGCCAAGAAGTTCCTCGAGAGCGTAGCCACGGAAGCCGGCGCCCGATCGCGCCTGAACGACATCATCGACTCCGTCGTGCGGGACCAGGTTTCGGGCAGCGAGCTGGTGGAACTGGTTCGCAGCGCGTCGTGGGTAGTACCCAAGGGAGAGATTCTGGAAGAGGTCCCGGCCGAGGTGCGCGAGGAGCTGAAGAAGCAAGTCGTCCGCGGGCGCGAGGAGATCACCCGGACCATCCTGGCCGAAGCCCGGAAGGTCATCCCCCAGTACGGGATCGAGCTGGTGGACGTGCGCATCAAGCGCCTCGATTACGTGGAGAGCGTCCGGGAAAAGGTCTACGCCCGGATGATCTCGGAACGCAAGCGGATCGCCGCCCAGTTCCGGTCCGAGGGCGAAGGCCGGAGCGCCGAGATCCTGGGAACCATGGAGAAAGAGCTGCGCCAGATCCGCTCCACCGCCTACCGGCGGGTGCAGGAAATCCGGGGGAAAGCCGACGCCGAGGCGACGCGCGTGTACGGGGCGGCCTACAGCGGAGATCCCGAGTTCTACGCCTTCTCGCGCACCCTCGAGGCTTACAAGGAGGGGCAGAACAAGAACTCGGTGGTGATCCTCACGACCGACAGCGACTACTACCGTTACCTGAAGCGGTCCGGGGGGACGGCTACAGCCCGGCCAACTCGCTAATGCGGTGAGTCAGACATGTCGAACAACCGGGTTTCACCATTATCCGAATGGCTGACGAGCAAGTTTCCGGGGATCCACTTTCTCGCCCAAGAATCCGTGCATCTGCTGAATTGAGGTTTGTGCTGCTGCTCGTGCTCGCTTTCCAGTACCATAGCGCGAGCGGCGATTAAGAGGAGACGACGATGAAACATTCGATTCTTTTCACATTATCGGCCATCGTGCCCATTTCGCTGTCCATCGCCGGCGTCGCGCTGGGTAGCCAGCACAGCGTGCACGACCGGATGATGAGCGAACAGGCCCCCGTGAAGGAGCCGGAGCTCAAGACGCTGGATGACCTCGCGAAGGAGATCAAGGCGTTGCGACAACGGCTGGCTGGGCTGGAGGCCCTGAAACCCAGGTTTACGAACTTCATGCCGAACTACGCCGAGAGGTTCCACGTCATGCACCGCGCCGGCGACGCCGGCGACTGGGCCGTGGCGGCGCACGAGATCGATGAGATGCGACGGCTGACGGGCGTCTCGAAGTACATCGATCCCAAGCTCGGCGCGCTGCTGCAGGCCTTCATGGACGGCAATCTTCGCAAGCTGCGGGAAGCCGTCGAGCACGGGAACCCGAAGTCGTTTCAGGCCGCACTCGTAGACACCGTGGCAAGCTGCAACGGCTGCCACAAGGCGAGCGGAAGCACGCTCGGCGTGACCGTGAAGGTCAGCGACACTATGAGCATGCGTCATCCTCATCTCCTCGGGAAGACGACCGTTCCCAAAGACCACGGTCACTGATCATGAGTGGCCCGCTCAGCCAACGGATGTTTCAGATTGTCGGGGCGGGTCCCGCCGGGCTCGCCGCGGCCATCACGCTCGCCCGCGCGGGCCGGCGCGTCGTGGTCCACGAAGCCGCCGGAGAGGTAGGCTCGCGGTTTCAAGGTGATCACCAGGGACTTGAGAACTGGACCACAGAGGAGGATGTCCTCGATGCTTGGCGCAAAATGGCCTCACCTGCAACTTCGCCCCGACGCCTTGCCGAGAGGGAATCGCTTTCGATGCGTGGGGCAACCGCTACGGCATCCGCGGCGAGTTTCCGCTTTTCTATACGGTCGACCGCGGCCCGGGCGCCGGCTGTCTCGATTCCGCGCTGTTGGCGCAAGCAGGCGAGCTGGGCGTGGAGGTTCGATTCAATAGCAGGGTCCGGCAGATCGAAGTGGCCGGAATACTTGCGGCTGGTCCCAGGGCAGCGGATGCCATCGCCGTGGGGTTTCACTTCGAGACGTCCATGCGCGATGGTTTCTGGGTGGTGTGCGACGACGATCTGGCTCCCCAAGGCTACGCCCATTTGGTGGTGACGAACGGGCGGGGAACAGTAAAGAGCTGCATGTTCTCCGGATTCAAACAGGAAAGCGTGTATGTCGCGCGGACGGTCGATCGTTTCCGCAAGCTCGTGGGACTGGAGATGAAAAACCCGCAACCGCACGGCGGCGCGGGAAACTTCAGGATACCGGTCTCCGCATATTCGGCACAGCATCCGGTCGCTGGCGAGCAGGCCGGATTCCAGGACACGATGTCCGCTGGCGCCAGGCCTTTCTCCCGGGACTGCGGGCAGCGGTGGTCAACCGCGCCGTATTTGGCTACATGGGAAATTCGGGCTACCGCCGGTTCCTGCAGAAGGCATCCGCGAGCGGCGACGCACGCCGGTTTCTGCGCCTCTACTACGGCCCGTCGTGGCTCAAGCGGCTGCTGTATCCGTGGGCTCGGCTGCGCGTGCAGTCCCGCCGCAACGACATTACGTGCAACCACGTCGATTGCGCGTGCGTGTGGTGCCGATGCGGTCCTTCCGGAACTGGGGAAAACGTCGCGTGATTTCCCGGAACAAGGCATTGCTGCTTTCCGCTGGCACCGCGGGCGTTGCGGTCATTGTTGCCGCGGCTGTATACCTGCTGTTCCCTCGTGAAAGACCGGGAATTCTCGATGGCAGCGGCCAGGTGCGCGGAATCGAGGTCACGGTCAGCTCGCGGCTTTCCGGCGTGGCCCGCGAAGTCCCGATTCGGGAAGGACAGTTGTTGAAAAAGGGGGGGCTCATCGCGCGCATCGCTTCGGAGGAAACGCAGGCGCGTCTCGCGCAGGCCGAAGCGCAGGCCGCCGCCGCGGAGAACCAGTTGCGCGCCGCCGAAGCTCAGCTCAAGCAGCTCGAGATCGCAATCGATCAGGCGCGCATGGCCGCGCAGGTGACCGAAGGCGCCACCGGTCATGACGTTCATCGGGCGCGGGAGGCCGTGGAACGGGCGAAGGCCGAAGTCGAGGCAACAGAGGCGCAGTTCCGCCAGGACCAGCGCAGCTACGAGCGCTACCAGAAGCTCGTGGCTGACGGATTCATCAGCCAGAGTTATTTCGACGAGGTTCGCGCGCGCTACACGGCCTCGGCCGCACGCATGCGCGCGGCCAAGCAGGGTGCCGCCGAAGCGCAGGCGTCGCTCGAGCGGGCGCGCGCCACCTCGGGCGAGGTCGGCATCAGGCGCAAGGAGGTCGATCGCCTGCAGGCCGAACGCGAACGGATGCGCGCTGCGCGCGCGGCGCTCGAGAATGAGGTGCATACCGCCCGCGCCCGGGTCGACGAGGTGTCGGCCGCGCTCGCCGACACCACGCTCCTCGCGCCCTCCGAGGGCACAGTGATGGCCAAGCTCGTCGAACGGGGCGAGCTTGTCGCGCCGGGCCGGCCGCTCGCGACGCTGGTGAATTTGCAGGATCTCTACGTACGCGTGTTCATTCCAGAGCGCGACATCGGCAAGATCCGGCTCGGAAATCCCGCGCGTATCGTCACCGATGCCTTCCCCGTCCGGGACTTCTCGGGCGAGGTGAGCGAAATCGCGCAGCAGGCGGAATTCACGCCCAAGGAAGTGCACATGAAGGACGAGCGCGTAAAGCTCGTCTTCGGCGTGAAAGTGCGGATCGACAATCCCGAGGGCTATCTCAAGCCGGGCATGCCGGTCGACGTGAAAATCAAGTGGCAGGATGACGTTCCCTGGTGACCCGAACGCGGCACCCTTCGTCTCGCCGCGCCCGCAGCCCGGCGCTGCGCCTGCGGTTGCGATCCGCGGGCTTGCGCGCAGCTTCCGGGGCGCAGCCGCCCTCCGCGGCATCGACCTCGAGATCCGCAAAGGCGAGCTGTTCGCGATCATCGGGCCCGACGGCTCCGGCAAGACCACGCTGATCCAGTCCATTTGCGCGATCCTCGACCCCAGCGCGGGGCGCGTGACCGTGCTGGGCTGGGACAGCGTCGCCGGCGCCGCGAGGATCACCTCCACCATCGGCTACATGTCCCAGGCCTATTCGCTTTACGGGGACCTCACCGTCGCGGAAAACCTGGAGTTCTTTGCGGCGGTGCGCGGCGTAAGCGCGGAACTGCTTGCCGAGCGCCGCGACAAGCTGCTGCGGTTCTCGGGCCTCGCGCCGTTTCTCACCCGCGCCACGAAAGCGCTTTCCGGCGGCATGCAGAAGAAGCTCGCCCTGTGCTGCAGCCTCGTGCACGAGCCGGAGCTGCTCGTGCTGGACGAGCCCACGCTGGGGGTGGACCCGCTCTCGCGCCGGGAGCTTTGGCGCATGCTCGCGGAACACCATGCGAGCGGCAAGACCATCGTGCTCGCCACCTCGTTTATGGACGAGGCAGCGCGCGCCGATCGCGTCGCCATGCTTTCCGCGGGGCTCATCCTCGCCTGCGCGCCGCCGGCGGAGTTCGGGGACGATCTCGAAGCAGCTTTCAAGGCGAAATTGCGCGCCGCCCCGAGCTTGCCGTCCGTGGCGCTCCCGGCGCGACCATCGGAGGGAGCGGCGATTGAGGTCGCGAATCTCGTCAAGACCTTCGGCAAGTTCACAGCGGTCGACTCGGTTTCGTTTTCGGTCCGCTGCGGGGAGGTGTTCGGCCTGCTCGGTCCGAACGGCTCGGGGAAGAGCACCACCATCCGCATCCTGTGCGGCATCCTCCCCCCGACTGCAGGCGTCGTGCGCGTGGCCGGGATCAATGTAGCGGTTTCCCCGGAAGCGGCGCGGGGGCGCATCGGCTACATGTCGCAGAAGTTCTCCCTCTATTTCGATCTCACGGTGGAGGAGAACATCCGGTTCTTCGCCGGCGCCTACGGCCTGGAGGGGCAGGACATGGAGGAGCGCGTGCGCTGGGCGCTGGGGCTCGCCGGACTTGCTGGCGAGCGGCATGCTCTCGTCCGTCGCCTCTCGGGGGCGCTGCGCCAGCGGCTCGCCCTCGCCTGCGCCGTCCTGCACCGGCCCGCGGTGCTGTTCCTCGACGAGCCCACCTCGGGCGTGGACCCGGTGACGCGCGCATCGTTCTGGCGCTCGATCGCCGCCATCGCGCGCGCCGGCACGGCGGTGCTGGTCACGACCCACTACCTGAGGGAGGCGGAGGGCTGCGACCGGGTGGCGTTCATCAGTCGCGGCCGCCTGCTTGCGCTCGACGCCCCGGCCCGAATCCGCGCCCGCCACGGCGGAGCCTCCCTGGAAGACGCGTTCGTCCGCCTGATGGAAGCCGCCGCATGATCCTCGCCGCGCTCGTGCGCAAGGAATGGCTCGAAATCGTGCGCGACCCGATCACGCTCGGCGTGGCCATCTTCCTGCCCCTCATCCTGCTGTTCGTCTTCGGCTACGGAATTTCGCTCGACGTCGAGGACGTGCGCCTGGGCGTCTACGACCAGGACCGCACGCAGGCGAGCGAACGCCTGGTCGAGGCCTTCACCGCGAGCGGATATTTCCGCGTGACGCGCCGCTTCCCGTCGCTCGACGAGGCAGCGCAGGCGCTCGACCGCGGCCGCGTGACCGTCGCGCTCGTCATCCCCCCGGACTTTTCACGGCTGCTCGCCGCCGACCGCACCGCGCCGGTCCAGCTTCTGGTCGACGGCACCTTCTCGCCCACCGCGCTGATTGTCTCCAATTACGCTACCGCGATCGTCAACACCCACTCTATGGCGCTCGCCGAGCGCAGGCTGGAGACGCTGGGCTTGCGGATGCCCGGGCGCGTGAGCGTCGCGTCGCGCGTGTGGTACAACGCGCCCATGAGGAGCGTGAACTATATCGTGCCGGGGCTGTTCGCCGTGCTGCTCATGGCTTTTCCGCCGATGCTGACCGCGCTCGCCATCGTGCGCGAGAAGGAACGCGGCACCATCGAGCAGATTTACGTGTCCCCGGTCAGCGCGCCGCTTTACATTCTCGGCAAGGTCCTGCCCTACGCCGCGATCGCTTTCGTCGAGATGCTGCTGATTCTCACGGTCGGGACGTTCTGGTTCCAGGTGCCGCTCCAGGGGAGCCTCGCGTTGCTGCTGGGCGCCTCGCTCCTCTACGTCCTGGCGACCGTGGGAATCGGCGTCTTCGTCTCGACCATAACACGCACGCAGGTGGGCGCCGTGTTCCTGTCCCTGGTGGTGACGCTCATGCCGTCGTTCCTGTTCTCCGGTTTCCTGTTTCCGATCTCGACGATGCCGTACATGATGCAGCTCTACACCTATGTCTTCCCGGCGCGCTACTTCAACGACATCAGCCGTGATCTCTTCCTGAAAGGCGTCGGGATCGAGTACATCTGGTGGAACGTGCTGCTGCTCGTGCTGTACGCCGCCGTCATCTTCATTGCCGCGAGCCTGCGGCTCAAGAAAAAGGTGGCTTAATGAGCGTCGTAAAAATGCATGATGACGCTCATCCCTCACCGCCGCCCCTCTCCCGAGGGGAGAGGGTGCGCCGGAGCGTGGAGCAGGGGCCCCATGTTGTGTATGGGGATGCGACCGCGGAGGCGCACATAAGCACGCGGATTCTCCGGCGCTGCATCCCGCTTCGGGGTCGCATCCAAGCAAGAGGCGCTTGGAACCTGCTCCGCTCTCAGCGGGCGCATTCGAGGCGCAAATGCCTTGCCAGGCATTTGCACGAGGACTAGCAATGGGCCGGCTCAAGGCGGCGCTCAAGAAGGAGTTCCTGCAGTTCCTGCGCGACCGCATGCTGATCATCCTGATTCTCTGGACCTACACGGTGGAAGTGGTGGTGTGCACCGTCGCGCTGTCCTTCGACGTGCGGAACCTCACGCTCGCGCTGCACGACCAGGACCGCACGCAGTTGAGCCGTGAGCTCGCCGAGCGCTTCACCGCTACCGAGTACTTCGGGCGGATGCTCCCGGTCGCCTCACCCGGCGAGATCGACCGGCTGCTCGACCGGGGCGAGGCGGACCTGGCGCTCGTCGTGCCTCCTGATTTTTCGCGGCGCGCGCTGGCCGGCGAGCCCGCCGAAGTGCAAGTGGTACTCTCGGGCGTGAACTCGAATACCGCGAATACCGCGCGCGGCTACGCGAACGTCATCATCGAGCGGTTCGCCCACGACCTTCTGCGCTCGCACGCGGCCGCCCACGGCTACCCGCCGATGCTCCCGGAGGTCTCGGCGCAG
Source organism: Betaproteobacteria bacterium (assembly GCA_016192825.1). Taxonomy (GTDB): domain Bacteria; phylum Pseudomonadota; class Gammaproteobacteria; order Burkholderiales; family SG8-41; genus SG8-41. The sequence continues at coordinate 31,329 of JACPTK010000011.1, read as the reverse complement.
ACGCGTATCTGGTACAACCCGGAACTGCGCTTCCAGCACTTCATGGTGATCTCGATGATCGTGATCGCCGCGCTGATGGTCGGGATCATCACGACCGCCGCCGGCCTCGTCCGGGAAAAGGAAAGCGGCACCGCGGAGCAGCTTATGGTGACGCCGCTGCGCCGCCACGAGATCGTGATCGCCAAGATGGCGCCGCCGCTCGCCGTCGGCCTCGCCGCCCTCGTCCCGAGCATCGCGATCGCCCTTGCGTTCGGCGTGCCGCTGCGGGGAAGCGTAACGCTGTTCGTGCTCGCATCCGCCGTGACGCTCGTCGTGTGCATGGCGATCGGCGTGTTCATCTCCACCTTTGCCGCCAACCTCCAGCAGGCGCTGCTCATCTCGTTCTTCGTGCTTTTCCCCGTCATGTTCCTGTCCGGAACGGTGGTGCCGGTCGAAAGCATGCCGCAAGCCCTGCAAGTCATCTCGCTCGCGAGCCCGATCCGCTACTACATGGAGATCGCGCTCGGGATCTTTCTGAAGGGAGTGGGCTGGAGCGTGCTCTGGCCGCAGTTCCTGGCGCTCGCCGCGATCGGAATGGCGCTTGCGGGATGGGGCTTGTTGCGCCTGAAAACAAGGCTCTATGCGTGACCCAGGACCCGGACACGGCGTCATGCGGGTGGGGCCGCGACGAGGGATTCGCGACCGGGCCATGAAGTCGAGTAACGGCCGGCGGCTCATCCTTGTGATGATCCTCTGGGCGGCGTGCTTTCCGCTGATCACCGTCGGTCTCGCCTCGGCGCCGCACCTCACCTTTGCGGCGCTGCGCGCGATTCTGGCCGGCACCGCGCTGGTGGCGCTCGGCGTCATCCTGCGGCGCCCGCTTCCGTCCGGACCCGCGGCATGGGGTTGGATCACCGCGATCGGGCTTGGCGCGACCACACTCGGCTTCCTCGGCATGGTGCACGCAGCCGAATTCGTCGCGCCCGGCATGGCGACGGTGATCGCCAATACCCAGCCGCTCATCGCTGCCGCCGTGGCCTACGCGGGAACGCCGCACGCTCTCGCGCTTTGACATAGATCAAAGCCCGGGCTGCGGCTTTCGGATACCTTGTTTCCCAATCGATTCGCGGCACCAAGACATCGCGACGGCAGAGCAGCATGGCATCGCCCAATACGCACGCCCGGAATGCATCGCGCGCAAATTTCGCGCTGCAGAGGCTGTTGCGCCCGGGCCGCGTCGCAATGATCGTTGGCTGGCTCGCGTTATGGCTGGGCGCCACGGGTTATGCTTATTGTGCGGCACCGCTGGCGCCCGCCGGCCCCGGCGGCAACGCAGAGCATGCCGCGTCATTTGACCACGGCCGGGCGCCTCAACATTTTCGATCGAGCGGCGACAATCCGGATTGCCGGCAACTGGTCAATGCCGCCACCGTATCGCAGCCGCCAGCTGCGACGCCTGCCTCAGGCGATGATACCGGGGACGCGGCGTTTTCCTTCCCGGCGCAACCCCTGGCGTCGCCCGCCGGCGGCCGCCTTCCAGGGCATCACTGGTATGTCCGCCCGCGCGACCGCCCCCTCTACCTCAGCACCTCGCGCCTGTTGATCTGATCTTCCGCCGCGACCCCGGCGATCGTACCGGAGTCGGGTGGATTGGCACGCTGCCGTCTCGTCCGGCCGCCGTGCTCCGAAACTGTTCCGTCTCGCCCGACACGACCGCCCTTGCACGTCGCTGGATGATGCCGCGCACGCGACGCAATCACGCATATTGAGGTTAAAGCGATTTCCCCATGACCCGCATGACTCGACGTAAAAGCAGCACGAAGCACCACGACGCACGGCGGACGCCGGCGCCCAATGAATGGCGCAAGCGGGCAAATATCTCGCCCCCGGGAGGCGGCACGGAGCGTGGCCCGTGCGCCCCCTTTGCCGTGAGGAGATGCCGATGATTGCGGAACTCGGTCAGTTCCTGCTCGTTGCGGCATTCGTTCTCGCGTTGACGCAGGGAATCCTTCCTCTCGCCGGCGCTGTGCGTGGAGACGCCGTGTGGATGAGCGTTGCGCGGCCGGCGGCCGTCGGCCAGTTCGCGTTCATCGCAGTCGCGTTCGGCTTTCTCACCTATGCGTTCATCACGAACGATTTCTCGATCCAGTACGTGGCGTCCAATTCCAACACCGCACTCCCGCTCCGGTACCGCATCGCCGCCGTATGGGGCGGCCACGAGGGCGCATTGCTGCTGTGGGTGCTGGTGCTCACCTTCTGGATGGTTGCGGTGAGCGTATTCAGCCGCAGCCTGCCGGAGGAGATGGTGGCGCGCGTCCTGGGCGTGATGGGGCTGGTGAGCGTCGGCTTCCTCGCCTTCATGCTGTTCACGTCTAACCCGTTCGACCGGCTGCTGCCGGCGCCGCCCGACGGGCGCGACCTCAATCCGCTGCTCCAGGACCTGGGCATGGTGCTGCACCCGCCGATGCTCTACATGGGCTACGTCGGGTTCTCGGTCGCCTTCGCGTTTGCGATGGCGGCACTCATGTCCGGCCGGCTCGATGCCGCGTGGGCGCGCTGGTCGCGTCCGTGGACCACGGTGGCCTGGGTCTTTCTGACGCTCGGCAACGCGCTAGGCAGCTGGTGGGCGTACTACGAGCTCGGCTGGGGCGGCTGGTGGTTCTGGGACCCAGTCGAGAACTCTTCGTTCATGCCGTGGCTGGTGGGCACCGCGCTCATCCATTCGCTCGCCGTGACCGACAAGCGGGGCGCCTTCCGCAACTGGACCGTGCTGCTCGCGATCCTCGCATTTGCGTTGAGCCTGCTCGGGACTTTCCTGGTGCGCTCGGGCGTGCTCACCTCGGTACACGCGTTCGCCTCGGATCCGCGGCGCGGCATCTTCATTCTCGCGCTGCTCGTCATTATTGTCGGCAGCTCGCTCACGCTGTTCGCCTGGCGTGCTTCGCGCGTCGGCACGAGCGGCACGAGCGGGCGCTTCGAGCCGGTCTCGCGCGAATCGATGCTGCTCGCGAACAACGTGCTGCTCATGGTCGCGACGGGAACGGTGATGCTCGGGACCCTCTACCCGCTCGCGCTGGACGCGCTCGGCCTCGCGAAAATCACCGTCGGCCCGCCCTACTTCGACGCGGTCTTCGTGCCGGTAATCGCGCCCGCCCTGTTCCTGATGGGAATCGGACCGATCGCGCGCTGGAAAAAGGCGAGCCTGCCCGACCTCGCGGTGCGCCTGCGCTGGGCACTGGGCGTGAGCCTGGTCCTCGCGCTCCTGCTGCCTTTCACCCTCGGAAGGTGGGATCCGATGGTGAGCTTCGGCCTGGCGCTCGCGGTGTTCATCGCCGCCACCAGCGCGGTCAGTCTGTGGGAGCGGGTCAGGCACGCGACGACCGGCGCGAGCGCGTGGACGCGGCTCGCCGGCACTTCCCGGGCGTTCTACGGCATGCTGATCGCGCACGTGGGGGTGGCGATACTCGTCGCCGGGATCACGCTCGTCAAGGGCTACGAAGCCGAAAAAGACGTGCGCATGGGGCTGGGCGACACGGTCGAGCTGGCCGGCCACACCTTCCTCTTGCGCAATGTGTCGGACGTGGCGGGCCCGAACTACATTGCAGCCCGCGCGACGCTGGAGGTAACGCGCAAGGGTGCGCGCGTCGCGACGCTCCATCCGGAAAAGCGGCGCTACCGCACGCAGGAGAAACCGATGACGGAGGCGGCGATCGATCCGGGGTTCGCGCGCGACCTGTACGTCACGCTCGGAGACCAGCTCAATGCGACGACCTGGCTCGTCCGCGTGCTGTACAAGCCGTTCGTGGGCTGGATCTGGGGCGGCGCGCTGCTGATGGCCCTGGGGGGCCTCCTCGCCGCAGCCGATCGCCGTTACCGGATCGCCGCGCGGGCCCCGCGCGAAGCGGATTATGCGGTGGCGGCTCGTGGTCCACAGCCAACACCGGTCTGAGGTCGAGCCCGTGGCTGCCGAAGCCCTTCCCTGCGTGATCGACCGGCCCGGAGTGGCCCGGCACGAACATACCGTGCCGCTCGCGCGCGGACTCCTCACGCAAAAGAACGTATCGCCCGAACAGGAGCCTCGCCGTGGCTGAAAGAGCCGTCGAACGGGAAATGAGGAAAGCGGGTGTTGCCGCATTGGTACCCGGACTGGTTGCATTCGTCTTGCTGCTTGCGTTCGGGCTTGCCGGCGGCGCGCTGGCGAAGGAAGCCGCGCCGGCGGCGGATGACCCGGTGCTCGAGCGCCGCGTCATGGCCGTCGCCGCCAAGCTGCGCTGCCTCCAGTGCCAGAACCAGTCGATCGCGGAGTCCGACGCCCCTCTCGCCATCGACCTTCGCAACCAGATGCGGGAACAGATGAGGCAGGGAAAGAGCGAGCGCGACGTCGTCGATTTCCTGCTCGCCCGTTACGGCGATTTCGTGCTGCTTCGCCCCCCGCTCAAGCCGGTCACGGTGCTGCTCTGGACCGGACCGATCCTGCTGTTCATCGCGGGGCTGATTGCCCTCTTCTACCAGTCCAGGCGGCCGCGCGCCGCCCCCGAAGTCGAGCTTTCCGAAACCGAGCACGCGCGCGCGCTGCGGCTGCTCAGGGCCGGGAGCGGGAGGAAACCATGATGATCGCGTTCTGGACCGTCAGCGCCCTGTTCACTGCCGGCGCCCTGCTCTTTGTCCTTCCTCCGCTGCTCGCCCGGCACGAAGCCTCCCGGGTCTCGCGCGGCGAAACCAACGTCGCGATCTACCGCGACCAGCTGCGCGAGCTCGATGCGGACCTCGCAGCCGGCGTCCTGAGCGCGGAACAGCACGAAAAAGCGCAGCGAGAACTGGAAGCGCGGGTGATCGAGGACGTGCCGGCCGACGTCGCGACAGCGGCGCCGGTGCGGCATGGGCGCGGAGCGGCGATCGTCATGAGCGTCGCCGTACCGGTGCTGATATTCGCACTCTACTTCGCGGTCGGCAATCCGCAGGCCCTCTTCTCCGCACAGGCGGTGGAGCGCGGCGAGCACGGCATGACTGCGCAGCAGGTCGAAGCGCTGGTGGAGCGGCTGGCCGCGCGCATGAAGGCGAATCCTGCGGACGCCGAGGGCTGGATCCTGCTCGGGCGCTCTTACGGCGCGCTCGGCCGTTTCACCCAGGCGGCTCAGGCCTACAGCAACGCCCTGGCACACCTGCCACGCGATGCGGAGCTCCTGGCCGATTACGCCGACATGCTGGCGATGGCGCAGGGCCGGCGCCTGCAAGGTGAGCCGGAAAGGATCATTGCGCGCGCGCTCGCGGCCGATCCCAACAATCTCAAGGCGCTTTCGCTTGCCGGCAGCGCGGCGTTCGAGAAGAAGGCGTACACGGACGCGATCCGGTACTGGGATCGGATATTGCCGCTCGTGCCACCGGGTTCGGACGGCGCGCAGGCAATCCAGGCGAGCATCACCGAGGCGCGCAAGCTCGGCGGGGCGGCACCCGACGGACGCGCGACGCGAGCGCGATAGCGAGAAGAATTTGACGGGAGCAGCCTGTGCATCCAATTCAAAAACAACTCCGCATTTTCTTCGCGGGCCTCGCGATCGTGCTGGCCGGATACAGCGGATCGGTTCGGGCCGAGCCCCCCGGGAGTCTCGGTGACCTCAAGCTGCTGCACGCCTTACAGGGAAAGGAGGCGCTCCGGGAAATCACGCGCCTTCACGGAAAAGAGGTGGGCGGAAACGACGGCTACGTGGCGCATTACGAGAAGGACGGAGGTTCCACGTCATGCACCGCGCCGGCGACGTCGGCGACTGGGCCGTGGCGGCGCACGAGATCGATGAGATGCGACGGCTGACGGGCATCTCGAAGTACATCGATCCCAAGCTCGGCGCGCTGCTGCAGGCCTTCATGGACGGCAATCTTCGCAAGCTGCGGGAGGCCGTCGAGCACGGGAACCCGAAGTCGTTTCAGGCCGCACTCGCAGACACCGTGGCAAGCTGCAACGGCTGCCACCAGGCGAGCGGAGGTACGCTCGGCGTGACCGTGAAGGTCAGCGACACCATGAGCATGCGTCATCCTCACCTCCTCCGGAAGACGACCGTTCCCAAAGACCACGGTCACTGATCACGGGTGGCCCGGTCAGCCGACGAATGTTTCAGATTGTCGGGACGGGTCCCGCGGGCCTTGCCGCGGCAATCACGCTGGCGCGCGCGGGCCGGCGCGTCGTGGTCCACGATGCTGCGGCAAGGTGGCGCAAGACGCCGGTACCTCACGCCGCTGAGCGATGCTCGAACCGGTGGGCTGCTGCTACGTCTCGCTTCAAGCCGCCTTGCCTCCTGCTTTTCCAAGAAGGTAAAAGCCCGCAAGGGAAGCCAGAATCAGCGCGACGCCGAACACCTGCGCCGCTGGAACACCCCAGGCAAAGATCGCGGGATTCCCGCGGAAAAATTCAACGGATAATCGCGCCACTCCGTAACCTGCCAGATACGTCAAAAAGGCAAAGCCATTGCTCTTGTATTTTCCCCTTGTTTGCCAAACGAGGAGAAAGACCAGAAAGTACGCCGCCATCTCGTAGATTTCCACGGGATGCAAGGAGATGTTCAGGGGCGCCATGGCGCGGGGATCGGAATAAGTGATCGCCCAGGCGACATCGGTCGGTTTGCCGTAGCTGTCACCGTTTAACAAGCAGGCGAACATTCCCGCCGCCTGTCCCAGGGCCACACCCGGCGCCAGAACGTCGGCGAACCGCCAAAACGACAGCGTTTTCTTCCGGCAGTACCACATCGCGGTCAGGAGTCCCCCCGCCAGCGCGCCGATGATGCCCAGGCCTCCGTGCCAGACCATCACGATTTCCCACGGTTTTTGCAGGAAATAGGCCGGATTCGAAAAGACGACAAAGTAGATTCTCGCCCCGATGATCCCGCCCAGAAGCGCATAGAAGGCGAAATCCTGGACGAGACCGGGATCGAGCCCCGTTCGCTTTGCCTCCTTTGCGCTCAGCCAGAGGCCCAGGAAAAAGGACAGGACAACGATGATCCCGTAAGAACGAAGCTCGAAAGTCCCGAGCTGGATGAGAACTGGATACATGCAATCGTCTCCTCGCTCAGAGATGCGGAATGCCAGGCTCAGAACGCCGTGTGGCGCTCGTTCGCGCGGGCATCAAGACGGATGGAATTTCCCATCGGTTTACCTGCTGGTTGTCATTCGAATATGTCGTGATGTCCGCACGGACACTTTGCTATGACGTTTGGGTTGTTGATCTTGAATCCTGTCTCCGCGAGCGTTTCGATGTAGTCGAGTTCGGCCCCTTTGAGGTATCTTGCGCTGGCCGGATCCACACACAACTTGATTCCGTCATGCTCTGAAATTTCATCATTCGCTGCCGGAGAATCTTCAAACTCGAGCCGGTACGCGTAACCCCTGCCACCCATGCAGCGGGTTCGAACTGCCGCGATCCTCAAACTCACTATTTGCCTGTTCTCTCCGGCGGCCATATCCCTGAGTTCAGTGGCAGCCTTGCCTGTAATCGTCACCAGTCTTTCATTTCCGTTCATGAATTTGACCTCCTCACGTAGATTGCGTCCTGGAGAAGTTATGGGCCGGCACAAGGCCAACACCGTGCAAAGGGCGTACGGGACGTTCCTCAGGTTGTCTGCATCAGAATGCCGGCACCGGGATGTTTCCCCAGGCATGACGCCGGGGGACTTCCATCGCCAGGGCAACGTTCGTTCCCTTCAGTTCCGCGATGAAAAGAGGGTATCGCAGAACATCCAAATCGAGCGCGCGCCGAGGTGGAACACTTTTTCCATTGGATGCCAGGGCTTTACCGTGGTGCGCCTCATGCTCTCCGAGGTCGGCAATGAGGTGCGCCATCATGTACTCCCGAGGGACAACATAAGCGACCAGCGCATGGTCCGGCCGATTGTGGTACTTCACCATGAGTTCCTTCACTTGCGCGCTCTCCAACGAAGCGCGCAGCAAAGCTCGATAACGCCTGCATGCCCTGCCGTTGGCACCCTCTCGCCTGTGCCGCTGCCGGGCAGGAATTTGTGCGTGTAGCGCTCCAGATTCAGCATGCTGAGACCCGTTTCCAAGATATCTTCCTGATCCTTTAAACGGTCACCAGAATGGCAAAACCCATGACTACTACGCCGCTGCCGAGCGCGAGCCTTACCCACTCCTTGTGGTGCAGATTCCAATGCGCCAGGCGATTGACCATCGGGCGCGAGGAAGCGGCGACCAGGATGACGAGCAGCGGCAGAACGAACACCACGTTATACAGCACGAGATAGGCGTAGCCCTGGAGCGCCGTGGGCTGCAGCGCGAGCAGGCTCAGCACGCCGAGATAGACCGCGCCGCTGCACGGCACCGTGCACAGCCCGATCAGGAACCCGCCGACGATGAGCGCCGGGAGCGTGGCTTTCCTTGCCATCGCGCGCGCGATGGTGCCCACCCGCGCCGGCGCCTGCAGGCGCCAGCCCAGCTCGGGCAGAAAATAGTCTTTCAGCATCCATAGCCCGAACAGGATCGCCAGCAGCGCGCCGAACCGCGCCGGAATGTGCTGCCGCGTGAAGAAGTCGAGCGAGGTGAGCACCCCTACCCCGAGCGCGAGGTAGGTGAGAAAAATCGAGCCGATATAGATACTGCCCAGGCCCAGCATCCGTGCGCGCAGCCCGTTCACGTTGTGCTCGTCCACCTGCAGCGTCGTCGTCAGCGCAGTGATGAACAGCAGCAGCACCGTGAACGCGCATGGATTGATGCCGTCGACGAGGCCCGCGGCGAGCACCGTCGCGAGCGTAATCTGCGGCAGGTACACCTTCATCGCTTCCGCCGGCGCGTTCGGATGCCACAGGCCGGTCAAGGCGAGCGCGCCCAGAGCAAGCATGCTCAGCAAAGCGACGACGGTGATGGTGCGAGGGTGCAGATTCAAGCGTCATCCTGCGACGACCAGCCTGCCCGACATGGTCGGATTGGCGCGACCGCCGCAGCAGATGTCACAGTAGAACGTGAACGTACCCTGCCTGGCCGGGGTGAAGGTCTTGGAGCTCGAGCCGAGCGCCGGCGCGATGATGTTGACGCCGAGTTCATCGACCGCCCACTGGTGCCTGCCGCCACCGTCGGTGTGGTGCGAATTGTCCAGGCTCGTCAGGCGCACGGTGACCGGCTCGCCGGCCTTCACGTACACCACTTTCCGGCTGAAGCCGCCCATGTCGGCGCTGATGTCGAGCACGTTGCCAGCCATCGGCGGCGGCGCGGGTCTCCAGAAGGCCTGGACCAGCAGATAGCCCGCCGCGCCCAGGACCAGCGTCCCGATGACGGCGAATGTCGCAGCGCGTATCCGCCGCTCGCGCCGCCGGACCTGCTGGCCTATATCACGAGTCAGCTTCCCCATGGCGATTCCTCCTTGAGCGCGGTGAACAGCATTCTCCCCGGCCGTGCCGATGCGAGCAGGCGGGGGCCTCCGCGGCCTGGGAGTTTGTCGGACTTAGCCCCGACTAACTCCTTGTGCAAAACCGCCCGCGCGATAACGGGAGTCAATAGCAGTGAAAACCTTATTTCCAGCCTGCGCGCGTGTCCATCGGAGGCCAATCGGGGCCGTTACACCGGGGCTCATTCGAAATTCACGGGCGGTTTTGCTGTTAGCAGCCCGGCTTCCCTTCCTTGACCGGTGGGCGGGTAGCGTTCACGCCCTGCGGCTTGCTTTCCCCGGCAGGCCCCTCGTGGGCCATGTCATGAGCGCTGCAACAGCCCATCGCGCCGCCCTGCCGAGTACGCGAGAGCAGGAACACAACGCCAACGGCCAGCAACAACCACATCCAATTTTGCGATAGCCATTCCATCGTGATCTCCTTGCCTTGCCCCGAGGCCTGCACCAGGCCTCGCCTTTTTGCCGCTATCGAACACACCCTCCCCCAGTGGATAATGTCCACCCGTAGTGTGGACAGTTATTACTGATTGTTACTACAACACATATTTCCAAGTATCCTGCTGTATCCATGATACCCACCCCAGGTGGGGTGGGTTTGATATAGATCAAACTGTGGTCTCGGAAAGGCGTTCAATGTGGCAATGATGCTGACCGTGAACGGGATGGCCCGCAACCAACATTTGCAGCTTCTGATCAACGCTAATCGAGAGGTGGCTTAGCCATGAGCGACGAAAATACTCGAGCGCATGCCCTGCATCGGCACGAGGGTCGCCTGTGCATGCCGGAGAGCGCGCGCAAGGTGGTCGGGCACAGGCTTGCCATCGCCAAGGGGCACCTGGAAAGCATCTTGCGCGCCCTGCAAAGACACGACACCTATTGCGTTGACGTGCTGCGCCAGATCCAGGCGGTCCAAGGTGCGCTGGAGAAGGCCGGCCGAATCACCCTCGAGAGCCATTTGCGCGCCCATGTGGCGACTGCCGCCGAGCGTGGTGATACGGAAACGATCGTGGAGGAGTTGATGGACGCTCTCCGCTATCGATGAAAGTGATCATGCCACGCCATCCGGGCGCTGCGCTCGGCCATCTTCGCCGGCGCCGCGATGGCGATAAGCTCGGTTTCGGTGATGACGAACGCGCTGCGCTTGCGCCGCGTGGTGCTGTAAGCGCCCTGTCAGCTTTCAAGGCCGTGGAGGAAAGTTTTCGCGCCACACCGCCCATCGCGACGAAAAAGAGACACGGCCGCGACGATGCCCGGATGTGATGCGTCCATCCTGAAGCCAGGGTACGGGATTCCCGATGAAATTCACTCGACTATCGCGTCCGCTTCCGAATTGGCCATTACCTTCAGCATGAAGGAGAATCACCGTGACGTCGCTTACCGGTAAAATAATCGCCGCACTGTTCCTTCCATGAAATTAGCGCCCCATGCTTGGAACCGATGACCGCCCTGTCACGCAGCCCCCGGGCAAGCGGCTTCGCGAGGTGCGGAACGTCCTCGTCATCGAGGACCAGCAGGACATCGCCAAGCTGATCGGGTTGCACCTGCAGGACCTGTCGTGCAACGTCTGCCTGCGATTCGACGGGGAATCGGGGCTGGCCGAGGCCGAGTCCCAGCCGTACGATCTCATCATTCTCGACCTGATGCTGCCCGGCGTGGACGGGCTGGAAATCTGCCGGCGCCTGCGCGGCAAGAAGCCCTACACGCCCATCATGATGGTCACCGCCAAAGCGACCGAGTTCGACCGGGTGCTGGGCCTGGAGCTCGGCGCGGACGACTACCTGACCAAGCCGTTCAGCGTGCTCGAGCTGGTGGCGAGGGTCAAGGCGCTGTTCCGGCGCATGGAAGCGCTGGCGGAGAACAGCTCGCCCGCCTTGAAAAAGGCGATCGGCTTCGGCGAGCTGGCGATCGACCCGGAAAAGCGCGAAGTCACGCTGGGCGGGAAACCCGTCAACCTGACCGCGAAGGAATTCGACCTGCTGCTGCACTTCGCGCGCAATCGCGGCCGCGTCTACAGCCGGCTGCAGTTGCTCGACACCGTGTGGGGCTACGGTCACGACGGCTACGAGCACAACGTCAACTGCCACATCAACCGCCTGCGCGCCAAGATCGAGAAGAACCCGGCGCGGCCGCAGTACATCCTCACCGTGCGCGGCGTGGGCTACAAGTTCGCCGAGCAGCCGGTGGCGGAAGCCGCCTGACCGATGTTCGGCTCGCTGTACGGAAAACTGATCGCGGTGCTCATCGCGTTCGCGTTGATCATGGTGGCGGTGTTCGCGCTCATCATGAGTTACTCCGCCACCGCGCGGCGCCAGGAAGTCAGCCAGCGGGTCTACCGCACCTACGCCAGCCAGCTCGTCAAGGAACGCGTCTTTCCCGACGGCCATCTCGATCCATCCGCTTTCGAGCAGGTGTTCGACTACCTGAGGGTCGTCAATCCGCGCTTCGACGCCTATCTGATAGACGCGAACGGCGCCATCCTGGCGACGTCCAGCAAGGCCGGGGCGCTCAAGCACAAGTCGGTGGACATGCGGCCGATACGGGACTTTCTGGCCGAGGATCCGGCGCTGCCGATCCTGGGGGACGATCCGGCCGACGGCCGGATCCGCAGGGTGTTCACCGCGACGCGCCTGGGGCTCGAGCCGCACGGTGAGGCCTACCTTTACCTCGTCATCAAGGGCACACGCGGCGACAGCGCCGCGCAGCCGATACTGGACAGTTACGTGCTGCGCGAGAACGCGATGCTGGTCGGCGGCGGCCTGGCGCTCGCGCTGCTGGCGAGCGCCCTCATCATCGGACTGCTGACGCGGCGCCTGCAGCGCCTGGCGCGGGTGATGGACCGGTTCCGCGAAACCGGCTTCGCGGGGGAACCGGCGGGCGGTGCGGCGCGCGCCGAACGCGGCGACGAGATCGACCGGCTCGCCGGCACTTTCAACGCGATGGCCGACCGCATCCTCGCGCAGATGCGCGAGCTCAGGCAGACGGACAGCATGCGGCGCGAGCTGGTTGCGAACATCTCCCACGACCTGAGGACGCCGCTCGCCTCCCTGCGCGGGCATCTCGAAACCCTGCAGTCCAAGGGCGACCGCCTTACCGAGGAGGAAAAGCGCGGCTATCTCGAGATCGCGCTCAGGCAGAGCGAGCAGCTGAGCCACCTCGTCGCCGGGCTGTTCGAGCTGGCGAAGCTCGATTCCGAGCGGCCGGCCGTCCTGCCCGAGCCGTTCGTCCTCACCGACCTGGTGCAGGACATCCTCCAGCAATTCGAGCTGGCCGCGTCGCAGAAACAGATCCGCATCGCCGCGGATCTTCCCCTCGAAATGCCGCTGGTCGTCGGGGATATCGGCCTCATCGAGCGCGCGCTCCGCAACCTGATCGAGAACTCGCTGCGCTATACGCCGGCGGGCGGGGAAATCACGGTCGCCGTCACCGCCGGACAGGCGCGCGCGACGGCGCAGGTTACCGACAGCGGCTGCGGCATCGACGCCGCGGACCTGCCGCGCATCTTCGACCGCTTCTACCGCGGCGAAAAAAGCCGCAGCGACGCCTCCGGCAGCGCCGGCCTCGGGCTCGCGATCGCCAAGCGCATCCTGGAGCTGCACGACAGCACCCTGACCGTCGCGAGCGAGCCGGGCAGGACGGCCATCGGCTTCACGCTGGCTTACGCGGGTGGCCGGGACGTCTCGTCCGGTGCCGGCGACCGGCCCGAACCGGAAGCCGCCGGAAACGCGACGATCGGGCCGGCGGCCGTCCCGGCGGCCCTCAAGCCGCTCGGCGGGCTGGGACCGAACTGACCCGGACAGGCGCCGCGCGCAGGAGCGGCCGGCAGTAAATCCGACGCGACGGTGGAACCGGCGTCAGACGGCGCCGTTCAGGCGCGCGTGCAGCCGGGTGAGATCCGGCAGGCGCACGTCGCGGCCGTCGACCTCGATCATCCCGCCCATGACGAGATCGTGCAGGATGCGCGAGAAATGCTCGTGCGTGAGGTTGAGCTGCGAGGCGATGATGCCTTTTTTCGTGGGGAGCGTGACGATCGCGTTGCCGTTGCGCGCATCGGGCGGCACCCGGTTGAGCAGGTAACCGATCACGCGCTCGGTGCCCGTGCGCAGCGTGCAATCTTCCAGGGCCCCGAACAGGTACTGCAGCCGGCGGCTCAGGTTGGCGATCATGGCGCGCGTGAATCCCGACGTGTGGTCGAGTTCCTCCAGCACCGTCGCCTTCGCCACGAACACCACCCGGGTGTCGGTGAGCGACTCGGCGACAAGCATATGCGGCCGGTCGAGAAACAGGGCCGTTTCGCCGAAGATACCGCCCCGGCCCACCACTTCGACGACTTTCTCGTCACCCTGGGGGGACTGTAGCGCCAACTTCACTTGGCCGGAGTCCACGATGTAGAGCCCCCGGCAGGGATCGCCCCGCCGGAAGATCACTGTCCCGCTCACGGCGACCACATCGTGGGCGCCGGCAGCGATGCGCGCCAGGGCGGCGGGGCTCATGCCTTCGAACAGGGGTAACGCCAGAAGACGATCGGCCGGCGGCGGCATGTAGGCCGTTGCCATGGCCGGAGACAAGTAGGCGTTGCGATTCATTGACCGCATTATTGCCGGCCAATGCGGCCCGATATTGATGCAGATCAAGTTTATTGCCATGCAGCACCCCTATTTCCCCGCCGCCGGCCCCTGGCGGCGGAAACGTTCCCGGCCACGTTCCAGGAACCTCTGCGCGTCGGCCTATCGTCGGTGTGGAAGCGCCCGCAGCATATTCAACTCGACCTCAAAATCCTGTTTCGTCCGCAAGGCGCGTGAATCCCCGGCGCGCAATGACAGGGCTTCATTCAAAAGGCGAATACCCTCTTCCAGATCGGAAATTCTTTCGCGTCGAGAATGCTTGCCCAGGAACCACTTTCGATTGACGCTTCCCAATATCCGGTAAAACTTCTCGTTCCTGACGAAGGCGTCTTTGTCCTGCTCCGTCGCATTCTCCAGTAACTGCAGGAAGCTGCTCGCCCTGAGTGAATTCCATTGCTCGGTCATGGGGAATAAAGAGACACCGCCCAGATAAAAACTCATGGGCGAGGAAAACTCCAGGGTCGGGCGATCGTCGGTATGCAGGGGCCCCGTGCCCGCGTATTTTCGGTACCCCTCATGGTCCAAATACATGAAGCTCATGATCTGATACGCATCCTCGATTCCCACCTGCATCAAATCGCGTCGCACCTCGGGCAAGGCAAAGGCCTCCTTGAAGCGCTTGACGTCAAATCGAACGGGGCCCGGCGTGCCGACCAGGATGGCAAAACTCATCTCCGCGTGGTCCATGTACCACAGGCTCGCATAGGGAAAAACGTCGCGAAACGTTCGCATCAGAATTTGCAGTTCATCCTCGTAAATTCCCCTGAGGGGAATCCAGGCACAGGCAATCCCGCCTTCATCCAGGCTCTGCTTCATGAGTCGAAAATACTCGCGGCTGTAGAGGCTCGCATTCTGCTTGTACTGCAGATTGGTCACGTCCGTGGAGATCACATCGTATTTTCTCTTCGTGGTGTGCAGGTGATCGCGCGCGTCGTTCAATATCAGACGGAACCTGCGAGACCCGGTCACATTGTGATTCTGGTCGAGAAAGTATTGTGCGCTGCGAATCACTTCCGGCTCGATTTCCACGGCGAAAGTGGCCACGCCATGGGTCGTCATGGAATAGGACGTGCCCCCGCTGCCAAAACCGACCGTGAGCGCCCTGGACGGATTGGGGTGCAATAACAGCGGAATATGCGCCAGCATCTTGGCGTCGATGACCATCGGCAGGCTGGTCGCGGCCACTTGCTGGTCGTCCACATAAAGCGCGCGCACGAAATCGGATTGTTTCCCGGGTCCCTCGCCCTTCACGATGATCGTCGCGCTGGCGCCCGCCTTGTAGCGCAGAATCTGTCTTTCCTGCACGTCCCCCCGCATCGGTCGCTGCCGCCACCCTTCCCGTTGCGGGTCGTAATCGGCATTGCCAAACCGCAGGATGGGGGGCGCGGCCACGACGTATGCAACGGATAACGCCAGGATAAGGCCGCCACCTGCATGGGCGTAGTGTTTCCTCGCGCGAAAAGTGTCGGGATAGATCAGAACCGTAAGAAGGGCGAACAAGACGCTCGCCACACAAAACGTGCCGAGCGTGGCATTGAGCCCCAGCGCCGGGATTATCAGGAGTCCGGTAAGAAAGATGCCCAGCATCGCCCCCAGATTGCCGATGAAGTAGATCAACCCCGAGAGCTCGGCAACATTCTCCCTGTCCTCAATCAACTTCTGGCATACCGCCGGATAAGCAAGCCCCATGAAAAGGGCCGGCAGGAACATCAGCGAGAAGGCGTAAACGGCCTCGGAAAAAGTCAGGTGCCCCAGGTGGAGGGCGCCGTTTTCGACCATGATTTGCAGGAATTGGTGTCTGATGATCGGCGGCCAGAAATAGGCAAAGGAAATGCATGCCAGCGCGCTCGTCCCGACACCGAAATTCGCAACAAAGAAGATCTGAAGGGCGGAAAGCCTCCGGGCCAGCCGTTTGAACAGGAACAAGCTTCCGAGCGAGAACCCCAGCAGATAAACCGTTATCGCCAGGACGAACGTATAAATACCGTTGGTGGCCAAAATGCCCAGCACGCGCAGCCAGAGAATTTCCAGCCCCAGCGCCAGAAAGCCCGAGCCAAAATAGATCGCCGCCAGCCAGAAATACAGCTTGGGCAGTTTCTTCACCGCGTGCGCGGGGGTGGTAAAGGGAAAAATGCGGGACAGGAACAATGCCCCCAGAAACACGGCAGCATTCACGCAAAAAGCAAAATACAGCGAGTTCTGGACACCGAAGCTCTTGATGAGAAGAAACCCCGTCAGCAACCCGCCAACCACTGCCCCCAGCGTATTGGTCCCGTAGGCAAGGCCCACGCTTGCGCCGATGCTTTGTTTCTTCATTTCATCCAGGATGCGATTCATCGCGGGGATCGTTGCACCCATGCCCAGCGTGGCGGGCAGGACCACCACAACGGCCATGAAGAAGCGCGCCAGGAAAAACGGCGTCGCATCCTGGGATTCGGCGTTCCCGTATTGGGAAATCGCAACGTAGAAGCCCTCAACGCCGCGCAGCAGGAACGGCATGAGGAGCGCGCAGACGCCGATCCACAACTCCACGGCCGCGTAAAACTTCAGCGCATTGGCGTAGCGCCTGAGAATTCGTCCCCCGATCAGGCTGCCAAAAGCGATGCCGCAGAAGAAGCTGGTAAGAACAGCGGTGGTGGCTGGCGCGCTGGCACCAAAGACCAAGAGCATCTGGCGCTGCCACAGGGTTTCGTAGGCCAACGCGCTGACGCCAGAGAGAAAAAACAATGCCAGGATCGACAAGTAGGTAATATGCATAGTCAATAAGCGTCCCTGGAAAAGTCTTTGTAATCCGATATTGTTCATCCGCCCGCCGTTGCCAGCCGTTGAATCTCCAACCTGTTGGCCATCTCACCGCATTGGAATTGATCCAAATCAGGCTTATTGCGGTGCAGCAATGTTACCGATTGCTGGCAATTTATTCACCATAAACGCAACAGCGATAACTATGCGCCTGGCTTATTTGATTCACATCAAAGAATAAATTACCTTTCCATCGTTATAGTTCCGCAAACGCTGAGATAGAAAAGACCAACCGGTGCCACGACACCTCGAGCTTCGCGGTCGGTTAGGGGACTCAGACCCCCGCATAGCAACATCGGCTTGGCAAGGCCGTCCTGAGACATTCAATCGGACGACTGGTGCTGCAAAGCCTCTGTCCACCCGTTTTCAGCACGCCAGTCTCGTGCAGAATTGCACATGCCACGTTCACGTGATTTTTTGACACGTCAAATCGCTTTCGCGGGAAATAAATCGGGAGAACAGGTATGGAAAATCGGACGCGCGGCGTGAGGATTGCCCTGGAACGCGGGCTGTTCCTTTTCAGCGCCCTGTTGCTGTTGCTTGCGGGAACGCAGGCGATTGCGGCCCAGCCCGCGGGAGGTGCCCCGGGACCGGAAGTGTGCAAGAACTGCCACCAGGAAAAATACGACACATTTATCGCCCACCGGCATGGCATGAAGGCCGACGCGCGGACGCCCGCGGCCAAGGGCGGATGCGTGACGTGTCACGGCGACGGCACTGCCCACGTCAAGGCCGGCGGCGGCAGAGGTGTCGGCGGGATCAAGAACCCCGGTTCCAAGGCGATGGCGTCCGAGGAAAAGAACGGCCTTTGCCTGACCTGCCATGAGGGCGGTAAGCGGATGCACTGGTCGCAGAGCCTGCACGCGAGCCGCGACACCACCTGCACTTCGTGCCATAAGGTTCACGCGACGAACGACCCGGTGCGCGAGAAGACGACCCAGGCGGAAGTCTGCTTCACCTGCCACAAGGAGCAGCGCGCGCAGATCAACCGGCCCTACCGCCACCCCATCCCGGAGGGCAAGGTTGTCTGCTCGGACTGTCACAACCCGCACGGCTCGGCCGGGCCCAAGTACATGGTGCGCGACAGCGTGAATGAAACTTGCTACCAGTGCCACATGGAAAAGCGCGGGCCGTTCGTCCGCTCCCATCAGCCGGTAACGGAGGACTGCTCGATCTGCCACAACCCGCACGGCAGCACGAATCCGTTCATGGTCAAGGTCCGGATTCCGTTCCTGTGCCAGTCGTGCCATGACCAGGCCAGTCACCACGACGGCGAAGCCACGCTGGGTGCTGGAGGCAGGTCCGCTGTTTTCCAGGCGCGGGGCTGCGAGAACTGCCACACGCAGATCCACGGCAGCAACGCGCCCTCGGCCGCGGGGACTGGCACAGGCCGCGCCTTCCGGCGTTAACTGAAAACGAGCTGACAGGAGATCGAACATGAATGCGAACACTTTCCTGGAACTCCGGCTCGCGCCAATCGCGGCCGCGCTGCTGACCGTCTTCGGGTCCGCGTACGCCGCCGAAGGCGACCTCAGGTCCAGGATCACGCCGGACAGCAGCATCGAAGTGGGTGCCGGGTACGTCGACGACGACAATGGCAATTTCGGCAAGTACAACGGGCTGGACAAGGATGGCGGCAACCTGCTGCTCGACGGCGACATCAAGACGCGCGATGAGCTTACGGGAACGTGGATGCGGTTGCGCGGGCGGAATCTCGGGCTCGACAATCGCGAGCTGCGCTGGGACTTCACCCGCCAGGGCAAATTCGGCTACTACTTCGAATACAACGAGATCCCCCGCTTTGAACCGCTCACGGTCACGACACCCGTCGTTGGCATCGGGGGTCCCGTGCTGACGCTTGGCCCGACGGCCGGCGTCGTGGACATGGAGAGCAAGCGCAAGCGATTCAGCCTGGGCTTCGACAAGACGCTGACCAGCAATTGGGGATTCAACGTCGACTTTCGCAACGAAACGAAGAAAGGCGAGCGCATTTTCGGCATAGGCACCGGCAATACCGGCGAACATTATTTCACGCCAGAGCCCCTTGATTCGACCATTCGCATGCTCGAGGCGACCGCGCGCTATACCAATGCCGGGTTTCATCTGGTGGGCGGCTATTACGGGACGCAATACAGGAATGATCTCAAAACGCTCACGGAGAACTATGGCGTGGCCGCAGCGTTGGCCTTGAACCCGATCGTCCTGCCCCCGGACAGCCAGTCGCACCAGCTTTATGCGACTGGCGGCTACTCGTTCAGTCCGACGACGCGAGGCACGTTCAAGGTCGCCTACAGCGAGGCAACACAGGATGATACGTACGTAGAGCCGACCATAAATGGACGAACCGACCTCGGCGCGAAAGTTCAAACCACGCTCGTGCAGGCTGGCATTTCGGCGCGGCCAATGGCCAAGCTTTCAGTCACCGGTAAACTGCGCTACGAGGACCGGAATGACAAGACGCCAGTTCTCCGATACTTCCTGGGTTCGGGCACTACGCTGGGCTTCACCGAGCCCCGCTCCTTGACGAACACGTCCGGCAACCTGGAGGGAAGCTACGCGCTGCCGCAAGGTTTCAGGGTGATCGGAGCGCTCGAGTATGACAAGAAAGAGCGCAATACCTATCAGTTCCGTTCGGTGGCACACCGCGACGAGACCGAGGAGATGTCGTATCGAGCCGAGGTGCGGCGCTCGATGTCCGAGACGCTCATGGGCGGACTCTCCTATACCTATAGCGATCGAAGCGGCTCGGCCTTTTACCAAAGCGTCACCACGGCTGGCGCCGCCATCGTCGACCAAATCACGCCGCTTCCACTTGCCGACCGCAAACGCGACAAAGTCCGCCTGTCGCTCACCTGGATCCCGGTCTCGCCGTTGTCGGTCCAGTTCTATCTTGACGACATCACTGACCGCTATGACGGGCACCTTATCCCGTCCGGCCGCCCCGGCGGAGCGAGAAAGAACGAGCAGCGGGTGTATTCAGTCGATGCGGCCTATCAGATCAGCACGGACTGGCAAGTGACCGCGTGGTACAGCTTCAACGATAACAAATACAACAACATTACGCCCCTTGAGGCCTTTAATACTACGTCGACCAACGAGGCCGATTCATTCGGCCTGGGCCTCCGCGGCAAGCCGAACAGCAGGTTGGAAGTGGGTGCCGACTACAGCTACTCGGACATCACGGACGAGTGGAGGCAGAACCCCATTGGTGCCACCGCTCCCATTCCCGCCGCGGTCGATCTCCCCATTGCGGTCACGCGCCTCACACGGCTCAAGCTGTTTGGAAAATACCACCTGGACAAGGCTTCGGGGCTGCGCCTTGATTACATTTAC
This sequence comes from Betaproteobacteria bacterium, assembly GCA_016192825.1. GTDB lineage: Bacteria > Pseudomonadota > Gammaproteobacteria > Burkholderiales > SG8-41 > SG8-41. The sequence continues at coordinate 11,211 of JACPTK010000011.1, read as the reverse complement.
GATCGCTACAGCAGCAACGATCCGACCTGGACAGGGTGGGTTAGACCAACCATCAACGGGTATCGTGAAGGGACCGTGATATCCCAGCCTTCGCCGCAGAAGGTCAACTTCGTCGGGGTCCGTTATTTCTACAATTTCCGGTAATGACGCAGGCCGGGGAGATGGCGCTGATTAATAGCGTTCTGATTTTCAGAGCATATTCTTGTCAACCCATCCATCAGTCATGCGTTAATTGCTCTGGTCAAACTCAAGGATAGGAGCTATCGTGAGATCAATTGTTCTGGTGATGGTCGCAGCGGGCCTGTTCATATCGGGTATGGTTTACGCCCAAAGCGGTCCCGAAGTCCTCAAGGCGAAGGGCTGCCTCAACTGTCACGAGTTCGACAAGAAGAAAGTCGGCCCCGCGTACAAGGAGGTTGCCGCGAAATACAAGGGCAAGAAGGGCGCGGCCGGCGAACTCGTCGCCAAGATCAAGGGCGGCAAGGGCCATCCGAAGATCGAGGCCTCCGATGCAGAACTCAAGGCGGCTATTGGAACCGTGCTGTCCACCAAGTAACTTGGGCCTTAATTCAAAAAAGCTGGCTGCGGCCAGCTTTTTTTGCCCGAAACGGCCTTTCCAGGCGAAGGTGCCTGCATCTGAACCTTCATTTGGAGAGTAGAGCAGCCACGGGCTTTGTTTGATCTATATCAACCGCGGCCGCGGTGTGGGTTGATATCGTGTTCCTGGCCATGAGTGTGGGGTTTTTTTGCGATCCAAGGGCGGCGAAACCGCAGCACGCAGCCTCTATTGGTACGCTCCGAGGCCAACGTCCTAAAACGAAGCCACTGGGAGAAATCATGAAAGCGTTCAAATCTGTATTGTCACGGGGGATGCTTATTGGCATCGCACTGTTAGTGTTCGCCTGGCAGGGGCCGCCTGCAGTCGCTCAGGACAGTGTCAATAAGGCCATCGACGCAAAATTTTCAAAGTACGATGGAAAGCTCCCGCTTTGGGCCATCCAGCCCGGCACAGCGCCCCGGATGGTTGAGCTGACCATCTATTTCAACAACATGTGGTTTGGCGCGCAAGCCGGCAACTGGGACCTGGCCCGCTTTGAAGCCTATAGGTCCGAAGAGACGATCAAAGGCGTCTATGTGGTGAGGGCGAAGCGAACAAGCACTTTGAAACCCTGGGCAGACTACGCTCTCCCGGCATTGATCAAGGCGATCGAGGCCAAGGACAAGGCGGCGTTCGAAAAGGCTTACGATGCCGCTATCGCAGGATGCAACGGCTGTCACGCCGGCAGCGGCGGCGGGCCCTTGAAGAGCATGGCCGCCTTCAAGATCACCAGACCGACCACGCCCTTGTTCAGCAACATCGATTTCAAGGGCAAGTAAACACGCGGCCGAGGCCGAGGTCAAGGCGATCCCGTTCCAGGCGATCAAGAAGGGCGGCGTGCGCGGGTTTTCGCCGTCGAAGCGGGGCGACGCGCCGGCCTTCTGTTACTACGGCAAGAGCCCGGAGGAGATCGCCAAGACCAAGGCGAAAAGATATCCGCAAGGGCGGCACCGCGATGTTCCGCGGGCAGAACGCGGTCCCGTTCGATCCCAACGCGGGCTGGAAAGCGGGCGATCTCGTTTGGCTTCGCCGTCCATGACGACAACGTCACCTCTCGTGGCCACTACATTTCGTTCCCGGTCGCGATCGGTTTCGGCGCCAAGGCAGCCATCGAAGCGACCAGGCTCAAGTAACCGCGTCTTCCATGACCTGCCCGCCCCGCCCGGGGCGGGCAGGATTTTGTCGGGCAGCAACCCGTTCGCGCGCCGCGCGCCCGAAACGGGACCAGGGCGTTCCTGAAGGGAGGACAGGCATCGTGCGCGTCCGAAAGTTCCCGATGTGGATTATCGCGGGCTTTTTCGTTCTTTCCGGAGCGGTCCAGGCGCAGGCCCAGGCCCCCGCGGCCATCGACAACGCGGTCTGCCTCGGCTGCCATGGCAACGAGGGCTTCTCGGTGCCGGGCGCCGACGGGCGGACGCGCTCGTTGCACGTGGTCGGGGACAAGTTCGGAAAAAGCGTGCACGGAAAACGGCGGTGCGTGGAGTGCCACAAGGACATCACGGCGATTCCGCACGAGAAAACCGGTCCGCTCAAAGTCAGTTGCGTGCAGTGCCACCAGGACCTGTGGGAAGCCGCCAAGAAGGAGAACAAGACGCACGAATTCGCGAGGCTGGGAGTGGTGGTGGAGCAGATCGACCACTACATGAAGTCCATCCACGCCCGGCCGAGCCGGGAAGACCAGTCGCGCACCAACGCGACCTGCTACAACTGCCACGACGCCCACTACGTCTATCCGAAAGACAGCCCCGTCCGCGCGGAGTGGCGCCTCGGCATTCCAAACGCCTGCGGCAAGTGCCACGTCAAGCAGCGCGAGGTATACCTCGACTCGGTGCACGGTCAGCAGGTCATGGGCAACGCCAATCCCGCGGCGCCCATCTGCTCGGACTGCCACACGACCCACGACGTCGACCGGCCCAAGCTGGACGCGATCAAGCTGGTCATCACCCGCAATTGCGGGAACTGCCATTCCGAGAACCTCAAGTCCTACGCGAACACCTATCACGGCCAGGTGACCACCCTGGGCTATGCCTACACCGCGACCTGCTTCGACTGCCACGGCAGCCACGGCATCCAGCGCGTGAACCATCCACGGTCCACCGTGCATCCCAATAACCGGCTGAAGACCTGCCAGAACTGCCACAAGGACGCCACGCCCGGCTTCGTCGCGTTCCAGCCGCACGCCAACACTCACGACTACGCGCGCTATCCCTACATGTGGATCGCGTCGAAGTTCATGATCGCGCTGATCGCGGGAGTATTCCTCTTCTTCTGGACGCATTGCGCGCTGTGGTTCTACCGGGAATACAAGGAGCGCAAGGAGGGCAAGGGCCGGCCGCACGTGCTGACGGGCGGCATGCCCCAGCTGAAAGGCAAGTACTTCCGGCGCTTCAAGCCGCTGTGGACGGTGGCCCACCTCTTCTTCGCGCTGTCGTTGATGATCCTGTCGCTGACCGGCATGACGGCGTTCTACGCCGAGACCGCCTGGGCGCAATTCATCGTCCGGGCGCTCGGCGGCCCGCAGGTGGCGGCCATCATCCATCGGGTCGCCGCGGTGGTCATATTGGGGATCTTCCTCGCGCAGATCGTCTTCTTCATAGTCGTGCTGGCCCCGAAGTGGCGGACCTTCAAATGGTTCGGGCACACCTCGTTCGTGCCGAGCTGGCAGGATCTGAAAGACATCATCGCCATGTTCAAGTGGTTCCTCGGCAAGGCGCCGCGCCCGGTGTTCGGCCGGTGGTCGTACTGGGAGCGGTTCGACTACTGGGCGCCGTTCTGGGGCCTGACCATCGTCGGGGGCAGCGGGCTCATGCTCTGGTTCAAGGAGCTGACGGCCGCGGTGTGGCCCGGCTGGATCTTCAACGTGGCGACGCTCGCGCACGGCGAGGAGGCCTTCCTCGCCATCGTGTTCCTGTTCACCGTGCACTTCTTCAACAACCACTTCCGGCCGGACAAGCTTCCGCCTCCCGACATCTCGATGTTCACCGGCGTGGTGCCGCTGGAGGAATTCGCGCGCGAGCACACGCTGGAATACGAGGAGCTGGTGAAATCCGGCGAGCTCCAGAAGCACCTGGTGGACGCGCCCACGCCGCAAATGACCCTGGGTTCGCGCATCCTCGGCATCGTCCTGCTCACCTTCGGGCTGACGCTGCTCGCCTTCGTGCTGATCGGGTTCGTGGGCAGCGTGGCCGGGTGAGCGGAAAGAGATGTTCCACGTGCCATTCATCGCGGCGCGACGACCGGGCTGTTTTTTTGCGGCGCGTGTCCGCAAAAAGCGCCCACATCGCACGGCGATGGGCCTAGAATGGAGGTGGCCGCAACGTCTAATGGCGCCCGTGCGCGAACCCTCGTTCATGGGCCGGCCCGCTGATCTCCGGAACGCCCGATGAAAACGCTCATCTCCGTCATCGCCCTCGCGCTCGCCCTCACCGGCTGCACCGAGAACAAGGAACCCGCCGCCAAGGCCCCCCCAAGCGCGACGGTCACGCCGGCCGCAAAGCCGGTGGCCGAGAAGTCCGTCGGCGGGGACGCCGCGGCGGGCAACGCCATCGCGGAGCGGGAGTGCAAGGGGTGTCACGGGCTCGATGGCAGGGGCGTCGCGCCGGGCATCCCGCACCTGGCGGCGCAACGGGCGCGCTACCTGTTGCTGGCGTTGACCGAATACAAGGAAGTGCGGCGCACCCATGCCGCCCTCAGGGAGCTGGCGCGGCGGCTGACCGAAACGGAGCTGCGCAACGTCGTCGCGTACTATGCAAGCCAGCCGCCGGTCTCCGCCGCCGCGGGAGCCAAGGGCGTTCAGCAGGCGTCGCTCCTGGAGAAAGGCAAGTCGCTGGCGGCGGGCTGCGCGAAGTGTCATGGCGAGGACGGCAACAGCAGGACGCCCGGCACGCCCAGCCTGGCCGGCCAGCAGCCCCATTATCTCGTCACCGCGATCCAGGAGTATCACCGGGGCGATCGCAGGACGGCGGCGATGAAATCGATGTTGCGCGACGCGAGCAGGCTCGAACTGGAAAGCCTGGCGCTGTATTACGCGTCGCGAGCGCCGGCACAGCGTCCCGCGCCGGCGTTCGGCGATCCGGCGGCAGGCGAGCCGCTGACCGCCATGTGCGGGGGGTGTCACGGCCCCGGTGGCGTGAGCCGGGACGCCGCCACGCCGAGCCTCGCGGGGCAGGACCCGCAATACCTGGTGCGGTCGATCAAGGCGTACCGGACCTCACGCCAGCATTGGGGGATGCAGCGCTACGTCGCGGGCCTGAGCGACAAGGACATCGAGAACATCACCGCGTTCTACGTCGTCCAGAAGTCCCAGCCCGCCGACACGGTGCCGAGCTCGGCCCGGGATCTGGCCGCGAAATGCGACCGCTGCCACGATACCGAGGACAGCGCCAAGATGGTGGTTCCGATACTGCGGGGACAGGACAAGGACTACCTGGTCATGGCGCTGCGGGCGTACCGCGACGACAAGCGCGAAAGCACCACCATGCACAAGATGAGCATCATCTACAGCAACGCGATCATAGACGACATCGCGTCCTACTACGCCAGTCAGCAGCGGGACAAGCGCTGATCGATATCGCGGCCGTCACCGGCCGCAAGCTCCGCCCTTACGCCCGCCGTCAGCCGACGAGGGGAACGTCCCCGCCGGATCGCTGCTCGACCGGTGACGGCGTCTTGCCGTACCACATCTGATACATCGACACCACCCACATGAACGCGAAAGACATGCCCATGACGGCGCCCGACGCCATCGTGACCCACGCGAACGGGTGATAGACCTTGACCATGTACCAGGAGCCCACGTCGATCGCGACGGAGACGAACGGCAACGCGACGATCGCGCACTTGAACCATACCGGCCGCACGTACGCGTGACTGAAGATCAGGCCGACGATGAAGAAGATGAAGGTCAATCCGAACAGGTGAATGTGGGAGACCCGGACCAGCGTGAAGATGTCCGTGCCGGTGTCCCGCTCCGTCACCTTCTTGATGTTGTCGTAGCCGTCCATGTTGACGAGGTGCGGGTTGCTGCCGTCGTGGCAGGTCATGCAGCGCTTGTCGAGAATCGGCCTCACGTCCTTCTCGTAGCCGGCGCGGCCGGACCCTTCCTGGACCCAGGTCACGATGCGGGTCGACTCCTCGGCGGGCAGCATCGCGGACATCGGCCCGCGCAGGGCCGACTCGATGCGCGAGCCTTTCCCGCTGCCCGTGTAGGCGATGACGAGGTCCTGGTAGGTCAGCGTGAGCGGGTTGCCGTCCTTTCCCGAATACGTGTGGAACAGGTAAATGAGCGCGAACAGGTAGCCCATGCCAAGTATGCACAGCGCCGCTGTGTAGAGAGCCAGCGCGCTGTACGGCAACTCCGAGTAGTGGCGATACAGCCGGTGCAGCGGAGCTTCGCTCATGTTCGTTTTCCTATATTGTTCACTTCGGCGGCAGGAGCACGTAGATGACGCTTCGCGCCCGCTGGCTCGAGTAGTGGGCCGCGAGGCGCTCGATCTCGGCGCCGGACAACCCGTCCAGCATCGCCGTCATCGCCGTGCTCTTGCGCCCGCCTTTCTGGTAGGCGCGCATCGCCTTTTCCAGATAATCAGCGCGCTGCGCCGCCAGCGCCGGCGAGCGCGGGTCGGTGCTGTTGCCGTTGACGCCGTGGCAGCGGTCGCACCGCTGCGCCAGTTCCGCGGTGGTGAGCGGCTTCTTCACCGCGGGCGGGCGCGGCTGCTGGTTCGCGTAATAGGCCGCCAGGTTCTTGACGGCGTTGTCGTCGACCGACGCCGCCGGCGCCTTCATCATCGGATCGGCGCGCGAGCCGTCCTTGTAGGCGCGCATCGCGTCCGCGAAGTACTGCGCGTCCTGGCCGGCGAGGCTCGGTGTCGCCGGATTCGCGCTGACGCCCCCTTCGCCGTGGCAGCCCGCGCACGTCGCGGACGCGGCCTTGCCCGCGGCCTGGTTGCCCGGCGACGGCGTTTGCGCCTTGGCCGGCTTTTGAATCGCGTAGAACAGCGCGATGTTGTTCAGGTCGGCATCGCTCAACGCCGAGACCAGCGTCTTCATCATGTCGTGCTTGCGCTTGCCGCTCTTGTAGGCGCCGACAGACGCGACGAAGTACTTGGGATCCAGCCCGGCGAGGCTCGGCATTCCCGGCGTCTTGGTGATGCCGGTCTCCCCGTGACACCCCCCGCACCCGGCGGCGGCTGCTTTGCCGGCGCCGACCGGATCGGGCTTGGCGGGAGCCGGCTTGGCGACGCCGGCCGCGGTCGGCTGGGCGGGCTCCAGGCCGGCGTAATAGGCGGACACCTTGACCAGCGCATCGTCCTTCAGGAACTTGACCGCCTTGCTCATGGCACTGTCGCCGCGACCGCCCGCTTGATAAGTGAGCAGCTCGACGTAGAGGTATCCCGGCCGCTGGCCGGCGAGGTGCGGCACGCCCGTCGACGTGGAAATGCCGTTCACGCCGTGGCAGCCGGTGCACGAGGCTTCCGCCACGCGCCTGCCTTCCGCGATGTCCTGGGGCGTCGCGTACGCCGGCCGAAGATCGGCATTGCTGCCGGAAGGCAATGCGACCGTCGGGGCGGTGCGGACCTGGGAATAGCCTCCGAGCGGCATGCTCGCGGCAAGCACGGTCAGGAGAAGAGCCAGCGCACTTCGTTTCATCGACGCTCCCTCGGACGATAGTTGGCGTCTGGCGTATAGAAGGGCGAGCAACCGGGAATGGCGGCTGGATCAGAGCCCTGAATCCGGGCCGGGCGCGACGCAATGCCAGTTCACCGCGCGTTCAATTGTAGCATGCGCCTCGACGCCGGATCATGCACGGATTCAGCATTTTCCCATGCGAAAAAGGACGGGTTGCGTGGCCATCGCGCGGCATGCGACAAGGACGCGGCCGCGAAGTACAAGGGCAAGAGGAATGCCGCGGTTCCAGCCCCGATAGCGTGCACCCCTCGTCGCGCAGCCGAATTGTTAATCTTTTAGCAAACCGATGCCGCGCCGACCTTGACATAGATCAAGCCGTTCCAGCATGCGCGTTGCTACTCTTGACCTGCGCGCAGGAGCGCAATCCGGTTCCAGGTGCCCGCAACCATGACGATAGAGACCGTCGCAACGATGATCAAGGCGCAGGCCTGAGCGTGCCCAAGCATATCGTCCGTTTGATCGCCCTGATGGTCGCCGGTCTTGCGCTCGGGCTGATCGCGAAATGGTTTTTCACCGTCGAATCGTTCTATGAATACGGCCACTACCGGGCGAATTCCGTCCCGGAAATTGCCGCCCAGGAACCGGCCTACAAGACCGCGCGCTACTGCCAGAGTTGCCACAGTGAACGCCACGCGCAGTGGTCGGCCAACAACCACAAAACGGTCAATTGCGAAACGTGTCACGGCGCAGCCAAGGGGCATCCGCAAAAAGCAAAACTGACGATCCCCGCCGATACGAGAAAGCTGTGCACGCTGTGTCATGAAGCGATGCCCGGAAGGCCCCGCACGCAGCCCCAGATCGCTCTCACTCAACACTCGGGCGGCCAGCAGTGCGTTGTATGTCACAACCCCCACGCGCCCAAGCTTGCGGGCGTCGTGGCCAAGATGGCCGGAGATGCTGCGGCAGGAAGCAAAAAGCACGCCGCCAGTTGCGCGAGCTGCCATGGCGCCGCCGGGATCAGCCCCAACGACACGTGGCCGAACCTGGCCGGGCAGAACGCCGCCTATCTCGTCCGGATACTGGGTGCGTACAAGTCCGGCGATCAGACGGACGTGATGATGTCCCCCATCGCGAAGACGCTCAGCGATGCGGACGTTCAGAATCTCGCGGCCTATTACGCCGGCCTGAGCTGTAAAGCGGCGCCGAGCGAGGGGCGTGCTGGAGACGCCGGGGCCGGAAAGGCGCTGGCCAAGAATTGCGCGGCCTGCCATGGCGAAACGGGTATCGCAAGCAATCCTGCCTGGCCGAAGCTTGCTGGCCAAAGGGCCGGTTATCTCGTGAATGCGTTAAAGGCGTTCCGGGCCGGCCTTCGCAAAGATCCGATGATGGCGGGCGTTACACGAGGCTTGAGCGACGCGGACATCGCCAACCTCGCCGCTTACTACGCTGCGCAAAGCTGTGAGCCCGTTACGCAGGCGAGGAAGACGCAATGAAACAAGAAACCATATCTTCATTGGTCGCCCGGCGCGCGTTTCTGCGCAAAATCGGCCGCGCCGCAACGTGTGCGGGCGCCATCGCGACCGCCGGGGCTCTCGGCGTCACGCAGAAAGTTGCCGCAAAGAGCGAGCCTGCCTCGAGCCGCGGCTCGTTTCCCACTCCGGATTACGACTGGACCAAGCGCCGCTGGGGGTTCGGCGTCGACGCCACGAAATGCATCGGCTGCCTGCGTTGCGTGGAGGCGTGCAAGCGGGAAAACAATGTTCCCGCCGACGCTCATCACTTCAACACCTGGGTGGAGCGTTATGTCTACCTGGAGGGGGAGGCGAAAGCGAGGGTCGACAGCCAGGCCGATCCGCAAAACGTCGCCGCCTCCGGATCGGAAAAAGAGTACCGCTTCGACAACCGTTACCAGGACTCGAAAGTCGAAAAGGCGTTCTTCGTGCCGAAGCTGTGCAACCAGTGCGAACATCCGCCATGCGTTCAAGTATGCCCGACGGGCGCTACCTACAAGACCAAGGACGGCGTGGTGCTCATCGACAGCAAATATTGCATCGGTTGCCAGTACTGCGTGCAGGCCTGCCCCTATGGCGCGCGCTATTTCAACGTGCGCACGCGGGTCACGCAAAAGTGCTATTGGTGCTATCACCGCATCACCAAGGGGCTGCAGCCCGCGTGCGTCGAGGCGTGCCCGGTCGGCGCGCGCATTTTCGGCGACCGCAACGATCCGCAGAGCCCGATCAGCCTGTTCATCCGCAACAATCGCGTGCAGGTTCTCCGGCCCGAGACCGGCAATGCGCCGAATGTGTTCTACGTCGGCATCGATAAGGAGGTAGGATGATCGAGCACGTCGCTGAAATCGCCGCCTTCAGCGGCTACGTCTACCCCAACGAGACCGTCGTTCCCTGGACGGTGCTCATCACGGTCTATCCCTATCTCACCGGGCTGGTGGCCGGCGCCTTCACCGTTTCGAGCCTGTACCAGGTGTTCGGCATGCAGCGTTTCAAGCCCGTGGCGCACTTCGCTCTGCTCACCTCGTTGTGCCTGATGCTGTTCGTGCCCATGCCGTTGCTGTTGCACCTCGGCCATCCGGAGCGAGCATTCAACGCCGTGATTACGCCGCACACGACATCCGCCTTTGCCGTGTTTGGATACGCGGCCGGTTTTTACATCGTCCTGCTGATGCTGGAATGCTGGTTCGTGTTCCGGCCGCACATGGTGCAGCAGGCGCAGCAACGGAGCGGCCCGCTGGGATGGCTGTACCGGGTGCTGTGCATGGGCTCGTACGACGTGTCCGAAACAGCGATGCGCTACGACAGGAAATGGATTTTTGCGCTGGCGGTGATCGGCATACCCGCCGCTCACGGTCTGCACGGCTACGTGGGATTCGTGTTCGGTTCGCTCAAGTCCCGGGAATGGTGGTCCTCCGATCTCATGCCGGCCATCTTCCTGTTTTCCGCGGTCATCTCCGGTACCGCGTTGCTGATCGTGCTCTACGTCGTGTCCTGCCGGCTGCGCAGAACCGTAATCGACCTGGAGTGCCTGAAAGGTCTGGCTTATACGCTGTGGGGCTTCCTGATGTTCACCCTCGTGCTGGAGGGGCTGGAATTTGCCAGCCTGGTCTATCGGGGCCGGGAGGGGATCGATGTCATCATGCAATACGTAACCGGTCCGCTGCTTGTTCCTTTCTTCATCCTTCAATTCGGCATCGGCTCCCTGATCCCGCTCGTCGTGCTGACGTTCATGATCTCGCAGGGCACGACCGGACGCGCGCTGATCGTGGGGATCACCGTGAGCGCCGTGCTGGTGCTGCTGGCGGTATTGATGATGCGCTGGAACGTGGTCATCGGCGGACAGGAAATCTCGAAGACGGGCAAGGGGCTGCTGACCTATCACCCGCTCATCTTCGGCAGGGAGGGTCTCGTCGCCGCGGCCTCGGTGCTGGCTGCGCCGCTTGCTTTCCTGTTATTGATGGTCCGATTGTTCCCGCCCTGGGCGGAGGCGCCGGCCGCTTCAGCCTCGCCCTCGCCTCACGCCGGCGCGCGGTAGAACTTGTCTCAAAAACAAGAAATGGACAGGATTTACAGGACGGATGATTCGGTTATCGTGACGTTTTCCTGTCCAACCGGAGCGTTTCGATGAAATTTTCGGTCGTATCGCTGGGCTGCATTACCCTGCTGCCGGCCGTCGCGTCGGCCTTTCAGCCGCTGGTGACCGACGACACCGGCACGCAAGGCGCTGGCGGCAACCAGATCGAAGTCGCGTACAACCGCACGGTAGACAAAGCGCCCGACGCGCGGGTCGTCACGCATGAGGCGCCGCTGGTGTTTACGCGCGGCGTTACCGATGCGCTCGATCTATATGCCGGGCTCGGCTACCAGAGAATCGTGCCGCCCGCGCCGGAGGCGGTGCAGCGCGGCTGGGGCAATCCAGCCGTGGGGGCCAAGTGGCGTTTCTACGAGAACGAGGCAGCCAAGCTGAGCTTCGCC
>JACPTK010000111.1 GCA_016192825.1 Betaproteobacteria bacterium | reverse complement strand
CGCCGCACGAGGCTTCGCGCCGCCGATTGCTCGGACAACGCGCTCGATTGGCTACCTGTTGAACGGGTAATTCACAGGGTAAACTCCTTTCAGTTCACAAGATCAGCCAGGCTTGGCCTGGCACACCCAAGGCGCCAAGAACACCAAGAGAATCAAATATCGGAATTGAACCGCCAAGGCCGAGACGAAATATTGCTGCAAGCCGAGAACTGCTTATTCATGCACGAGGCTGACGAGGCCATCACAAACGTAACGGGTCAACCGACTCGTCTCTGATCTTCCTGTGCAGGATGTCGAGGTTATCGCCTTAGTAGAGCCGGTTGTTCATCGTTATTTCTCTTTGCGCTTTAATCGTTTTTCGGCTTCCGCAGCGCGAATCAGGATGCCGCGCATTTCCTCTTCGAGCGACAGTTCATGACTTTTTGCCAACAACAAAAGCCGGATCAAGTCTTCGTCTTCGACTTCAACCAGAACATCCACGGCATACTCCGGGCGTGGTTACCAGACCGCTTTTGGATAATGCTTGAGAATCAGCCGATCGGTGGTGATCAACTCGCCGTTGTCGAGAGCCGCTTGCGCCACAATCAGGCGATCAAAGACATCCCGGGTCCAATTCAGGGCGAGCGCGCGTTCCGCAATCGTTTCCATCGAACGATCCTCAACCGCAAGTCCCAAGCGTCTCTTTAAGTCCGCAATGATTGTCCTTGGCGTCGCCGTGACTCGCCCAATCTCCTGAAGATACTGCAATTCCAGAAGGACAACCGGGCTTACACCGATTCGTTCCTTGTTTATCAGGTTTGCGGCGCGCTTGCTGATACGCTCGGTCTGGCCGGAGTAGAGCCAGAGGGCGACATGCGTGTCGAGATAAGCGTTCATTTCAGGCGCTTATCCCACTTTCTGCGCCACTTCGCCTCGTTGAAGGTCTTGACCTTGGCCAAGCGCCCGGGGTCACCCACGATGACGCCGGGCCTCCTGACCAGATTGGCGAGCTTATCCTGCGGTTCGGCGGGCATAATGCGAACCTTCTTGCCGCGTAACTTGACCTCGACGGGCACACCCTTCCTGATCACCTCGTCAATCACGCGATAGAGATCGGACCTAAGTTTGGTTGCTGTGATGGCCATAGCAGCGCGCCTTCGCGGAAATTTCGCTATTCTACCCCGCCCCTGATACGTACGCAAATTTATGTAGATACGTACGTCATGTTTCTCTCGGCGTCTTGGCGGTTCGATTGTCTTTTGTTGTTCTTGGCGGCCTTGGCGTCTTGGCGGCTATTGTCCGGTTCTTTCAATGAGCATGGCATCGCCATAGCTGTAGAACCGGTAGCGCTGCTCGATCGCGTGGCGGTAGGCGCGGCGGATATTATCCATGCCGCCGAAGGCCGAAACCAGCATGAGCAGCGTCGAGCGCGGCAGGTGGAAATTGGTGAGCAGGCGCTCGACGACGCGGAAGCGGTAGCCGGGCAGGATGAACAGCCGGGTCTCGCCGTGCCCGGCTTCGAGATCGCCGCCGGCCGCCGCGCTTTCCAGCGCGCGCAGCGTCGTCGTGCCGACCGCCAGCACGCGCCCGCCCTTCGCGCGCGCGCCGTTGACCGCGTCCACCGTCGCCTGCGGCACGTGATACCACTCCGCGTGCATCTCGTGCCGCGCGAGGTCCTGCGCGCGCACCGGCTGGAAAGTGCCCGCTCCGACGTGGAGCGTGAGATAGGCGAGCGCAATGCCCCGTTCCCGCAACGCCTGCAGGAGCGCCGCGTCGAAATGCAGGCCGGCGGTCGGCGCGGCAACCGCGCCGCGCTCGCGCGCATAGACCGTCTGGTAGCGCTCCGCGTCGGCCGCCCCGGCGGTGCGTGTGATGTACATCGGCAGTGGAATGCCGCCGTGGCGCTCGAGCAGGGCGAACATGTCCTCGCAGCCCCCGAAATGCAGCCGGAAGAACTCTCGTTCGCGCCCGAGGACGGTCGCCTCCACCGCGTCGGAGAACACGAGCGTGCTGCCCACCCGCGTCGGGTGATTCGCCCCGATCTGCGCCAGCACGTCGCCGCCGCCGAGCACGCGCTCGACCATCACCTCGACCCGACCGCCCGTCTTCTTGCGCCCGATGAGGCGCGCCTTGATCACGCGCGTGTCGTTGAACACCATCACGTCGTTGGGCGCGGCGAGATCCACGATGTCGCGGAATTGCCGGTCGGCCAGCGCGCCCGTCTTCCCGTCGAGATGCAACAGCCGGCTTCCGCCGCGCTCGCCGGCCGGGAACTGCGCGATCAGCTCCTGCGGCAGCTTGTAGTCGAAATCGCCGAGATTCATCCCGGCGATTATAGGAGAAGCGTGATCCGTGATCCGTGATCCGTGATCCGAAGATCGTGACTTGCGCTTTGATTCATTGTTCCTGATACAGGAATGCGGGATAATTCTGCGCGCTGTGCCCTCACCCCCGCCCCTCTCCCGAGCGGAGAGGGGAGATTCGAGATGCGGATGGTGTCGTGACCATCCGCATGAGGGTCACAATGGCCGGGATGGCGGAATTGGTAGACGCACGGGACTCAAAATCCCGCGCCCCCAAAGGCGTGCGAGTTCGACTCTCGCTCCCGGCACCAGCAACCCTTCCAGAACCTCAATCGGTGGCGGCGCGGGAGCATATCGACTTCTTTGGAGTACGCAAATGCAAGTCCTGCCGGGGTCGATCCGGCCAAACCTGCTGTCTTCATGCCGCCTGGAGCCGTGCGATCAGGCCGGACAGGCTCACAAAATTCACGTCGCAGCCGGTCATGCTTCGACGATAAGGGCGCGCAACGTCCTGGCATACGACGAAGTTCTCGCCTGTCGGATAGACCTGCCGGAATGCGAGCAGGTTGCGCGCATCGAATCCCTCCGCTGACCACTTGCATTCGATCGCGATCGGCGACTTGCCGCGCTTCCGCATCACGAAATCGATTTCATGCTGACGTTTGTCGCGCCAGTAACCAATATCCCGGGCCTGCAGCCGCGCATGGATCTCGTTCAGGACGAAATGCTCCCATAGCAAGTCCAGATCGTCGCCGCGGAGGGCGCTCCAGCCCCGGTAATGGCACAGGAATCCGGTATCGAATGCATACACCTTGGGCGCGGCAATGATTTCGGTGGCGCGACGCGAGCTGAAAGGCTTCAACACGTGGACGACGAAAGTGGCATCAAGGACGGCGAGATAATTCGCGATGGTGGTTCGGCTCACCTCGCAATCTCGTGCGAACCGCGTGGCCTCGAACATGCCGCCGCTCTGGATAAACAGAAGCTCGGCGAACCGCTGAAAGGAGTGGCGCCGCTCCAGCCGGAACAGCTCCTGGATGTCTTTCGCCCAATAGGCATCCATCCATTCCTGGAAATCCCGTTCCGGGAAGGAATCGGCGAGAAAAAACGGCGGCAATCCGCCACGCAGAAAGCGGTGCTTGAAGTCCGGCGCGTCGAAGTCGGCGAGATCCGCCGTCATCATCGGCGTCAGCCATATCTCCGACTTGCGCCCCGCCAAGGTGTCCCGGAACTTTCGCGACGCGCCAAGCGTCGATGAGCCGGTGGCCAGCACCCGGGTATCCGGAAAGTGATCGGCGGCGATCTTGAGCAACTGCGCGGGATCGCCGAGACGGTGGATCTCATCGAGCACGACGGTTTTGCCGCGCAACGCAGCGAGAAACGCCTCGGGGTCGGCAAGCTCGCGCCGCACCCGCGGCAGCTCGCAATCGAAGTACTCGCCGCCGGGCAGCGACTGCGAGAGCGTGGTCTTGCCGGCCCGCCGGACACCCGACAGCCAGACCACGGAGCGCCGCCGCCAGGCCCGCTCCAGCGCCCCGATCCAGAAACGGCGTTTTCTCATTGCAATGACTATTGCACAGAGTGATACTAAACGCAATACTAGTTGCGTATAGTTTTAAGGCCGGGCGCGCGCCTTCAGTGCTCCTTTCTGGTCGAATGCAAGTAGTCGGATACCGGGCCCGACCGCAATCTGCACTATCTCAAGGGGCGGTTTCCCGACGCTGATGGGTGGCAGATCTCCGCCACCGGCAGCCGGGACTACCGCAGCACCGATGGCATACGCGTCGCCCCGGCGATCGAGTTGCTGGGCATGCTGATCTAGCCGTCCACACCCTCAAGCAGGCCGGCCTCACCACCGCTATCTGGCAGCGACTCGGCTTATAGGCCCGCGAGCTTGCGAGCTTGGGGTCACGAGCTTGGGGTCAGGCCTTTACCTTATAGTCGACGATGAGGCGGTTCAGCTTTATGTCGCCCTGCTGGCGCTCGGAGCTTGGGGTCAGGTCTTTACCTTATAGTCGACGATGAGCCGGTTCAGCTTTATGTCGCCCCGCTGGCGCTCGATCTGGCTTTGGATCTGCGAGACGCGGGGCGCGCTCACCTTGGCAAGCGCGGCGACCTCCTCCAGCTTGAGGTTGGTGGCGCGCCGCAACAGGTATACCGCAGCACGGAACGCGTGCTGGTGAAACCGATCGAACAACCGGTTGCGGGAAACCCCGTAGGCCTTGGCGACGGCAACGAGAATGGCTTCGGCCGCGGGCCGCGCCGGATGGCGCTGCACGCGCGGAACCTCTTTTGCCGCACCGGTCGCAAGCTTTTCCATGCGCTTGAGAAATACTTCATTCCCGAGCCAGATCTGGCCGCGCAACTCGTCCCAGAGCTTGACCCCGGCCCCACGCGCAACGAACTCGCGATAACTACGCCGCGCCGCCGGCGTCGATGCCGCAAGCTGCCGCAGGATGCCGTCGGTTGTGAGCCACTCGGGCGGCGCAATTTCCCCGGCCGTTGCCCGATAGCTGCTCCACTTCCAGCGCGCCGGGCTGTTGGCCAGCGCCGCGCGCACCGGATTCAGCACGATGTAGCGGGCCACCTCCAGAAAATAGCTGCCCTTGTCCACCAGGATGCCCTTGTAGCGACCCTGAAATACGTGCCCCACCCGCCCGTGGCGCCGGTTGAACGCCTGGGTATAGACGCCGTTGAGCCGTGTCATCCCTCACACGAGGTTCGACTCCGGGGTCTCGATCAACAGGTGGTAATGGTTCGGCATTAGGCAGTAGGCATGGCAGATCCAGCTCTGCTGGCTGACTTCCCTGGCCAGTAACTCGATGAACCGCTCCCGATCGGCGTCTACGAGAAAAATATCCTGGCGCGCGTTACCGCGTGCGGTCAGGTGGTAGAGAGCGCCGTGAAATTCGATGCGCAGAGGACGAGCCATTTACTGCAGTGTGAAGGCCGCTGCCTATAAAGTAAAGACCTGACCCCAAGAACGGCGGTTGCGGCGCGGGATTTCGGCGCAGGCTAACTTGCGTGCAAGTTAAGCGCCGCAGGCGCGGCCGGAGCCAAAATCCGTCGACCCGCGGTGGCAACACCATGAGAGTTCGATTCTCTCTCCCGGCACCTGCAACGCTTCCAGAATCTCGATCGGTCGCGGCGCCCGCCGGCATAGCCTGAGTACGTCAATGCAAGACCTGACCCCGTGACCCCGGGGTCAGGTCTTGCATTGACGTACCCGTAATTTCCGGGCGCGCTGCGGCCCTACCTTGGGGTTAGCGCAGCGAGAGTTCGACGTTATCGATCAACCGCGGGGGACCGAGGCGAGGGTTAGTTCAGAACCGGAGACCCGGTTACCCACCTAAGAATCCAGTCAGCATTACGCACCAAAAAGAGCCCGCCACGCGCGGGCTTTCCTGATCGCCGGACGGCCGCCAGCCGCTGGCAGCTACGTATCCACGCAGCCCCCAGGAGCCGTCCTGTCTGCCGGGCTTCACCTGGCCGTAACGTACTGATCCAAATCAATATCGGGGCCGGTGTTTCAGAGCAGGCTTTTCGAGATCGCTGAGAGAGCTGCGCCGCGCCAGGTCGATCCGAAGCCCGAACATCATGTGCCAGTTCATGGGGTCCGGACTTGCGCCGGCGTACTCCGCTAGCCGCGCATCATGCGAGACCACCGTCTTTCACCGACAGGCAGGCGTCAATTCAAGACCTGACTCCAACCGCCCATAACATGATCGGCATGAAGGAAAAAACGCGGTTATCGCAGTCGGAGCGGGTCGCCGCGCGCCGGAGCGGAACCCCGATTCGCGTTCTGATCATTGAGGACAATCCCCCGGACGCCGAACTGATGGCGGACGCGTTAGTGCATGCGGGGCTCGATCCGCGGTGGAAACGGGTCGATAACGAGCGCGACTTTGTGGAGCGGCTCACACCCGCGCCCGACATCATTCTTTCGGACTTCTCCCTGCCGCAGTTCACCGGCCTGCAGGCGCTACAGCTCGTGCGCTCGCGCGGGCTGGACGTGCCGTTCATCCTGGTCTCGGGCAGCATCGGCGAGGATATTGCCGTCGAGGCGATGCGCCACGGCGCGGACGACTACCTGCTCAAGGACCGCATGGCGCGGCTGGGAATGGCCGTAAAGCATGCGCTCGAACGCAAAAACGCACGCGACGAGCAACGCCGTGCGCAGGTCGAGATCCAGCGCATCGCGGCGATCGTCGAAAATTCGAACGACGCGATCGTCAGCCGCACGCTCGATGGGATCATCACCTCGTGGAACGGCGGCGCCGAGCGCATGATCGGTTATACCGCCGGGGAAGCCATCGGGCGGCCGATCACGATGCTGATGCCGCCCGGGCTGCCATCGAAGCTCGACATGAATACGGAGACGGTGCGTTCCGGGGAAATCGTTGCGCCCTTTGAATCGCAGCGCATCACCCGGGACGGACGGATACTGGACGTGCTGGTGGGCGTTTCGCCGATCAAGGACCCGGCGGGACGCGTTACCGGGGCATCCGCCATCTTTCACGACATATCGGCGCTCAAGCGCGTTGAAACCGCCTTGAAGGAAAGCGAGGAGCATTTCCGCGCCGTGTTCGAGCAGGCGGGGGTCGGCATGGCGCTGCGCGAAATCGCTCCGCGCAACCCACGCTGGCTGCGCGTGAACCAGAAGCTTTGCGACATCCTCGGATACACGCAGGAGGAGTTGTTGAAGCTCACGTCGACGGACATCGCTCCGCCCGAGGATCGCGATCTCGCGACCGAATACGGCGAAAAGCTGCACCGGGGCGAGATCGCGAGCTACTCCCGCGAAAGGCGCTACGTGCGGAAGGACGGGCGGATCATCTGGGCCAACATCTCGGTCACCGCCGTGAGCGGGCCGGACGGGCGGCGGACCCACGCCCTTTCCGTCATCGAGGACATCACCAGCCGCAAAGAGGCCGAAGAGAAAATCAGGCGGCTCAGCCGCATGCGCGCCGTTCTGGGGGCGATCAACGCCGCCATCGTGCGCATCAGCGAGCGGCAGGCGCTGCTCGACGATGTCTGCCGGATCGCAGTCGAGCAGGGCGGCTTCGGGATGGCGTGGGTGAGCGAGTTCGATCCGGTGTCGCTCGACGCGACGCCCGTCGCCTGGGCAGGGGAAGGCGTGGCCGAGCACGTCCGCTTGAAGAGCACCGCACGCACTGACACCCCCATGGGTCACGGCGTGGTCGGCCGGGCGGTCCGGGCGAAGAAGCCCGTCGTCTGCAACAACCTTGCCGCAGAGGCGGACGTCGGAAGCCCCAGACGCAAGCTCGCGATCAGCAAGGGCTACCGGTCGCTCGCCGGGCTGCCGTTGATCGTGGAAGGCGGCGTGGTGGGCGTCGTCACGCTCTACGCGAAGGAGCCCGATTTCTTCGACGAGGACGAAATCGGGCTCCTGGAGGAGCTCGCCGGCAACATCTCGTTTGCCCTTGAGCATATTGCCCGGCAGGAGAAGATCGGGAAGCTTGCGCGCATCCGCGCGGTCCTGGGCGAGATCAACGCCGCCATCGTCCGGATTCGCAACAAGCAGGAGCTGTTCGACGAAGCCTGCCGCATCGCGGTGGAGGCCGGAAAGTTTCCGTTCGCCTGGCTCGGCGTCGTTGACCCGCAGGCCAAGCAGGTCCGACCGGTCGCCTGGGCGGGCGCCGAGGGCGGATTCCTCAGCGCAATGCAGGGCCGGCGTAACCTGGACGGCAAGACGCCCCAGGGGCCCAAGGTATCCGCACGGGCCGTATTGGAGAAAAAAGCCGTGGTCGTGAACGACGTGCAGAACGACCCGCGCGTGTTTCTCAGGCACGAGCACCGGGAACGCAATATCAATTCCATAGCCGTGCTCCCCTTGCTCGTTGCGGACGAGGCGATCGGCGTGCTCTCCCTGCACGCCAGGGAAGCCGGGTTTTTCGACGAACAAGAGATGAGACTGCTGCACGAACTGGCGGGCGACATCACGTTCGCGCTCCAGACCATCGAGAAACAGGAAAAGCTCGACTACCT
Organism: Betaproteobacteria bacterium; assembly: GCA_016192825.1. Taxonomy (GTDB): domain Bacteria; phylum Pseudomonadota; class Gammaproteobacteria; order Burkholderiales; family SG8-41; genus SG8-41. Next base: position 5,494 of record JACPTK010000111.1, on the reverse strand, counting down.
CTCTTACTACGACGTGCTGACCGGCCTGCCGAACCGGATGTTCTTTCTCGAGCACGTGTCGCAGGCGCTGCACGCGGCCAGGCAATCCTCCAGCCAACTCGCGCTTGTCCTCGGGGACATCAGGCGCTTTCGCATGATCAACGACACGCTCGGCCGGCACGCGGGCGACGATGTTCTGAAACAGGTCTCAGGGCGCCTGGTCCAGCTGATGCGGGATCCGGAGAACCTGGCCCGTATCGCGAGCGATTGTTTCGCGACCTTCCTGCCCGATGTCAAGGACCTTTCCGAAGTCGCGCGCAGGATCGAGAACCTTGCGGGCGAGGCCCTTCGTAACCCGATTGCGGTAGCCGGCCAGGAACTCAGCGTCGCGTTCACCGTGGGTATCTCGGTCTATCCGCACGACGGTACCGACGCCGAGACCCTGTTGCGAAATGCCGAGGCCGCCCTGAAGAAAGCCAAAGCCGGGGGCGAACGTTACTTGTTCTACCAGCCCGAGATGAACGCGAGGGTGACCGAGACCCTGCTGCTCGAAAACAAGATGCGGCGGGCGCTGGAGAAAGAGCAATTCATCCTGCATTACCAGCCCAAGCTCGACCTCGCCAAGGGAACCATCAGCGGGCTCGAAGCCTTGATCCGCTGGAACGACCCGGAAACCGGCCTCGTGCCGCCGATGAAATTCATTCCATTGCTGGAGGAGACGGGAATGATTCTCGAAGCCGGGCGCTGGGCCATTCACCAGGCGTTGCGGGACTATCGCGAATGGACCGAGCGGGGGTTGCGGCCGCCGCGGATCGCGGTGAACGTCTCGCCGATCCAGTTGCGGCAAAAGGACTTCGTGGACGTCGTGCGTGATGCGGTCAGCGCATGCGAGGCGGAGTCCCACGGCCTGGATCTGGAAATCACCGAGAGCCTGATCATGGAGGACATCGAGGGCAACATCGGGAAGCTGCGCGCAATCAAGGACATGGGGGTCAACATCGCGATCGACGACTTCGGGACCGGCTATTCGTCCCTCGGATATCTCGCGAAGCTTCCAGTCAACGCGTTGAAGATCGACCGCTCCTTTATCATCACCATGGCGAAGGAACCGGACAGCATGACCATCGTCTCGACTATTATTTCCCTCGCCCATTCCCTCAATCTCACGGTCGTCGCGGAGGGCGTGGATTCCGAGGAGCAGCGCAAGATCCTGCGCCTGCTGAGATGCGACGAAATCCAGGGCTACCTCTTCAGCAAGCCTTTGCCGGCGGAGCCGCTTTTCGAATTACTGGGCGCCTCGACTGCCAGCGGTCTCGGCCCTTGAAAAACCCCGGCGCGCGCGGCCGACGAGGCTTTATACGAGGCCAAGAGCGCCGGGCGTGACCGCGTCGTGGGGCACGGGGCCATGCCCGCCGCGGTGTGATCCGCGGCGTTAGTCGTATAAAATCCCCGCACCGACGTGAATCGCATACTCGCAATCTTGCGCACCCGCGCGGTGCGCATCGCGCTTGCGTTCCTGCTGACGGCGCTGCTCGCCGGCATGCTGATCGTGACCATTTTCTGGTCGCGGTTCGACCTTCAATGGCTCGCGTTTCTCGGCGGCGTGCTGTTCGCGGCGGTGCTGGCGATTGCAAGCCAGGCCTCAAAGGCCGAATGGCTGGTGCTGCGGCGCACCCGGCAGCTCGACCGCCTCAAGGAACAGCTGAGCCAGGAGGCCGCGCGCAGCCGCAACGCGGCGGAAGCGATGCGGATGCTGGAATCGAGGTTCCAGGTGGTCGGCAATGCCCTCCCCTCGCTGATCCTGTTCGTGGATCGTGACCAGCGCTGCCGCTTCCACAACCGGGCTGTCGAACGCAAGACCCGGCTCCCGGGCGACCAGATCACCGGCCGCCTGCTGCGGGACGTAGTGGGCAGCGCGGCGTACGCCGGCATCGCGCCGCGCGTCGCGGATACGCTGGCCGGCACGGCCATCGAATACGAAACCGTCTGGGACAGCCCGGGCGCGGAGAACCTTGCCTACTCCGTGCGCCACGTCCCGTATCCGCCGGAGAGCGCGCAACCGACCGGCTTTTACCTTCTCGCGACGGCGCGGGTTCGCGCCCCGGCGCCGGGTCAGGCGCTTGCCGGCGCGCCGCCGGCGCGCGCGGCGGCCGGAACGCCGGGCGGGGCCACCGCCGACGGCGATGCGCTGTTTGTCAAATTCATCTCCGACGAGCTGACCCACTGGGACGATCCCCGCGCGGGCATCATCCGCGCGCTGGAGGAAGACCAGTTCCTGCTGTTCGCGCAGAAGATCCTGCCGCTGAAGGCCGACGTCCCCGACCCCTCGTGTTACGAGGTCCTGGTGCGGCTCAAGGAAGAGGAAGAGAACATGCTGCCGCCCGGCAACTTCATCCCGATCGCCGAGCGCTTTGGCTTGATGGAGCAGCTCGACTGCTGGGTCGTGCGCACGTTGACCACGTGGTGCATGGAACGGCGCAAGCGCACCCCCTCGTGGCGCGTTCCCGTGTTCTGCGTAAACCTGTCCGAGGCCGCGGTCACGAGCGAGCGGTTTCCCCGTTTCGTGCTCGACGAATTGCAGCGCACCGGCTTTGCCGCGCAGTCGTTGTGCTTCGAGATCGCGGAGCAGGACGCCATCAACCGCAACAGCGAGGTCCGCAAGTTCGCGGCCGGTCTCAAGCCCGCCGGCTGCCGTTTCGCCATCGACGCCTTCGGCAGCGTCAAGGTGTCGTTCTCGCACCTCCGGAATCTGCCGATCGATTTCGTCAAGATCGACGGCGCCATCGTCCAGGACATGCTGCGGGATGCCACCGCGCTCGCCAAGGTGCGCGGCATCAACACGGTGTGCCAGAAGGTCGGCATCCGCACCGTCGCCATGTTCGTCGAGACCAGCGGAGCGCTGGACCAACTTCGCGAGATCGGCGTGGATTACGTGCAGGGGTTCGGTATCTCCTACCCGGGTCCAATCGACAAGATTTCCTAGCAGCCTGTCGGACTTGAAGCTCTGACAGGCTGCTAAATGCAAAACCGCCCGCAGACTTGCGACAGAGCAGGGTGAAAAGACTTGTTTTGTCCGTCAATAAGCACACGAGCGGGGCCGAATTCATGTATTTCGAATCCAATTGCGCCGTTTGCCTGTGGGCGGTTTTGCCTAAGGAGTGTGTCGGGACAAAGTCCGACACACTCCTAGGCGCCCCGCCCGGCCCGATCCGGCGTCAAGACCTGAAGACCAGGGATCATTACGGTCGCGCGCAAGACGGGGCGGCGGGTACGCTAATGCAAGACCTGACCCCGGGGTCAGGTCTTGCATTAGCGTAGTCGAGCCTCAGCCACGTTCTTCGCGGCGCGGCTGACCGTGCTGTAATGCACTCCGAAGTGCCGCGCGATGGCCGCGAGCGTATGGTCTCCGGAAAGATAGGCTTTCGACATCGCAGATGCTCCGTTGCCGTATCGAACCTGGTACCAAGTCAATGGTCGAATAACCCGTTTTTGAGCATTCGGGATCTCGGGTAATTGCTTGGCGGGAACCTTATCCAGCACGCGTTCGACGAAATCCTCGCCACCCAGGTAGATCTGCTGTCGTAGCGCGGCCCAAATGCTGGGTAGTTCCTTGCCCTGGTGCACAAATTTCACGTACGCTGACTGGGCCCGGGCGGGGGTCTCCCCGAACTGCTCCAGTAACTTGCCAACTGTCAGCCAGGGTGCCGGCAATTCCAGACCCGCCGTCGCCCGATAGCTGCTCCAAGCCCACCGCCGGGGAGAGTCGGCGAGACCGGCACGCACGGGATTAAGCACAACGTAGCGGGCCGCTTCGAGGAAATAGCTGTCGCGATCCACCAGTATTGCGTGGTAACGGCCCTGGAAGACGTGGCCGGTGCGGAAATGGCGTCGATTAAATCGCTGAGTATAGATGCCGTTCAGCTGTCGCATGCCGCGCGCAAGATTCGGCTCGGGGGTTTCCATGAGCAAATGGTAATGATTTCCCATCAGACAATAGGCGTGACAGCACCAGCGCATGTGACTGACGACGCGGGCAAAAACGCCGAGCAGCATCCGGCGGTCCCGCTCGTCACGAAAGATGTCCTCCCCCCCGTCGCCTCTGGAGGTAACGTGGTAGAGCGCGCCGGCAAATTCGACTCGCAAGGGTCGAGCCATAACGCCCTTAACGCACGACCTGGCCTGACGGAGGACCCGGCGGCGCGGGAGCGGACCAACACTTTGGGAGTACGTCAGTGCAAGACCTGACCCCGGGGTCAGGTCTTGCATTAGCGCACCGGCGCGTTCGGGGCGTTGCGGCCCTGCCCTGGGGTCAGCGCAGCGTGATTTCGACGTTGTCGATCAGCCGCGGGCGGCCGAGGCGCGCAGCGGCAACGATGACGAGCTCGCGGTCGCGTTCCGTGGGCGGGCGCAGGTCGGCCCGGCGGCGCACGGCGACGTAATCCGGCTGCCAGCCGTGGCTCGAGAGCTCGGCCATGGCCTTCTGGTCGAGCCGCTGGAAATCGCGCGCGCCGCCCTCGATTTCCGAACGGATTTTCTTCAGCACGCTGTACAGCCGCGGCGCCTCCCTGCGCTCTTCGGGGGTCAGATAGGCGTTGCGCGAGGACAGCGCGAGCCCGTCCGGCGCGCGCACGGTCTCGGCGGGGATGATCTCGATGGGCAGCGCGAACTGCTTCACCATGTCGAGCAGGACGAGGTACTGCTGGTAGTCCTTCTTGCCGAAGATCGCCGAGTGCGGCATCACCAGATTGAAGAGCTTCAGCACCACCGTCGCCACCCCGCGGAAGTGCCCCGGCCGGTGCGCGCCTTCGAGGATGTACTGCAGGTCCGAGGGCTCGACCACGAAGGTCTGCGGCTCGGGATAGATCTCCTGCTCGTCCGGCGCGAACACGACGTCCACGCCCGCCGCCTCCAGCCGCGCGCTGTCGGATTCCAGCGTGCGCGGATAGCGGTCGAAGTCCTCGCGCGGGCCGAACTGGAGGCGGTTGACGAAGATGCTCACCACCGTGCACGCCGCGCGCGGCTTGGCGATGTTGATGAGCTGGATGTGCCCGTCGTGGAGGTTGCCCATGGTGGGCACGAACACGTTGTTGGGCTCGCCCTGCAGGCGCAGGCGCAGCGCGGCAGCGGAGTGGATGATGTCCATAGGATTCGGGATCAACGATTCAGCATACGCAACGGGTCCCACAATGTTCTGCGTGCTGCTGACGGCGGGAATCCCGAATCCTTAACTTTAACGTCAAGTGCACTTTTCCGTTTAAGGAATTCGGCGGACCGCAGGACCGGCGAATTCCCAGGAGTTTGTCGGACTCAGCCCCGACAAACTCCTTGTGCAAAACCGCCCGCGCGATAACGGGAGTCAATAGCAGTGAAAACCTTAGGCAATGTTTCACTTAATGGGTAAACGCTGCGTCGAAGACACCAGCCGCTTAAGCATAAACGCTATGAAATCGGTGTCTTGTGGCATGCGATGCTTGATGTCAGCTTCTGCGAGATATCTCGGCAGGTGTTTGGGGCT
>JACPTK010000110.1 GCA_016192825.1 Betaproteobacteria bacterium | reverse complement strand
TCACCGACAACGAGGCCGCCCGCCAGCTCAACGAAGCACGGCAGCGGCTGTTCCTATCCATCCAACGTCGATCCAAGCACGCCGCCTGAGGACTCATCTCGGCACTTCGTTCAGACTCAAACCTCTATTGGACTTGACTGCGCCCGCCTCCGTGCCTGTCCCGGAGCCGATCGCCGTTCCGGACCGCCTGCCCGCTGTCAGACGAAGTATTCGGAAGGATCTATCGCAACGCTGCTCTTTTCCAGGGTGCGCTTGATGCCCGCCCGGTTGACGATCCGCGGCGGCTTGACCGGGCTTCCCCGTCTGTCCTGCACCACCATGACGCGAGGCATCAGCCGCATCACCGGGTTCTGCGCGATGACGATCCCGACCTCGCCCGAGTCCAGCTCGACGAAAGCCCCCACCGGAAAGATCCCGACGCAATGGATGAATTGTTCGACCAGGGGCCCGTCGAACTGGGTGTCGCGCCAGCCGTAAAGCGCGTTGAGCGCGTTGGAGGGCGCGAGCGCCTCGCCGTAAGGCCGGGGGTGGATCATCGCGTCGAAGCAATCAACGAGACCGGCGATGCCGCCAAAGAGTCCGATCTCCCCGCCCCTCATGCCCGTCGGGTAGCCGCTGCCATCATAGCGCTCGTGGTGCAGGGCCGCGAGCGCGGGCAGCTCGGGCGGAATCCCGGTGGTCTCCTTCAGGATGGCGACCGAATGCCCGACGTGGGCCCTGCACAACTCCAGCTCGGCCGCGCTCAGGGATTCCTTCTTTTCCAGGAGCTCCGCCGGCAGGCGCACCTTTCCGACGTCCTGCAGCAGCCCGAGCATGCCGAGCAGATCGAGCTGCTCGCGCGGCAACTGCAGAAAGCGCCCGAACGTGATCATGTAGATCGACACTCCCAGAGCGCGGTCGAGGGTATGCTCGCCCTTCTCCTTCATCTTGCTGAGCAGCAGCATCGCGTCGGGGTTGCGCACGACGCTGTCGGTCATGCTGGTGACGGCCTCCTGCACGCGGGGCGCGTCGATCGCCCTGCCGGCCTGGACCGCGCCGAACACGTCTTTCAGCAGGACAGCGGTCTTGGCATGGGCCGCGCGCGCCACCCGCGCCTCGGTCTTGATGCTCGCCTTTTCCTCGTAGACGACCTTTTCCTTGATGGTCGACAGAACGCGGAGGTCGGCGGGACCCGTCTTTCCCCCGGTCTTGCCGGACAGGTCCTCGCTCTTCTCCAGGTCTATGATCACTTTCTTGCAGTATTTCTTCAGCGTCTCAAGCTGTTTATCGTCCTTGAGCACGAAACCCTGGAACACGAACGGCGTGTCGGTCCAGGGCCGGTCGAGCTCGGAGACGTAGTCACCGAACTTCAGTTCTTCGACGAAGACTTGCCTTTTCATGGCGCTGGATTCGATCCCGCGGCGGCAGGCGCTGCGGCCGAGACAGATGGGATTTTCCGTCCTGCAGGGGCCGCATGCAATCGGCCCGCGGACACGGTGCCGTCAGAATTCGAATACGTGGTTGTTCAGCAGCAGGCGGGGTTGCGGGTTCGCCGAAAGCTCCTCGATTTCCTGCATCGTGAGCTCGATCTCGCTCGGCTTGAGATGGGTGATGTAGATTTCCGCCGGGCGCTGGAGCTTCACCAGCTCCTCGCCGAGCATGGACGGGCAGAGATGCCGCGCCAGCTCGGCGAGTCGGCGGTCCTTGTCGGAAAATGCGGTTTCGATGATGAGAAACTTGAGGTTTTCGATCCGGTTCACCACGCTCCAGAGCTCGTCGTTCGGACCGGTGTCCCCGGTGAACACCAGGCTGCCTTTGCCGCTGTCGAGGTGGTAGCCGACCGCGGGCACGGTGTGGATCGCGGGCAGCACCGTGATCTTGCGTCCGCCGAGCGTGATGACCTCCCCCACCTTGATCTCCTGGTAGCGCAGCCACGGCTCTTCGGGCGTGGGGATCACCGTGAAATCCGGCCAGATATCCCAGTTGAACAGGTTTTTCCTCAAGGTCTCGATGGTGGGGCCGGTCGTGTACACCGTGACCGGCTTGGGCCGCAGCGCGCCGACCGAATCGAGGAAGAACGCGATCGAATCGACGTGGTCGAGATGCGAATGCGTGACGAAGATGTGGTCGATCGAGGTCAGCTCGGCAAGCGACAGGTCGCCGACCCCGGTCCCCGCGTCGATCAGAATGTCCTGATCGACCAGGAACGAAGTGGTCCGATTGTGATGCCCGCCAATACTGCCGGAGCAGCCAAGCACGCGCAGACGCATTGCCGATCCCCTGGCTATATCCCGGCGCGCGCGCTCACGCCGAGCGCATCAAGAATGACGATAATCGGGTCCACCCACGCTCCCGGCACCTGCCGTATTGTTCCGCGTCTTTCGGTCGATCCGCATTATAACTGCCAATCAAGCGTTTTGACTCCGGTCTTCAACTCCGGCAAGCTGTCCTTCACTCCCGGGCCGCCCGGAACCCCCTGCTTTCGCGGGCAGCGCCTTGCGGGAGTCGCGCGGTGCGTGGTCTCCCGCCGTTCCGCCGCGCCCCGGCATCCCCATCCACCGCTCGCCGGAAAGGCGGGATGGGGCGCCAGGCCTAGCGCCGGTTCCGGGGCGCAATGACCCGTTCCAGGAAATTCCCGATGAGCGCCGCCGTCTCTGTACGTCACCTGGCAGCTTGTCGGACTTTGATGGCACTTTCGCATTTTTTTCCGGGGCGGTTTTGCCTAAGGAGCTGCTCGATGATCCCGCTCCGCGTGGCTCGTCGAGCGGCCGATCCCGCGCGGGTCGATGGCCACCACCGGCCCCAGTCCGGACAGCAGGGGCACCGTCTTCGAGACGGGATCCGCCGGGCAGGGCTGCAATGAAAACGCATCCCCGGCTATACTACGTCAGGTCATTCCCGGGCGCATGAAGCGGCGCTTGCAATCGCGGGACGGAGCGCGGTCATAAGCATCCAATAGCGCCGCCGGCACACAACAAAATGAGGAGGTACCACGAGATGCTATCCACCCGCGCCATGATGCACGCGCTTTTCGCCGCTGCCGCCTCTCTCTCACTTGGGGCGCCTGCGGCGGCCGCCCAGAAAGCCGATCCGGCCGCGGGCTTTCCGAACCGGCCGATCCGCATCGTCATCCCCTTCACGCCGGGCGGCCAGCCCGACATCTTCTCCCGCCTGATCGGGCAGAAGGTCGGCGAGACGCTCGGGCAGCAGGTCGTCGTGGACAACCGGCCCGGCGCCGGCGGCATGATCGGCTCCAAGATCGTCGCCGAGTCCAACCCGGATGGCCACACGCTGCTGTCGATTTCCGCCGCGCACGTGATCGGGCCGTCGGTTCGCAAGCTGCCTTACGACACGCGCCGGGATTTTGCCGGTATCTCGATGTCGTACAACGGCGCGTATCTCCTCGTGGTGCCGCCGTCGCTGGGCGTCAAGTCCACGAAGGAGATCATCGCGTTGGCCAAGTCCAGGCCCGGGCAACTCAACCTCGCTTCCGCCGGACGCGGCAGTGGCACGCATTTCGCCGGCGAGTTCTTCAAGTTCAGCGCCGGCATCGATGTCGTGCACGTGCCGTTCAAGGGCATTCCCGAGTCCATGAACGACATCATGGCGGGACGCGTCCAGCTCTTCATGGCGCCGATCGCGAGCTCGATCCCGCTGCTAAGGGACGGACGGATACGCGTGCTCGGCGTCTCCTCGCCCCAGCGCCTCGGCGTATTGCCCGATGTCCCGACCATCGCCGAGGGCGGCCTGAAGGGTTTCCGCTTCGATTCGTGGGGCGCTATCTTCGTCCAGGGCAAGACGCCGCGCCCGATCGTCGACAAGCTCAACCGCGCCGTCGTGAACGCGCTGCGTCAACCGGACATCGAAAAGCGCATGCTGGCCCTCGGCGCGGTGCCCTCGCCCACCACGCCGGCGGAACTGGACGGATTCGTCCTGAAGGAGCTCGCCGCCATCCAGAAGATCGCGAAGCTCGCCGGCATCCGGCCGGAGTGAGTCAGAAGCCCTGTTCGCGCAGGCGCCTGACAGCCTCCGCGCCGAGGTTGATCCAGGCGGCCTTGTTGTTCGTGGCATCGACGACGATCAGCTTGTCGTTGTCGGCCAGCACCGTCTTGAGCCGGTCGCAGACCTGCGCGGCGGTTTGCGGGGTGTTCAAGTACCAGTGGCCATAATGAATTTCCACGCATGACTCGCAGAGGGACTTGAACGCATGCACCACCCGGTCGTAGGTCCGGTCCGGCCGGTTGAACTCGAACGAGATGAAAATATCGTTGGCCATCGGTTCTTATACAGCGATCGCGGCGACCGGTGCTTGATCAAAGTCAAACCGGTGCGCCGTCTTTCCCTGGAATGGCCGGCATGCAGACTACGCAGCCAGGATGCATCGGACGAATTGTCGTCCGCTGTCCGTCGTGTGAGACTGCAGGTAGCCGGCGTCGGACATGGGCATGCGAAGGAAATAGCCCTGCTCCACCAGGCCGGCGCCCTGGAGATCGCGCACGACCATCTCGACGATATTCGGCCTGCCCTGGAGCGACGGAACGCAGTACTCGATCACTTTTTCCGGGGTTCCGACCGGCCAGCGGGGATGGGGGACATCGTTTCGTTCCATCCACTTGACCGGATCATCGAGGATCGCGACCGCCGCGAGGTGCAGCGGAGTGAGATAGTCGATCAACCTCAGGAACATCAACTGCAGCAGCTCGTCCGTGCCCTCGGGCAGCGCCGCGTGCACCACCGCATTCCTGAGCGCCCTCAACTTCTCCTCGTCGTGGTTGCGGCAGGCTATCAGCGTGGCTTCCGTGACGAAGGTCAGAAAGGGGTCGCTGCCGAGGATCTGCTCGCCGCCCGGTACGCCGGCCCTTTTCTGAATCTCGGCGAAGGCCCCCGAAACCAGCCGATTCCACGTCTCCCGCCGCCGTTCGATCAGCCCCTCGAAAACGCCATTCAGGAATTCCTCGACCGGCCTCCTGGCGGACGCGCGCGCGGCGTCGTCAAGACCTTGCGGTGCGGAACACTCGGCAGTGGACGGCTTGTTTCCCGATGCGTGTGCCATGACTCGGTGTTCCCGGTGGACTGCCGGTAATTTAGCCCCAACGTTCGCAAACGGGAAGTGAATTCGCCGGATTTTCCTGACGGTCGCTTTGCCGTGCGCCGAAACCTAACAATTTGTTAGGTTTGACCGGCCGGACGCATGCCAACGTTGCTGAAGCCGGGGATGTAGCGGCCCGGAATCCCTGGTTTGCCGCCCCGGCCCGCGTCGTGCCACAGGTCTTCGCCGGGAAGCAGCTATTCGCGAGCAAGGCGTATGCTGACGGGGGTACCGGCGTCGGCTGGCAAAGCGCACTTCCGGGCATTGATTCACGCGGCCGCATCCGGATGCTCTAATACGCCTATTTCGATAATATCGTCGCGCGGTCGAAGATACTCCGGCTCATGTTCAACCCTGCATTCTGTGAACTTCCGTTTTTCGGCCTGATTCGCTTCTCCGGCGACGACGCGCGGGTGTTCCTGCATAACCAGCTGAGCTGCGACGTCACGGCGCTGGCAACGGCGCGGAGCACCTACGGCAGCTACTGCACCCCGAAAGGACGGATGCTCGCGAGCTTCCTGCTGTGGCGCTCGGAGGAGGGCCTTTTCATGCAGCTGCCCTCCTCGCTTCGCGAAGCCATTCAGAAGCAGCTCGCCAGATACGTCTTTCGCTCGAAGGTCAAGGCGGCCGACGCGTCCGGCGATTGGACGCTCATCGGCGTGGCGGGAACGGACGCCGCCGCTCTGGTGCAGCGTGCAGTCGGTGCTGTGCCGCAAGGCGTCCACGAGGTCGCGCATGCGCGGAATTCAATGGTCATCCGCCTTCCTGGCGATCGATGCGAAATCGTGGCCGCGCGACAGGTGTCGGCGGACATCCTCGATTCGCTTTCCGACGGCGCAAGGAAAGCGGACCCGGAGTACTGGGAATGGCTCGACATTCGTGCCGGCGTGCCGGTCATCCTCCCTGGAACCCAGGAGGAATTCGTGCCGCAGATGGTCAACCTCGACCTTATCGGCGGCGTGAGCTTTGAAAAAGGCTGCTATCCCGGGCAGGAAATCGTTGCCCGCATGCACTACCGCGGCACCCTCAAGCAGCGGATGTATCTCGCCAGCATCGCTGCAAACGGCCCCCCGCGCCCGGGGGACAAGCTCTACAGCCCGGATTTCGGCAATCAGGCCTGCGGCACGATCGTCAACGCCGCGCGCTCGCCGGATGGCGGCCACGACGTGCTCGCTTCCATCCAGATCGCCAGCGCCGCTAAGGACGACGTGCGCTGGCAGTCGCTCGACGGTCCCCCGCTCCGGTTTCTGCCCTTGCCATACGCCGTGAGCAGCGACCCGTGACCGGAATTGACGGTTGGCAGCCGTCAGTTGGCAGCAACTGCAAACTGCCCACTGCAAACTGCAAACTCCAGGCATCGAATCACGATTCACGAATCACGCCTTTCCAACCGATGGAGCTGATCCCGCTCTGGATCAAGCTGTCCTACACGGCCTTTGCGCTGGTGACCGTCGCAGTTTATGCGGCCCGATACCCGCTGTGGAATTTCCTCTGGTTCTCGGACATCGCGCTGATCGTGACCGTGCCCGCGCTGTGGCTGGAAAGCGGCCTCCTGGCGGGGATGATGGTGGTCGCGGTCCTGGTGCCCGAGCTGTTCTGGATCGCGAGCTTCTTCTGGAGGCTCCTCGCCGGCAAGCGCCTCGGTGGCCTGACCGATTACATGTTCGATCCCGCAAAGCCGCGCTATCTCAGGGCGATTTCGCTCTTTCACGTCTTTCTGCCGCCCCTGCTGCTCTGGATGGTCAGCCGGCTCGGATACGACTCCCGCGCGTGGATGGCGCAGTCCGCGCTTGCCTGGGTCGTGCTGCCGCTCACCTACTGGCTGGCCGACCCGAAGGTGGAGAACGTCAACTGGGCCTTCGGTTGGGGCTCGCGGCCGCAGACCCGCATGCCCCCGCTCGCGCATCTCGGACTGGTGATGATCGCATTCCCCCTCGTCATCTACCTGCCCACCCACCTGCTGCTCAGGGTGCTCTTCGGCTGAAACACCGGTTTGTTGCCGGTTGCCGCGGCCAGGCGCTGCCAGTAGGATTGGCCCATGGCGTTTTCCTTTTACATCTACTATCGGATCAATCCTTCCCGAGCTGCCGAATGCGAGCTCCGGGTCCAGGAATTGTTCGACGCCGTGCGGAAGGCAACGGGCGTGTCGGGCCAGCTCATGCGCAAGCGCGGGGAGTCGAACCTGTGGATGGAAATCTATCTGAACATCCCCGACGACGCCAAGTTCGACTGGGAGCTTGCCGAAGCGGTCGGCCGGCTCAACGTGCAGGAGTTCCTCATGCCCGGCACGCCGCGGCACGTGGAGGTATTCGAACATTGATAATGCATGACGTGATGCAGCGCGACATGGTACTGCGTGACGTGATGAGTCGTGACGTGATACAGCGCATGCACTTCAACACGCATTCCGCCTTCCGCCACGCCTGACCATGTCACGCCCCGCCATGTCACGATTTTCCAGGTCACGCTTCACCATGTCACGATGTGTCTGATTCTTCTGGCCTGGCGCGCCCACCCGCAGTACCCGCTGATCTTCGCCGGCAACCGCGACGAGCACTACGAGCGCCCGAGCGCCCCGGCGGATTTCTGGCCCGGCGAGCCGAATATCTTCGGCGGGCGCGACCTCGAGCATGGCGGCACCTGGCTGGGCCTGACCCGCGCCGGCCGGTTCGCCGCAGTGACCAATTACCGCGATGGGCCGGCCGCGCGACCCGCGCCACGCTCGCGCGGATCGCTGACCGCCGATTTCCTGCGGCGCGACGACGAGCCCAGGCGCCATCTCGCCGAAATCGTTCCCGACGCCGCCCAGTACCGGGGGTTTACCCTGCTCATCGGCAACCTCGACCGCCTGTACAGCTTTTCCAACCGCGGCTCCGGCATCGACGAACTCGCCCCGGGCGTACATGGGCTGAGCAATCATCTGCTCGACACACCCTGGCCCAAGGTGGCGCGCGGCAAAGAGCGGCTCACGGTCCTGTTGCAGGCGGGCGAAACGGATTTGATTCAGGGGCTGTTCGGTGCCCTTGCCGACCGTCACGTGGCCCCCGATTCTGAGTTGCCCGACACGGGCGTGGGGCTCGAGCGGGAGCGGGCGCTCTCGCCCGCTTTCGTCGCCGGCGATCGCTACGGAACGCGCGCGTCGACCGTGCTGCTGGTGAACAAGCGCAACGAGGTGGTGTTCCTGGAGCGGGGTTTCGGCGTCCAGGGCGCGCCGCTTGGAGAACGCGCGCGGCGCTTTGCGTTTCACGTGCGCGCCAGGGGACGCGTCACGAAGGCCGCCGGCCAGGACGTCTGATCGGTGGTCGTGCGGGTCATCAGCACGTGCGGGATGCCCGCCTCCATGAACTCCCTGCCCTGGGATCGGAAGCCGCGGCGGAGGTAGAAATCGAGAACGCGGGTCTGAGCGTGCAGCCTGACCTCCTCGTAGCCCATCTTGTTGGCGATGACCAGCAACGTGTCGAGCAGCGCACGGCCCACGCCCCTGCCGCGCCACTCCTTGAGCACCGCCACGCGCCCGATGTGCCCGTCCTGCAGCAGCCGGCCCGTGCCGATCGGCGTGCCGTCGGCCGCGACCGCCATGACGTGGTAGGCGTGCTCGTCGAGGCCGTCCCATTCGAGATCCGCGGGCACACCCTGCTCCTCGACGAAGACACGGGTGCGGATTTCGCGCAGCAGCGACTCGCTGGCGTTCCAGTAAACCGGCTTGACGGTAAACGGCGGCCCGGCGTTGCCGGGCGGTAAACTATTCGGATGCTGCGGCATGCGATTGCGCCTGTGCGGAGCATTATGCACGAAACCCGCAACGTTCGAGCCACCGGGATGCGGGAGGCGCGTCATCGCGGCAATCGCGCCGGGCGGAAAGCCTCCTCGGCGCGGATTGGATCGCGGTGGACCCGACCTTCGGGCAAGCGTCTGCAGCATGCGGGCTTAACTGCTTTTTTTGCAATTGCCGTAGAGCAACGGGCGGTTTGTGCCTTGAAGGCGTCACCCCGTTCGTGTTCCGCCCATGTTAAGGATTAACGCTCGTCAGAGCGTTAATCCTCCGCTGACCTCGATCACCGCGCCGTTGATGTAGCTCGCCTCGTCCGATGCGAGAAAGGCGAAGGTGTTGGCGATCTCCTCGGGCTTGCCGAGGCGGCCGAGCGGGACTCTTTCCTCGAGGGCGTGGATGACTCTTTCGGGAATGGACGCGAGGATGGACGTCTCGATGAATCCGGGACACACGGCGTTGGCGCGGATGCCCTTGCGGCCCAGTTCCTTCGCCCACGTCTTGACCATCCCGATTACGCCGAACTTGCTCGCGGCGTAGTTGGTCTGGCCGAAATTGCCATAGAGGCCGACGATGGAGGAGGCGTTGAGGATAACGCCGGATTGCTGCTTGAGCATGGTGTCCACGACCGCCCGCGTGCAGTTGTAGACGCCCTTGAGATTGATCTCGATGACCCGGTCGAACTGGTCGTCGGTCATGTTCTTGATCTGCGCATCCATCACGATGCCGGCATTGTTGACCAGGCAGTCAACCTTGCCCCATCGCGCGACGGTGGCGTCCACCATGGCCCGCAAGCTCCCCATGTTGCGGACATCGGCGATATAGCCCATCGTGTCCCCGCCCATGCGGGTGATGTGCTCGACGGTATCCTCGATCCATTCCGGGCTCACGTCGCAGACCACGACCCGGGCGCCCTCCTCCGCGAACTTGAGCGCGGTGGCCTGGCCGATCCCCCGGCCGGCGCCGGTTATGATGGCAACCTTGCCGGCCAATCTCATGTTTGCTGCGCCGTTGCCGCTTCCCTTGCCGTTGCGCGGTTCGTCAGCCATGAGCCGGTTCGACCTTCAAGCAATAAGATGCGCCAATTTAACCCATTTTTGCGCATCGCACAATAAAGGTCAGTCCACACGCATATGTACGATCTAACCTATTGGGCAAACGAGCGGATAACGATCTGGCACTCGATCTGGCATCGCAAGATCAAGCGCTTGCAGTGGACAGCTTATTCGTGGATTTCGACCAAAGTCCGGATTGGCACGAGATCGAACAACTCGACGATGTCCGGATTGCGCATGCGGACGCAGCCGTGCGATCCGGCCTTGCCCATCTCCGCGCTGTCGGGACTGCCGTGGATGTAGATGGCGCGGCGCATGGTATCCACCTTGCCCAGGCGGTTGTATCCCGGCTCGCAACCAGACAGCCAGAGGATGCGGGTGAGTATCCAGTCCCGCTCCGGGAAGCGCCTCGCCAGCGTCGGGCTGTAGATTTCGCCGGTCGGGCGGCGTTCCACGAAAACCGTGTTCACCGGCTGGTTGGCGCCGATCTTGGCCCTGACGATGTGCCTGCCTCGCGGGGTGCAATAGCTGCCATTCAGCTCGCCGGCGCCGTTGCGCGAGCTGGAGATTAGGTAGCGCCTGAGCAGAGCGCCATCATCTCCATATAGATCAAGCTGTTGGGTTTCTAAGTTAATTCTAATTCTAGACATTGCCGGGGGCCTGGCGTCGTGCCGAGAAGAAGTTCTGCAGCAGCTGGCCGGCCTCCTCGGCCAGCAGGCCGCCAGCGACGGTTGCATGGTGATTCAACCGGCGCTCCGCGAACAGGTCGATCACGCTGCCGCAGGCGCCGGTCTTGGGGTCCGCGGCCCCGTACACGACCCGATTGATGCGGGCGTGCAGCATGGCGCCGGCACACATCACGCAGGGCTCCAGGGTCACGAACAGATCGCAATCGTTGAGCCGGTAATTGCGCAGCCGCGCCGCTGCCTCGCGCAGCGCGACCATCTCCGCATGCGCGCTCGGGTCGTTGCTGGAAATCGGCTGATTGAAACCGCGGCCGATGACCGCGCCGTCCTTGACCACCACCGCGCCCACCGGCACCTCCCCCGCCGCCGCCGCCTCGCGCGCAAGGGCGAGCGCCTCGCGCATGAAGAATTCGTCGCTCATCAGAAATGGCTACCAGCTACCAGCTACCAGCTACCAGCTACCAGCTATGAGACAAAGTAGGTCAGAGCCTGTTTCAAGCTGAAAGCTGATGGCTCGCGGCTGGGAGCTGGCTTTCATTCCCACTCGATGGTCGCCGGCGGCTTGCTCGAGATGTCGTAGACCACGCGGTTGATGCCCCGCACCTCGTTGATGATGCGGTTTGCGACCTTGGACAGCAGGCCGTGGGGCAGCTCCGCCCACTGCGCGGTCATGAAGTCCTGGGTCTGCACCGCGCGCAGGGCAACCACGTGCTCGTAGGTGCGGCCGTCGCCCATCACGCCCACCGACTTCACCGGTATGAACACGGCGAAGGCCTGGGCGGTCTTGTCGTACCATCCGGACGCATGCAGCTCGTCGATGAAGATCGCGTCGGCGCGCCGCAGCAAGTCCGCATACTCGCTCTTCACCTCGCCCAGGATGCGCACGCCGAGGCCCGGCCCCGGGAACGGGTGGCGGAACACGATGTCGCGCGGCAGCCCGAGGGTGACCCCCACTTCGCGCACCTCGTCCTTGAACAGCTCCCGCAGCGGCTCGAGCAGCTTGAGGTGCAGCGTGTCCGGCAGCCCGCCGACGTTGTGATGCGACTTGATGCTGCGGGCTTTCCTGGTCTTTGCGCCCGCCGACTCGATCACGTCGGGGTAGATAGTACCCTGAGCGAGCCACTTCACCTTCGGCAGGCGCGCCGCTTCGCGCTGGAACACCTCGATGAACTCGCGCCCGATGATCTTGCGCTTGTCTTCGGGATCGGTTACGCCCTTGAGGTGCTTCATGAACTGCTCGCGCGCGTCCACGTGGATTACGCGGGCACCGAGCTTGCCCTCAAACGTGCTCATCACCTGCTCGGCCTCGTTGAACCGCAGCAGCCCGTGGTCCACGAACACGCAGATAAGTTGCTCGCCGATCGCCTTGTGGATGAGCGCCGCGGCCACCGACGAATCGACGCCGCCCGACAGTCCCAGCACCACTTCCTCCGGGCCAACCTCCGAGCGGATGCGGCCGACCGCCGCCTCGATGAAGTTCGGCATGCTCCAGTCGCCGGACAGGCCGCAGATCTGGAGCACGAAGCGCTCGAGGATCGCCTTGCCCTGCAGGGTATGCGTGACCTCGGGGTGGAACTGCACGCCGTAGAGTCCCCGGGACTCGTCCGCCATGCCGGCGATGGGGCAGTCGGCGCTGGATGCGATCACCTTGAAACCCGGCGGCAGCTCGTTCACCTTGTCGCCGTGGCTCATCCAGACGTCGAGCAGGCCGTGGCCTTCCGCGTTGCTCCGGTCCTGGATGTCCCGGAACAGCGACGAGTGGCCGCGCGCGCGCACCTCGGCGTAGCCGAACTCCCGCACCTTGCCCATCTCGACCTTGCCGCCCAGCTGCGCGGCCATCGTCTGCATGCCGTAGCAGATGCCCAGCACCGGCACGCCCAGTTCGAATACCGCCCGGGGCGCCCGCGGCGTGCCGCCCTCCCACACCGACGCCGGACCACCGGAAAGTATGATCCCGCGTGGACTGAAGGCGCGGACGAATCCGTCCTCCACGTCGTGCGGATGGATCTCGCAGTAGACGTGCGCTTCGCGCACCCGCCGCGCGATGAGCTGGGTGTACTGCGCGCCGAAATCGAGGATGAGGACTTTCTCGTGCTGCATCTAGCCGTGAATCGTGATTCGTGATTCGTGATTCGATTTGTCGCAGCGGTCAACAATACGCGATTTCACGGCTTGCGATTCACCCTTCACAATTCACGAATCACTCGACTTGGTAGTTGGGTGCTTCCTTCACGATCTGCACATCGTGGACGTGCGATTCCCGGACGCCCGCCGTCGTGATCTCCACGAATTCGGCCCGCGTCCGCACCTCCTCGATGCTCGAGCATCCGAGGTAGCCCATGCTCGAGCGCAGCCCGCCCATGAGCTGCTGCACCAGCGGCGCGAGTTGGCCCTTGTACGGCACCCGGCCTTCCACGCCCTCGGGTACCAGCTTGTCGGTGTCGGGCTCCTCGTCCTGGAAGTAGCGGTCGGCGGCGCCCTGCTGCATCGCGCTGAGCGACCCCATCCCGCGGTACGACTTGTAGGATCGTCCCTGGAACAGCTCGATCTCGCCGGGCGACTCCTCGGTGCCGGCGAACAGGCTCCCGATCATCACCGCGTGGGCGCCGGCAGCGACCGCCTTCGCGATGTCCCCGGAGTAGCGGATCCCGCCATCGGCGATCAGCGGCACGTCGCTCCTGGCAAGCCCCTTCGCGACGCTGGTAATGGCGGTGATCTGCGGCACACCGATCCCGGCCACGATCCGCGTCGTGCAGATCGACCCGGGCCCGATGCCGACCTTTACGCCGTCCGCGCCGTGATCGACCAGCGCTTTCGCCGCGGCCGCGGTGGCGATGTTGCCGCCGATCACCTGTGTCCTGGGAAAATTCCTCTTGACCCACTTCACGCGGTCCAGCACGTTTTTTGAATGGCCATGCGCGGTATCCACCACGATCACGTCCGCGCCGGCCTCCACCAGCGCCGCGGCGCGTTCCTCGGTGCCTTCCCCGACGCCGATTGCGGCGCCGACCCGCAGCCGGCCCTGGCTGTCCTTGCAGGCGTTGGGATGCTCGGTGGACTTGAGGATGTCCTTCACCGTGACCAGCCCGCGCAACTCGAATTTCTTGTTCACGACCAATACCCGCTCCAGGCGGTGACGGTGCATGAGCGCCATCGCCTCTTCGCGGGGCGCGCCCTCCCGGACCGTGACCAGCCGCTCGCGCGGCGTCATGATATTCTTGACTGGCTGGTCGAGCTTGGTCTCGAAGCGCAGGTCGCGGTTGGTGACGATGCCCACCACCCGCCCCGAGCCGTTGATCACGGGAAGCCCTGAAATCTTGTACTGCTGGGTGAGATTGAGAACGTCACGCACCTTCATGCCGGGCGTGATGGTGATCGGATCCTTCACGATCCCGCTTTCGAAACGCTTGACCTTGGTCACCTCCGCCGCCTGCGACTTGAACGGCATGTTCTTGTGAATGATGCCTATGCCGCCCTCCTGCGCGAGGGCAATCGCCAGCCGGGCCTCGGTCACGGTGTCCATGGCGGCCGAGACCAGGGGAATGTTGAGGGTGATGCCGCGGGTGAGCTTGCTCGTGAGACTGACTTCGCGCGGGAGGACGGTGGAGTGGGCGGGGATCAGCAGCACATCGTCGAAGGTGAGGGCCTTCTGCACCACGCGCATGTTTTCTACCCTTCGCAAAAACCGTATTATACGCATGCGTCCGTCAACGGTAAACGGACTGCCGCGTTAATGGATTGACGGGATTTAAGAAACTGCCGGTTATACACCGTTCGCGCCAAGAAATGGAGAGGTGATCCTGTGAAAGCTGTCATTGCGCTCGTGCTGGGGCTCGCGGTTTTTCCCGCTTTCGGCCAGTTGCTGAAGTGCACCAGTAAGGACGGCAAGGTCGAATACGCCACCCAGTGCCCGCCCGGTACCCAGGAGGTGAAGACCGGCATCAAGAGCGGGTCCAGCGGGCCGGCGCCCAGCGGCGCGGCTCCGACGTCGAAATCGCTCGCCGAACGCGAGGCGAATTTCAGGAAACGCCAGGCGGAGAAGGCCGAGGCGGAGTCCAAGCAACAGAAAGACGCGGCGGAGGCGGCGCAGCGGAAGCGCGCCTGCGAGGAGGCGCGCAACTATCTTGCCGGGCTCGAAGCCGGTGCCCGCGTCACGCGCGTCGATCCCAAGACCGGGGAGCGCGTGTTCCTGGAAGACGCCGCGCGGGCCGCTGAAATCGCGCGCGCGAGAGAGAGCGTCCAGGCCAACTGCAAGTGACGACCGTACGGTAGGCGGTCGTCATCCCGGCGAAAGCCGGGATCCAGATAGCGCCTGCGTTCCACGCAGGCTCGCCTTCGCGGGCATGCCAGCTCCCTAACCGCCGCCTCCCTTGCGGGGCGCCCGTCGCGCCCTCCCCCGACGCGCCTCCTTGGGGTCGGCAATCAGCGGACGGTAAATCTCCACCCGGTCGCCGTCCCGCAGCGGCGCGTCGAGGCGTGCCAGCTTGCCGAAAACACCGACACGCGCCCCCTCGAGATCGATCTCCGTGAAGCGCGGCAGAATTCCGGAGTGCTCGATCGCCTGGCGCACGGTCGATCCCGCCTCCAATTTCACCACGACCAGCGCCTGCTCCTCACGGAGCGCATAGACCACTTCAACCTGGATCTGCGGTTTGCCGGTCATAGTTTACCGGTCACTGGTCACCGACTTGGGGCCATAGACCTGCTCGGCGCGCCGGGCGAAGGCATCCACCATCGTGTTGGCGATATGGTTGAATACCGGACCAACCAGCTTCTCCAGGACGCGGCTCGAAAACTCGTATTGCAGTTTCAACTCGACCTTGCAGCCGCGGCCCGCAAGGTCCGTGAACCGCCACCTGCCCTCGAGCATGCGAAACGGGCCCTCCACCAGACGGATCTGCATTTCTGCCGGCGCGCTTTTCGCGTTTTCGGTGGTGAAACCGTGCCGGACGCCGTGGTAGTTGATGAGCAAGGTTGCCCGCGTGATGTTTTCATCGCGATGGATCAGGGTTGTCCCGCCGCACCACGGCAGGAACTTCGGGTAATCCTCCACCGCGTCCACCAGCGCGAACATCTGTCCCGGCGCAAACTCGACCAGAATCGAGCGGTTGACTTCACTCATCGGCTGCCCGCTCCACGCGAACCGGAAGAGGAAGCGCGGCTGCGTCCCGCTGGTAGAATGACGGGGAAATCGATCCGCTCATGAGCATCGTCCAGAACAAGAAGGCGTTCCACGACTATTTTATCGAGAAGCGGCTGGAGGCCGGTATCGCGCTCGAGGGATGGGAAGTGAAAGCGATACGCTCGGGCCGGGTGCAAATCAAGGAAGCGTACGTGATCGTGAGCAACGGCGAGATCTTCCTGATCGGCTGCCACATCAGCCCGCTGCCCTCCGCCTCGACCCATATCACCCCGGATCCGGTGCGCACGCGCAAGCTCTTGCTGCGCGCCGGGGAAATCAGCCAGCTGATCGGCAGCGTCGAGCGTGCCGGCTACGCGCTGGTGCCGCTGGACATGCATTACAGGGGCGGGCGCATCAAGCTCGAGATCGGGCTTGCCAAAGGCAAGCGGCAGTACGACAAACGTCAGGCGGAGAAGGAAAAGGACTGGCGCAGGGAACAGCAGCGTTTGCTGCGAATCAAGGGCTAGTTCCTGCCGGAGTCCTGCTCCGGTCACCGGTCACCGGTTCTCAGACAGACCTGGCCTTGCCGAGAATGCCGCGCAGCGCGTCTTGCAGATCGGCGGGCAGCAGCACGAACTTGCTGTTGCCGGAGGCGGCGAGATTTTCAACGGCGTGGATGTACTTCTCGCCGAGCAGGTACAGCATGGGTGTGTCGCGGTCCGCCACCGCGTGAGCGACCTTCTGGATCGCCTGGGCCGAGGACTCCGCGAGCGTGACTTGGGCAACGGCATCGCGCTTCGCGCTCTCCAGCCTGCCTTCGGCCTCGAGGATCATGGCCTGCTTCGCGCCTTCCGCCCGGGTCACCACGGCTTTTCGTTCCCGCTCCGCCGCCGCCTGCAGCTCCATCGACTTGACCATGGACTCCGAGGGCTTGATGTCCTGGATCTCCACTGACTTGATGGTCAGCCCCCAGTCGATCGCTTCGTCGGAAATGCTCTCTTTCAGGCGCAGCTTGATCTTCTCGCGCGATGACAGCGCCTGATCGAGCTCCATCTCGCCGGTAATCGAGCGCAACGTCGTCTGCACCAGGTTCCTGATCGCCTCGGCAAAGTCGACGATGCCATAGACCGCCTTGATCGGGTCGGTCACCTTGATGAAGGCGATCGCGTTGGTGATGATCACGGCGTTGTCCTTGGTGATCACCTCCTGCTCGGGAACGTCGAGGATGATGTCCTTGGTGACGACCTTGTAGGCAACCTTGTCGATGTAGGGAACGATGATGGTCAGCCCCGGACTCAACGTCTTGTTGAATTTCCCCAGCCGCTCGACGATCCATTCCTCGCCCTGCGGAACGATCCTGACGCCCTTCCAGACGGTGACCACCGCAAATACCAGTATCGCTATGGCAACGATTTCGAATCCCATTGTGGCTCTCCCCTAGGTCCGGCCGACTTTAAGCCAATTGCCCTCTACGTCGAGCACTTTGACGCGTTCGCCGACCTTGATTTCCTCGTCCGCGATCGATTCCCATACGTCATCGCCGAGGAGCGGTTTCTGGAAGCGGACGGCGCCTTTTTCATAGGGCCGGATCTCCCGCGTGACCAGGCCGATCTCGCCGATCACCGTGCCCTTGGACATGCCGATGCGGGTCTTGTGCAGGTTCGGCTTGAACACCTTGAACCACAGCCCGATGAATGCAACCGCGCAGGCGATCCAGAGCAGTACCTGCCATGCGAAAGACAGCTGCGGATACAGCGCCAGGACCGCACCGACGACGATGGCGCCGGCGCCGAACCACACCAGGAAGAACGTCGGGACCGCCAACTCGAGCAATACGAGCGCGATGCCGAGCACCACCCAATGCCACCACACGAGCCCCATGCGCCCCCTCCCTGCGAACGACGGCGCCGAGTCCTAAGTGCGCCGCTTGAGATGATGGCAGAAATGCGCCGGTGCGGCCATCAACGTCAGCTTTCGCCCCGCACGTAAAGAATTCGCCGGAATGCGGCGAATTCTTTGGGGTGGCTGATGGGACTCGAACCCACAACACCTGGAATCACAATCCAGTACTCTACCGTTGAGCTACAGCCACCGTCCGTAATAACCAGTATCGAGTGCGGAGTTCTGAGTGCTGAGTTAGAGCGGGTCACGTTTGGTGTTCGCTCATCACTCAACACTGGGCACTCAGCACTGAATTTGGCGCGCCCGGCGGGAATCGAACCCACAACCCCCGGCTTAGAAGGCCGGTGCTCTGTCCGTTGAGCTACGGGCGCTCCCCGCGAGCAAAAAACCGCCATCTACGCTCCCGCTCGAGGCGCTACGGGCTCCAGTCTGCCGCGTCCGGCCGCGGGTCGCAAAGCGAGGCGGCAAACCGGGCCGGGGCGCGCCTGGGACGCGGCGTAATATACCCTCGGAACCCTCTGATAGTCAATGAAAATCCGGAATTTTTCCGATGCCGATTAGTCGCTTGCGGGGTGCCGCGATTTCATATATAAAGCGTCTTTTTTCGAGCGAATAGGCTCATGCCGACCGAATTGCACAAAACCTTCGCCCCCTACAAGCCCAAGGGGAAAGAGGACTACATGAACCCGCGCCAGCTCTCGCATTTCCGCAAGATGCTGGAGGAAATGAAGCGCGAGCTGTCCCAGGACATCGACCGCACCGTGCACACCATGCAGGACGAGGCGACGATCTTCGCCGATCCCAACGACCGCGCCAGCCAGGAGTCGGACATGTCGCTGGAGCTGCGCAACCGCGACCGCGAGCGCAAGCTCATCAAGAAAATCGAGGAGACCATCGCGCGCATCGACACCGGCGAATACGGCTATTGCGATTCCTGCGGAGTGGAAATCGGGCTCAAGCGGCTGGAAGCGCGGCCGACGGCGACGCTCTGCATCGACTGCAAGACGCTCGACGAGCTGCGCGAGCGGCAGGTGGCCAAGTAACGACGGGCACTGACCCGTCGCGGGTGACGGGTCAAAACAAAAAGGGGCGGCCAAGCCGCCCCGTTTTGTTTGCCCGGAAGCCGTTCTTGAATTACTGCGTGGTCTGGACGGCCTTGGCCTCGGCTGCCGCCGCCTTCATCGAAAGCCGCAATCGTCCCTTGTCGTCGGCTTCCAGCACCTTCACGCGCACCTGCTGGCCCTCCTTGAGGTGATCCGACACTGCGTTGACGCGCTCGTTGGCGATCTGGGAGATGTGCAGCAAACCGTCCTTGCCCGGAAGCACGCTCACGATCGCTCCGAAATCGAGCAGCTTCAACACCGTGCCGTCGTAGATGCGGCCGACCTCGACGTCCGCCGTGATGTCCTCGATGCGTTTCTTCGCCAATTCGCCCGCTTCCGGTGAAACGCAGGCAATGGTGACGGTGCCGTCGTCCTGGATGTCGATGGTGGTGCCGGTCTCCTCGGTAAGCGCGCGGATCACCGCGCCGCCCTTGCCGATCACGTCCCGGATCTTTTCCGGCCTGATCTTGATCGTGATCATCCGCGGCGCCCACATGGACAGCTCCGCGCGCGGCGCCTCGAGCGACCCCTTCATCTTCTCCAGGATATGCAGACGGCCCTCGCGCGCCTGGACCAGCGCAGCGTGCATGATCTCCTTGGTAATGCCCTCGATCTTGATGTCCATCTGAAGCGCCGTGACGCCCTTTTCCGTGCCGGCCACCTTGAAGTCCATGTCGCCCAGATGGTCCTCGTCGCCAAGGATGTCGGACAGCACCGCGAACCGGTTGCCTTCCTTGATGAGCCCCATGGCGATACCCGCCACGTGCGACTTGAGCGGAACACCCGCATCCATGAGCGCGAGACAGCCTCCGCAAACACTCGCCATGGAGCTCGAGCCGTTGGACTCCGTGACCTCCGATACGACTCGGAGCGAATACGCGAACGACTCCGGTCCGGGAAGCATGGCGAGCAGCGCGCGCTTGGCAAGCCGCCCGTGGCCGATCTCGCGGCGCTTGGGTGAGCCGACGCGCCCGGTTTCGCCGGTCGCGTACGGCGGCATGTTGTAATGCATCATGAAACGATCCGTGTACTCGCCCTGCAGCGCATCGATGCGCTGCTCATCGCGCGAGGTGCCGAGAGTAGCGGCGACCAGCGCCTGGGTTTCGCCGCGGGTGAACAGCGCGGAGCCGTGCGCGCGCGGCAGCAGTCCGGTGCGGATCGTGATCGGGCGTACCGTGCGCGTGTTGCGGCCGTCGATGCGCGGCTCGCCGCTGAGTATCTGTCCGCGCACGATCTTCGATTCCAGGGCGAAACAGATCTCCTTCACGGCGTTGGACTCCGGTCCACCTTCCGTGCCGACGCCCAGCTCGGTAAACACCCGCTTCCAGATTGCGTCGATCGCCTCGGACCGTTCTCCCTTCTGCTTGATCTGAAACGCGGCGCGCAGATCGGCCTCGGCCAGGCTCGCGATTCGGGCCGCCAGGGATTCGTCCTTGGCGGGCGGCGTCCAGTCCCACGCTTCGGCGCCGGCTTCGTCCACCAGCTCGTTGATCGTCTGTATGACCTGCTGCATCTGCTGGTGGCCGAACACCACGGCGCCGAGCATCACGTCTTCCGCCAGTTCCTGGGCCTCGGATTCGACCATCAGCACCGCCTGCTCGGTCCCGGCCACGACCAGGTCGAGCTGCGACGTCTTCAGCGCCGTCGCGGTCGGATTGAGCACGTACTGGCCGTTCAGGTAGCCGACCCGCGCAGCACCGATCGGGCCGTTGAACGGAATGCCGGAGAGCGCGAGCGCCGCCGAGGCGCCGATCATCGCGGGGATATCCGAGTCGATCTCGTTGTTCGACGACACGACGGTCGCAACCACCTGCACTTCATTGTAAAAGCCGTCCGGGAACAGGGGGCGGATCGGACGATCGATCAGCCGGCAGGTCAGAATTTCCTTTTCAGACGGTCGGCCCTCACGCTTGAAGAAACCGCCGGGAATCTTGCCTGCGGCGTAGGTGCGTTCCTGGTAGTCGACCGTAAGCGGCAGGAAGTCCTTCCCCGCCTGCGCCTGCCGCCTGGCGACAACCGTCACCAGCACGACCGTGTCTTCCATGTTGACCAGCACGGCGCCCGTGGCCTGGCGCGCGATCTCGCCGGTCTCGAGGACCAGCCGGTGCTGACCCCAGATCAATGATTTTTTGACGTGGTTCAAAGTTCTGCCCCTTGAAAAATGAAAAAGACCGCTCGATGCGGTCTCGGGTTAGAGATGCGGGCCCGCCGTCCGCGCCCGAGAACTGGCGCTACCCGGCATGACGGCCAACCGGCCTCTGGCGACAGCGGCCACAGGAATGCCTTACTTGCGCAGCCCGAGGCGGTCGATCAGCTGACGGTATTTGTCGGCGTCCGCCCGCTTGAGGTAATCGAGCAGCTTGCGCCGACGGCTCACCATGCGCAGCAGCCCGCGCCGCGAATGATGGTCTTTGACGTGCGTCTTGAAATGCTCGGTGAGGTCCGTGATGCGCGCCGTCAGCAACGCTACCTGAACCTCGGGTGATCCGGTGTCGCCCTTGGCGCGTTGGTACTCCTGCACCAATTGGGTTTTCTGATTTGTCGTAACTGCCATCGTGCTCTCCGCCTTTCAGTCGCGCGCTATTCTACTCTCTAACCCACGGTTTCTCAAGCAATTTAATGGGCGGGAGCGATAGCAGTTTTCAGCTTTCCGTGGCTAGCAGCCGGTCGCGGTCAGCCGTTTCGGCACAATTCGGCCCGGACACGTGACCTCGGCCACCCCCAGGAACGACTCGCCCGGGCCATAGACCCGCGCAAGCCCCGCGGCGCCGGCTCCCGGGCGCTCGACCGGCTGCCCTCGGATCAAGCGCCGCGTTTCCGCGGCGTCGAGATCGAGCCGCGGCAGCGACGCCACCATCGCATCGGCCGGCAGCAGGAACGCGTCCCTCTCAGTCTGCTGCAATCCCTCGAGGTGGTCCAGAGTCACCGCCCCTGCCGACAGCGTAAAGCCGCCCACCGCCTCCCGTCGCAGCCCGGAAAGGCACGCGCCGCAGCCCAGCGCGCGCCCAATGTCCTCCGCCAGAACCCGCACATAGGTGCCCTTGCTGCAGCAGACTCGCACAGTCAACTCATCCCCCTCAAGAAAAACCAGGTTCAGGCTGCTGATGACGATCCTGCGCGGCACGCGCGGCGTTTCTTGGCCGGCCCGCGCCAACTTGTAGAGCGGCTGCCCGCCCTGCTTGATGGCGCTGTACATCGGCGGCGTTTGAAGCATTTCGCCCTTGAACATCTCGAGTACTGCCTCGATTTCCTGTTGCCTCACCTGGGTTTCACGCCGGGCCGTGACCTCGCCCTCAAGGTCCCCGGTGCGCGTCGTCATTCCGAGTCGGATGGTGGCGAGATAGCCCTTGTCGGCCTCCAGCAGCAGGTGGGAAAACTTGGTCGCTTCGCCCAGGCATACCGGCAGGAGGCCGGTGGCGAGCGGGTCTAGCGTTCCGGTGTGCCCGGCTTTGACGGCATTGAACAGCCGCCGGATCATCTGCACCGCCCTATGCGAAGTGATGCCGGATGGCTTGTCCATCAGCAGCACGGCATCCACCGCGCGCCGTCGTGACTGCGTGCCGCTCATTTTTTCTTCCGGGCCCGCGCCGCGTCCTGGGCAACCGCCGTATCGATCAGCTGGGACAGGTGCATTCCACGCTCGACCGATTCGTCGTACTTGAACTGCAACTGCGGCACGACCCGCAGCTTCATGCGGCGCGCAAGCTGGCTGCGCAAAAAGCCCGCGGCGTGGCGCAGGCCTTGCGTGGCGTCGTCGATCTCGGACGGTTTGCCCAGCGACGTGAAAAAAACCCGGGCGTACGCATGATCCGGGCTGACCTCCACGTCGGTAATCGTGATCATGCCGACGCGCGGATCCTTCAGCTCGAGACGGATGATGTCTGAGAGCTCGCGCTGCAGCTGTTCCGCGATGCGGCGGCTGCGGGGGTAGTCTCTAGGCAACGCCTCTAAGGCAGAAGGATGAAGGAAGAAGGATGAAGGTGCAGGCGCCAACGGCGCGTTCCACCACTTCTGCCTTCTGCCTTCTGCCTTCCTCCTTTACAGGGTCCTGGCGACCTCAACAACCTCGTAAACCTCGAGCTGGTCGCCGACCTTGAGGTCGTCGAAGTTCCTGAGGGACAGGCCGCATTCGAACCCGGCCTTGACTTCTCTCACGTCGTCCTTGAAGCGCTTGAGCGAATCGAGCTCGCCTTCGTGGACGACGACGTTGTCGCGCAGCACGCGAATCTTGGTATTGCTGCGCCGTACCAGCCCTTCCGACACGTAGCAGCCGGCGACGGTGCCGATCTTCGAAATCTTGAAGATCTGGCGCACCTCGACAAGGCCGAGAATGTTTTCTTTTTTCTCCGGGGAGAGCATGCCCGACAGCGCCGCCTTGACGTCGTCAACGGCATCGTAGATCACGTTGTAGTAGCGAATGTCGATGCCATTGTGCTCGGCGAGCTTGCGGGCCGCGGCGTCGGCCCGCGCGTTGAACCCGATGATGACCGCCTTTGAGGCGAGCGCGAGGTTGACGTCCGACTCCGTGATGCCGCCCACGGCGGCGTGCACGATATTGACCTTGACCTCGTCGGTGGAAAGCCCCGACAGCGCGTGCGAAAGACCCTCGTAGGAGCCTTGCACGTCCGCCTTGATGATGAGGGAGAGCGTCTTGACCCGTCCTTCGCCCATCTGGTCGAAGATGTTTTCGAGCTTGGCCGATTGCTGCTTGGCCAGCTTCACGTCGCGGAATTTTCCCTGCCGGAACAATGCAATCTCACGCGCCTTGCGCTCGTCACCGAGCGCCAGCACGTCCGCTCCGGCCATCGGGACGTCGGACAGCCCGAGAATTTCCACCGGAATCGAGGGGCCGGCCTGCTCGATGCTCTCGCCGTTTTCGTCGAGCATCGCGCGCACCCGCCCGAATACGGCTCCGGCCAGCACCACATCCCCACGCTTCAGCGTTCCCGATTGCACAAGCACGGTGGCGACCGGCCCGCGCCCCTTGTCGAGCCGCGATTCGATGACGATGCCCTTGGCCGGAGTATCCTTGGACGCCTTCAATTCGAGCACTTCGGACTGCACCAGTATGCTGTCGAGCAACTGGTCCACCCCCTTCCCGGTCTTGGCTGACACGGCAACGAACATGGTATCGCCGCCCCATTCCTCGGGCACCACTTGCTGTGCCGAAAGATCCTGCTTGACCCGGTCCGGGTTGGCCTCAGGCTTGTCGATCTTGTTGAGCGCCACCACCATCGGCACCTTTGCCGCCTTGGCGTGATGGATCGCTTCAATTGTTTGCGGCATCACACCGTCGTCGGCGGCGACCACCAGGATCACGAGATCGGTCAGCTTGGCGCCGCGCGCGCGCATTGCCGTGAACGCTTCATGACCCGGCGTGTCGAGGAAGGTCACCATGCCCTTGGGCGTGTTCACGTGGTAGGCGCCGATGTGCTGCGTGATACCGCCCGCCTCGCCGCTCGCAACCTTCGTGCGGCGTATGGTGTCGAGCAGGGATGTCTTGCCGTGGTCCACGTGTCCCATCACGGTCACCACCGGGGCGCGCGGCTCGAGCTTGATCTCGGAGGGCGCCTGTTGCTCCTCCGCGAGGAAAGCGTCTGGTTCGTCGAGCTTGGCGCGCTTCGCAACGTGCCCCATCTCCTCGACCACGATCATTGCGGTGTCCTGGTCCAGCACCTGGTTGATGGTGACCATGGTGCCGAGCTTCATCAAGACCTTGATCACCTCGGCGGCCTTGACCGACATCTTGTGCGCCAGATCGGCGACGGTGATCGTTTCCGGCACAGTCACGTCCCGCACAATGGGTTCCGCGGGCGCTGCAAATGCGTGCTGCGCCTCGCTTTCATCCGCGTGAGCCGCATGGCCCGGGCGCGCCTTGCGTGCGCGCCACCCCAGTCCGCCGGTGGCGTCCCCGCGCGTCTTGATGCTCCGGCGCTTGACCGTGTCGTCCTTCCAGACGACTTCCTTCACCTGCTGCTTCTTGGCCTTCTTCTCGGCTTTCTGCGCCTTTTCCTCGGGCTTGACGGTCGGCTTGTGCAGTGTGCCCTCGACACTGGCGGCCATCGCCCCCTCGGCCGCCCGCTTGGGCTCCTCGGGCGCCTTGGCTTCCGCCAGCGCTTCCGCCTCCTTCTTGCGGCGCTTGATCTCCGCGTCCGCCGCTTGCCGCGCGGCAAGCTCGGCCTGCTGACGGGCCTCGGCCTCGCGCAACGCAATCTGCTCGGCGTCGAGCACGGGACGAGCCGGCTCGGCCGCCGTCTCGGGCTCGGCCGCGTCGCGTTTCACGAGCACGCGCTTCTTGCGCACCTCGATATGTATCGTGCGCGACTTGCCGGTGCCGTCCGACTTCTTGATCTCGGTGGTCTGCCGCCGCGTGAGCGTGATCTTCTGCTTCGCCTCGCCGGCGCCGTGGGATTTGCGCAGATGCTCGAGCAGCTGGGTCTTGTCCCGCTCGGTGAGCGGGGTGTCCTCCGCCAGGGCCTTGTTCACGCCCGCGGCCTGCAGCTGCTCGATGAGCAGGGCGGTCGGCAATCCCAGCTGCAGGGCGAACTGTGTGACGTTGATCTGCGCCATGGGGTTCCGGATCTCAGGAGCTGGCTTCGGCAAACCAGGGCGCGCGTGCGGCCATGATCAGCTGCTTGGCGCGCTCGCCCTCGATCCCCGTTAATTCCACCAGGTCGTCGGTTGCGAAATCGGCGAGCGCTTCCTGTGTGCCTATTCCCTTGGCGGCAAGCAGGCGCGCGGTATCGTTGTCCATGCCTTCGACCTTCAGCAGGTCCTCGATATCGTGCTCGACCTGCTCCTCGCTCGCGATCGCTTGGGTCAGCAGGGCATTGCGGGCGCGGCTCCTCAACTCGTTCACGGTGGCTTCGTCGAACGACTCGATCTCCTGCATCTCGCTGATCGGGACGTAGGCGACCTCCTCCAGCGTATTGAAGCCTTCCTGGACCAGGATCTCGGCGACCTCTTCGTCGACGTCGAGCTTGTCCATGAACATTGTGCGCACCCGCGTCGCTTCCTCCTCGCTCTTCTTCTGGGACTCCTCCATCGTCATGATGTTGAGCTCCCAGCCGGTCAACTCACTCGCAAGCCGCACGTTCTGGCCGGTGCGCCCGATCGCCTGCGCGAGGTTTTCCTCGTCCACCACGATGTCCATGCTGTGCGCTTCCTCGTCCACCTTGATCTTGCTCACTTCGGCAGGCGCCAGCGCGTTGATCACGAACTGCGCCGGATCTTCCGCCCACAGGATGATGTCCACGCGCTCGCCGGCCAGCTCGGACGTCACTGCCTGAACGCGCGAGCCGCGCATGCCCACGCAGGTGCCGATCGGGTCGATGCGCCGGTCCTTGGAAAGCACGGCGATCTTGGCGCGCGAGCCGGGATCGCGAGCCGCGGCCTTGATCTCCAGCAGCCCATCCTCGAGTTCGGGCACTTCGAGCTCGAACAACCTGCTGATGAATTCGGGCGCGGTGCGCGAAAGCACGAGCTGGGGTCCCCGGCTCGCGCGATCGGTCTTCCATACGTAGGCCCGCACACGGTCGCCCACGCGCAGGTTCTCTTTCGGGATCATCTGGTCGCGCGGGAGCGCGGCCTCCAGCCTGCCCGACTCGATAATGGCGTTGCCGCGCTCCATGCGCTTGATCACGCCGGTAATGAGATGCTCGTTGCGCGCGAGGAAATCGTTGAGAATCTGCTCGCGCTCGGCGTCGCGGATCTTCTGCAGGATGACCTGCTTCGCCGTCTGGGCCCCGATGCGGCCGAATTCGACCGGCTCGAGCGGCTGCTCGATAAATTCCTCGAGCTTGATGTCGGAGCTGCGCTTTTGCGCCTCCGACAGCGCGATCTGGTGCGCCGGCGACTCGACGACCTCGTCCGGCACCACCTGCCACCGGCGGAACGACTGGTAATCGCCGGTGGCCGGATCGATGGAGACCCTCACGTCCACGTCCTCGTGGAAGCGCTTCTTGGTCGCCGATGCCAGCGCCTGCTCGAGCGCGCCGAACACGATGGCCTTGTCGACGTTCTTTTCCCTCGCCAGGGCATCGACCAGCAACAAAATCTCACGGCTCATTCCCATCTCCCACTAAAGGTTCGGCACCAGCCGCGCCGTCTCCACGTCGCCGATCTCGAGCGACAGCACCCTGCCGTCCACTTCGAGCTGCAAGCGGCCCGCGCCGGCTTCCCGCACCACGCCGGTGAAATTGCGTCGGCCGTCCACCGGAACGCGCATCCTCACGCGCGCCCTCTGCCCGGCGAAGCGGGCAAAATCGCGCTCGCCCTTCAGCAACCGGTCGAGTCCGGGAGACGACACTTCCAGCCGATCGTAATTGACGCCTTCAACCGCGAGCACCCGGCTCACCTGGTGGCTCACCGCGGCGCAGTCCTCCACCGTGACGCCGACCGGCTTGTCGATATAGATGCGCAGCAGCCCGCCTTTGGCAGGCCGCTCCACGCCGACCAGTTCGTAGCCCATGCCGCCCAGCGTAATCTCCAGTAACCCGTTCAATTTCATTGAAAATCCACCCTACAAACAAAAAATGGGCGAACCGCCCATCTCCTGTTTTTCCCCTGAACCCCGGGGGCGAGAAGTGTAACAAAAATCACGCCCAAATCCAATAGGTTGGACACGGAAACCATACAAAAACAAAGGCCCCACCTCGGATCGAGGCGGGGCCTTAGTTTTTGTGGGTGCCTGACGATGTTCTACTTTGGCTCCGGCCGCCACTCCGTGGCTTAACATTGCCCGCATCAAAGGGATTCGGGCAAGTTAGCCTACGCCGCAATGAGCCGACCGTGAGGCGTGCGCTTCCACGCACCAGGAAGAATGACGGTTCATTGTCGTTCCGAAAGTAGGACATGGTCAGGGCGCAGTACAAAAACAAACGCCCCACCTCGATCGAGATGGGGCGTTTGTTTTTGTGGGTGCCTGACGATGTCCTACTTTCGCACGGAATACACCGTACTATCATCGGCGCTGAGGCGTTTCACGGCCCTGTTCGGAATGGGAAGGGGTGGGACCACCTCGCCATGGTCGTCAGACATAGCTTGTCGAGCCCCGAGCTGTCAGCTACCAGCCTTCAGCCAAGGCTCATGATCGGAAGAAGTAAAGTAAGGCGATTGTATCTGGCAAACCCTTATTCACCTGAGCCTGGCTGAGCCAGCGCTCACGGTTATAGGATCAAGCCGCACGGGCAATTAGTACCGGTTAGCTCAAAGGATTACTCCTCTTACACATCCGGCCTATCAACGCGGTGGTCTTCCGCGACCCTTCAGGGGGATCAAGTCCCCGGGAAGTCTCATCTTGAGGCGAGTTTCCCGCTTAGATGCTTTCAGCGGTTATCTCTTCCGCACGTAGCTACCCGGCGATGCCACTGGCGTGACAACCGGTACACCAGAGGTGCGTCCACTCCGGTCCTCTCGTACTAGGAGCAGCCCCCCTCAAACTTCCAACGCCCACTGCAGATAGGGACCAAACTGTCTCACGACGTTTTGAACCCAGCTCACGTACCACTTTAAATGGCGAACAGCCATACCCTTGGGACCGGCTACAGCCCCAGGAT
>JACPTK010000109.1 GCA_016192825.1 Betaproteobacteria bacterium | reverse complement strand
GAGCGCGCGCACTGCGGCGGCGATTGCTTGCATGAGAGCCGGATGCGGGAAACCTGCACGTCCGGTTCGACGAGGGGGGAGGGGTAGTGTTACTTTGTGACACTACTTCCTCCTCTACTCTACCGTCTTGGCGGTTCAATATTTGATGGGTCTTTCCTGGCGGCAATTTTTTTGGTTTTGAGTAGGCCCGCGCGCCGGCCGGCGCTGGCTGCCACCAGTCACCAGTCACGAGTCACGAGTCACGCTTCATCAAGGTTGGTGGATCGCAATCGGAATCCGCCGCTGCCCGAACGCCCGCTCGAACACTTCGTAGCGCCCCGCGATCGTCGTGTGGCAGTCGGGACATTTGCCTTCGGGCGTGACGCGGTAATCCTCGATCACGTACCAGTCGCGCACGATCAGCGGCGTCTTGCAGCCGGGGCAGTAGGTCGTGCCGCCTTCGGAATCGTGCACGTTGCCGGTGTATACGTATTGCAGCCCTTCCGCGAGCGCAATGTCGCGCGCGCGCCGCAGCGTCGCGGCCGGGGTCGCGGGTATGTCGGTCATCTTGTAGTCCGGGTGGAACGCCGTGAAGTGCACCGGCACGTCGGGCCCCAGCTCCTTCCTGATCCACTTGCACTCGGCCTCGATTTCCCCGCTGGAATCGTTCTTGCCGGGAATGAGCAGCGTCGTGATCTCGAACCACACGTCCGTTTCATGCTTGAGATAGGCGAGCGTGTCGAGGACGGGATTCAACCGCGCCGCGCAGAGCTTGAAGTAGAACTCGTCGGTGAACGCCTTCAAGTCCACGTTGGCGGCGTCCATCTTGGCGTAGAACTCGCGCCGCGGCTCGGGGTGGATGTAGCCTGCGGTGACCGCGACGGTCTGGACGCCGCGCTCGTGACAGGCGTCCGCGATGTCCATCGCGTACTCGGCGAAGATCACCGGGTCGTTGTAGGTAAATGCAACGCTCCTGCAGCCGTTGTCCGCCGCCGCCTTGGCGATGGCCTCCGGCGAAGCCTCGTCGGCGAGCCGGTCCATGTCGCGCGACTTGGAGATATCCCAGTTCTGGCAGAACTTGCACGCGAGGTTGCAGCCCGCCGTGCCAAAGGAGAGGACGCTGGAGCCGGGATAGAAGTTGTTGAGCGGCTTCTTCTCGATCGGGTCGATGCAGAAGCCGGAGGAGCGGCCGTAGGTGGTGAGCACCATGCGGTCGTTCGCCCGCATGCGCACGAAGCACGCGCCGCGCTGGCCTTCGTGCAGGCGGCAGTCGCGCGGGCAGAGGTCGCACTGCATGCGGCCGTCGTCCAGCATGTGCCACCACCGGCCCGGGTATTCGCGTTCGCTCATCTTAGCTACCAGCTACCAGCTACCAGCTATCAGCTACCAGCGTACCGCCTTTCTGCAACCGCGCGCTCCTGTTTGCTCCTGCTGGCAGCTCACAGCTCGCTTTCGCGCCACTTGTGGACCGTGTAGCGCGAGAGCTTCACCTCGGCGTCCCAGAAATCCGGCGGCAATCCCGCCTTGTACTTGAGATGGGACAGGAACTCCGCCGGTTCCCTGAGATCGTCCCAGACCTGGGGCAGGAAGGTGCTGGTGTGCCGCCCGTACTCGAACGCCACGCCGTCCACGCCGGCCCGCAGCTGCCTCAACGCGTCGGGCTCGTCGCTGAAGCTGAGGGGCTGAAGCGTCGAGAGCAGCGAGATCTCGACCGAGACCGCAGCAAATTCCGCCGTGGTCAGGGGCGGGAACCGGGGATCGCGAAACGCCGCGCCCACGGCATTGGCCTTCACGTCCTCCAGAAGCTCGCGGTGCGCGCGCAAAGTGCCGATACATCCCCGCAGCTTCTCTTCCCGCATGAGGGTGATGAAGCAGGCGCCGTGCTGCCGCAACCACGGCTGGTCTTCGCCGGCCGCGTGGCTGAGCCCCAGCTCGGAGGCGATCGCAGCGCGCGCAAGCGGCAACAGCACGCGCCCCGCATCGGCGGGATAGGGGGGCGGGTCTGCGCTCTGCAGCACGATACGGCCCGACCCGGTGGAGAACACGATCCGGTCGGATTCAGGGGGCATTTTCAGGCGGTTTTGCTAAGCAGCCGGTCGGCTCAGCGAGCTGGCCGGCTGCTCGTAGAACGCAAAGGCGCCGTAGCCGACCACGCGATTCTTGTCCCCGGCGGTGTCGCCGGAGTTGCGCAGGTCGATCAGCTCGGGTTTGAGGCCGCGCCGGCGCGCGCTATGGGCGAGGCCCATGACCGGCGTGGCGCCGCACGCCTGCTCGTGCGAGATATCGGTCGCGAGGCCGAGTATGGCCTTGGCCGTCGCGCGATCCACTGCCTGCGCGTCGCTGTACGAAAGATAGTGCGAGAGATCGGAGCTCACCACAATCAGGGTTTCGGGCCCGCCCCACATCGTATCCAGCACTTGTGCGACCTCTTCCGCGCTGGCGTGGCCGACCGCCAGCGGCACCAGCGTGAAGCGCTCGATCACCGCCTGCAGGAACGGCACGTGCACTTCCAGCGAATGCTCCAGGGCATGCGCCTGCGCGCTCACGCTGACCTGGGACAGGGTGCGCAGCGATTCGACTGCCGCGCCGTCGATCTCGACCGCGCCGAGCGGGGTGGCGAAGGCAGTGCAGCCGGGAAGCGCCAGCCCACGCACCGCGACGCGGTGCGTGGGACCGAGCAGCACGACGCGCGTGATGCGGCCACGGGCGGGGGCGAGCAGGGCGTAGACGCTGGCCGCGACCGGGCCGGAATAGATGTAACCCGCATGCGGCGCGATGATCGCCTTGGGCACCGCGCGTTCGGGAGCATCGTGCGCGGCCGTGCCGAGCATCTGCGCCAGATCCTGCGCGAGCTTGCGGCTTTCGCCGGGGTAGAACATGCCGGCAACGGCCGGCGCGCGCACGGAAGGAGAGGACGGCAACATCTTGCGTTTGATTATGCGCCCGGCCGAGGGTTTTTCAAGTGCGCCGGATGCAACACGTGTTGCTGATAAAATCCCTGCAATTACAGCACTTTTCAGGCAAATGAAGGCCTACGCCCTGATTCCCGCCGCTGGATCCGGTTCCCGCATGAGCGCGAACCTGCCGAAGCAGTACGTTGAAATCGGGGGTCGGCCGCTGCTCTTCTACGCGGTGCGGGCGCTGGCGACGCACCCGCGCATCGAGCAGGTCTTCGTCGTGCTCGCGCAGGGCGACGACCGTTTCGCGCGCTGCGACTGGCGCGATTTCGGCGCGAGGATCGAGCCGCTCTACTGCGGCGGCGAGACGCGCGCCGCGAGCGTGTTCAATGGGCTGCTTGCCGCCCGCGATACCGTCGCCGGGGCGGACTGGGTGCTGGTGCACGATGCCGCGCGCCCCTGCCTCGGGCGCGAGGCGGTCGACCGCCTGTTCGCGGAAATCGGGGAGGACGATGCCGGCGGTCTGCTGGCGGTGCCGGTCGCGGACACGCTGAAGCGCGCCAACCGCGATTTGCGCGTCGCGCATACCGAGCCGCGCGACAACCTGTGGCTCGCGCAAACGCCGCAGATGTTCCGTTACCGCCTGCTGATCGAGGCGCTGCGCGCCGCCGATCCCGCAATCGCGACCGACGAAGCGCGCGCGATCGAAGGGCTGGGGCTGAAGCCGAAGCTCGTGCTCGGCGACACGTCGAATATCAAGGTGACCTTCCCCGAGGACCTGGCCCTAGCGGAGCTGATCCTCGGGAGCCGCCAGCTACGAGCTGCCAGCCGCCAGCCATCAGCCACGAGCCGCGAGCCGCGAGCTGCCAGCAGCCAGCAGGAGCGAAAGCCGTCTCGCAGGCGCGGAAAGGCTATACGCTGATAGTGTATAGCTGGTAGCTGGTAGCTGGTAGCTGATAGCTGATAGCCGGGAGTGAATTCATGCGAATCGGACAGGGATATGATGCGCACGCGCTCGTGACCGGGCGCAGGCTCGTTATCGGCGGGGTGGAGATACCGCACCCCAAGGGGCTCGCCGGGCATTCCGACGCCGACGTGCTGATCCACGCGCTCTGCGACGCGCTGCTCGGCGCGGCGGGGCTGGGCGACATCGGCGCGCATTTCCCGGACAGCGATGCCCGCTACAAGGACATCGACAGCCGCAGGCTGCTGCGCGAGGTCGCGCAGCTGCTGGGCCGGCGCAGTCTCCACGTCGTCAACGTGGACGCTACCATCATCGCGCAGGCGCCCCGCATGGCGCCGCACATCCCCGCGATGCGCGCCAATCTCGCGGCCGACCTTGGTGTCGCCCTGGAAGCCGTCAACCTCAAGGCCAAGACCACCGAACGGCTCGGGTTCGTCGGACGGGAGGAGGGCATCGCCGCCGAGGCGGTCGCGCTCCTGCAGGAAAAACCATAAATTAGCCGCCAAGACGCCAAGGCCGCCAAGAAAAACAATACAAGAATCGAACCGCCAAGACGCCAAGAAAGTCAAGACGGAAATAGAATCTGAAACGAGAGCCGACTTTTGCATCGTTTCGGATTTTGTTGGGAGGTTCTTGAATTTATTTTCGAATTTGTTTTGGTCTTCTTGGCGCTCTTGGGTGTGCCAGGCCAAGCCTGGCTGATCTTGTGAACTGAAAGGAGTTTACCCTGTGAATTACCCGTTCAACAGGTAGCCAATCGAGCGCGTTGTCCGAGCAATCGGCGGCGCGAAGCCTCGTGCGGCGAACATGTG
>JACPTK010000118.1 GCA_016192825.1 Betaproteobacteria bacterium | reverse complement strand
CGCCACGCTCGCCACAATGCGCTCGACCACGGCAGGCCCAAACCATTGACCGCACACCATCATGCGCACAGAGTAATGGAACGCGGCGGCGGTGTCCAGCCCCAGACTTATGGGACATGATCAGCTCGGGCAGGAGGGGAATGTATTTTGTTGGTTCGTTCTAGCAGCCTGTCGGACTTGGCATTTCGACAGGCTGCACACAGCAAAACCGCCCGCAGACTTACAACAGAGTGGAGTGAAAAAGCGTGTTTTTGCCACCAGGAAGTGCAGGAGCAGCGGCGAATTCAGGTTTTTCGAATCCAAAGCCGTCGTTTGCCTGCGGGCGGTTTTGCGTAAGGAGTGTGTCGGGGCAAAGCCCGACACACTCCTAGGGAGACTTCATGATCAAGCGGCTGATCGCCATCGGCTTCATCTTCGGCTGCACCTCCATCGCCTGGTTCGTGCTGGCCGGAATCACCTCCAGCCGCACCGATTCCGCCGACCGCGGCTTGCGCCAGCAGGTCGAGCGCGTCTGGGGCGCGCCGCAACTCCAGCCGCCGCCGAGCGTGTCCTGGACCGAGCGCGTCACCCGCAAGGTCGAGAGCGTCGAAAACGACAAGAAGGTCGTCCGCACCGTCGAACACCTCGTCCCCCGCCCGATTCCCGTGCAGGCGAGCGACATCGACGTCTCGCTCAAGCTCGATCATCGCCAGAAAGGGCTGCTGTGGTACTCGACCTACGCGGTCGACTTCAGCGCCACCTACGTCGTCGAGAACGTGACCGGCGCGCCGCGCGAGGTGGACATCGCGCTGCCGTTCCCCTCGAAAAGCGCGGTGTTCGACGACCTGCGGTTCGAAGCGGTTGAAAAGCCGTGGCTCGCGACGCCGGTGCCGGGGCAGGACCGCATCGCGGGCCGACTGGCGCTCGCGCCCGGCGAGCGCGTCACGCTGCGCGTGGGCTACCGCAGCCAGGGCCTCGACCGCTGGACCTACAGCTTCGGCGCGGGCATCGCGGAGGTCCGGAATTTCCGCCTGAACGTGCGCACCAATTTCGCGGCGATCGACTTTCCGGACGGCTCGATCTCGCCGGTCAGCAAGGAGCGCGCCGGGGCCGGCTGGCGTCTCGGATGGGAGTTTCGCCGGCTGGTATCGGGCGTCACCATCGCGATCGTGATGCCGGAGATGCTGCAGCCGGGGCCGCTCGCCAGCCAGATCGCGGCGTTCGCGCCGGTGTCGCTGTTCTTCTTCATCGTGGTGCTGCTCACGATCGGGGTGGTGACGGGCGTCGAGCTGCACCCGATGCATTTCTTCTTCCTGGCGGCGGCGTTTTTCGCGTTCCACCTCCTGTTCGCCTACCTGGCCGACCAGGTGGCGATCCACGCCGCGTTCGCGATCTCGGCCACGACCTCGCTCGCGCTGGTGGTGAGCTATCTGCGCGCCGTGGTCGGCAGCCGCTTCGCGTTCTTCGCGGCGGGCGCGGCGCAGCTGGTGTACCTGGTGCTGTTCTCCTACGCGTTCTTCTTCAAGGGCTTGACCGGCCTTGCCATCACCATCGGCGCGATCGTGACATTGTTCGTGCTGATGCAGGCGACGGCGAGGATACAATGGAGCGAAATCTTCGCCGCCCGCGCCGCAGCCGGCGCGAGGTAGCGGTTCGATGGATTCCTAAG
Source organism: Betaproteobacteria bacterium (assembly GCA_016192825.1). Lineage (GTDB taxonomy): Bacteria > Pseudomonadota > Gammaproteobacteria > Burkholderiales > SG8-41 > SG8-41. The sequence goes on along the minus strand of JACPTK010000118.1, from coordinate 8,650 downwards.
AACGTATCTCGAAAATACCGCAAGCCAAAACCAGAATAGACAGGATTAACAGCATTTACAGGATTCACAGGACAGAGCTACAAGAACACAGTCCTCATCCCTGCTTTATCGGGCGGGGTCTTGCATCAGCGTACGTCAATGCAAGACCTGACCCCGGTACCGCGGTACCGCATTCAGTACCAGTGCTTACGCGCAGCGTATCGGTTGCAGCGCGGTCAGCGCTTCATAAACCTCCCGGTCGATCGTGATGACGCCCGCTCGAAGCCGCTGTTCGCGCTCGCGGAACGAGCGTTCGGAAGGAATGCGGATTTCCTGCACGCCGGGCGCCCGTGGCGTGGCCTTCACGCGTTCGACCAGGCGACTCACTTCCCGCTTGAATTGATCGAGCGGGACCAGCAGGCCGGGATCCAGCGCGAGGATCACGAACCCGTAGTATTTCTCCGTCTCCGAGGCGGCGCCCGCCAGGAGACCCAATGCCTGGATGATGAGCGAGAGCCCGAATCCCTTGTATCCCCCGAAAGTGAGCAAGCCGCCTTTGTGCGCCAATTGGGGGTCGCGGGTGGGATGGCCGTCAGGGCCCACTGCGACGCCTTCGGGCAGCAATTGGTTCAAGCGCTCCTTGAGCATGAGGTCGGAGCCCATGATTGCAGCAGTACCCATATCGAATATCAGCGGCCCGCGCGAACTTGGCACGCCGAAAGCGATCGGGTTGGTGCCCAGCGCCGATTGCGCTCCGCCAGGGGGAGCGACCCGCATTGAAGCGCTGACGAAATGGATTCCGACGAGATCGGCCTGGGCGACTCTCTCGACGTAATAGGCGCCGCGCCCGCTGTTGAAGGTGTCGTGCACGCCGACGACCGCAATGCCCGATTGCCTTGCCTTGGCGACGGCGATTTCCGTTGCGCGATACACGCTCAGCATCCCGACGTGATTGCCGCCGTCGATCAGCGCCGAAACCGGCGTCTCCTTCGTGATGGTTATCGGGCGGCGTGGCTTTCTGCACCGCGGGTTTTCGGCGACGTTGAGAATCTTCGCAAGTCCGCTGTAGTCGTAACCGCACAACTCCGCGTCCACCAAATGGTCGGCTACGACCGCCGCATCTGCGGCGGCATAACCGAGACGCTCGACGGCGTCTTGCGCAAGCGCGCGCGCTTGATCGATGGTCAACGTGACTGATTTCCCGGACGCTCGTTGCATATCGATGGCCGTTATCTTAGGATAATTCGGTTGTCTGAACGCGATCATATCGTGGACCTTTGGGCGTTGCCACGGGGTGACGCGGGACGCACATCTCGTGCGAGGCAGCCACAACGCGTAGCGCGAAGCCTGTTCGATCGAAGAAAGTGGCGGGTCCGCCGCGATTGCGGCGCTTCTCGTCCCTTCCGAATGACCAATTGACGGGGAGGGTATCGGGCAGGACAACCGGTGCCTGCTCGACGCCTCGCCGGACCGCCTGTTGTGAGCGACCGATTGGCCGCACACGCGGGTGCGGCCGGGCGAGTACATGCCCGACGACGGCGACTTGCTCGATCAGCTCGCGCAGTGGGTGCCGGACGCGGGCTTGCGCGGCCGGATACTGGTAAACAATCCGGAAAAGCTCTACGGGTTTGCCTGAACGGCGCGGTCGTTTAGGCGACCCGGCTGCTCGCGACGCAGGGGTGGCGCCGGCGCTCGCGGCAAACGCCCCGCGGTCAATCGACCGCGATGCCGCTTTCCCGGATCGCCTTCGCCCACTTCGCGATCTCCTTGCGGATGAATCCGGCAAACGCTTCCGGCGTGCTGCCGATGGGCGCGAAGCCCACGGGCAGCCGGTCCTGCATCTCCGGCAGATGCAGGATCCTGACGATCTCGCGGTTCAGCGCGCCGATCGCGCTCGCGGGCGTTCGCGCCGGGGCGAGGATGCCGAACCACGTGGAAACCTCGTAGCGGGGGAGCGTCTCGCCGATGGCGGCCACGCCGGGCGCCGCTTTGGAGCGTTGCGCCGTCGTCACCGCGATCGCGCGCAGCTTGCCGGCCTCGACGTGGGGCTTCGCCGCCGGGATAACCGCGAAATTGAGCTGCACCTGCCCGGCGATGAGGTCGACCAGCGCCGGCCCGCCGCCGCGGTACGGCACGTGAACCATGGTGATGCCGGCCATGCCCTCGAGCATCCGGCCCGCCAGGTGCGGAATGCCGCCGTTGCCGGAGGACGAGTACGCGAGCTGGCCGGGCCGCGCCTTCGCCAGCGCGATCAGGTCCCGCACCGATTTCACGGGCAGCGAGGGGTGCACCGTGAGGAGGTAGGGCGTCGTGCCGAGCAGCGTGACGGGCGCGTAGTCGCGCACCGGGTCGTAGGGCAGATTCTTGTGGATGGCGGGATTCATCGCAAGCTGCGCGGTGAGCGCGAGAACGAGGGTGTAGCCGTCCGCCGGCGCCTTGGCCGCGAGATCCATTCCGATCGTGCCGTTGGCGCCGCCGCGGTTGTCGACGATGACTTGTTGGCCGAGGCTCTCGCCGAGTTTTTGGGCGATCGGGCGCGCGAGCAAATCGGTGCCGCCGCCGGGAGGATAGGGCACGATCAGGCGCAGGGGCTTCGCCGGGTAGTTCCGTCCCGACGCCTGAAAGGGCAATGCCAGCAACGCGGCTAGCACCGTGCAGGCAAGGCAGCCCGCCGCGCGCGGCTTTCGGGTATTCAGGTGACGCATCTCGAATCTAAACATGGGAGTACATCCTCTTGCCAGGCGAGGGCACGCGCGTCTTCAGAATCACGCCGTGTTGCGCCTCGGTGATGAAAAGCGTCCTGCGGTCCGGCCCGCCGTACGCCGCGTCGGTCGTGCTCATGCCGGCGCACGACTTGATCCGCAGCAGCGGTTCTCCCAGCCGGCTAAACATCCACGCCGTCCCGAACCCGGCGACGACGACGACAAGATTCCCTGCTTCGTCGACCGCAAGGCCGTCGGGCCCGTTCGGGCTGCCCGAGAGCTGGATGTAGATGCCGCACTTGCCGAGACCTTGATAGCCGGGCAGCAACGGGATGCTCACGATGCGGTTTGCGCGAGTGACCGACACGTAGAGCGTGGTTTCCTGCTGGTTGAGCACCAGCCCGTTCGGGCCCTCGAGGCCTTCGAGCAGCAGGTCCAGCTCGCCGCTGGCACGCAGGCGGTACACGCGCCCGCTGGGGTCCTGCAGCGCGCTTTGCCCCTGGTCGGTGAAGTAAAGGTCGCCGTTGCTCGCGAAGGTGAGGTCGCTCAGGCCCCTGAAGGGCTCGTGATGGACCGCGTCGAGCACGACACTCATGCGCGCCGTCTTCGGATCGAAGACCAGCAGCCCGCGCTTGTGGTCGGCCACGAATATACGGCCGTCGCGATGAATTTTGAGGCCGCTCGGCTCGCCGTCGTACTCGGCGAACACGCCCCACTCGCCCTTTCGCGACAGGCGGAAGATGCGGCCGAACGGAATGTCCGCGCAGAAGAGATTGCCGGCGCGGTCGAAGGCGGGCCCCACGAGCCACGACGTCGAGGACGACATCGCGTTCGATCGGGGCGGGCCCCCGCTCTTGCGGCGCGCGGCGACCCACTTCGAAACGCGGGCGGGCTTGTGGTACTTCCCGGGGAGCGAGGCGAAGACTACGGTTTCCACCAATGGCGGCGCGGCGTACATGGTTCTCTCTCGGCTGTGTCCGGAAACCGTGGCCTGCCTCTGAGGTTTGGCATGCGGGAAGCGCAATTTTAGCGCAACGTGCGGGCGGGATTCAGCACGCCGCGCGGCGACAACTCGCGCGGACGTGTATTTGACCAACAAGCGCGGGGGTTGCGGCGGGTGCGCCGTTCGAATCCGTGACGCGCAGAATCACAATCGAACCGCCAAGATGGCATGGACGCCTCCCGCCCCTTCGGGGGAGTCGAGCATGCCATCTTAATGGGAAGAGCGATGGTTGGGGAAGATGGGGAGGGGCTCTCACAATCCTGACGGCATCGAGTGCCAAGGTGATTGTTCCAATCACGAGCGGAAAGGAGAGCCCCACATGGATCGTACTCTGTATGCGCTGTCGGAAGGGGTCAGGTCTTGCATTAGCGTACGTCAGTGCAAGACCTGACCCCTTTCTACGCAATTTGGGAATGTTCAAGCTATGGCGTTGCAGAAAAAACGATCATCGGCACTGCCCGAGCGCCATCAACTCCTCGCGCAGCGGCCCGCAGCAGCGCTTGAATTTCCTTCCGCTGCCGCAGATGCACGGGGCGTTACGCTCCGGCCAACGAGCACCCGTGCGCGCGTAGTCGCGCAGCCAGTTTGTGCGCAATTTTCGCGCGAGCGAAGCAAACCGTTCGTGGGCATGATCGAATAACCGCCGGTACGCGCCGCAGAAAAAATGGGGACGAGCCGGTCGCCCGTCGTCGTTCCACGTGCGGTTTCGCGGACAGCCACCATTGCAAAACTTGAGGTATTCGCAGCACCGGCACTGCTCCGGCAGCCTTTCCTTGAGCTGCAGGAATTTCCGGTAAGCCGGACTTTCCATGATGACCGGCAATGGGTCCGTCGCCATGGTGCCGAGCCGCCAATCCGGTCCCATGTAGAAATCGCATGGATACGCATCGCCGTTTTGCTCGAGCACGAGCGTCCGCGAGCACGCGCGCCGGTGGTTGCACGACCCCGCCTCGTGGCCCGCATGGATGCTCAGCATGTCATCGAACATGCGCACCGACATCCTCGGTGCGCCATCGTTGTACCAGATATCGAACGTTTCGCAGAGAAACCGGCCATACTGATCCGCGGTGATCCGATACCGTGCGGGAGTATGTGGCTCCCGCGCCTGGAAACGCATGCCGGGGATGAACTGGACATAGTCAAAGCCTTCGCGCGCGTAGAAAGCCATGAGATCCCCCGCCCTGTGCACGTTGCCTTCGTGCAGGACAGTCAGGATGTTGAAATCGACATGGTGGCGGCGCAGGTGGCCGATCTTGCGCATCACGAGATCGAAAGTCCCTTTGCCCGTGGCGGTGAATCGGTGCCCATCGTGGATCTCCCTGGGTCCGTCCACGCTGACGCCGATCAGGAAATTGAACTCGCGGAAAAATCGCGCCCAATCCTCGTCAAGCAACGTGCCGTTGGTTTGCAGTGCATTGCCGATGAGAGTGTTCGGGGGCGCGCAGGATGCCTGCAGCGCGACGACTTCCTTGAAGAACGGAAGTCCCGCGAGCAGGGGCTCGCCGCCCTGCCACGCAAAACCCACGGCGCCGTCCGAATGCCGCATGTACTCGCGGATCGTTTTTTCGAGCAACACGCGATCGATGCGGTGCTTCAGTGGTTCCAGCCTGCCGCCGGCGGTGTAGTAGCAGTAGTCGCAAGCCAGGTTGCAATCGGTGGAGACCGTTTTCCACATCACACCCAATGTGTTGCGTGGGACGGCGCGCGCCGATGTCGCCTTGTACACGGTGTTTGCCTGTAACTTTTTAACGGGGTCTGACCCGAATGGCACTTACTTGGCGCCAAGCGTTTGATGGGATGAATAAAACGGCTCGTTGGCGGTATTTGTGGGTAGATTGTCGCTCAATTGCGGGCTTTTTGCTGGTTGAGGAGGCGATATAGCTTGCGGCAGGTGGCATCGAAGGCTTTCTGCCCAGACTCTGCGATACGGGGCCAGATGAGCGGCCCGCCGTCCTCTTCGATGAGATCGTGAAGGACGCGGTGAACCGGTCGCATGGCGAGGTCGGGATCGTCGTGGCGACGGCGGATGATCCCGCCACCGAGCATCCAGATGTGGTCGCGGTGGCGGGTAAGCGTCTTGTGGGCGAGTCCGTGTTGCAACAGATCGATCAGGAAGGGCCCGATCGTCTATGAAGGGGCAAGGCTCGACGAAACCACCCAGACGATCGAGGTCGAGGTGCGCCCACGGCGAGGCGCCAAGCCTTGTTGCTCGGGCTGTAGCAAGCCCGCCCCGGGCTACGATCAGCTACCCGAGCGGCGCTTTGAGTTCATCCCCATCTGGGGCTTCGCCGTGCTCTTACTGTACCGCATGCGCCGGGTGCAGTGTCCGAAGCCGTCGAGTGTGTCGTGCAGTGGGGATTCCCGCCAACTCACCACCGACTTTCGGCGGGGTCAACGCCTGGGGCCGCGCGGGAAACTCGTCACGGATCACCGATCACCAGTCACGCAACGGCCTGTCTGGACAAGCTCTCGCATGCGCGCCCAGAATAGTGCAGACATTTCGAGGGTCTACATAGTGAACTCCGGATGCAAGGAAATCATGGACCTTCGCGGCCGCGGCATGCCCGCGGACGGCGAAGTCACGATCAAGGGACAGGATCCCGTCTTTTCCGCGCGCTTCAAGATCGGCGAGACGACGGCCAACATTCTCGCCGGCGTCGGCGTCGCGGTCACCGACATCCACGAGATGAAGACCGGCCGGCGCCAGAAAGTCGCCGTTGACGTGCGCCATGCGGCGGCCACCTGCCAGAGCTCCAAGCTCATGCGCAGGCAGACCGACGGTGGCGCCTGGAAAGCGGTGGAGTCGCCGTTCATGGAGCATATGCGGTCCATCACCCAGCCTTGGCGCACCAAGGACGGCCGTTGGTACCTGCCGCATTTCAACCTGCCCCATCTCCACGACCGGGTGATCGGCGTGCTCAAGTGCGAATCCAATGCCGACGCCGTTTCCAAGGCAGTCGCGCAGTGGGACTCGCACGACCTGGAAGAAGCGGTCGCCGCCGCACGCGCCTGCGGCTCCATCGTGCGCTCCAACTCGGAGTGGCTGCAGCATCCGCACGGCAAGATGCTGTCCGGCATGCCGCTGATCGAAATCACGAAGATCGGCGACAGCGACCCGATCCCCTTCCCCAAGGGCGAGCGGCCGCTCGCCGGAATCAAGGTGCTCGATTTGACGCGCATCCTCGCCGGGCCGATCGCAGCGCGCACCCTGGCCGAAAACGGCGCGGACGTGCTGATGGTCACGGCGCAGCATCTGCCGCAGGTGCCGGAGCACGTCATGGATACGAGCCACGGCAAGCGGAGCTGTTTCCTGGACCTCAACAAGGCCGACGATGTGGCGACGATCAAGAAGCTCGTCCGCAATGCCGACGTGTTCAGCCAGGGCTACCGCCCCGGCATCATGGACAAGCTCGGGATGAGCCCCGAAGAGCTTGCGAAAGTACGCCCCGGGATCGTCTGTCTTTCCGTCAGCTGCTACGGCCACGGCGGCCCGTTCTCGAACCGCGGCGGGTGGGAGCAGATCGCCCAATGCGCGACCGGGATCTGCCTCGACAACGGCGACGAGCGGCCGAAGCTGCTGCCGGCCTCAGCGTGCGACTACACGACCGGCTACAACGGCGCGTACGGCGTGCTGCTCGCGCTCGCCCGGCGCGCGCGCGAAGGCGGTTCCTACCACGTCCGGGTCTCGCTATGCCGGTCGGGGATGTACATCTACCAGCAGGGCCACGTGCAATACCCGAAAGCCGACATGGGGCTGTCTGCCGCCGAGCTGGACTCGATCATGATCGAGTCCAAGGACGGCCACGGCACGCTGAAGCACCTGCGCCCGGTGCTGAGCCTGTCCGAAACCAAGCCGTATTGGGACAAGCCTTCCCCGGTGCTGGGGTCGAGCAAGCCGGAGTGGCTGTCGTAAGAGCGGTGACGGCTGGTGGATGGTGGATGGTGAATGGACTCCCGCAGTGCGGGCTGGGCTAAAGCTTCAGCGCCAAGGCCGCGAAGGCCGCCAAGGAACAGAAAAGCCTCTAAAAAGGAGAATTCGGATGCCACGTCTGCCCGAGATTTTCAATCGTGACGAGCTGCCGGAAGGCAAGCGGTGGGTCCACGATTACCTGATGCAAACGCGAAAGAAGATCAGCAATGGCTACGCGCCGTTTCTGCACTGCCCGGAGTACGTGGCACGGGTTGCCCAGCTCGGCACTTACATCCGATACGAATCGTCTCTTCCCCAGGAAGCCTACGAACTGCTCGCGCTGACCACGTCCGTCGAGCGCGACAACCCCTACGAAGCCGAGAATCATGCCCGCTATACGGCGGAAATGGGCATCGAGCGAGCCACCATCGACGCCGTGTGCAACAAAGGCAGGCTAGAGGACGTCAACGAGAACCACGCGCTGTATATACGCTGTGCCCGCGAGATGATGAGGGAGCACAGGCTCAGCGACGCCAGCTTCGATGCGGCACGCCAGCGACTGGGTGACTGCGGAGTCATCGATCTCATCGGGACCATCGGCTATTACGCCATGCTCGCCTGCCTGCACAATGGCATGCAGGTGCGCGGCCCGGCATGATTACCCCCCCGGGCTGCATCCCGTCGGGCGTTCGCCGGCTCCAACGTGCACAGGATTCCACCTGCTCGGGTCGGACCAACGCAACACGCTGAATCAGAAAAGCAAAGCGCTCAATAAGACCGCTATTGAGCGCTAAGCGTCAAATCGCGGCCTTTTTCGGCCGCTTGTAACTCTAGATCAATGCGTTGCGGTGGTCCGACCCCGCATCGGCGCCCTCAATAAAATGCGAATAAAATGCGAATAAAATGGGCCAGGCTCCAATGGCACTACCTTAAGCCGGCCGCGATGTGCGCTTGCTGCTGTTTGAGCAGTTGCGTGCGGAGAACATGGCGTGGTCTGGTCAGCAGGGGATGAGTCTTGGGTCTTCGTTTCACGGCGCGAGGTTCGACGCGTCCGGG
>JACPTK010000022.1 GCA_016192825.1 Betaproteobacteria bacterium | reverse complement strand
TGAATAGGGTGAAACCCGAAGCACTCTGGCAGCGAGAAACCAAATCCGGCGGATTAGAGACCAGCAAATTCAGGCGGCGCGCAGGGATTTACTCCTGCACTCCGACCTCAACTATTTCAACCGCCCGGTGCGGACCCGCATGCCGGGTGGTGTGGGAGGGGTCGGTCAGGTAATCTGGCCGCCCCTATCCCGATAGCGGTCACGCATTATCATGTCACGAAGCATCATGTCACGAAGCATCATGTCACGAAGCATCATGTCACGAAGCATCATGTCACGCAGTATCAGGAGGAAGGACGGAATCCATGGCTAGCAGCCTGTCGGACTTTGATGGTCCGACAGGCTGCTAAAAGCAAAACCGCCCTACTTTTTTTGAATAACGTGTAATTCCACGGTCGCTTCGCCTCGGGCAACATACCAGGAAGCGAAGACCGGCCGCGTGTTCTGCCTGTGCCATCCCCTCGACCGTCCGGGCGGCAACGTGCTCAACGCCAGCCGCTTTTCCCCGGTGCTTCATCCGGTCAGGCGCGGCGGCCTGCTTTACTTCAATCTCGGCTTCGACCAGGTGGACCCCCGTTTCACCGACGTCGGCTCCGACGAGGCGGTCATGCTCTACACCCAGTACTCGACGCACTGGGAGGGGTTTCCGCACAAGGGCGCGCTGTTCGACGCGGACGGCAGGCTCGATGCGTCCATCCGGCACGCGTGCGCCGTCATGAACGGCTACGACCGGAAGCTGCTGGAATGGATCGCCGATACCGGGCTCGCGGCGATCGCCTGCGACAATCTCGCGGTGGAGCGGTCCTCCACGCTCGGCGCGGCGGGCTCGCCGGTCACGCTCTATTCAGCTCAGCAAGATCCTCGGTTGAGAGCTTGAGCGCCGCGGCGGCCGCGTTCTCCTCGAGATGCGACATCGAGCCGGTCCCGGGAATCGGGAGTATCACGGGCGAGCGCGCGAGCAGCCATGCCAGCGCCGCCTGGGCGGGCGTCGCGCCGAGCCGCGCGGCGACGCGCCTGACTTTCGCCGAGCGCAGCGCGCGCCCCGCGCCAAGCGGGAACCACGGGACAAAGGCGATGCCCAGCCGCTCGCATGCCGCGAGCACGTCGTCCGATTCGCGATTCTCGACGTTGTGCTCGTTCTGCACCGAGACGATGGGCGCGATGCGGCGCGCCTGCTCGAGCTGCTTCACGCTTACGTTGGAGACGCCCAGATGGCGGATCTTGCCGGCGCGCTGCAGCTCCGCGAGCGCGCCGAGGGACTCCGCGTACGGCACCCGCGGGTCGGGTGCGTGGAACTGGTAGAGATCGATGCGCTCGAGCCGCAGGCGCTTCAGGCTTCCATCCAGCGCGCGGCGCAGATGGTCCGGATGCCCGGATTCGTCCCAGCGGTGCCGGCTCGGGCGCACGAGCCCGCCCTTGGTGCCGACCACCAGGCCCGCCGGGTAGGGATGAAGCGCCTCCGCAATGAGGATCTCGGAGACGTCGGGGCCGTAGCTGTCGGCGGTGTCGAAAAAGTCGTGGCCGAGCTCGAACGCGCGCCGGAGCAGCTTGCGCATCGCGCCGCGGTCCCTCGGCTCGCCCCAGATGTCGGGGCCCGCGACGCGCATCGCGCCGAAGCCCAGGCGATTGACCGTGAAGTCGCCGAGCCGGAGCGTGCCCGCGGCAGCGGCGGGCCTGTCGCCGGTTCCCATATCAGTTGTGTCCGTCAGGCGCCTGTTTAGCCGCAGCCCTGCCAAAGCGAATTGCCGATGAGCTGCTACGGAAGCTTGGGATTCGGGTCTCGCCGCGATCCGTAGGCAAGTACATGACATGCCGAAGCGGCCACCCGGGCAACCGCGTGGCGATCAGCGCTGGTCGACCTTCTTGCGGAATCACGCGAAGGCAATACTGGCCTGCGACTTCTTTGTTCCGGTGACGGCCACATTCCGCGATTTGGAAAACGCGCGGAAACAACCTTGTCCCGATTTACGGATTCATCGCTAGAATCAGCAGCTGGTTGCCACATCGAAGCGGTACTTTTTAATTTCACTATATCTGCTGCCTCGGCTTTAATAACCGCAATCAGGCTTGCGTCATCCATAATGGACTCATCTGCCATGACCGGAACGCCGCCTTCGTGCCGAACGCGCGCCAAACCAGCAAGATCATTTCGATGAGCCGGCTGTTCAAAAAGCTGTAACTCGAAAGGGGCCAACTTGTGCATTCTTGAATGCACGAAGAAGCGGCATAGCGATACCAAACGCTTCGACGCGCTCTATTTGCATTTTCATGGAATTTGCTCAACAAGGTGGGATTGCGGAGCACAGGGCGATAATCGACTGCACTCATGAACTCCCGGTGAGCTCGCAATGCGAACCGCTTGCACTCTCGCGCTTGACGGCCTCCTATCAGCTGCAGCCAATCTCGGAAGTCGTCACGCTTTTGCCTTCAGAACTTTAACGTTCTGGCGCAACCCATGGAGGCACCGCAATCACGCCATGTGGCCTACTCAAATCCCGCGCAGACCACCCCCGTCCACCGCAAGAAATTGGCCGGTAATATAGGATGAAATTGGCGCAGCCAAGAACAATATAGCCTGAGCGGCCTCCTCGGCAGTACCAAAGCGCTTGAGCGGAACGTTGGCGACGTGTGGCGCAAGAAATTCGGCGAGCGGCATCTGCGGCGCCCAATGCTTATGGTTTATCTCAATTTGGTCAGAATATATGCTGTCTACGCTCACCACGTTGACCCGAATATTGTCCCCTGCCAACTCGTGCGACAAACTCTTACTCCAGTTCGTAGCTGCCGCCCACGCGACGCCCGAAGTCACCACGCGTGGCGGCGGTTGCTTGGCCTTGGTCGAAGTTACGTTAACTATGCTGCCACCGCCCGTGCCGCGCATCAACGGCAGGAACGCCCGCGTGACCCGTATCATGCCAAGTATCTTGCGTTCGAATACGTTGCGCCATTCATCATCGGTTATCTTTTCGAAGCGGCCGCCCGGCAGCGCCTGTGCGACGGTATCCACAGAGTTGACCTGCGTGCGCACGCCGTCGACGCGCTGAGAGGACTCACCGGCATTGTTGACAAGCACATGCACCTTGCCGAACTCGCGCCCGACAGCGGCGGCGAATTTCTCCACTGCCGTGACATCGGTGATGTCCACAGCCTGGGTAAACACCTTGACATTATATTTGGGTGATAATTCGTCCGCGGCCTGCTCGAGTTTGGCCTGAGTGCGCGCGCATAATGCGAGCGTCGCGCCCTCGCGCGCGAACAACTCGGCGCTCGCGCGCCCGATACCGCGGCTGCCGCCAGTGATGATGGCGACTTTCCCATCGAGTAATCCCATGTTGAAACACCATTATTTGTGAGGAATCATTTCATCGTGCCAGTCACAGCGGAGCGCGTCAAGGTCAAGGACTGGATTGAGACACCAGTAGAGGTGATGGCAGTTTCACAACCGAACTGGTTTTACCCCGCGAGCAGCTGCTGCCTGGTGCACGCCGAAGCGGGATACACTCCCCCTCGTCCAACAGCCCGCGCGTAGACGGTGTGCAGGGCGCGGTGGGCAATGCGTTCGTTTTACAATACCTTGAGCAGCCCCTGGCGTTCGGGCGCGCTTACCGCGAGCGGCGCTTGGGTCCGAGGAGTAGGTTGCCTCGGCGAGATCAGCAGGCGGCGCCGGGCATCTTGGCGATTGATCCGGGCCCGGTTGATACCTTTCTACTCTAATTGGTCAGAGGTACATGTGTCATGCATATTGGCACGGGGGCACGCGACCGGAATCTTCCCGCAGCCACATCGCTTCGAGCATGAATTTCTCGGTGAAGACGTTGCGCGTCGTGCGACCCCTCCATCGGGATCATTGTCCCGCAATTCGATGTCCACGAAGCCCGGGCTACCTCAACCTGCCCCCGCGATTACTGCGTTTTTCACCGCTCCGAATCCTCGACTGAGAATACGAGAAATATCGGTCTGAATCAGTTGGTTTTTTTTATACCCGTGAGCTTTACGACCTTCGACCACTTGGCGATCTCGGCTTTCACGAATGCGGCAAGCTCGCCTGGGGTCGAGGGCGCTGCATCGATACCGTTTTGCGCCAACCGCGCCTTCATGTCCGGCGCATTGAGCACCTTGACCAATTTCGCGTTGAGCTTGGCGACGGTCGCTTTGGGCACCGCGGCGGGCATGAACATCGCGTACCAGATAATCACCTCATAACCCGGGATGCCCGACTCGATGACCGTCGGCACGTCCGGAAGTTTGGCACTACGCTTAGCCGAGGTTACGGCGAGCGCACGCAACCTGCCGGCTCTGATGTGCGGGAGCTGCCCACTCAGGGCGACGTTCGCCGCCTGTATCTGGCCGCTCAACAGATCGGGCAGCATGGCACCAGCGCCCTTGTACGGCACGTGCACGATATTAATGCCGGTCATCGCCTTCAGCAACTCCATCGCGAGGTGGGGCGAGCCGCCAACGCCGGTAGAGCCGTAGCTGATTTTTCCGGGGTTCGCCTTGGCGTAGGCGACGAACTCGCTAACTGATGCCACCGGCAGCGACAAATTCACCACAAGAACATTGGGAGTCGTGCCCATCATGGAGATGGGCGCGAAATCCTTGACCGGATCGTATGGCAGATTTAACAGCACCGGGTTGATGCTCTGCGTCGAGATGGTACCCATCAGCACCGTGTAACCGTCGGGAGTCGCGTTTACCACGATGGATCCGGCCAGGCTACCTCCCGCTCCGGCGCGATTGTCCACCACGACCTGCTTGCCCAGGGCCTCGCTCAGCCCCGCCGCAACAATACGACTGATGGTATCCGTCCCGCCACCCGGCACATTGGGTACGACGGCGCGCAACGGGCGATTCGGGTAATCCTGCGCCGAAGCCGATGTTGCGGCGCCCTGCCCGCGAACGCCGAAAGAAATCAACGATAATAAAAGAGCAAGAGCAAGTATTGCCGTTTTCACGTTACCTCCTCGTCTTTTATTGCGTGTACTTCGTTCGTCACGCGTCCAAATAGAGAGTAGAACCTACGTAAAGCCGTGCGAGTTTACGTCTGGAGGTTCTCCCAACAGAGGAATGAAGGGGACAGAAGAAGATGAATGTGACGGTGATGTTCATGGTTACACGAAAACGCCGGTATTTGCAAGCGTCCCCGAACAACAGCATGGAGTTGCCAATCCTTCCTTGGTTGTTTGTTTTGTCACTGCAATCAACCTGCTAGTATTCACGCGGAATATCTGGGGGAAACAATGAAACGCCTATCCGTGCGTTACACGACATATTGTTGATACTGAATATACGGTTAAGAAGTTGATGAAAGGATTGGCAGATGGCAAACGCAAAGTTTAAGAAGCTCTTCGAACCTGCGCGCTTGGCTGGAATGACGTTGAAGAATCACTTGGTCTCTGCGCCAATGCTAATGAATTACGCCACAGATGATGGGTTTGTTACTCCGCGACTCGTAGGGTTCTATGACGCCTTGGCGCGGGGAGGTGTGGGCCTGATCATCGCTGAAGGGTCGTGCGTCGAAGCGCCTAGAGGGAAGGTGCGCGGCTTTCAGATGTTTTTCGACGACGATAAATTTATCCCGGGTCTAAGGGAGCTGGTTAGTACTGTCAAACAACATGACGTCAAAATTGCCATTCAACTTATGCATTCTGGTTCAAATTCCGAGTTTCGTATTTCACACATGGAGAAAGTTGGTCCGTCGAACGTAATCGTGCCAGGGAAGCCGCCAGTCAGGGAGTTGACCATTCCTGAGCTAAAAAGTCTTGCGCAGAAATTCGCGCAAGCGGCCGAACGTGCAAAGAGGGCCGGATTCGATGGCGTCGAAATTCATGGCGGCCACTCTTATTTGATTGCTCCGTTTATGTCGTCAGCGACCAATAAGCGGACTGACATCTATGGCGGAAGCCTCGAAAACAGAGCCCGTTTTCTGATGGAAATCTATCATGCAGTCAGAGAATCCGTTGGAAAAGCATTTCCCGTTTGGTGCCGCATTAATGGGAAGGAATTCGGCACTGAAAATGGCGTGACGATTGAAGAGTCTCAAGCAGTGGCAGTAATGCTCGAGAAAGCTGGAGCTGACGCCATAGTTCTGTCCTGTGGTGGAACAGGTAAGTACGCGGGTTATAGCAGCGCGGTCATGTACGACCCCCCGGGTAATCTGGTGCATCTTGCTGAGGCGGTAAAGCAGAGAGTAAAAATGCCAGTAATTGCGGTGGGAAAGCTCACTGTTGAACTGGCAGAAAAAGTCCTTCAGGAAGGAAAGGCTGATTTGGTGGCAATGGGAAGAAGTCTTCTTGCGGATTTAGATTTGCCACGAAAAGCTGCAGAAGGAAGGCTGGACGAAATCAGACCATGTATCTGGTGTCGTGTCTGCGGGGATGTATACCTGCAAGACAAGGACGCTCCTGTACGTTGCCAGGTCAATGCCACTTTGGGATATGAAAAAGAGAGAGTACTTAGACCGGCCGTGGCAAAGAGACGGATTTTGGTTGTGGGTGGAGGTCCAGCGGGAATGGAGGCGGCTCGGGTAGCAGCAGAGCGTGGACACGAGGTAATGCTTTATGAACGGAAATCAAATCTGGGAGGGCAAATGGCGATAGCTGCCATGGTTCCTCCGAAGACGGCCGCTTTACGGGAATATGGTGAGTATCTAGAACGCCAACTGAGGAGATTAGGGGTACGAATTAACCTTGGTACCGAGGTCACGCCCATATTAGTGCAAAGCGTGAAGCCCGACGCGGTTATTTTGGCTACGGGCCTTTCTCCAGCATTCCCTAATATTCCCGGTCTTGATTCATCCAGTGCATTTACAGTGGAAGCAGCATTTGACGACAAAAGCAAGCTTGGCGAGTCCGTCGTAATTCTTGGCGGTGGAATGATCGGATGTGACGTGGCTGACTATTTATCCGACAAGGGCAAAAAGATTACCGTATTGGAGGGGAGTTCCGGCGTAGTAGCGGACCTAGGCGGAAGAGTTATTTCCCGCGTCTCACATCGTCTCCGGGAGAAAGGGGTCAGCGTCAAAACGGGCGCGAGATGTTTTCTGGTCAAGGGACGAGATATAACATTCTTGGACTCTGGTAATCAGACGCAGACGATTAGCGCTGATTCAATAGTGATCGCTACCGAGTACAAACCCAATAGGGATTTGTGCGATTCGATCAGTAGATTAGTGCCTGATACCCACTTAATCGGTGACTGCGTTAGGCCTGCTTGGATCTTGGAGGCCGTTGAAGACGGATTTCGCATAGCGCGAGAAGTCTAACTAGCAGCCTGTCGGACTTGGCATTCCGACAGGCTGCTCACGGCAAAACCGCCTGCGAATTTCGAATGAAATACGGGATGACGACCCTTATTAGCCTCGAACGGGCACGCGAGCAGGCTGAACATAAGGTTTTCACTGCCTTTTTCTTTCGTTTTCGCGCAGGCGGTTTTGCATTTAGGAGTTTGTCGGCCCTAAGTCCGACAAACTCCTAGGCGTTCGCGATAGGGATCCCAATGAGTGAGCGATATGGTCTGCTTGTGGTAGTCCTGAATTGTTCCGAATTATCTCAAGGTGAATTTAATGAGAGGTATGAAAGCGAGTATATTTCAAGGCGCAGGCGGCTAAAGGGATTCATTAATGCGCAACAGTGGGTCGGCGTTAACGATGCGAAAGACTCGGTCGTAACTTATGACCTTGAGGGCCTCGACGTGCTTCAGGGCGCGGAATACAAAGTCGCATTGACTGAAAACCCCACATCTTTATCGGAGTCGGTCTTGGCGAAGTGCAAGGTCATCTGCTCCTTTGAAGCAGAACAAACTCTTCCTGGAAGGCTAGCTGGTCCAAGTAATGCAGGCAGCCTGCTGCTTGCTGCGATGAACGTCGAGCCAGAATTCGAATCCGAATTCAACGCATGGTACGACGAAGAACATATTCCATATTTGGCGGCCGTGCCTGGGACGTTGTGCGCGCGACGATTTAAGACTGTTGTAGGTACGCAGAAATACCTCGCAATTTATCACCTGGAGTCGCCGGCGGTGTTCACTTCCGAAGCGTTCAAAACAGCCGTCGAGACGCCTTGGACGCACCGCCTTCGTCCGCACACTTCGGACCGGTTCTTTATGTTGCTTAAACCATATAGTGCTAGGAGCGGTTAAGACCAACTACCCACGGTTTCGCGGCCACTACAGCAGCAGCGGGAACAGGAACCGCAGGCCGCCGATCAGCCCGACCGCGGAGGCCGGCGCGCCGAGCTCGAGCGCGTAGAGCGTGAGCAAGACGCGCGCCGAGTTCGCGCCGACGAAGTTGAAGAATGTCAGCGCAAGCGTGAGATGAAGCGCCACTTGCCTGAATTTTGCAGACCACACCGGAAATAAAGGCGAACCGGCGGCGCCGGTTGCCTGGTCCGGTCACTGGTCATGGGTCACCGGTGACGCCGCATCTAGCAGCGATAGCCGGGATCCGCACGGTCCAGCTTGCGCAGCAGCGCGTCCCACAGCAGCCTGCCGCCCGCGGCGCGGCCGGCGTTATTGATCTCGCGGCCCTGCTGGGCGGTGTAATCGACGACCTCCCGCGGGATCGGGTTCGGTTCACCTCGTAGGGGGACTCCGAGAGCTTGTCGCCCGCGGTGTTCACCTTGATCAGCGAGGACGCGGTGATCTCCTCGAACAGCATGCCGTAGGGGTTGATCAGGAACTGGTCATCGGCGCCTGGCACGCGCAGCGAGAAATGTTCGTCACGGACGACTCGTCACGTTGTTCTTCTTATAGAATGACCTGTCTCCAGCGGGTTGGGGAAGGAGGCGTGTCCTGAAGAAATATGCGAAGGAGGAGATGATGCGATCGATACTCGTTGGCTTTGCTATTGCAGTGCAGCTCGCGGCGTCTGGCGGCGCCGCGGCCCAAAGCTACCCGAGCAAGCCCATACGCCTGCTCCTGCCGTTCCCGCCCGGCTCGCCCAGCGACATCGTCGGGCGCATCCTGGGGCAGAAGCTCTCCGAGCAGCTCGGCGAGAACCTGGTCCCGGACAACCGCGTGGGCGCCGGCGGCAACCTGGGGCTGGGAGTGGCGGCGAAATCCCCGCCGGACGGCTACACCGTGGTGATTACCTCGCCCACGATCGCCATCAGCCCGTCGCTGTACGCCAGGCTGCCTTACGACGCGGCGAGGGATCTCGCCGCGATCGCGCGGGTGGCGTCCATAGAGAACGTCATGGTCGTGCATCCCTCGGTCCCGGCGAAGAACCTCAAGCAGTTCATCGCGCTGGCCCGCGCCCACCCCGGCAAGCTCAATTTCGGATCCGGCGGGGCCGGCACCACCAATCACCTCGCCAACGAGCTGCTGAAGTACGTGGAGAAACTGAACATGACCCACGTCCCGTACAAGGGCGCCACGGCCGCGACGGTCGCGCTCATGAGCGGCGAGGTGGACGAAGTGATCGTCTCCGTGGCCTCGGCGCTGCCGATCATCCGGACCGGCAGGGTGCGCCCGATCGTGGTGCTGTCGCGCAAGCGCGTGGCCGCGCTGCCCGACGTGCCGACCTCGGAGGAAGCCGGCGTGAAGGGCTTCCTGATGTCCATCTGGTACGGCCTCTACGCTCCGGCGGGCACGCCGCGCGACATCATCACCCGGCTCAATGGCGAGGTGCTGAAGGCGCTGGACTCGCCCGATCTGCGCAAGCGGATGCAGGCGGGCGGCATCGAGCCCTGGCCGAGCAGCCCGGAGGAGATGACCGAGTTCGTGCGCAGCGAGACGGCGCGCTTCGCCACCGTCATCCGCAGCGCCGGCCTGAAGCCGCAGTGACCTCATGACCGAAGTGGCGCAATCGCTCCGCGACAAGACTGCCGTCTGCGGCGCGGGCCTGCTGCTCGGTGATTATTCCGACCGCACCGCGCTGTCGCTGGCGGTCGAGGCGTACCGCAGCGCGCTGGACGACGCGGGGCTGGAGCGCGAGGACGTGGACGGCATCATCCAGCTCTCCTACGGCTATGACTACGTCGTGCACGGCCGGTGGCGCAAGGGCTACGGGCAGACGGCGGACCACGAGATGTGGCGTCAGGGACTGGGCCCGCACGGGGAGTCACCCGCGTACGGCGCCCTCGGGCCGGTGTTCAGCGCCGCCATCGCCGCCCAGCGCTATTTCCACCTGTACGGCGGCAGCAGCGAGGACCTCGCGCCGATCGCGATGGCGTTCCGCAAGCACGCGCGGTTGAACCCGATCGCGGTGCGGCGCGCGCCGATGACCCGGGAGGATTACCTGAAGTCGCGCTGGATCATCGAGCCGCTGCGGTTGTTCGACTGCTGCCAGAACAACGACGGCGGCGCGTGCATCATCATCACCAGCGCGGAACGCGCGCGCGACTGCCGCAAGCCGCCGGTGTACATCTCGGGCATGCAGGGCGTGCACGCCGGCCCGCAGTTTCACAATCTCACCTTGCCCGGGCTCGGCGTCGCGCAGCAGGAAGTCTACCGATACACGCCCGCGAAAGAAGATCTCTACGCCTACCAGATGGCGGGCATCACGCAGAAGGACGTGGACGTGCTCATCACCTATGACGCGTTCTCGCCGCTGGTGCTGTTCGGGCTCGAGCGCTTCGGCTTCTGCGGGCCGGGCGAGGCGCGGGAATTCGTGAAGAACGGACGCATCGAGATCGGCGGCGAGCTGCCCATCAACACGTCGGGCGGCCTGCTCTCGGAGGGGCACGTCATCGGGTGGAATCTCTTCATCGAGGCGGTGCGCCAGTTGCGCCACGAATGCGGCGAGCGCCAGGTGAAGGATGCCGGGATCGTGCAGTACGGCAGCTTTCTCGGCGAGAGCGTCATTTGCCGATAGGAGGATCCGTGCAGGTTACGACGCCGGGCAGCGCCCGCCTGGATGCCGATGCGCCCGGCACGGTCAGGCTCAGCGTGGCAGAAGCGAGCGCGCTCGGCATGGGCGCGCTGCTACGAGTCGGCTACAGCGGCGAGGACGCGCAGATCATCGTCGACCAGCTCGTGGACAACGCGCTCTGCGGCTACAAGTTCGCGGGGCTGCCGAGGATACTGGCGATCGCCGGCGACGAGAAAACGCGCAAGCAGCGCGCGCCGGTGAAGATCGTGCACGAGACGCCGGTGTCGGCGCTGATCGACGGCGGCAACAACGTCGGCTACATCGTCGCCTACCGCGCGGCGGAAGCGGCGATACGCAAGGCGAAGGCGGCGGGCATGGCCTCGGTCGGCGCCTACAACAGTTATTTCAGCGGCCGCAATGCCTACTTCGTCGAAAAGATCGTGCGCGAGGGCCTGGTGGCGTTCCACGCCTCGAGCGCGTACCCGCGCGTGCTGCCGCCCGGCGCGGCGCGTCCCGCGCTCGGGACCAATCCCATCTGCTTCGGCTTTCCGTCGGACCGCGGGCCGGTGATCTTCGACATGGGCACCGCTTCGCTGATGTGGGGCGAAGTCATGCTGCACGCGCATCTCGGCGAGCCGCTGCCGGAGGGCATCGGCTTCGACGAGCAGGGCCGGCCGTCCCGCGATGCGTCCGCGGTGCTGAAGGGCGGCGTGGCGCCGTTCGGCGGCCACAAGGGCTACGGGCTGTCCTTCGCGATCCAGGCGCTGGGCATACTGGCGGGCGCGGCGCTCGCGAAAGGCGAGGTGCGGGATTACGGCTTCCTGTTCTGGGTCGTGGATCCGCAGGTCATGCTGCCGGGCGGCCAGTTCCAGAGCCAGATGTCCGAGTACGTGCGCCAGATCAAGGCCCTGCCGCGCCAGCCGGGCGTCGAAGCAATCCGCATACCCTCCGAGCGGGCGATGCGCGAGCGCGAGCGGCGGCGCGAGGAAGGCATCGTCATCGAGGCGAAAGTCGTGGAGTCCCTGAAAACGCTGTGACGAGCGGGGACCGACGAGTGACTGCCAGGGCGCACACTTCGACGGGGCCGCTGGCCGGCGTGCGCGTGCTGGACGTGAGCATCATGGCGGCGGGCCCGTGGACGGGCGCGCTGCTCGGCATGCTTGCCGCCTTGCTGAAAAAAGCGGACGTGCCGATCACGGATCGCACCGATGCGGAACTGCGCGCGCTCGGGCTGAAACAACTCGCGCGGGATGCCGCTCGCGATTATCCGCGGCTGATCCACGTGCACGTCAGTCCCTGGGGGCGGCGCGAACAATCCACCGGAGCGCGGCTGGCGGAAGCGGGCTTCACTACCGCGGCCGCCAAACGCATGCTTGCCGCGGCGGGGAAGGATGAGGGATGAAGGATGAAGGATGATCCCCGCAGTGCGGGAGATTCGCCAGTTTTCAGTCATCTGTCGTTACGGGTTCCGCCTTCCGACTTCCGCCTTTCACCTTCAAGCGAAGCGTGGGCCCGCTACCCGCAAGCCACGGCATTTAATGTGCGGCCTATCGCGATGATGCGGGCTTGATGTTCGCCTGCTTCGCGATCTTCACCCATCGCGTACGCTCGCTGCGGAAGTAGGGTCCGAATTCGGAAGGCTTGCTGCCGACCGGCTCGGCGCCGCTGCGCGTCATTCTCTCCTTGACGTCGGGCATCGCCGCCACTTCGGCCACGGAGCGCGCGATTCGGTCCACGATCGCGGACGGCGTGCGCGCGGGTGCCAGCAAGCCGTACCAGATCACCACGAAAACCCCGGGCAGGCCCGATTCCTTGAACGTGGGGACGTTGGGCGCTGCCGAAACGCGCCGTTCCCCGGTTACTGCGAGCGGGCGCAGCCTGCCCGCGTTGACGTGGGGCATGAGCGACGGCACGCTCGTCAGCGTCAGTTGCACCTGCCCGGCGATCAGTTCGATCAGTCCCGGTCCCGTTCCCTTGTAAGGCACATGCAGCAGCTTGATCTTTGCTTCCTGCATGAGCAGTTCGGTGGACATGTGCTGGACGCCCGCTATGCCGCCGGACGCGTAGGACATCTTGCCCGGCTGCCTTTTCGCCAGCGCGATGAATTCCTGGATCGTGCGCGCCGGCACGGACGGATGGACGACCAGCATGACCGGCGTGGTCGCGATGATGGATACCGGCAGGAGGTCCCGGCCGGGATCGAAAGGCGGTTTCTCGGTAATGGCCGTCATGATGAGATGGCCGACATTCATGATGGAGAGTGTGTAGCCGTCGGGGTTGGCGTGCGCCACCATGCCCATGCCGATCATGCCCGTCGCCCCCGGCCGGTTGTCCATGACCACGCTCTGGCCCCACAGGTCGCTGAGCTTCTGCCCGAAGATGCGCGCCGTAAAGTCCGTTCCTCCGCTGGCGGAGGTGCCGATGATCACCCGCACCGGCTTGGCGGGATAGGGGCTCTTTCCGGGCGTCTCGGCCGCGGCCGCAATACCGCTGCATAGGGTGGAAGCAAGCAGGATGCAAATCGTCTTGGCGTTCATGATGTGGTCGCCTCTCCTCCCGTTATCAGCCGCCATTCTAGTGCAACTCCGGGACGGCGCCGCGACGCCCGGCCGGATAGCGCGGTGATACACTCGAAATCCGTCCGCACCGCGTTTCCGAGGACCCTATGCCGCAGACCCTCGCCCAGAAATTGATCGCCAAAGCGGCCGGCCGCGCCAGCGTCGAGCCCGACGAGATCGTCACCTGCCGCGTGGATCTCGCCATGATGCACGACCTGCAGGGGCCGCGCCGGGTGGGACCGATGCTGGATAAGCTCGGCGCGCCGATCTGGGACACCGACCGCCTGGTCGTGGTGAGCGACCATTTCGCCCCCGCGATCGACACGGACGCCGCCGGCATACTGGATTTCACCCGCAAGTGGGCGAAGGCCAACGGCATCCGGCACTTCTACGACATGCAGGGCATCTCGCACGTCCTGTTGCCCGAGCGCGGGCACCTGCGCCCCGGGACGTTTCTCGTGGGGGGTGACAGCCATACGCCGACCGGCGGCGCAGTTGGCGCCTTTGCCATTGGCGTCGGCAGCACCGAGATATGCGGCGTGATCGTCACCGGCGAGATCTGGGTTCGCGTCCCGCGCAGCATCCGCGTCAACTGGAAAGGAAAAATCGGGCACGGCGTGGCAGGAAAAGACATGATCCTGAAGCAGTGCGCCATGCTCTCGATGGAGGCGTGCGATTACCGGGTCATCGAGTACCGCGGCGACGCCATCGCCGCCCTGCCCATGGGCGAGCGCCTGACCTTGTGCAACATGTCCCCGGAGCTGGGCGCGAAGACATCCGTGATTCCGCCCGACCCGGTGACCGTGGACTACCTGGCGGAGCGCGGAGTGAAAGTCGACGATGCGCCGCGCTGGCAGAGCGACGCCGATGCCGGGTACGAGCAGACGCTCGACCTCGACGCCGGCGCGCTGGAGCCGCAGATCTCGGCGCCCGGCAGCCCGTCCCATTCAGCCGGCGCCGGCAGCTATCAGAAGGTGGCCATCGATCAGGCCTACATCGGCGCGTGCACCGGCGCCAAGCTGTCGGACCTGCACATGGCGGCCGAGGTCGTCCGCGGGCGCCGCGTGGCCCCGGGCGTGCGCTTTCTCATCGCGCCCGCCTCCCAGCAGACGACTGCCAGCGCCGCCGCCGATGGAACGCTCGCGGCGCTGACGGCGGCCGGCGCCATTCTCCTGCCCACTGGCTGTGGCGCGTGCGCCGGCATGGGGGCGGGCACGCTGGCCGCGGGCGAGGTCTGCATCGCCTCGAGCGCCCGCAATTACAAGGGGCGGATGGGCGACAACACGTCGCAGGTGTACCTGGGCTCCGCGTACTCGGTCGCGGCCGCCGCCGTGGCAGGCAAGATCGTCGATCCGAGGGAGCTGCTCCAATGATCACCGGCCGCGCCTGGGTGTTCGGCGACAACATCAACACCGATCTCATCGCGCCCGCGCGGCTGCTCAGGCGGCCGGTCGCGGAGTTCTCCAGGTTTTGCATGGAGCCCGTCATGCCCACGTTCGCCGCCGAGGTGAAGCCCGGCGACATAGTCGTCGGCGGCCTCAATTTCGGCTGCGGCTCCTCGCGCGAGCAGGCTCCGGAAGCGATCCAGTACCTGGGCGTTGCCGCCGTGATAGCGAAGTCCTTCGCCCGCACGTTCTACCGCAATAGCATGAACATCGGCCTGCCGGCGATCGTGTGCAATGAAGCAGGCTCGATCCGGCAGGGCGCCCGGCTGCGCATATCGCTGGAGAAAGGCGTGGTCGAGAACCTCGACTGCGGAAAGAGCTATCCGTGCCAGTCCGTGCCGCCGCACCTCATCGCCATGCTGAACGACGGCGGGCTGCTGAGGCACCTCGAAAAGCGTCTGCGCGCCGGCGCGCTCCGCGCGAAACAGCAATGAACGCCCGGCAGGATCTGCGGCGCGCGCTGCAGGGCGACCGGATCATCGTCGCGCCCGGCGTATGGGACGGCATGAGCGCGCTGCTGGTGCAGGAGGCCGGGCATGCGGCCTGTTGTGTCTCGGGCAGCGCCATCGCCAACATGCGGTTTGGGCGGCCGGATATCGGCCTCGTCAGCATGAGCGAGGTCGCGGAAACCGTGGCCGTCATACGCGACCGCGTGCGCATTCCGCTGGTCGTGGACGGCGACACCGGATTCGGCACGGCGATCAACGTCCTGCGCACGGTGCAGGTTTTCGAGCGCAACGGCGCGGACGCCATCCTCTTCGAAGACCAGACGACGCCGAAGCGGTGCGGGCACCTGGCGGGCAAGAGCCTGATCCCCCCGACGGAGATGGTGGGCAAGCTCAAGGCTGCGCTCGACTCGCGGCAGGATGCGGGCCTGGTGATCATTGCGCGCAGCGACGCGATAGCAGTGGAAGGACTGGAGGCGGCGATCGAGCGTGCCGAGCGCTACATCGAGACCGGCGCCGACATGCTGTTTCTGGAAGGGCCGCGCACGATAGCAGACTTGCAGAAGATCGCCTCGCGTTTCCGCGAGCGCATCCCGCTGATGATCGCGATGACTGCGGGCGGCGACCGCAACCCCATCCCCGTCCCCGAACTCGAGCGCATCGGCTACCGGCTGGTCGTCTTCGGCGGCGGAAACGGACTGCCGCGCGCGGTGATTCATGCCGCGCGGCGTTACCTCAAGGCGCTGGCCGCCGAGGGCACCACGCAGTCGCTGCAGGACAGCATGCTGAGTTTCGACGAGCTGCAGGCGCTGCTCGAGACGAACCGGATGTTCGATCTGGGTGACCAGTACTCCGGCGCGACGCCGGCGCCGGATCCGCAGGAATAATGTGGCGTCCTCACGGGTACGCGAACTCCGGCGGCCGTGGTCGAAGTGTATGATTCCCGGCACAACAATAACGGTTCGTGCCCGTGACCCCCGAGGAAGCAGCCCGGCAGGAGATTGACCGCCAGCTCGCCGGCTGCGGCTGGCTCGTTCAGGACCATAAGTCCATGTATGTCATGGCCGGCCCGGGTGGCGCTGAAATTCAGCCGGGCAGCGGCCCGCATCCCATCAACCGCAACGGAACCGCGACATGGCGATCAAGCTTCGGGGCGTGATGCAAAGCCCGGTCACGCCGCTCAGGGAGGATTCCAGCCCCGACCTGCCGACGTTCGAGCGGCTGCTCGACTTCCACGTTCGCAGCGGCTCGCCAGCGATCTCCTGGCCCCACCACAAGGGCGAATCGCTCAACCTCACGGTACCGGAGCGCAAGCGCTTCGCCGAGGCGGCGGTGAAGGTGGTGGCGGGGCGGGTGCCGGTCACGATTCACGTCAGCGCGCTGGCGGTGGAGGACACGCTGGAACTGGCGCGGCACGCCCAGAGCATCGGGGCGGACGGCATCCTCGCCATCACGCCGTACTTCTGGAATCCGTCGCTCGAGGCGATCCACGATTACTTCGTCCGGCTCTGCACCTCGATCGACCTGCCGGTGATTTCGTACAACTCGCCGAGCTACCTCGCAGGGGTCGAGATCACCGGGGAGCTCATGTCGCGGCTGATCGAGCGGCTCCCGAACTTCGTCGGGGTGAAGGAGGCGAGCTTCAACAGCGAGAAGTTCATCGAGATCTCCCGCATGGCGCTGAAGCTCCGGCCGACGTTCGCGATGCTGACCGGCGTGGAGTACCTGCTGCCCTCCGTGCCGCTCGGCGGGGTCGGCTCGTACTCCGCGGCGGGGTCGATCTGCCCCAACCTGTGCAACCAGCTGTTCGACGCGTGCGTCGCCGGCGACTGGCCGCGCGCGCGCGAGCTGCAATACACGCTGTCCCGCCTCTGGCTGCTGTTCCGCGACCAGTATCCGTCTTCCCTGAAAGGGGGCATGGTGATCATGGGGCGCCCGGTCGGGCCGACCCGCGCGCCGCTTCCCACCGCCACCCGGGAGCGCCGCGAGTTCATTCAAGCGCAGCTGGAAGAGCTGGGCATCCTGCAGAGCGAGCCCCATGGATGGTGATCGAGGGATGAGGGGAGAGGACGTGAGGGCGGGAGGGCGGGAGAGCGCGAGAGCGACATAACGCGTTCTTTCACAGCAAAACCGCCTGCGAATTTCGAATAAAATTCGGGATGACGACCCTTCTTGGCCTCCAATGGGCACGCGAGCAGGTTGAAAATAAGGTTTTCACTGCCTTTTTCTTGCGTTCTGGCGCAGGCGGTTTTGCATTTAGGAGTTTGTCGGTCCTAAGTCCGACAAACTCCTAGGATCATACGATGCCCATATTCCAGCCGGGTCTGGTGCACACGCCGGTGACGCCGTTCACGCGGGATCGCCGGATCGACTACGAGCTGTACGGAAAGCTGATCGAGTTCCACCTGCGCAACGGCGCGGACGCGCTCGCGCTGCCGATGCACGCGGGCGAGTCGGTCAGCCTGAGCGACGAGGAGCGCAAGGCCCTGCTCGAGTTCGCGATCGGGAAGGTGAAGGGCCGCGTGCCGGTCATCGCCCACGTCAGCCAGTCGGGCACCGGCATGGCCGCCGCGCTCGCGCGCCACGCGGAAGCAGCGGGCGCGGCCGCGGTCGTCGCAACCACGCCCTATTACTGGACGCCGCCGCCGGCGATGGTGCTCGAGCATTTCGCGCAGATCGCCGCGGCCGTGCGCGCCCCGTTTCTCGTCTACAACGCGCCCGACGAGATGTCGGGCACCAGGATCACCGCCGACCTGGCGTTGCAGCTGATGGAACGCGCCGGCAATTTCGCGGGCGTGGTGGATTCGAGCCTCGACTGGCAGTTCATGGTCGAGCTGGTGGACCGCGCGCGGCGCCCGCGGCCGGCGTTCCAGCTCCTGTCCGGCGCGGAGTACCTGGTCTCGGCCGGCGCCGTTGGCGCGAAGGGCGCGTTCTCGCCGCTGGCGGCGATCGCGCCCGGGCTGGTGCGCCAGCTCTACGATCTGTGCCGCCAGGACCGGCTCTTCGAGGCACGCGCGGTGCAGGAAGACGCGGCTGCGCTGCGGCAGCTGGTGAAGAAAGACGGGGCTGCGAGGCTCAAAGCGGCGCTGCGCGCAATGGGGCGCGATTGCGGCGAGCCCCGGCCGCCGCTGCGGCCCCTGGGCGAAGTCGAGCAGGGCGCGCTGGCCGAAACGCTCGGCACGCTGGCGTTCCTGCGCGCCGAGCCGCGCGGCTGGTAGGACGGCCGAAGGAAAGCAGCATGACGGCAAAGGGCGGAAGGCAGAGCCGAAAGGCGTCGCCAGTCACCAGTCACCAGTCACGAGTCACGCCGTCTGCCGGAAGGCAGACGGCCTTCGTGACGGGCGCATCGCAAGGCATCGGCGCGGCGATCGCGCTGGCGCTCGCCCGTGACGGGTTCGACGTCGCGGTCTCCTCGACGCAGCCGCAAAAGCTTGCAGGCATCGTCTCGCGAATCGAGGCGGCCGGCGGGCGCGCGACGGCGGTGACGCTCGACGTGCGATCGCAGGCGAGCATCGAGCAGGCGATGGCGCGGGTCGTCGAAGCCTTCGGCCGTCTCGACGCGCTCGTCAACAACGCGGGCGTCCCGCTGAAGAAGCCGGCGCTGGACGTCACCGGCGCCGAATGGGACGCGGTCGTCGACACCCATCTCGCGGGAACCTTTTTCATGAGCCAGCAGATGGGCCGGCACCTGGTGCGGGGCGGGCGGCCGGGCTGCATCATCGGCATCGCCTCGACGCACGGCCTGGTGGGCATGGCGGGACGCTCGGTCTACGGGATCGCCAAGGCGGGGATGATCCACATGACGCGGATGCTGGCGATCGAGTGGGCGGAGCACGGCATCCGCGTCAACGCGATCGCGCCGGGCCGGGTGGAAACGCCCTCGCGCGCGGGATCGCTCGCCGAGCCCGGCTACCGGGAAGCGGCACTGGGGCGGATACCGCTGAAGCGTTTCGGCACCGCCGAGGAAGTCGCGGCGGCGGCGTGCTACCTCGCGAGCCCGCAGGCCGCATACATCACCGGGCAGACGCTGGTGCTCGACGGCGGCCTCGCGGCCGCCTGAAGGCGAAAGTCGGAAGGCGGAAGAGCATAGAATGTCGGCGAAATTCTGCAAGGAGTGAATGGAACGGTGGAAACGGGACTGAAGGGCAAGACGGCGCTGGTCGCCGGGGCGAGCCGCAACATGGGGCGCTACGCGGCGCTCGCGTTGGCCGCCGAGGGCGCCAACCTCGCCATCTGCACGAGCTCGCGGATGAAGGAGCTGAACGAGGTCGCCGAGGCGGCGCGCAAGCTGGGTGTCAAGGTGCTTGCGGACAAATGCGATATCACCGACAACGCGGCGGTCGAGGCCTTCGTGAGGAAGGCGCGCGGCGAGTTCGGCGGCGTGGACATCGCGGTCAACGTCGCGGGCTTCCGCAACGAGAGCCCGTTTCTCGAAGGCAGCTTCGAGGAATGGATGCGCAACATCGAGGTCAACCTGAACGGGCCGTATCACGTCTGCCGCCATGTCATCCCTTTGATGATGGCGCGCCGCTGGGGCCGGATTATCAATTTCTCCGGAATCGCCCCATATCTCGGCTACGGCGCCGCCAAGGCGATGGTGAAGCTCGGCATCGTGGGATTCACCCGCGGCCTTGCGCGCGAGTTTGCCGACCACGGCATCACCGCGAACTGCATCGGGGCCGGCGCCATCGGCCGCGGCGAGCGCGACGAGAGCGAAAGCGTGAAGGAACTGCGCCCGGGTCAGCCGATCCGCCGCAAGGGCCGCCCCGACGAGGTGACTTCACTGCTGGTGCACCTCGCCAGCGAGAACGCGGGCTACATCACCGGCCAGTGCTGCCTGGTGAACGGCGGCATGTACATGCAGTGATCCGGCCCATCCCGTCCACCCGGCGAGGACCATTCCGGTGCCGCAGCACGATGTCATAGTCGTCGGCAAGGGCAACGCCGCGCTGTGCGCGGCGTTATCCGCTCAGGAGCAGGGTGCGCGCGTGGCGATGCTGGAGGCGGCGCCGATCGAGGCCTCCGGCGGCAACAGCCGCTTCGCCGGCGGCGTGATGCGATTCGCCTACGACGGCGTCGAGGACCTCAAGAAGCTCGCCGACATCCCGGAGGACGAGGCGAGAAACGCCGACTGGGAAAGCAACACGGCGGAGCAGTTCTACGACGATCTCTACAAGGTCACGAGCTTTCGCACCGACCCGGCGTTGAGCGAAACGCTCGTCACGAAGAGCCTCGACGCGATGATCTGGTTGCGCAGCCAGGGCGCGAAGTTCACGCCGAACTACCGCCACCAGTCGGCGGTGATCGACGGCAAGCGCCGGTTTTTCGGACGCATGCCGATGTGGATGGTGGGCGGGGGGCCGGGACTGGTGCAGGACCTGACCGACACCACGGTGAAGAAGGACGTCGAGATCTTCTACGAGACGCGGGCGGTAGCGCTGATCTGCGACGGGGAGCGCGTTACGGGCGTGCGGGCGCAGCAGCGCGGCAAGCCCGCGGAATTCCGCGCGCGCTCGGTCGTCCTCGCGTGCGGCGGTTTCGAGGCCAACCCCGAATGGCGTGCGCGCTACCTCGGCCCGGGCTGGGAGCTGGCGAAGGTGCGCGGCACGCGCTTCAACATGGGCGACGGCCTCAGGATGGCGCTCGACATCGGCGCCTGCCCGTACGGCAACTGGTCGGGCCGCCACGCGGTGTCGTGGGAGCGCTACGCGCCGGAGTTCGGCGACTTGAGCCTCCCCGAGAGCTCGTACCGGCACAGCTTCCCGCTGTCCATCATGGTGAACGCCGACGGCAGGCGCTTCGTGGACGAGGGCATCGAGTTCTACAACTACACCTACGCGAAGTACGGGGCCGAGGTGCTGAGGCAGCCGCAGCAGTTCGCCTACCAGGTGTTCGACGCGAAGGTGAAGCACCTGCTGCGGCCGGAGTACGGCCACAAGAACGTGACCCGGATCGTCGCCGACACGCTGGAAGAACTGGCCGCCAAGCTGGAAGGCGTCAACCCGGAGGGGTTTCTCAAGACCGTGCGGGCGTTCAACGCCGCGGTGCGCGCCGCTGTCCCGTTCAACCACGCGGTCAAGGACGGGCGCTGCACCGTCGGCATCGACCCGCCGAAATCGAACTGGGCGAACCCGCTCGACACGCCGCCGTTCGAGGCCTACGCCGTGACCTGTGGCATCACGTTCACCTTCGGGGGCCTGCGCATCAACCCCGAGTCCGGGCAGGTGCTGGACGCAAATTTCAGGCCGATGCCCGGCCTTTATGCCGCGGGCGAGATGGTGGGCGGGCTGTTTTACTTCAACTATCCTGCCGGCACGGGCCTTGTGTCCGGCACCGTGTTCGGCCGCATTGCCGGCAACGGTGCCGCCTCAGCGGCGCTCGTGCGGAATACGGAATGACAAGGGAGAATCGGAATGTTCACGGAGACACTGGCGCGATTCGCCATTGAGACCCGGACGTCCGACCTGCCGGAGCCGGCCATCGCCGCGGCGCGGGACGCGCTGATCGACACGGTGGGCGTCGCGCTTGCAGGATCGCGCGAGCCCGTGGGCGAGCTCGCCGCGCGCTGGGCGCGCGATATCGGTGCGAAGCCGCAGGCGGCGTGCTGGGGGCGCGAGCTGGCGACTTCACCGGCCGAGGCGGCCTTCGCGAATGGCATTTGCAGCCACGCCCTCGATTTCGACGACACGCACCCCAACCTGCGCGGCCACCCCAGCGCGACCTTGTTGCCGGCCGCGCTGGCGGTGGGCGAGGCAGTCGGCGCGCGGGGGGCGGACGTGCTCGCGGCGCACGTGCTCGGGATGGAGATCGCCGGCAAGCTCGGGTGCGCGCTCGGGCACGCCCATTACCTGCGCGGCTGGCACATGACGTCCACGGTCGGCGTGCTCGCCGCGACGGCGGCCGCCGCCCGGCTGCTCGGTCTCGACGCAACCGGCCTGCGGCGTGCCTGGGGCCTCGCCGCTTCGCAGATGAGCGGTCTCGTCCGCAATTTCGGGACCATGACCAAGCCCTTTCACGCCGGTCACGCGGCGCGCTGCGGCGTGCTCTCGGCGTGGATGGCCCGCAATGGCTTCACCGCGGATGAGGCGATTCTCGACGGAAAGGGCGGCGCGCTCGATACCTATCGCGGCGAGCGGGAGGGCGAAGCCGCATCCGATCTCGAGCGCTGCCTGGGCCGGCCCTGGGAAATCCTGGAGCCCGGCATCTACGTAAAGCGCTGGCCGTGCTGCTATTCCGGCCATCGCACGATCGGGGGACTATTCGAGTTGATCGAGCGGCATCGCCTGCAGGCGGACGAGATGGAGGAAGTGGCCATCGGGTTTCTGCCCGGCGGCGACACCGCGCTCGTCAGCCGCGACCCGCGGACCGGCCTGGAAGGGAAATTCAGCGTCGAGTACATGGTGGCTGCCCTGCTGCTCGATGGCCGCCTGGTCCTGGAAACCTTCACCGACGCCATGGTGCGGCGGCCGCAGGCACGCGCACTGATGCGCAAGGTGCGGCGCTATCCGATCGCCGACGACAAGCTCTACTCCGGCATTTCCGGGCATAACGACCTCGCGGTGCGGACGCCGCGCGGCAATTTCGAGGCGCGGATCGACCGCGTGCCCGGCTCCCCCGCATGGCCGCTGACGGAACGGGACCGGGCCGCGAAGTTCATGGACTGCGCGACACGTGTGCTCGGCGAAGCCGGCGCGAAGCGCCTGCTGGCGCTCGCTCAACGCTGCCGCGCGCTCGCCGATATCCGCGAGCTGACCCGCGCGACCGTCCCCGCCACCGTGCGCCCATCGCGCAGGCGCAAGACGTCTTGAGGCGCGCGCGCTGATGGGGCGCGTGACTCGCGGATCGCGGATCGGAACACAAGGCGGAAGGCGAAAGGCAAGAAGCGGGGTTACCGTTCGCGGTTGAGGCTTGATGTGGCCGCGGGCACCCGCCCGCGGGACGTTCATCCCCTTTGCCGATCAGCACGTTACGCCCAGTGGCGTAACGCGCCAATTCCACCGCAGAGATGGCCCCGCTTTGCCTGGCTGGCTGGCGGTAGCGCGGTTGCGGCCCGGGGCTGCACGGAGTTTGACGTGGGTCAACATACCCGTCTCAATGTGTGTTTAGCATGCCGAATGGGTTGACCACGAGCGGTCCGATATCGATCCGTGCGGCTTGCCCGCACGATGCGATGGACGATGGGAGGGCGATGTTCAGTCACCGGGTTAGAGACGTGATGGAGCGCAAGAAACTGCTTACCGCTCCGCCGGAAATCACCGTCAGCGAGGCGGCCAAGCTGATGGCAAACAGGAAAGTCGGCGCAGTCATGATCGTCGACCGCGAAAGCCTGGTCGGGATATTTACCGAGCGCGACGTGGTAACACGTGTTATCGCGCGAGACTGCGATGTCCGGACAACCCGGCTGGCCGATGTCATGACAGCCGAGCCGCAAACGATCGATCCTGACAAGTCATTCGGCTACGCGCTGCTGATGATGCAAGAGAATGGCTTCCGTCACGTGCCCGTGGTCGAGAACGGCAAAGTCATCGGAATGGTGTCCGTCCGCAATGCGCTGGACCCCGAACTGGAGGAGTTTGTGGCGGAATCACAGCGCCGAAAGCAGATTCTCCGCGAGCGGGATTGAAACGGCGGGACAAAAAAGGGGCCACGCTGGCCCCTTTTACAGAGCTGGCCTGAAAGCACGCCCTGGCAGCCTGTCGGACTTGGCGTTCCGACGGGCTGCTAACAGCAAAACCGCCTGCGAATTGCGAATGAAATACGGGATGACGGCCGCAATGCCCAGCAAGCGGTGGTCGAGGTGGAGGAACTGCTGTTCCGTGGCCACCCGGAAGTCGTGGACGCTGACCTCGCGGGCTACTTCGGGAGCATCCCCCACGCCGAACTGCTGCAGTCAGTGGCACGCCGCGTCGTCGATCGGCGCGTGCTGCACCTGATCAAGCAGTGGCTGGAATGCCCCGTGGAAGAAACCGATGGTCGAGGACGGAAGACGCGCACGACCGAAGCCAAGGACAGCAGGCGCGGCATACCACAGGGTTCACCCATCACCCGTGACGAGAATCACGCGGTAGTCGTTGACGTTGGTGCGGGTGGGCCCGGTGACCACGAGGTCGCCGAGGGCGCTGAAGAACCCATAGCCGTCGTTGTCGTTCAGCAGCTTCGCCGCGTCGAGCTTTTTCTTCTGCGCGCGATTCAATGAATCCGGCGCGAGGACCGCGCCGGCGTTGTCTTCCGACCCGTCGATGCCGTCGGTGTCGCAGGCGAGGGCGTGGATGCCCTCGGCCCCGTCGAGGTCCAGCGCCAGCGCGAGCAGGAACTCGGCATTGCGGCCGCCGCGGCCCTTGCCGCGGACGGTGACGGTGGTCTCTCCCCCGGAGATCAGCGCGACCGGCGGCTGGTACGGCAATCCGTGCTGCTTCACTTCGCGCGCGAGCGCGCCGTAGACCTTCGCCACCTCGCGCGCTTCGCCCGTCACCGAATCGCCGAGGATCGCCGGGTGGATGTCGTGGCCGATGAAGTAGCGCGCCGCGGCCTGCAGCGACTGCTGTGCCGTGGCGATCACCTTGTTCTCGGTGCGCCTGAAGATCCTCGATCCCGGCTTGGGTGTTTCCGGGATTTGCCTGTTCGCGCCGCGCGCGAGGTGCTCGACGACCGCCTTCGGCGTCTTCACCTCGTAGCGCTCCAATACGTCGAGCGCATCCTGATAAGTGGTGGGATCGGGCGCGCACGGGCCGGAGGCGATGTGAGTGGGTTCGTCGCCGGTCACGTCCGAGATGATCAGCGCGAGCACCGGCGCGCGCGAGGCCGCCGCGAGCCGGCCGCCCTGGATCGCGGAGAGGTGCTTTCTCACGGCATTCATCTCCTGGATCGGCGCGCCGCACTTCAGCAGCTCGCGCGTGGTCGCCTTCAGGTCGGCCATGGACAGCCCTTCGACGGGAATCGAGAGCAGGGCGGAGCCGCCGCCGGAAACGAGGACCAGCAGCAGGTCGTCCGGCGTGAGCCCCTTCACGCGCTTCAGTATTTCCTGCGCCGCTGCCTCGCCGCTCTCGTCCGGAACCGGATGCGAAGCCTCCATCACGGTGACGCGGTTGGTGAGCAGGCCGTGCTGGTGGCGCGTGATGACGAGCCCGTCGAGCGGCGCCTGCGCCGGCCAGTGCTGCTCGACCGCGAGCGCCATGGATGCCGCCGCCTTGCCGGCGCCGACGACCAGCGTGCGTCCCTTCGGCGGCTTCGGCAGGTGCGGCGGAACGAGCTTGAGAGGATCGGCAGCCGATAGTGCCGCACGGAAGCTGTCGAGGAGGAGGTCGCGGGGAAACATCTAGAAACCCGGGAGGTCGGGAGGGCGGGAGAGCGGGAGATCGAAAACCCGGGAGATCGTGAAGTCGGGAGATCGCGAGATCGAAAAAGATTTATCCATCTCCCGCCCTCCCGCTCTCACGGGTTTTGTCGCCCTCCCGCTCTCCCGCCCTCCCGCTCTCACGTCAGTACGGACTTCAGGTATTGGCCGGTGAAGCTGGCTTTGTGGCGAGCCACTTCCTCGGGCGCGCCTTCCGCGATGACGCGCCCGCCGCCATCCCCGCCCTCGGGACCGAGATCGATCACCCAGTCGGCGGTCTTGATGACGTCGAGGTTGTGCTCGATCACCACCACCGTGTTGCCGTGGTCGCGCAGCCGGTGCAGCACGCGCAGCAGCAGGTCGATGTCGTGGAAGTGCAGCCCGGTGGTGGGCTCGTCGAGGAAGTAGAGCGTGCGGCCGGTGTCGCGCTTGGAGAGTTCCAGCGAGAGCTTCACGCGCTGCGCCTCGCCCCCGGAGAGCGTCGTCGCGCTCTGGCCGAGCTTGATGTAGCCGAGCCCCACGTCGAGCAGCGTCTGGAGCTTCCGCGCGATCGCCGGCACCGCGCCGAAGAATTCCGCCGCCTGCTCGACCGTCATCTGCAGCACCTCGTGGATGTTCCTGCCCTTGTAGCGGACGTCGAGGGTCTCGCGGTTGTAGCGCTCGCCGTGGCACACGTCGCACGGCACGTAGATGTCGGGCAGGAAGTGCATCTCCACCTTCAGCACGCCGTCGCCCTGGCACGCCTCGCAGCGGCCGCCCTTGACGTTGAACGAGAAGCGCCCGGCGCCGTAGCCGCGCGCGCGCGCTTCCGGCACGCCGGCGAAGAGCTCGCGGATCGGGGCGAACAGCGCGGTATAGGTGGCGGGATTGGAGCGGGGCGTCCTCCCGATCGGGCTCTGGTCCACGTTGACGACCTTGTCGAACTGCTCCACGCCGGCGATCGCCTCGTGCGGCGCGGGCTCGAGCGCGCTGTCGTTCAACGCGCGCGCCACCGCTGAATACAGCGTGTCGTTGATGAGCGTGGACTTGCCGGAGCCGGAGACGCCGGTCACGCACACGAACAGCCCCACCGGGAGGCTCACGGTGATGCCCTTCAGGTTGTTGCCGCTCGCGCCGCTGACCACGAGCTGCCGCTTCGGATTGGGCCGGTGCCGCAGCGCCGGCACCTCGATCCGGCGGCGGCCCGACAGGTACTGCCCGGTGAGGGACTCGGGGTGCCGGGCGATGTCCTGGGGCGCGCCCTGCGCGATCACGTTGCCGCCATGGTCGCCGGCGCCGAGGCCCATGTCCACGACGTGGTCGGCATTCTGGATCGCTTCCGCGTCGTGCTCGACCACGATCACCGTGTTGCCGCCGTCGCGCAGCCGCTTCAGCGTCGAGAGCAGCCGCGCGTTGTCGCGCTGGTGCAGCCCGATCGAAGGCTCGTCGAGCACGTACATGACGCCGGTCAGGCCCGAGCCGATCTGGCTCGCGAGCCGGATGCGCTGCGCCTCGCCGCCCGAGAGCGTGTCCGCCGCGCGGTCGAGCGAGAGGTAGTCGAGGCCGACGTTGTTGAGGAAGGTGATGCGGGTGAGGATCTCCTTGACGATCTTGTCCGCGATCGCCTGCTTCACGCCGGCCAGCTCGAGGGTCTCGAAGAACCGGCTCGCGTGCGCGAGCGTCAACGCGCTGATCTCGTAGATCGGCCGGCCCGCCACCGTCACGTGGCGCGCCTCGCGCCGCAGCCGCGTGCCGTCGCACTCGGGGCAGGCGCGGGCGTTGAGGTACTTGGCGAGCTCCTCGCGCACGACGATCGAGTCGGTCTCCTGGTAGCGGCGCTCGAGGTTGGGGATGACGCCCTCGAAAGCGTGCTCGCGCACGTGCTTGTTGCCGCGCTCGCCGACGTAGAGGAACCGGATTTTTTCCCCGCCCGAGCCGTGAAGCACCGCGTCCTGCACCTTCTGCGGCAGCTCGCCGAACGGCGCCTCGATGTCGAAGCCGTAATGCTCCGCCAGGCACTGCAGCATCTGGAAGTAGAACTGGTTGCGCCGGTCCCAGCCCCTGATCGCCCCGGAGGCGAGCGAGACCTCGGGAAAGGCGGCGACGCGCTTCGGGTCGAAGAAGCTGATGGTGCCCAGGCCGTCGCAGCGCGGGCAGGCGCCCATGGGATTGTTGAAGGAGAACAGGCGCGGCTCGAGCTCCGGCAGCGAGTAGCTGCACACCGGGCAGGCGAACTTCGACGAGAACAGGTGCTCGATCCCTTTTCCATCGCGTGAGCGATCTGGTACCCCCCCTCTCCCCCCGGGAGAGGGGCGGGGGTGAGGGATGGAGGGGTCGGGGGTGAGGGGTTTGCCCTCGTCCATCTGGAGCGCGATGACCCTGCCGTCCGAGTGGCGCAGCGCCGTTTCGAACGATTCGGCGAGCCGCTGCTTGGCGTCCTGTCTCACCCGCAGCCGGTCCACCACCACCTCGACGGTGTGCTTGACGTTCTTCTTGAGCTTCGGCAGTTCGTCGATCTCATGGACGGCGCCGTCGATCCGCAGCCGCACGAAGCCCTGTGCGCGCAGCTCGTCGAAGAGGTCGGCCTGCTCGCCCTTGCGGCCGACGATGAGCGGCGCGAGGATCATGAGGCGCGTGTCTTCGGGCAGCTGCAGCACGTGGTCCACCATCTGCGCGATGCTCTGCGCCGAGAGCCGGATGGCGTGTTCGGGGCAGTGGGGGTCGCCGATGCGGGCGAACAGCAGCCGCAGGTAGTCGTGGATCTCGGTGACGGTGCCGACCGTGGAGCGCGGGTTGTGGCTCGCCGCCTTCTGCTCGATCGAGATCGCCGGCGAGAGCCCCTCGATCAGGTCCACGTCGGGCTTCTCCATCAGCTGCAGGAACTGCCGCGCGTAGGTCGAAAGGGACTCGACGTAACGGCGCTGCCCCTCGGCGTACAGCGTGTCGAACGCCAGCGAGGACTTGCCCGAGCCGGAGAGCCCGGTGATGACGATCAGGCGGTGGCGCGGCAGGTCGAGGTTAATGTTCTTGAGATTGTGGGTGCGCGCGCCGCGCACGCGGATGAGATCGGCGCTGCGCGCGGTATCGGGCCCCGCGGTTTGCAGCCGTACGACGGTCGGGCGTGAAGTGGCCAAGGGAGAATGCGAACCTAAACCTGCTAATATACCCAAGATTTCCGCCTTTTCCCAACCCGTTTTGCCCCCTGATGCCGTCCGCCGACCGCATGAGTCCGCAGGAGTTGCGCGCGGCCCTGAGCCTGTCCAGCATCTTCGGGCTGCGCATGCTCGGCATGTTCGTGATCCTGCCGGTGTTCGCGATCTACGCCGAGAGCCTGCCGGGCGGCGACAGCCTGACGCTGGTGGGCATTGCGCTGGGCATTTATGGCTTGACCCAGGCCATCCTCCAGATCCCGTTCGGCTGGTGGTCCGACCGTTACGGCCGCAAGCCGGTGATCTACATCGGGCTTGCGATTTTCGCCGCCGGCAGCTTCATCGCGGCGCTCGGGGTCAACATCTGGGTGGTGATCCTCGGGCGCCTGCTGCAGGGCGCGGGCGCGATCGCGGCGCCGGTGATGGCGATGACGGTCGATCTGACGCGCGACGAGCACCGCCCCAAGGCGATGGCGATGATCGGCTCCACCATCGGCGTGACCTTCGCGCTGTCGCTGGTGCTCTCGCCGTGGCTCAACCGCATGATCGGCGTGCCGGGCATTTTCGCCATGACCGGCGTGCTGGTGCTCGTCGCGATGTGGGTGGTCTACGCGCTCGTGCCGGATGCGCCGGCGCCGCCGCGCCGCGCGGAGGCGCGCGGACTGGAGCAGTTCGCGACGGTGCTGCGCGACCTCCAGCTCGCCCGCCTCTATTACGGCGTGTTCGCGCTGCACGCGGTATTGATGGCGCTCTTCATCGCCGTGCCGCTCAATCTGCGGGCGGCGGGGCTGCCGGTGAACGATCACTGGCAGGTCTATCTGCCGGTCATGACGGGCTCCTTCGTGCTCATGCTGCCGGCGATACTCGGCGCGAGGCACCCCGGGCGGATGAAGACGGTGTTCCTCGGGGCAATCGCCCTCTGCCTCCTCGCCCAGCTCGCGATGCCCTGGCTCACGGGCGGGCGTTGGATGATCGCATTGTTCCTGCTCGGTTTCTTCACTGCGTTCAACGTCCTCGAAGCGCAGCTGCCGACGCTGATATCCAAGATCGCGCCCGGCGGCTCCCGGGGCCTGGCGATCGGCGTCTTCACCAGCCTGCAGTTCCTCGGCGCTTTTGTGGGCGCTGCCGCGGGCGGCTATCTCTACGGGAAATGGGCGACCTCCGGCGTTGTCATCCTCGACGCCGTCCTGCTCGTTATGTGGCTTGTGGTCGCCGCCGGCACGCGGGTGCCGGCGGCGCGCGCGACGTGCGTCTACGCGCTGCCGGCGCTCAATGGCGCCCGGGCCGAGCTGCTGCTGGCCCGGCTCCGGGCGCTGCCGGGCGTGCACGAGGCGCGGGTCGCAAGCGGCGAGCGGCGCGCCTACCTGACGGTGGACAGGGACGGGTTTGACGAACAAAATGTGCTCAATGAGCTGTCAGCTTCCAGCGTTCAGCGTTCAGCGGAAGCTTGACCTGTTCTTGCTGGCCGCTGATAGCTGGTAGCTGATAGCTGATAGCTGGTAGCTGATAGCCGGTAGCCGGTAGCCGGTAGCTGGTAGCCGGTAGCTGGCAGCTGAGAGCTGATAGCTGAGAGCTGATACCTGAATGCTTACTGGAAAGGGATCGACATGGCATCGGTGAACAAGGTGATACTCATCGGCAATCTCGGCGCCGACCCGGAAACGCGCTACCTTCCGAGCGGGGACGCGGTGACCAACATCCGCATCGCGACCTCGGAGAAGTGGAAGGACAAGAGCGGCGAGCAGCAGGAGCACACCGAGTGGCATCGCATCGCGTTCTTCGGCAAGCTCGCCGAGATCGCGGGCGAGTACCTCAAGAAGGGCTCGCCGGTGTACGTCGAGGGCCGCATCCGCACCCGCAAGTGGCAGGACAAGGAGTCCGGCCAGGACCGCTATTCGACCGAGATCGTGGCCGACCGCATGCAGCTGCTGGGCGGGCGCGGCGGCGGCAGCGGCAGCGCGGAGCCGATGTCGCGCGAGCCGGCCGGTGCCGCCGCGGGCGCCGGCGGCGCCAAGCCGCAGCAAGGCGCGAAGAAGGGCGGCGGGGGCGCGTTCGAGCAGATGGACGACGATATCCCGTTCTGACCGCCGGTCACAACGGGAGTCGGCAGTTTGCAGTAGGCAGTTTGCAGCCGCTGCCAACTGACGACTGCCAACTGCAAACTCGTCTTTCCCGTGAGCGACATCGTTGACGCCTGCATCGCCCAGGCGCGCGCGGGCCGCAAGCGGCTCGTGTTTCCCGAAGGCCAGGACGAGCGTATCGTCGCGGCCGCGCGAAAGCTGAAGGACAGCGGCATCGCAGTCCCCTTCCTGCTCGGAAGGCGCGCGGAGATTGAAGCCGCCGCGGCCCGGGCCGGCGTCTCCCTCGACGGGATCGTCGCAATCGACCCGGAGGCGAGCGACCGGCTGGAGGCGTACGCCGGAATTTATTCTGAGGGCCGGCCGGGCGTAAATGCGAAAATCGCCGGCCGGCTGGTCCGCAAGCCGCTGTTTCACGCCGGCATGATGGTCAAGGGCGGCGACGCGGACGCGATGATCGCCGGAGTGGCGAATCCCACCGGGCGCGTGATCGAGGCGGGGCTGATGACGGTGGGGCTGGCCGACGGCATACGCACGCCGTCGAGCTTCTTCCTGATGGTCGTGCCCGGCAGGGACGGCGGCGCAGCGCGCAACTTCATCTACGCGGATTGCGCGGTGAACGTGGATCCGGACCCGGAGACGCTCGCCGACATCGCGCTGGCCTCGGCGGAGACCTGCCGCGCGTTGCTGCGCGAGGAGCCGCGCGTCGCACTGCTCTCGTTTTCCACCAAGGGCAGCGCGCAGCATGCGCGGGTCGAGAAGGTGACGCGGGCGCTGGCGCTGGTCCGGGAACGCGCGCCGGACCTCGCCATCGACGGCGAGCTTCAGGCCGACGCCGCGCTCGTGCCGCAGGTGGCGGCGATGAAGATGAAGGGCGACAGCCCGGTCGCGGGAAGAGCGAACGCGCTGATCTTCCCCGACCTCGACGCGGGCAACATCGCCTACAAGCTCACCCAGTGCCTGGCGGGCGCGCGCGCGATCGGCCCGGTGCTTCAGGGTTTCGCGCGGCCCGTCAGCGACCTCTCCCGCGGCGCGAGCGTGGAGGACATCGTCGCCACCGCCGCCATCGTCCTCGCCCGGGCCTGAAGCGCTGCCAGGATCCCCATTGCCCGAGCATCGCAGTCTCGTCGCGCTGATGGCCGTGTCCGCTTTCGTTGTGGCGGGCGGCATTCACTATCAGACCCCGATGCTGGCAGCAATCGCCGCGGAGTTCCAGGCGGACGCCGCAACGACCGGCTGGATACCCACGCTCTCGTTCGGCGGCATGGTGGTGGGCACGCTGTTTCTCGTGCCGCTGGGGGACCGGATCGACAAGCGGACGCTGGTGCTGTGCATGATCGTCGTGCTGATGCTCGCGCAGGCCATGATGGCGGTGGCGCCGTCGATCGCGGTGTTGGCTACGGGCAGCCTGGTGTCGGGCATCTGTTCGCCGCTGGTGCAGAACTTCATCGCCATCACGGCGGAGATTGCGCGCCCGGAACAGCGCGGGCGCGCGCTGGGCACGCAGCTCATGGCGGTGTTCAGCGGCGTCCTGTTCGCGCGCATCGTCGGCGGCTTGATCGCCACGCACATCGGCTGGCGCTACAGCTACGTGCTGTCGGCGGGCATGCTGCTCCTGATCACGTCCGTGCTGTGGGCAAGGCTCCGCCGGACGCAGCCCACGTCGCGGGACTCGTATCGCGATCTGCTGTGGTCGATGTATCGTCTCTTGCGGGCGCATGGCGAAATACGACGCGCGGTGGCGGTCCAGTTCATGTTCGGTATTTGCTACGGCGGGTTCTGGGCGGTGGCGGCGCCCATGCTCGCGGCGCTCCATCGCGTGGGGCCGACCACGGCGGGCTTGATCGGTATCCCCGGCGCGGCGGGCATACTCGTGGCCCGGCCGGCGGGGCGCTTGACCGACCGTGTCAGCGTCCGGCCGGTGGTTCTGGCGGGCATCGGCTCGATGCTGGCTGCGTGGATCGCGATGGGCTTTGGCGTCTGGACGGTGGCGGCGGTGGTCGTCGGCGCCGCGCTGCTCGACTGCGGCCTGCGCGCAGCGATGGTCGCCAACCAGACGTTGATCAATACGGTGGTGCCGGATTCACGCGCGCGCGCCAACACCCTGTTCGGAGTGCATGTGTGGACCGGAAACGCCGTCGGCGCATTTCTGACGAGCTGGACCTTCGCGCAGTTTGGCTGGCTCGCCGTGTGCGGCGTCGCGATGGCCGCGACCGTCCTCGCGCTAGTGATACATCTGAAGAATGGCTGATAGGACCGGGTTCACTTACTTGAAACCGGAGTTTGCAAATTGGAGATCACGGATCGTGATGTCCAATCCGGGCGCCAAGAAGGGACTCCGCTGCTCCGAGGGGGTTATCGAGGGGGTCTTGCCTTTTGCCTGACATAGCAGGTTTAGGCAAAAGGCAAGACCTGACCCTGGCAGCCTGTCGGACTTTTTCAGCCGTCGCTCTGTTTCGTGCTTCCGTCGTAGGTCAGAACCCGGTCCAGGTTGTCCTGAACCTCGCGCAGCCTCGCCTGCAGGCGCAGCATGGCGAAGGTCCTGGCGGTTTCGAGAAGATGAAAAGCGTAGGTGCCAACGAAGCCCTTGCCCTTGCCGGCCTTGTTCAATTTGCGGAAGAGCTCGATGGCGTCGCGCTGGCGCAGGATCGCGCGCTTTCTGGCCTTGCGATAACCCGGGCGTCCCCGCTTGACTTTCACCAGGACGACGCCTTTCGCATCGACGATCACTTTGAATATCGGCTTACGGTCGGTCACGGTTATGGGTGCCTGATTTAAGGGCGCCTAATAAATCTCAGGGACAAAATTCTGGCTATCCAGCGGAGGGCGGGCATAGCCCTCGCGCAGTTCGGGTTTTCGTTTGGGAAGCTTCATCTTCTTCGGCGTCACGTCCTTGTATGGCAGCAGGCTCAAGAGGTGGGTGATGCAGTTCAGGTGAGCCCGCTTCTTGTTGTCCGAATTGACCACGTACCACCTTGACTGATCGATGTCGGTGTGGACGAGCATGTCGTCCTTGGCGCGGGAGTAGTCCTGCCATCGGTTGCGTGATTCCAGGTCCATCGGCGACAGCTTCCAGCGCTTGGTCGGATCA
The DNA here is from genome assembly GCA_016192825.1 of Betaproteobacteria bacterium. GTDB lineage: Bacteria > Pseudomonadota > Gammaproteobacteria > Burkholderiales > SG8-41 > SG8-41. The sequence continues at coordinate 1,019 of JACPTK010000022.1, read as the reverse complement.
TCGATCCTGGATTTGAAGCGGCGCTCTTGTTCCTTGTCGCTCACCGAAAACCAGTATTTCACGATTGTGATACCCGAACGCGCCAGCATGCTCTCGAATTCCGGGCAGCTGCGCATGAATTCCAGGTAGTCGGCGTCCGTACAGAACCCCATCACGCGCTCGACCCCGGCGCGGTTGTACCAGGAGCGGTCCAACAATATCATCTCGCCCGCCGCCGGCAGTTCGGCTACATAGCGCTGGAAATACCACTGGGTCTTCTGGCGCTCCGTCGGCGTGCCGAGCGCCACCACGCGGCAGACGCGCGGATTGAGCGGTTGGCTGATCCGCTTGATGACACCACCCTTGCCGGCAGCATCGCGGCCCTCGAAGATGACCAGAACCTTGCGGCCCTCGTGCCTGATCCATTCCTGCATCTTGACCAGTTCGACGTGCAGGCGGCGCAGCTTTCGCAAGTAGAACTTGTTGCGCTTCTTCTTCTTCGCTTTGGGATCGCCGAGCGGACTCGCCGGGTGCATTTCCGGCACCTTCGTGCCCAGCGTCAAATGAGCCGCTTTGGCGTTATCGGCACGGCCGCGCTGGTCCTCGTCCTTTTTTAGCTTGCCCATGACTCTTCATCCCGGCCTCATGGTGTTGTCACTGCGGGCTCCCTTCCGAGGATCCGTGCCCTTGAAAACAAAAGCGATCTAACCGCGACAGTATATGTTTGTTTCAGCGCCCGGCGAAAGAGTGGCTCATTTGCGCGCGAAAATCAACACTCGGCGTCAGGATTCCCAATTCACTCCTGGTGCGGGCGACCCAGGTAATCGAATGACGGGTTCTGGCCGAAAACCGCTTGATAATCAGCGGCCGGAAACGACCCGAAGCGGACGTCAGGACAGTTAGTTGTACTGTGTTAGCGATCGTGGTACCGTCGCGAGGTGTTCATCGTAACTGTGGAGGTGGACGATGGGTAGCGGCGTGGAATCGCGATTCGAACGCTATGCCGAGAAGATGGTGGAGGCGCTGGGGCACGGGAGTCG
>JACPTK010000108.1 GCA_016192825.1 Betaproteobacteria bacterium | reverse complement strand
TCACATGTTCGCCGCACGAGGCTTCGCGCCGCCGATTGCTCGGACAACGCGCTCGATTGGCTACCTGTTGAACGGGTAATTCACAGGGTAAACTCCTTTCAGTTCACAAGATCAGCCAGGCTTGGCCTGGCACACCCAAGCGCGCCAAGAGAATCAAATATCGAATGCCGTAACGCCCGCGTTCAGGGGGCCGAAGCAGCGGCAACGCCGCTGTTTCGGCTCCCCTGGAACGCGATGTTAGCGCCCACCGGTAACCACCTTCGGTGACACAAAGAAGCAGTCTGGACATAGCAGGAGTAGATCCTCTCGGATTTCCTCATCCAGTGTTGCCATCGCCCCGGTGAGTGAACCGAGAATAACGAAATAACTATCGATCATAGAGTGCTCCGCCTTTCGGACGAAGTCCTCGCTCGAGGCGTTGGGCAACTTCCCTTGATATCGCCCAAAGAGTCGGAGCGCGCTGAGAATCTGACACTGCACCCATCGGAAAAACCCCCAGTTCGCGTCGAGAGCTTCGGGCTTAGGAGAGTCAGGAGGGGCGTCCTCGTCCAAGAAAGATGCGTAGATGCTCCGAACAAAGTCATAGTCGGTTGCGATCTTTCGACGAGCCTGGCGAATCGCTTCGGGGAACTCTTTCCACTCAATGCCGTTCAACTCGGGAAAGAACTGGTGGACGATGACCCAGTGTTCAATGAACTCCTTCGTGTCGTTCGCCACCTGCGTCTTCCAAGCTTCGAGGTTCTCTAGGACTTCACCTTCAATGACGAATGAGCCTTCCCGTAGCTTTCGATTGAAGATGTAATCGTCACCGAGCTTGTGCCGGGAGATCGGGGTACACGATTGGTTGTGCTCCCGCTCGTACCGCAGAAGGGAACCCACGTTTGGAATAAGAGCGACAGGATTCCGGCGGTCCGGAAGTTTTGAGAAGCATCGTTTCTGGCTCTCGGGCCTCGTCGTCATTAGCTCATAGAACAGCTCGTCGGAGAGAAGCACCGTGAAGTTGTCACAAAGAAACCTCACGGAGCTTGTCGGTGCTCCGTCCAAGTAGCTCTTATCCAGAACAACCTCAAATGTCATACGTGGGGGATAACGTTCACGCCCACCGGCGCGCGGCTGCGGTGGTAAATCGTTGCGCGATGCTTCCCGCGCGTCCGAGTGGGGCGTGTTAGGAGGCGCCATTGACGAACGCCTGAACCGCGCGCGGTAGACGAAATATTTGTGGACCGATGAGATAGCCACGGTAGCCCCAAAAGTCATTTGCCAATTGGTACAGCTCTGCCGAAGTAATAGGCCGAGTGGGCACGTTCGGGCGTCCGGCCTGGAGGTAGTCGACTTGATCGTGCCCCGCATAGACCCGGCCGTGCACAACCTCGTTTCGCCGTTCGAACAGCGCGATACCTGCCTCTAAGCCCTCCGGCAAACCCTCCAGTTCCCGGCTGTTCAATCGACGAACGACCTCTGCCGCATGACGAAGCTTGCGGCTAATTGGCCAACGTTGTGTGGCTTCGTCAAAGGGTTCGATCGCAGCCATATAGCGCAACAAATCGTCAACGGTCTCTTCGACCCAAGCGGAATACATCGACACATAGCCCAAGCCCCGAACAATGTCTCCGTCATCGCCTATCACCAGCCTGCGACTCCTAACGCGCCGCATAACGCGCCTGAGCCAGCGGCGCGAAGCGCCACTGGCGAAGGTCGCTGTTGATGCGGGTGTTAGGTGGCGTCATTGGCTCTTGCCCGCTCATAACGCCCGCACGGCCTTGCAACTATTACAGAGCGTGAGCGGAAACGTCGCAGATGGAATATGTTGAAATAGAGCATCTGCGTTCTCTTGAAAAAGGTGGTAGCAGTACTCGAAAACACCTTGAATGTTCAATTCATCGACTCCGCGATTCTCGGGTTTGTCCAGATGGTGGATGAGATTGTTGGCATGCTTTCGCAATTGCTTCAGGCGCGGAAATAGGCGACCGCGGATTACATGTAGCCCGATTGTGGCTTCACGGCACTTTGGGCAAGAGATGCGTGGTTCCTCGGGATTGTGGTTCTGGATGTCCTGCATCAACCAAGAGTCCGCCGACCGTGTCGCAAGCGCGACGATGTATGCTGCGGAGAGCTTCTCCATCCAGTTACCCGCAGAGGCATAGCTGCTGTACGCCCGCAGCGCAGTCGTGCGCTGAATGATCGCGTTAGAGATCCGGACAGTGGTCCCTTCACCAAGCCGAATTCCAACGGCATCGATCGGCTTTGGAACGAAGTCAAAATTGCTCATGGCGATTGCCGAGCCACCTAACTTGTACTGGTTGACGGTTGAGTAGTCAAGAAAAGTATATACCGGCAGCATGAAATGCCGGGAGATGGAAAGACCGTGAGATCGGGAGGTCGGGAGATCCGAAAAGCCGGGAGATCGTGAAATCGGGAGATCGCGAGATCGCGAGATCGAAAGATCGTCAGAGGGGTTTTCCCCTCTCCCGCTCTCCCGGCCTCACGGTTTGTTAAGCACTTCGGGATTGAGGACGTTGATCGGCTTGCCCTCGGCGTAGGCGAGGATGCTGTCCACCGCCGCGCCGTAGTACTTCTCGTAAGTGTCGCGGTCCACGTAGCCGATGTGGGGCGTGCACACCACGTTGTCCATCTTGAGCAGCGGGTGGTTGCCGTTCAGCACCGGCTCGTCCTCGTAGACGTCCACCGCGCCGAAGCCCGGGCGCCCTTCCTTCAGCGCTTTCACCAGAGCGCCCTCCTCGATGATCGGCGCCCGGCTGGTATTGACGATGAGCGCGGTCGGCTTCATGCGCGCGAGGTCCGCGTGCTTGACGATGCCGCGCGTCTCCTTGTTGAGCGGCAGGTGCAGGCTCACGATGTCCGCGGTCTCGAAGAACGCCTCGCGGCTCGGCGCGACCTCGAAGCCGTCCGCGCGCGCCTTGTTGGTCGAGCCTTCGCGCCCCCAGCACACGACCCGCATTTCGAACGCCTTTCCGGCTCTCGCGACGATGCTGCCGATGCGCCCGTAGGCGTAGACGCCGAGGGTCTTGCCGACCACCGTCGTGCCGAGAGTGGTCTGCCACCGGCCCGCCTTCAGGCGCTGCACCTCCTCGGGAATGTGGCGCAGCGCCGAGAAGATCAGGCCCCATGTCAGCTCGGCGGTATGGTTGGGCAGCCCCGCGCCGGCGCCGCAGACCAGGATCCCCTTCTCGGTGCAGGCCGCGACGTCGATGTGATTGACGTTGCGGCCGGTCTGGCTGATGAGCTTGAGCGTGGTGACTTTCTCGGCCGCGGCTCGCGGGAACGGCGTGCGCTGCTGCAGCAGGATCGCCGCGTCGGCCCCCTTCAGCCGCTCCGCGAGCTTCGCCGGCTCCTTCACCGAATCGCGGTAAATGGCCACGTCGTGGGCCTTGAGCCTGGAATAGCACTTGAGCGTGCGGAACACGTCCTGGTAGTCGTCCAATACCGCGATCTTCATTTTCCTTCCCTTCCTGTGGAACGCGTCATTATAGGTGTTCTCGCTTAAAAAAATGAACGGTGTTGCGGTGAGCCCTCCGGGATGACTGCGTTCATTTTTTTTCGCGGTTGAACGCCCCCGCGCCCGCCAGGATCAGCGCGTTGGCCAGGAACACCGGTGCGACGCCGAATGCGGAGCCGATCGTGCCGAAGATGAGCGGCACCGCGATGTGCGTGATCTGGTTGATGGTGGCGCGCATCCCGAACGCCTCGCCCGAGCGGCCCTCGGGCGCGCGGCTGAAGATCAGCATCAGCGTGACCGGCTGCGCGCAGCCGATGCCGAGCCCGAGCACGAGCGCGACCGCCGAGAGCGCGATCGCGCTGTCGAACAGCGGAATGGCCAGAAATGCGACGGCGGAGACATAAAGCGACCGCCTGAATACCGCGTCCGCGCCCGAGCGCTTGACCAGGGCCGGCAAAGCGACCCGCACCATGAAAGCCGCGATACCGAACATCGCCAGCACCACCCCTATGGCAGAGGCCGACAGCCCGACGGAATGCCCGAAGATGGGCATGTAGAACTGGAACAGGTCCTGCCCCGTCACGGCCATCGCGCCCGCGATCAGCGTGCGGCGCAGCAGCGGGTTGGCGAGCAGGCTCGCCGAAAGCACCGCCTGCTCCTCCTCGCTCTTGGTTCTGTGTCCGCCGCTGAGGCCGCGCGTGAAAGCGAGTATCGCCACCGACACCACCGGCAACGCGGCGGCAATGAGGTAGCTGCGGGCATGCCCGATGAAGTCGATGGAAAATCCCGCCGCCATCGGCCCGATGGAAGAGCCCAGCGCCAAGGCAAGCGCATAGTTGCTGAAGTTGCGAGTGCGGTCCTCGGCGCCGCCAAACGAGCCGATGAGGTTCTGCACGGACACGTTGTACATCATCATCGTGACGCCGATCAGCGCCGCCGACGCGTACAACGCCGGCATTGATGGAAACAGCCACGGCAACAGCAGCGCGGCCACCATGCCCAGCGATCCGAACAGCATCGGCAGGCGCACCCCGAGGCGGTCGGAGAGCTTGCCGGCGTAGATCGCGAGCATCGCCGGGAACAGCGAGTAGAGCGCGATCAGGATGCCGATGATGAACTGCGATGCGCCGAGCTCGATCGCGAACAACGACACGATGACCTTGCTTGCGCGAAAGCTCGCCATGTTGCACAGCACGATGAGAAGCACGGTGCCGATCGACATCGCTTGCGCTTCAGGAATTCGCCGGGCCGTCGTCCGGCAAATTCCTAACAAGAAGCTCCATGAACAAAAGCAGTCTTTCCCGATAAGCCCGCGTGTCGCGAGATCTTCCATGCACCATTGGCATGTATCGCTCCAAAACCGCGCCGGTCATGGGTCACGCGGGCTGCGGCGGGCGGTGTAGCCGCCCGCCGCGAGCATCGCGGAACTCGCCCAGAATACGGGCGCGAGGCCGAACAGGGCGCCGATCGCCCCGAACACCGCCGGCACCGACACGTGCATCGTGTTGTTGATCGCGATGCGCAGGCCCAGTCCCTCGCCGTGCCGGCCCGCGGGCGAGTAGTTGTAGGTCAGCATCACCGTCAGCGGCTGGCCGAGCCCCATGCCCAGCCCGAGCACGAAGCACACCACGGCCAGCACGAGCGGGTCCTGAAACATCGGGATGAGAAAGAACGTGCCGGCGGAGAGGAACATGGCGTGGCAAAGGGCCGCCTCCTCTCCCACCCGGCGCACCAGGGTGGGCAGGAGCGCCCGCGTGACGAATGCCGCCGCGGCGAACGCGCCCAGGATCACGCCGATGGCCGAAGCCGACAGCCCGACGGAATGTCCGTGCAGCGGCAGGTAGAGCTGGAACAGGTCGAGACCGCCCATGACCAGGCCGCTCGTCAACAGCATGCGGCGCATGTTGTGGTTGCGGAAAAGATCGCTCATGCGCTGCTGGCTGCGGTCGGCCTGGCTGGTGGCGCCGTGCGGCAGGCGCCGCGCCACGAAAAACAGGGCGACGACCGACGCGAGGGTGAGCAAGGCCAGGTGCAGGTAGGTGCGCACGTAGCCGAAGTGGTCGATCGAAAAACCCGCCGTCACCGGTCCCAGCAGGTCCGAGGTGGAAACGACCAGCGCGTACCAGTTGAGGTTGAGGGTGCGCGTGCGCCCGCTGCCGAGCGAGCCGACCAGCGACTGCATCGAGACCTGGACGAGGATGAAGCCGGCGCCGCAGACAGCGGCGGAGACGAACAGCATCGGGTAGGCCGGCCAGATCCACGGCAGCAGTATCCCGAGCGCCGAGACGACCGTGCCGGCGACGATGGGCAAGCGCACGCCGTAGCGGTCGCCGATCTTGCCGACCTGCACCGCCAGCATCAGCGGGAACAGCCCGTAGACCGCGAGCAGCAGCCCGGTATCGAAAGGCCCGGCGCCGAGTTCCAGCGCGTAGAGCGTGCTGGCCACGCGCACGCCCTTGTAGCCGGCGTTCCACAGCAGAACGATGGCGAGAGTCTCGTACAGGCTGATGATGCGTGTCGGCGGCGACGCGGCGTCGCGTTCGGGAGGGCGCGGCATTTTGGTCCCGATTTTACCGCACATGTGCGCCGCGAAAGCCGCGGCGCGCATGAATTACAATCAAGGAATGAAACCGGAACCTGCTCTCGTTGCTGAAGCGATCCGCCGCCAGGTGCTGCATGCCCTGGCGGCGAATCGCACCCCGGGATTCCATTTTCCCGGCTATTTCCTCGGCTGCGCCTGGCCGCGCATGGGCGAGGACGACCTCGAGCAGACCCTGCTCGACGGCCCGCAGTCTCGCAATGTGGACGGCTCCGCCAGCCTCGCGGCATTCAGCGTCCTGCTCGACACGGCGCTTTCCACCGCCTCGCGCCTGAAGATCGACCGCGGGGCGCGGCAGGCCACCGTGCACCTGCATGCGCAGTTCACCGGCGCGCCGTTGCGCGGCGAGCTGAAGGCCCACGCGCGCATGCACGGATACACGAGCGGCGCGGAGGTCCGCCAGTCCCTGACGAGCGGCACGGTTTACGCCGGGGGCGTGGCGGTGTGCCACGCCAGCGGCACTTTTGTGGTGCTGCCGTCGCCGCCCGGCGTGAACCTCGCCCCGTTGCCCTGGCAACAGGAGGACGAAGTAGCGCCCGCAGCGCTCCGTCCCAAGGATCTCGAACCTGACGAAAGAGCGATTTTGAAGGCATGCAACTCCGCGTTAAGGCGCGCCGACGGCCGGCACGCCTTCATCGAGCATTTCTGGAATGCCCTTCCCTTCCCGACTGATTTCGGCGCGCGCTGCACGGCGAAGCTCGGCCCGCAGCACAGCAATCGCGTCAGGCATATTCAGGGCGGATTGTCGCTGGGACTGGCCGCAATCACCGCGCAAGCCGCCGCGCCCCGGCACCCGCAACTCTCGGCGATCGCGGCCTGGTACATCAGCCCCGGCCAGGGCAAGGCGCTGAAGATCACGTCACGCCGCTTTCACGAAGGCCGCAGCTTCGCGGCGGTCCACACCGAAGTCAGGAACGCCGACGGCTCACGCGTGCTGGAGGTCGTCAGCCATCACGCCGCATAAAAATACGATGACCAGTGCCACGTGACTGGCGAGCGCCGCGCAAACGCTACTGTCGATGGCAATCACAGTTCACGCAGCAAGTAACAATGGAAACCGTGGACTGTCCCAGGCTACGTTTACATCCTTCCGTTACGGGTCACCTCAGCGTCTAATTTCCAGAGCACACCTGCGGCCGTGTGTCGCGATTAGTAAAAGTCCGGACTGTAGAAGCCGCGGCATACTGCGCAATTGAATATGCATCCCCCGGGCACTGGGGCAATTCCGTATGGAGATGAGCATCCGCTTCCTGGGCCAACCATGGCCATCCATACGGCATTCCTCAGCACAATAGATTGACCGTTCCCAACGGATCGAGTCTGATCTCCACGCTCACCCGAGGCGGATCACGAGTTTCCTGCCGACCGCGGCGGCGCATTTGCGCAGCGTGGCGATGGAAGGTGGGGTTATTCCTCGACCCACGGATTGACGCAGGCTGCGCCGCAGCGCTTGAAGTCCTCGACGTTGCGCGTGGCCACTGTGAAGCCGTGAACGAGGGCCGTGGCTGCAATCAAACTGTCGATCACCGGCAACGGCCTGCCCCGGTTTTCCGACTCGCCCGTCATGGCGCCCCAGCGCGCCGCCGTGCGCGCATCCACTGGCAGCAGGCGTCCACCGAAACGCTCGACCAGCTCGCGCCGAACCCAGGATTGCAGCCGGGTTCGTCGCTCCGAGGCCGGGAGCCTTGCGACCCCCTTCTCGCGCACCAGCTTCAGGTCAACGCCGGTGAGCGGTGACTTGCGGAAGAAATCCACGAGCTTGCCCTTGGGCCGCGCAAGCTTCTGGTAGTCTTTCGCCGAGACCACCACGACCGCATCGGTTCCGTGCAGCGTGATCACCTGCGGCCCCTCGCTCTGCGCTTTGCGCACGACTTCGGAGAGCTGGTTCTTGGCCTCCTGCAGCTGCCACTTGTTCTTCGGCACCGGGCGCCTCCTATTGTGGCTACTTTACCCCCGCCCCGCGGCTCACTACAACTTTCGCCGCTGCCCATTCGCAAAACGTAGCGACGCCGTTCAATCCGGGCTGACGAGCTTGACCGTCGGGAAATACGCGCGGAAGCGGGCGACGTCGCGCGTCAGTATCGGGATTCGCAGAACTGCGGCATGGGCGCCAACGAGAAAATCGGCAAGCACGCTGGCCCGCGTGCCGCCGCGCCTGCGGTAAGCGGCGTGCGCCCGGCCGGCGAGAAACAGGGCGTCGCGCGGAAATTCGCGCACGGCAAGGCCAGCTGCGGCGATCTCGGATTCAAGCGACTCCTTGCTGGAGGCGTAGGCGGCCAGCTCGGCGTATATGACCGCGTTGATCAGCAACGGGCCGCGTACGCTCCAGGCTTCGAGCTGCGCCTGCGACCAACCGGCCCACCTGCTGTCGTCTTCCAGCACGTCGATGACGATGCAGGAATCGACCAGGATCATTTCTTCCGGTTCTTGAATCCCGGGTCGCGCGCGTCCTCGTCGTAGCCGCGCAGCAGGTTCATGATCTCGTCGGTGCTCAGGCCGCTCTTTCGCGTGCCGCGCAGCGCCGCGAACCGACTGCGGGGACGAGCGTCTTTCCCGGCCCGCCCCGCCTTGCGCAGCACGACGTCGCCTTGCGGGCCAACCTCGAACTCCACCCCGCTGCCCGGGCGGATTCCGAGATACTCCCGCACCCGCTTGGGAATGGTGACCTGACCCTTGACCGTGACCTGGTGCGCCATGGAACCTCCCTAGGTATTACCTATAAGCGCCATGGTAATACTTCCAGACGAAAGCCGCAATCCGCATCGATTCGCCGCAAGGACCGGGCGATGGGGAATGAATCAGCGGGCAGTTCGCGCCAGACAGTTTGCAGTTGTTGCCTACTGACGGCTGCCAACTGCCACTCTCAGCACTCGGAACTCAGCACTCAGCACTCAGCACTGATCGTGCCCTGTCCGGCACGATTACTCAGTCGGACTTCGCCCCCGACGCCTTCACCACCTTTTCCCATTTCTTGATCTCGGAACGCATGTAGGCGGTCAGCTGTTCCGGCGTCGAGCCGACGATCTCGAAACCCAGACCTTCCAGCTTCCGGGTGACGTCAGGGAGCTTCAGGATCTTCACGATCTCGCCGTGCAGCCGCGCGATAGCGGGCCTGGGCGTGCCGGCCGGCGCCATGATGCCGTACCACGCCGTGGCCTCCACGCCCGGAAATCCCTGCTCCGAGAGGGTCCGCACATCCGGCAGCGCGTTGGAGCGCTTGGGACCGGTCACCGCCAGCGCGCGCAGCCTCCCCGACTTGATGTGATGCAGCGTCGAGGAGAAGCCGCTGAACATCACCTGCACGTGTCCGCCCAGGATGTCCGTCACCGCCTGGCCGCTGCCCTTGTACGGCACGTGCGTCATCCTGATGCCGGCAAGATTGTTGATGAGCTCGCCGGTAAGGTGGCCGACGCTTGCGACCCCGGTCGAGGCGAAGCTCACCTGGCCGGGCTTCGCCTTCGCGAGCGCGATCAGCTCCTGCAGGGTCTTCGCCTGCACCGAGGGGTGCGCCGTCAGGACGTTGGGCGAGGAAGCCGGCTGCGTGATCGGCGCGAAATCCTTCAGCGGGTCGTACGGCATCTTCGCGTAGAGGCTGGGGGCAATGGCCAGGTTGGCGATATAGCCGAGCACGATGGTGTGGCCGTCGGCCGGCGCCTTGGCCACGATCAGCATGCCGATGTCGCCGTTTCCGCCCGGGCGGTTGTCCACCACCACCTGCTGCCCGAGCGTATCGGCAAGCTTCACCCCGATGGTCCGAGCGAGCGTGTCGGTGCTGCCGCCTGGCGCGAACGGCACGACGAATCGCACCGGCCGCGCCGGAAATTGCTGCGCCGCAATCGACACGTCAACCAATGCCGCACTGGCAAGGACAAGTAGCAGACCAAAAATCGCGGCGCGGGTCATCTTCCTTCCTCTCTAATCCTGTTTGTTCTTCAGAGCGTCCGCGTCATTGCGCCAGCGCTCCCACGCCCAGCGCTGGTCTTCCCGGATTTTCTCGTCTTCCACCAGGCTGCGCACCAGCGCGGTGACTTCGGATTCGTAGCCGTCCGCGCGCTTCTTGATCTCCCACTTCTTGCCGAGCGGGAACACCGGGGATTTCAGGATTTCCCTCAATTTCATAAAGGCGTGATTCGTGATGGGTGATGGGTGATGGGTGATGGGTGATTGGACCAGGCAAAACTGGCGCGGCTTTTTTGCGATCGGTTTGGTCCATTCACCAATCACTATTCACTAATCACCGGATCCTTGTAGCAGGAGCACGTATCCGCGATCCGGGCGTCCGGCGCGAGCGGCTTGGGCCGCGGCTCGCCCCGGATGTAATTCACGAAGTCGGCAACAACCCATCCCAGAACCAGCACCGCCGTAGCGCCCTTGCCCAGGGAGAGGTGCCCGCCAGGCGCGCCGGCCGGTGGAACCCGTCCCGCGGAAAACGCCACCTTGCCGCCGGAGAACTTCGCGGAGCCGCTCACCTGGCCGGCGGCGGCGGTGGTGGTCGTGCCGCCGCCCGAGGACTGGTGTCCGTAGAGTTTCACGTAGCAGCCGGACAGGGCCAGGCAGAGCAATACGACCATCGAAGCGCGGGCGGGGGCCATGGTGAAACCAGAACATATCTTACTTCAGTTTTTGATCTTGTTAATCCTGTAAATCCTGTCCATTTCCTGCTCTTGTGACGAGTTCTGGCATGGCAGGGCGGCCCTGGCTGAACGCGGAGCGGCGCTCGCCGGGCAGCGGCTATCGGCGGGGGCCTTCCCGTTTTCCGGCGACCATGTCGCCGCGGGTTTTCAACAACGGCCCGATCTCCTGCTTGCCGATCACGTAGGTCCACTTCGCAAGCGCCCGTTCCGCGGCGACGCGCTCAACGAGCTTCTTGCGGCTCTCGTCGAATTCCTTGTCGCGGCGTTCCTTGTCCTGCGGCTTTTCGCCTTTTTCCGGCGCGCGGGATTTCGGCGTCTCGCCCGCCACCGTGACGCTGACGAGATAATCGTCGCCTTTCGCCTGCTTCGCGAGCTTCAGCGTGTAGACGAGGTTGTCGAACGTTTCCGCGACGGCGACGACGGGCTTGCCGGCGGCTTCCGCCCCGGGATCGACCGCCACGTCGTCGAACGCCAGCGAGCCGAGCTTGTTCACCGCGGTGACGGCGGCGCTCGGGTCGAGCCCCCCGCCGCCCGCCGCGAATTTCCACTGGCCCCACTCCTCGCTGCGCGCGATCTTCCAGTGCGGGGCGCCGCCCTCCGGCCCGACCGCGAGCGTCTTGATGCGGTCCGCCTTGATGAAATCCTTCGTGAGCCAGCGGCCCGGGTCGGCCACCGCTTTCTCCAGCGGGTCGGACACCACGATCACCCTGTCGCCGGCCCCGTCCACCCGGACGTAGCGGCCCGCGGGCACGCCGTCCTTGGCAGCCGGCAGCGGGTTGAGGGGGTCCTTCTTGAGCACCTTTTTGCCGAGGACCAGGCGCGCGAGCGGCTTGCCCGCGGGGTCCGTGAACTCGACCAGCGTGCCCGCGCCTTCTCCCTTGCCCGGATCGGCGAGCTCCACTCGAGCCCAGAGCGGTGCGCCGACCTGCTCGGATTGCGTCACCTTGAGCTCGACGAGCTTGATCATGAGGTCGCTGATTTCCTGGAAACTCGCGGGATAGCCGCCGCGCTCCTGCACCACCCAGATTTTGTCCTTGCGCACGAGCGTGACCTGGTGCTTCGAGTCCCGCAGCCGGACCTGGGCGACGTCGGCAATCTTGAGCGCCGGCAGCAGCTTGGCGCCGATCTTCGCGCCGCTCGCCCGGTAGTCGCCGATGTCCTGCCGGAACAGCGCGAGCCCGGCGCCTCCCAGGACCAGCAGCGCGACGACCAGATAGAGGAATTGCCTGCGGTTCATGGTCTGCGTGTCCCGCTCATGCCATCGCCCCGACCCGGCGGCGCCGGGCGAGCGCGAGCAAGAAGCCCGCCACGGCCACGAGCAACGGCACCAGCCCGATGTTGACGACCTTGGTCCAGAACTGGAGCGCGTCGGTCTCGATGCGCAGGTTCTTTCTCAGCTGCTTGAGGGCGATCCGCGCCTCGGCCGCCTTCTTGCGGAAGTTGTCGAGCTCGGCCTGCTGCTCCGCCGTGAGGATGCTGCTGGTCACGCCGGCCTTCGAACTCTGCAGCTTCTTGAGGTTTTCCTGGGTCTGGTTGAGGCTGTCCTCGAGCTCCTTGATCTTGCCCAGGTACTGCTGCTGCGCGCGTGCTTCCATTTCGCGCACCACGGTGAGCGGCTTGCTGAAAGAAGCGCGGCTCCTCAGGCTGATCAGCGCGTTGTCGCCGGAGAGCTGCTCGACCAGACCCAGCGCGAACGCGAGGTTGCCGTTGCGCGGAACGGCGACGCGCTGGCCGAAGACTTCCTGGATCTCGACCGCCGCGCCGTCCGAGAGCATATCCACGTCCGCGACCAGCACCATCGAGTTTTCACCGGCCGATTGCTTGAGCTGCGGCTCCGCCTTGGCCGCGTCTTTCTTCTCCCCGGCGCCCTTCCCCTTGTCCGGACGCGGCGGCGCGTACGGCTTCGGCTTGCCTTCCGGAAAGGCGGTATGGAACTTGCCGGTCAGGCGGATCGCGAGCGGCATCTCCTGGTTCGTGGGCTGGTAGCCGCGCGTGGAAGGCTCTCCCGACAGCGTCGCGATGATGAGATCCACGGGCTGCGCGTTCTTCGAGGTGTGCGCGAGCACGGTCTCCTTGAGCCCGTCCGCGAGCTTGTTCTTGAACGCGCCGCCGAAGGGGATCAGCAGCGTGCCGACCTGGCTCGTCACCACGTCATTCGCGTTGAGCGCCTGGGTGTTGAGCGAGAGCAGCGTCGGCAGGAGCCGCGGCCCCTCGCCGCTCGCGAACGTGAGGTCCGCGATCACCTTGCCCATGTCCACGTCCACGCCCCAGGCCTTGAACAGGTTGTAGAACGTGGACTGGCCGGCCTGGTTGCCGCCGAACGGGTTCTGGAGGTCGGGCTGCTGGTCGAAGTAGGCGTAGGGGTCCACGAACGCGACGAGCTTGCCCCCGCGCAGCACGAACTGGTCGATCGCGTACTCGGTCTCCTCCGGCAGGTTGCGCGGATGGATCACCAGCAGCACCTTGATGTCGTCGGGGATCCGCTGCGCGTCGAGCTTGATCTCGCGGACGTCGAAAATCTTCTTCAGCTCCTGGATCACCACCCACGGCTCCGACGGCTGCTGCTTCCTGACCGGGTCGAGCGAGCGGCCCATCACCGGCAGCGCGCTCATCACGCCGACCATCGGCTTCTTCGCCTCGCCCACCTGCGCGATACCGCGCGTGATGTCGTATTCGAGCAGCTGCTCGCGGTCGGGCGCGAGCACCGGGATCGCCGCCTTCTGGTCGAGGAAGGAGATCGAGAGCCCGAGGTAGAACTTCTCGCCGGAGTTGGTGAGCTGGCCCTCGACCCCGTCGAGCTGCGCGGAATCCTCCGCGTCGGAATCCGGCTCGGGGTTGAACTTCTCGATGATCACCTTGCCACGTCCCGCCGCCTTGTACTCGTTCAGCAGGTCCTCCACCCGCTTGGCAAAGGTCTTGAGCCCCACCGGCACCGCCTCGCTGCCCTGCGAGTAGTAGTAGCGCAGCCGGACCGGCGCCTCGAGCTTGGCGAGGATCGCCCGGGTGCCGGGCGACAGCGTGTAGACCTTGCCGTCGGTCAGGTCGGCGCGCAGGTTGAACGCGCTCACGATGAAGTTCGCGGCGATCAGCACCGCCACCAGCGCGATGACGCCGCCGGTCGAGTAGAGCAGGGTTTCGAGTTGTTTCTGTCGCATGGTCTTACCCTGCGCGATGGTTGCGGATGATCACGCCGGTGGCGAAGAGCGCGAACCCGATCGCCGAGGCGAAGAAGACGACGTCGCGCGTGTCGAGCACGCCGCGCTGGAAGCCTTCGAAGTGGGTCATCACCGAGAACGCCGCGATCACCTCGACCACCCGCGGGCTTGCGACGCGTGACAGCAGGCCGGTCACGGGCTCGTAGCCGGCGAGGATCAGGAACAGGCAGATCAGCACTGACACGATGAAGCTGATCACCTGGTTGCGGGTCATCGCGGAGGTCATGCAGCTCACCGCGAGGTAGGAACCGGCGAGGAACAGGCTGCCGAGGTAGCCGGCGAAGATCACGCCGTTGTCGGGAGAGCCGAGCCAGTTGACCGTGACCACGACCGGGAAGGTCAGCGCGAGGGCGATTGCGAGAAACAGCCAGGAGGCGAGGAACTTGCCGACGATCGCCTCCCAGGTCGTGACCGGCATCGTGAGCAGCAGCTCGATCGTGCCGAGCCGGCGCTCTTCCGACCACAGCCGCATGCCGACCGCGGGCACGAGAAAAAGGTAGAGCCACGGGTGCCAGGTGAAGAACGACACCAGGGACGCCTCGCCGCGCTCGAAGAAGCTGCCGACCGTGAACGTGAAGAAGCCGGTGAGCAGCAGGAAGATGACCAGGAAAATATAGGCGATCGGCGAGGTGAAATAACCGCCCAGCTCGCGCTTTACGATTGCCTTGATGTTGGCCCAGGAATTCATGGCTGCCTCAATGCTTGACCGTGTCGGGAAGCGTGATCGCGCGGAACACGTCCTCGAGCCGCCCCTCGGGCGAGCGGGCCTTGAGCTCCTGCGGCGTGCCGTTCGCGACGATCCGGCCGCGGTCGATGATGATCACGCGGGTGCACGCCGCCTCGACCTCCTCGAGGATATGGGTCGAGAAGATGATCGCCTTCTTCTCGCCCATGTGCTTGAGGAGATTGCGCACCTCGTGCTTCTGGTTGGGGTCGAGCCCGTCGGTCGGCTCGTCCATGATCAGGAAGTCGGGATCGTGGACCAGCGATTGCGCGAGGCAGGTGCGGTGCTTGTAGCCCTTGGACAGCGTGTCGATCGTCTGGTAGAGGACGTTCTCCAGGAAGCACAGTTCGACCACCCGGCTGATTGCCTGCTTGCGCGCGCTGCCTTGCAGGCCGCGCAACTCGGCGGCGAAATTGAGGAAGCCGTGCACCGTCATGTCGGCGTAGCCCGGCGCGTTCTCGGGCAGATAGCCGAACAGGCGCTTCGCCGGCAGCGGGTCTTCCACGATGTCGTGGCCGCCGACGGTGATCCGCCCCGAGGTCGGCGGGATAAATCCCGTGATCATGCGCATGGTGGTGGACTTGCCGGCCCCGTTCGGGCCGAGGAATCCCAGCACTTCGCCGCGCTCGACCGTGAACGAGACGTCGTTCACCGCGAGCTTCGGGCCGAAGGCCTTCACCAGGTTTTCGACTTTGATCATGCCCTTCCTCCAGCAGCGATCGCGGCCGTTGCCGCCGCCGCCTCTTTTTCTGCGTGGTTTAGCAGGTCTGGTCTTTCGGATTTCAAGCGTCGCCGGCGCGCAGCGGCTGTTGCGCCTATTTGACAAGACAATCGACAAAGGTTCCGCGTTCCAGCCGTTAACGGCCTGTTTTTCATCTGAATTCGGTGCAGGCCCGGCATCCTACAGCAAAATGGCCCGCCAATCGACACTTGCGCAAATGGCTGCAGCCCCGGGCGGGCTGGTGCCGACAGTCTGACTCGAACAGACGACCTACCGCTTACAAGGCGGTTGCTCTACCACTGAGCTATGCCGGCCTGGGGCAATTATAAGGGATGAGGGCTGAGGGATGAGGGATGAGGGAGGAAAGGTCGAGGCTTACAATCCCCCAATTCACAATTTGTACACACGAGAATCAACATGACACAAAGACCACTGCCCGTCGGCGTCATTGGCACAGGTTTAATGGGTACGGCCTGCGCGAAACGGCTGCTCGCGGCCGGTTTCGGCGTGCTCGGCTACGACGTCGACGCAGGCAAGCTCAAATCGCTCGCGGCGCAGGGTGGCCGGGCGGCGGACTCGGTCGCCGCGATCGCGCGCGAGTGCAGCCAGGTCGTGCTCGCGGTCTTCAACACCGACCAGGTTGAGGACGCGATCGAAGGCCCGCGCGGACTGCTCGCCGGGCGGCCCGCGGAAGCGGGCCCTGTCACCGTGATCTGCGTCAGCACCTGCGATCCCGACCGCATCGCGGCGCTCGCCGCGCGGCTGCCCGGCGAGCGCCTGCGGTTCGTCGAGGCACCCGTCTCCGGCACCAGCGACCAGACCGCGCGCGGCGAGGCGCTCGGCCTCGTCGGCGGCGACCCGGCCGCGGTGGAGGCGGCGCGCGGCGTGCTCGAGGCAATCTGCCCGCGCTGGCATCACATCGGCCCCGCCGGCAGCGGCGGGCGCGCCAAGCTTGCGATCAACCTCATTCTCGGCATCAACCGCGCGGCGCTCGCCGAAGGGCTGGTGTTCGCCGAGCGCATGGGGCTCGACCCCGGGGCTTTTCTCGAAGTTGCTCGCGAGTCCGCCGCCTATTCGCAGATCATGGACGTCAAGGGCCGCAAGATGCTCGCGTGCGATTTTTCGCCGCAAGGCTACGTCACCCAGTCGCTCAAGGATTTCTCGCTGATGCTCGAGCAGGCGCGGCGCCTGAAGCAGCGGCTGCCGCTCGGCGAGACCTACCGCTCGCTGATGGAGGGCTGCGTCGCCGCCGGCGAAGGCGGGCTCGACAACAGCGCGGTCATCCGGGAAATCCGCCGCCGCACGGCATGAGCCGGGCGCGCGGCGCGCGTCGGCGCATCGTCGTGCCCGCCCTCGTCATTGCTCCTTGATTCCAGCGGCACGAATGACCTTGCCGAGCACGGTTACGTCCTGCTTGATTTGCCTTGCGAAATCTTCGGGTGAGCCAGCCGCAACCTCCGCTCCCGAGTTCGTGATGCGTTGCTTCACGTCCGGAGCATTGAGCACACGGCCGATTTCCCGATTCAGGCGCTCGATAATCGGCTGCGGCGTTCGCGCGGGCGCGAACACGCCCGAGAACTGAACGGCTTCGTATCCAGCAAGCCCTGCCTCGGCGATGGTCGGCAAGTCAGGAAACGCCGGGGAACGTTTCGCCGTCGTGATGCCCAGCGCCCTCAGCTTTCCGGACCGGACGTGAATCCCGACGGCCGGCGCCACGACAAACATGACTTGAACCCGGCCACCGAGCAGATCATTGAGCGCGCTTCCCGTCCCCTTATAGGGAACCCTCACGATGTCGACCCCGGCCAGGTACTTGAACAATTCTGCCGACATGTGCGTGGCGGTTCCGACGGCCGCCGACCCATAATTGAGCCTGCCCGGATCGGCCTTAGCTAGCGCAATCAGTTCCTTTACCGAGCGCGCGGGAACCGACGGATGCACGACAAGAATCGCCGGCGTGCGGACCGCCTGGACAATTGGCGCAAAATCCTTTGCCGTATCGTATGGCACATTCTTGCGTATGAGCGGCAGCAGCCAAAGCGTGCTGCCATAATAGATAAGCGTGTAGCCATCAGCGGGCGCGCGGGAGACGATCTCGCCTGCGATGATGCCGCCGCCGCGGTTATCCACCACGACAGGCTGATTCCAGCTCTCCGTAAGGCCCTGACCGATGAGGCGCACCAGGAAATCACTTCCGCCGCCCGCCTGCGAAGTCACGATGCGAATGGGTTTGACCGGAAAGGACTGCCCCATCGCGGCGCCGGCGCTGGACGCCAGCATGGTGGCAGCAGCAAGTTTCGCGACAAATGCAGCAGCACACCAACCATGCGAATGCCTCATGACCTTCTCCTCGATTGTTTTTTTGACCGCTACTTTTCGGCGATGCCGGCCTCACGAATGACCTTGCCCATGCGGGTCACCTCGTCCCGGATCATCGCGGCAAACTGATCCCGCGTGCTGCCGGTCGCCTCGACGCCGATCCCGGCCAGACGATTCCGGGTTTCGGGCTGTTGCAGCACGCGGACGATTTCCTGATTCAGGCGTGCCACGATCGCTTCGGGAGTTTTCGCGGGAGCGAAGATGCCATGGATGGAAATCGCTTCGAATCCCGGCAGCCCCGCTTCCTCCATGGTGGGCAGGTCCGGGTACCGGGGCGATCTCGTGCGCGTGGCCACCGCCAGCGGCCGGACCTTTCCGGCCTTGATGACGGGGAGCGCCGGCGCGGCGGGCGAAAACATCAGCGGCAGCAGCCACAGCGTATTGCCGTAAAGCAGCAACGTATAGCCATCCGCGGGGGATTTGGCGACAAGGTCGCCCGCGAGGACGCCGCCGCCCCGATTGTCAACAATGACCTGCTGCCCCAGGGTGCCGGTAAGGCCCTGCGCGGTGACCCGTGCAACAAAATCACCGCTGCTGCCGGCTTGGGACGCGATGATGCGAACGGGCTTGCTCGGGAATTCCTGCGCGTTCGCCGCCGCTCCGAATGCAAGCAAAGCCGTGACGCCGGTTGCCACCAGGCAGGGCGCTGTTTTCATGTAGCCTCGCTGAGATAAGCTGCCGGTAATGAATCCCTCACGCCAAAGTGCGTGGGGGCCCGGGGAAGGGGTTGTGCTCCATTTCGAATACGACACCGTCGTAGGGTGCGGCAGCCATGTTCTGCGCGGCGCCGATCTCGGGTGCGCAGAATGTTACAAAGGCCGGCTGGCCTTGCTCGAGGGCCCGGATGGCGCCATTCAAGCGGAGCGAATCTGCCATGGTGTTGTAGTGTCCGTGGCAATCGATGATCATCCCGGCTCCATTCCCTCAGTCGAGCGCGCGCGTTGTTGCGTCGAACAAGTCGTCCAGCTTGAGTTCCTTGGCGGTGATGCGCTGCCGCCAGGCGTACTGCGCCGCGACTTCGAAGTTGCGCTTGTTGGCCGAGTAGCCGATCGGCCGCTTGTCGATGCCGTCCTTGGGTGCCGGCTCGGTGGACGCCTGGCGGCTCTCCTTCACCATGCGGTAGATCTCGCGCACCGCGGCAGGGTCGGATTTCGACAGCCCGGACTTCACGACCATGATGTGGTTGACCATCAGCGCGCCGTACTTGGCATGCCAGGCTTTCCCGGCGGCGGCCGGGTCGGAGATGAGCGGCTTCACCTTGGGATGCTTGAGATCTTCCCCGGAGAGCACCGCGGCGTCCACGTCGCCATCGAGCAGCATCTGGAGCAGCTTCTTGCCCGAGGCCGAGCGCTGGCAGTTGGGGGGGTCGCGATACTCGGGCACGTGGCCGTCGTCGAAGGTGATGAAGTGGATCTTGGAGAGGTCCACGCCGTAATCGTTCTGCAGGATGCCGCGCACCCAGGTGGGCGTCGTCTGCGGGTAGGTGCGCACGCCGACGCGCTTGCCGTAGAGGTCCGCCGGCGCGAGCGTGCCGCGGTCGGCGTTGTAGGCGATCTGCGCGTGCTGGAACCGCCCGTGCAGCACCACCGGCAGGGCGACGAGCGGGCGGCCCCACGAGAGGGCCTGGAGGTAGGTCATGATCGCCAGCTCGGCGACGTCGAAATCGCCTTTCACCACGTGCTTGAAATGGTCGTGCGGGACCCTGGCCTCGGCGAAGTTCAACTGGAGGCGGTCGCTGCGGATCTTGCCCTGCGTCAGCGCCACCGTGTTCGGGTAGTCGCCGAGCATGACGTTGAGTTTCAGTGCTTCCTGGGTCGTGCTCATGGGGTGGGCTTCCTTTCCTGTCAGTCGGCGAGCGCGGGATAGAGCGACTGCGCGGTCTTCGCGAAGATCCACTCCTGGTCGCTCTGCTTGAGGCACGAGAGCGCCGCCTTGGCTTCGTCCACCATCTCCTTCAGCGTGCCCTTCGAGGCGGGGTAGTTCGAGCCCCACGCGATGCGGTTCGCAGGGATTTCCTGCACGAGCTTCGGGAAGAATGTCTCGGGCGAAGCCCCGCCATCTTTCGAGAACCGCACGTTGTTGGTCGAGAGCTTGAAGTACAAATTCGGGTATTTCGCAAGCTCGAAGAGGAACGCCGAGCGCGGATAAGGCGGCTGATCACCTCTCGGTGCGTGCATCAGGTGATCGACGATGATCTTTACATTGGGGAATCTGCGAACGAGCGTGAAGAGCATGTAGAGCCCCTCGCGACGCAGCTGCGTCACGACGGGAATCTTGAGCTCTGCGCACGTTTCCCACGCCTTGAAGGAATTCGGGTCGTCGAGCGTGTCGGCCTGCTTCTCGAAGGTGCTGCCGGCGCTGAAAATGCGCAGGCCGGTCACCCTCTTGCCGTGCCAGTAGCGGATTTTTTCCGACGCATCGGACGCGAGAAAATCCACCGAGCCGACGCCAGTGAAGCGCTTGGGGTGAGTGGCGATGGAGTCGACCATGTACGAGTTGTCGTAGCCGTAAGTCGTGGAGGAGTGGACGATCGCCGCCTTGTCCACGCCCGCCTCGTTCATCGAGGCGACGAGTTTCTCGAAATCGATCGGACGCTCGCTTGACCACACCGAGCGCTTGCCGCCGAGCGGCGCGATGGGGTAACGCTGGGTGTCCTTGGAAATGATGTGCGGATGAATGTCGATGATCTTGGAAGCCATGTCTGTTTTCCGGTTGACTGGGTGAATGGGGTTAAAAGTGAATCAGGCCTCGGGGTCCTCGAACAGCTCGCTCACGCTGTGCATGCGCTTCAACATGCCCTGCTGGTGGACGTACTTGATCAGGGCCTCGATCGAGGGCAGGTTGGCCTTGATGCCGTAGGGCAGCGGGTCGCGTCCGACGATGGTCGCCATCTCGGCAAGCTGCCTGTCCTTGCCCGAAACCTTGTCGGGGGATGGAAGCTGCTTGATGTAGCGATTCTTTGCCTCCGTGAACGCCTTGAACAGCGACTTCGCGACCCACGGGTGCTCCTTGAGCACCGAGTCCTTGACGACGATGGTCCCGTGGAAGGGATAGATCCCGGTCCGCTTGTGCCATTCGGCTTCGATCTTCCTCGAATCCTTGAAGAACTCGATGTAGTTGGATTCCGCGGGTTTTGCCGCTCCGGCGGCCCAGCCTTCCTTGGGCGCACCGGTGCGGCCGAGACCGGCGTTCCCGGTGAAACCGGCCTGCAGTTCACCCGAAGCCATCATGCTGACGAGCGACCTGCCTGCAGGAACGTGCTTCACGTACGGCGGCAGTTTGAGCGTCGTCACGTGCTCCTCGTCGTCCACCCACCAGGTGATCTTCGAAATGTCGATGCCGTACTCGTTGTGAAGGATGCCGCGGCCCCAGACGCCGGTGGTCACCGAGTAGGCGCGCACGCCGGCGTTCTTGCCCTCGAGGTCCTTGGGCTTGCTGATGCCCGCATCCGGCCGGTAGACGAATCCGGAATGGTGGAAGTTACGCGAGACGAAGATCGGCAGGGCCTTGAACGGCGAGCCGTGCTCGCGGGCGATCATGTAGGTCGAGGGCGCGATCTCGCAGACGTCGAACTCGACGTCCCGCACCATGCGGCGGTAGGCGGCGATCTGGGGCTCCACCGCCACGAACTCGGGCGTCACGCCCTCGATCGGGATGCTGCCGTCCTTGATCGCGGCGGTGTGGCCGTAGGTGGCAATGGCCATCTTCAATCGCAGGGGCGCGCTGGGCATCGAATTTCCTTTTGACGGGTTGCTCGGGTGGGTTGTATGGATGTCTGCTGGCGCTCGATCTTCGCCTGCTCGGCGACTTTGCTCCACCGGGCAATGTCGGCAGCCATCTGTTTCCGCGTACGACCGTCCGTCGCGGAGGTTCATCATCGCGCTTCACCTGATTACTTTCCAGTGAAAAATAGGGCATCTGACATAACCGTTTGGTAATATTGGGCCCCGCTGCTGCGGAGACCGCCATGAGCCAGCTCGATGCCTACGTGCGCGCCAGCTTCAAGCCAAGACACCTGCAACTCCTCGTCGCACTCGACGAGATCCGCCACCTGGGGAAGGTGGCGGCGAGCATCAACGTCACGCAGCCTGCCGTGTCGAAGGCGCTGGCGGAGCTGGAGCGGGGACTGGGCCTGAAGCTGTTCGAGAGGACCGCGCGCGGCGTATACCCGACCGCCTACGGGGAATGCCTGATCCGGCGCGCCCGCGTCATGCTGAGCGAGCTCGCCCAAACGCGCGACGAACTGCGGGGGCTGATATCGGGCAGTTCGGGCAGCATCCGGGTCGGTGTGCTCGCGACCGCCGCGCTGGAGTTGCTGCCGCGCGCCCTCGCCGTGTTGAAGTCCCGCCAGCCCGGCGTATCGGTTCTGGTGCGGGAGGGCACCGTGGAAACGCTACTGCCGGATATCTGGCTCGGGAATCTCGACCTGATCGTTGGACGCCTCCCGGACGGACGCAGCGCGCAGGCGCTGGGCGAGAAGACGCTGATGGAGGAAGGCGTGAGCGTGGTGGCAGGCCGGCATCACCCGCTGGTGCGGCGCAAGCGCCTGCGCTGGTCCGATCTTCGGCCCTTCCCCTGGGTGCTGCCGCCCGTGAATACGCTGCTGCGGGAACCGCTGGAGCGGGTGTTCGGGATTCACGGCATTGCCATCCCCGCGAATCGCATCGAGACCCTGTCGGTGCACGTCATCCGGGCCTACCTGCACTACACGAACGCGATAGCGGCGCTGGCGGCGGATGTGTCGAGGTACTACGAATCGCTCGGGTTGCTGGCGGTATTGCCACTCGAAATGCCCAAGCTGATGCGGCCGGTTGGCGTGGTCTGGAGCCGGCATCGTCCGCTTACGCCCGGCGCCCAAGCCCTGATACAGTGCCTGGAGGAGGTTGTGCGCCCGGGCAAAACGCCCGCAGTTCCGCCGCTCATTGGAAACACCATTCTGGCGCGCTCAAGACCCGAAGGGCTCAGGTCGGCCGCCTCAAGAAAGCTGCCCGTGTTGAAGAGCACACAAGACGGCAAATCGGGAGGGCCTCCGACCACATCGGAAGACAGGGCACGACACCCGGTCGGTCCTCGTGAGTCGCGCTCGCGTTAATGCCCCGCCCCAACGGCTCATGACCTCGGAGCGTTCGCGTTCTTTCCGAAATGAGCAACCCGGCTCGCCGGCTGTGCTGCACCCACCGCTCATGGCGGTCGGCGGCAAAAACGCGTGGCGGCATTACGCAGTCCGAACGAGCCGCGAACCGCGATCCGCAAATCACTTTATTACTTGAAGCTTGGGCTTGCCGCCGTTCGGCGTGGCGGCCGGCGGCGTGGTCTCGGGTGGAGGCGAAGCCGCGGCGCCGTTGGGCGCCGTCTCGCGGGGGAAGAACAGGCCCTGCCCGTTCTCCTTCGCGAAGACGCCGGTCACGGCTTCCAGCGGGATCGAGCACTCGCGCGAGACCCCGTTGAAGCGCGCCGAGAACTGGATCAATTCGTTGCCGATCGTGAGCCGGTGCGTCGCGTCGTTGCTCACGTTCAGCAGGATCTCGCCGTTCTTCACGTACTCCATCGGCACCCGGACCGCGTCGCTCACGTGCACCGTGATGTAGGGCGTGAGCCCGCTGTCCGAGCACCACTCGTGGATGGCGCGGATGAGATAGGGCTTGGTGGAGCGCTCGGCCATGGCTACGCCAGTAACAAGTAATGGGTGCTGAGTACTGAGTGCTGAGTGCGGAATACCAAGGGCACGGTTGTCGCACTTGATTTATTCGGTCCTTTCCGCTCAGCACTCAGCACTTTGCACTCCCCTACTTCCTCATGACCTTCTCGGAGGCGGTCAGCGCGTCGATGAACGCGGGCCGGCTGAACAGGCGCTCGGCGTACTTCATGAGCGGCGCGGCCGCCTTCGGCAGGGAGATGCCGTAGTGGTCGAGCCGCCACAGCAGCGGCGCGATTGCCACGTCCAGCATGGTGAACTCCTCGCCCAGCATGTGCTTTTGCTTGGCGAACACCGGCGCGATCTGGGTCAGGTTGTCGCGGATAATGGCGCGTCCCTTGTCGGCCTGCTTCTGCGTGCCTTTCTCGATCGCCTCGATGTGGCTGAACATCTCGTTCTCGAAGCGGTACAGGAACAGGCGCGCGCGGGCGCGCATCACCGGGTCCGCCGGCATGAGCTGCGGGTGCGGGAAGCGGTCGTCGATGTACTCGTTGATGATGTTCGACTGGTAGAGGATGAGGTCGCGCTCGACCAGCACCGGCACCTGGTTGTAGGGGTTCATCACCGCCAGGTCTTCCGGCTTGTTGTAGAGATCCACATCCACGATCTGGAAGTCCATGCCCTTCTCGTAGAGCACGATGCGGCAGCGCTGGCTGAACGGGCAGGTGGTACCGGAATAAAGGGTCATCATAAAGAAGCGGTAAGCGATGGACGGGTGGTGATGAGCGATGGGTGGCGGCTAACTGATCGGCAAACCAGCATGATTCGCCTGCCGCTTACCGCTTCTTAATGCACGTCTTTCCAGAATTCCTGCTTGAGCGCGTAGGCGAGCACGAACAGCACACCCAGGAACATCAGCACGTAGATGCCGAGGCGCGTGCGTTGCTGCGCGGAAGGCTCGCCCACGTAGGCCAGGAAGTTCACGAGGTCGGTCACCAGGCGGTCGTACTCGGCCGGCTTCATGGCGCCGGGCTTCTGCAGCACGAGCCTCTGCATTTCGTGCTTTTCCACCTCGCCTTTGCTGCCGCGGGGCATCGCCACCACCTCGGTCTTCAACACCTGCTCGCCCTGAAGCTGCCACAGCGCGTGCGGCATGCCGACGTTCGGGAACACGGTGTTGTTCCAGCCGGTGGGGCGCGAGGGATCGCGGTAGAAACCGCGCAGATAGGTGTAGAGCCAGTCGGCGCCGCTTCCGGAAGTCGAGGAGCGGGAGCGCGCAATGACGCTGAGATCCGGCGGCGCCACGCCGAACCATTCCTTCGAGTCCTTCGAATCCATCCCGATCTTCATGAGCTCGCCCACCTTGGCGCCGGTGAAGATCAGGTTGTCGCGGATCTGCTGCTCGCCGAGACCGAGGTCCTGCAGCCGGTTGTAGCGCATGTAGGCCGCGCTGTGGCAGCCCATGCAATAGTTGACGAACACCTGCGCGCCGCGCTGCAGCGAGACCGGGTCGTGCGGGTCGACGTCGGCGGGCATGCGGTCGAGCTTGACGCTCTCCGAGGCGGCCGCCGCGAGCGGCATCGCGAGCAGCGCGACCAGCAGCGTACGGGCCAGCTTCACGACGAAGCGCCTCATCCGGTCACCCGCTCGGGCTCGGGCGTGGTCTTGTCCATGCGGGTGTACCACGGCATCAGCAGGAAGAACGCGAAATAGAGCAGCGTGCAGACCTGCGAGATGAGGGTCCCGCCCGTCGTCACCGGTTGCGTGCCGTAGTAGCCCAGGATCAGGAACACGATCACGAAGACGGCCAGCGCGGACCGGCACAGCGTGCCCTTGTAGCGTATCGATTTCACGGGACTCTGATCGAGCCACGGCAGCAGGAAGAAGATCAGCGTGGCGGCGCCCATCAGCACCACGCCCCACACCTTGGGGTCGATGGTGAAGAAGCCCGCCAGCAGCACCGCCGCGATCGCCGCTACCGCGACGCGGGCCGCCTGGATCCTGAGCGTGCCTGCGAGCAGCGCCGAATAGGCGACGAGCGCGAGACCGAGCACCCACATGAAGTCCTCGGTGGTCGCGCGCAGGATCGAATAGTACGGCGTGAAGTACCACACCGGCGCGATGTGCGCGGGGGTCTTCAGCGGGTCGGCCGGGATGAAGTTGTTGTATTCCAGGAAATAGCCGCCCAACTCCGGCATGAAGAACATGATCACGCAGAACACGATCGCGAACACCACCGCGCCCAGCGTGTCCTTGACCGTGTAGTAGGGATGGAACGGGATGCCGTCCACCGGATGGCCCGTCTTCGGGTCCGTCACCTTCTTGATCTCCACGCCGTCGGGATTGTTCGATCCCACTTCGTGCAGCGCCATGATGTGCGCGGCCACGAGCCCCAGCAGCACCAGCGGGATCGCGATCACGTGGAACGAGAAGAAACGGTTCAGCGTGGCATCCGACACCACGTAATCGCCGCGGATCCACAGCGACAGATCGGGCCCGATGATCGGCAGCGCGTCGAACAGGTTCACGATCACCTGCGCGCCCCAGTACGACATCTGTCCCCACGGCAGGAGGTAACCGAAGAACGCCTCCGCCATGAGAGAGAGGTAGATCAGCATGCCGAAGATCCAGATCAGCTCGCGCGGCTTGCGGTAGGAGCCGTACATGAGGCCGCGGAACATGTGGAGGTAGACGACGATGAAGAAGGCGGAGGCGCCGGTTGAATGCATGTAGCGGATCAGCCAGCCGCCCGGCACGTCGCGCATGATGTACTCGACCGAGGCGAAGGCCAGGGCCGCGTCCGGCTTGTAGTGCATCACCAGGAAAATGCCGGTGGCGATCTGCAGCACCAGCACCAGCATCGCGAGCGAGCCGAAGTAGTACCAGAAGTTGAAGTTCTTCGGCGCGTAGTATTCGGCGAGATGGTCGCGCCACAGCGACATCAGCGGGAAGCGCTGGTCGGCCCACGTCAGCACGCCGCTCAGCACGCCGTTGAGCGGACCGGCGCAGGTGATCGTGACCGGCTGTTTTTCCGCGGCCGCCATCGCTCACGCTTCCTTGCTGTCTTCGCCGATCACGAGCCGGGTGTCGGATAGGTACTTGTGCGGTGGGACCTCCAGATTGTCTGGCGCCGGCTTGTTCTTGTAGACGCGGCCCGCCAGATCGAACAGCGAGCCGTGGCACGGGCAATAGAAACCGCCTTTCCAGTCGGCCTCGAACGCCTCGGGCTGGGCCTTGAACTTGTCCACCGGCGAGCAGCCGAGATGCGTGCAGATGCCGACAACTACCAAGTACTCGGGCTTGATGGAACGGAATTCGTTGCGAGCATACTCCGGCGTCAACTCCTTCTTGCGCTCGCTCCTGGGGTCAGCAACCTTGGTATCGCTTTGATTGACCGACTCGAGCATCTCTTTGGTACGGCGGACGATCCACACCGGCTTGCCGCGCCATTCGACCCGCGTCATTTCGCCGGGAGCGAGGTTGCTGATATCGGCCTCGACCGGCGCGCCCGCCGCCTTGGCGCGCTCCGAGGGCAGCATGCTGGCGACGAACGGCACGGCGGTCGCCACGCCCGCGACGCCGCCCGCGACGCCGGTGGCGGCGATCAGGAAACGCCGCTTGCCGTGATCCAACTCGTTGTCCGCCATACGATTCTTCCCCGCCAGCCCAAAAAAGCGACATTCTACACAAACGCCCCGGAAAACTTAAGCAGAATATGGAAAAGCGGCTTGTGATCATGAGGTTATGTCCTCCTCGGCGCCGGGATTGGCGAGACGGAAGAAAGTCCTCGGCGGCTCGTCGCCGATTTTTTCAAATGAGGGATAATCACCGACTTTATGCGCAAACTCTGGCTCGTTTTTTCGCAAACCGCGACCGTCTGTCTCGCGGTGCTGTTCGTCGTCTCTACACTGCGCCCCGATCTGCTTGCGTGGAGCGTGCGCGGCAACAACGTGGTGACCGTGAAGGAACCGCCGCTGGAGGCGCCCGCGCCCGCGGGCGCCTCCTTCAGCGACGCGGCGCGCAAGGCGATGCCCGCGGTGGTCAACATCTTCACCAGCCAGGAGGTCAAGCGCCCGCGTCATCCCTTCATGGACGATCCGTTGTTCCGTTATTTCTTCGGCGATCAGCTCGAGGCGGGTCCGCAGCGCCGCGAAGGGCTCGGGTCGGGCGTGATCGTCAGCGAGCAGGGTTACATCCTCACCAACCACCACGTGGTCGAATCGGTGGACCAGATCGAGATCGCGCTCGCCGATTCGCGCAAGGTGCCGGCGCGGGTCGTCGGCACCGATTCGGAAACCGACCTCGCGGTGCTCAAGGTCGAGCTGCAGAAGCTGCCCTCGATCACCTTCGCTAGGGCCGAGCAGCTGCGGGTCGGGGACGTCGTGCTCGCGATCGGCAACCCCTTCGGCATCGGGCAAACCGTCACCCTCGGAATCGTCAGCGGCCTGGGGCGCAGCCACCTCGGCATCACCACTTTCGAGAATTTCATCCAGACCGACGCCGCCATCAACCCCGGCAACTCGGGCGGGGCGCTGGTGGATACGAGCGGTAACCTGGTCGGCATCAATACCGCGATCTACTCGCAGACCGGGGGCTCGATGGGCATCGGCTACGCGATTCCCGTGAGCACCGCCAGGAAGGTGATGGAGCAGATCATCCAGAAAGGCTCGGTGACCCGCGGCTGGATCGGCGTCGGGGTGCAGGACATCACCAAGGAGCTCGCCGAATCGTTCAAGCTGTCCGCGGCGAGCGGCGTGCTGATCACCCAGGTGGAACGCGGCGGACCCGCCGACAAGGGCGGCCTGAAGCCCGGCGACATCCTGCTGGCGGTCAACGGCAGGCCGGTCGCCGACACCACGGGGATGCTCAACATGATCGCTGCGCTGCAGCCGGGCGACCCGGCGAGGCTCAAAGTGACGCGCAATCGCACCGAGACCGAGCTGACCGTCAGCGTCGGACGCCGCCCGAAGCCCCAGCAGCGCAAGCAGTAGGAGTTTGTCGGACCTTGGGCCGGCAAACTCCTGATGGGCATTCCGCGGGGCCAGGAGTTTGTCGGACTCGGGTCCGACAAGCTCCTTAGGCCGCGGCCGGCTGGCGGGCGCTCAGCCCTCGATGCCGGATTCCCGCTCGCCGTTCCCGGATCGCGCCGTCTTGCCGAACAGGCGCGCCGCGGCAATCCCGACCTCGTAGAGCAGGCACATCGGGATCGCGAGCAGCAGCTGCGAAATCACGTCGGGCGGCGTCACGATGGCGGCGACCACGAACGCGCCCACGATGAAATAGGGGCGGATGTGGGTGAGCTGCTGCACCGACACCACCCCCATGCGCACCAGTATCAGCACCACGATCGGCACCTCGAAGGTCACCCCGAAGGCGAGAAACAGGGTGATCACGAAGCTGAAATAGTTCTCGATGTCGGGCGCGACCGAAATGCTCCTGGGCGCGATCTTGTAGACGAAATCGAACACCACGCCGAACACGAAGAAATAGCAGAACGCCACGCCGACGAAGAACAGCACCGAGCTCGCCACCACCAGCGGCATCACCAGCCGCTTCTCGTGGGCATAGAGGCCGGGCGCGACGAACGCCCACACCTGGTACAGCACGTACGGCAGCGCGATCGCGAAAGCCGCCATCGCGGCGACCTTGACCGGGATCAGGAACGGCGCGACCACGCCGGTGGCGATCATCTTCGCGCCCTCCGGCAGCGCGCGCATCATGGGGGTGGCGAGCAGGTCGTAGAGTTCCGACGCGAACGGAAACAGGCACACGAACACCACCCCCACCGCGATCAGCGCGCGCAGCAGGCGGTCGCGCAGCTCCACCAGATGGGAGATGAAGGTGTCTTCGGTCATGCCTGATGAAGCGTGACTCGTGACTGGTGACTCGTGACTGGTGCTGCAGCACGGAACCAAACCGCTTCCGCCTTTCGCCTTTCGCCTTTCGCCTTCGGATTCAACCCTGAATCCTCAGGCCTGCTTCTGCGCCGGCGCGTGCGGGGTCGTTTCCAGCGGCAGTTCCGCCTGCGGGGAGGCCGGAGCCGCGGCGTCCGGCGGCGGGGAGTCGGCGAAAGGGTCGGCGTACGGGTCGGCCCCCGGCTGCGCGGATCGGGCGAGCTTGTTCAGCTCGCCTTCGGCCTCGGAGACTTCGCGGGTAACAGAATCGCGCATCGAGCGCGCCGCGTCCTCCACGCTCGACTGCATCTTCTTCAGCTCGTCCAGCTCCATCTCGCGGGAGATGTCGGCCTTCACGTCATTGACGTAGCGCTGCATGCGCCCGAGGAGATGGCCCAGCGTGCGCGCGACCGTGGGCAGGCGCTGGGGGCCGATCACGATCAGCGCCACGACCGCGATCACCATCAGTTCGGAGAAGCCGATATCAAACATGATTAAGGCGTGAGGCGTGAGAAGTGAGGAGCAAGAACCGGGGAGTCGCCGGCCTGCGCCTCACCCCTTACCCCTCGCGTCTCACGCCTTGGGCGTTTCCTTCTTGGCCTCGCCCTCGATCGTCTGTCCGGTGGAGGGCGGAATCTCGGGTTTCGCTTGCGCGGCCTTCTCCTCTTCGGATTTCATGCCGTCTTTGAACCCCTTCACCGCGCTGCCCAGGTCCGCGCCGAGATTGCGCAGCTTCTTGGTGCCGAATATCAGGATCACCACCACCAGGACGATCAGCCAGTGCCAGATGCTGAATGAACCCATCGATCACTCCTCGCCGTCGCCAGCAAAGGACGGCATTTGAATCCAAGACCTCATTTGCGAGAGGCCTTTTCGTCGATTCCGGAAATGCCCTCGCGCCGCCTCAGCTCGGCAAGCACATCGTCGGGCGAGAGGCCGTGCCACGCCAGCAGGATCAGGCAGTGAAACCACAGGTCGGCGGTTTCGCGCACGATATGCAGTCTATCACCGCTCTTGGCGGCGAGCAGGGTCTCGGCGGCCTCTTCCGCGAGCTTCTTCAGTATCGCGTCCTCGCCTTTCGCGCACAGGCTCGCCACGTAAGACGCGCAGGGATCGCCCCCCTTGCGCTCGGCGATCACCTCGCCCAGCCGTCGCAGTATAGTGGCGTCGATCATCGCTCGGCGCCCTTGTAGATGTCCGCGGGGTCCTTGAGTACCGGGTCGGTCACCACCCAGCGGCCGCCGTCGAGCCGCTGGTAAAAACAGCTGTGGCGTCCGGTATGACAGGCGATGCCGCCCACTTGTTCCACTTCCAGCAAAACCACGTCCTCGTCGCAATCGAGGCGGACCGCCTTGACCTTCTGCACGTGGCCGGACTCCTCGCCCTTGCGCCACAGCTTGCGGCGCGAGCGCGACCAGTAATGCGCCTCGCCTGTTTTCACCGTCTTCCCGAGCGCCTCCCGGTTCGTCCACGCCACGGTCAGCACGCGCCCGCTTCCCGCCTCCTGCGCCACCACCGGCGCGAGGCCGTCCTGCGACCACTTCACCTTGTCGAGCCAGTCGTCTTTCATGGAGAAGACAGGATTGAGGGCCGAGGATTGAGGATCGAGTAGGCGCATGTTCTGGCCATACTTCCGGAATTGTCACCGGTTTTCGCTCAATGCTCAATCCTAATAGCTCAATCCTCTATAAGCGCACTTCGATGCCCCGCCGCGCCAGGTGCTCCTTGGCCTGGCGCACGGTGAACTCACCGTAGTGAAAGATGCTCGCGGCGAGCACCGCGTCGGCGCGCCCCTGCAGGATGCCGTCGGCCAGGTGATCGAGGCTGCCCACGCCCCCACTCGCGATCACCGGGATCGAGAGCGCGTCCGAGTACGCGCGGGTCAGCTCGAGATCGAAGCCGCTGCGGGTGCCGTCGCGGTCCATGCTGGTGAGCAGGATCTCGCCGGCGCCGGCGGCCTCCATCCTGCGGCCCCACTCCAGCGCGTCGAGCCCGGTCGGCCTGCGTCCGCCGTGGGTGTAAACCTCCCATCGCGGCGCGCCGGATCCGGGGACCCGTTTCGCGTCCACCGCCACCACGATGCACTGCGAGCCATAGCGCGCCGTCGCCGCCTCGACCAGCCGCGGATCCTGCACCGCGGCCGTGTTGATGCTGACCTTGTCGGCGCCGGCGTTGAGCAGCCGCCGCACGTCGTCGACCGTGCGCACGCCGCCTCCCACGGTAAGCGGAATGAAGACCTGCGCCGCCACCGCCTCGACCACGCCCACGATGAGGTCGCGTCCGTCGCTTGAAGCCGTGATGTCGAGGAAGGCCAGCTCGTCCGCCCCCTGCTCGTCGTAGCGCCGCGCCACTTCCACCGGGTCGCCGGCGTCGCGCAGGCCGACGAAGTTGATCCCTTTCACCACGCGACCGGCGGTGACATCGAGGCAGGGAATGATGCGCTTGGCGAGACCCATGACTTCAGGATTGAGCTGTGAGGATTGCGCGAAGGACGCGCCGCAAGCCGATATTCCGGGTGGGGTTCGCTTACTCAATCCTCAATCCGCGATCCTCAATCCTTTTTCTCACTCAGTTGATCAGCCAATTTCTGGGCAGCCGCAAAATCGAGCTTGCCTTCGTAGATGGCGCGCCCGGCGACGGCGCCGATGATGCCCTCGTGCTCGACCTTGCACAGCGCCGTGACGTCGTCCAGGCCGTTGATGCCGCCGCTCGCGATCACGGGCACGGACAGCGCTCTCGCCAGCGCCACCGTCGCGGCGATGTTGACACCCGTCATCATCCCGTCGCGCCCGATATCGGTATAGATGATCGCCTCCACGCCGTAGTCCTGGAATTTCTTCGCGAGATCGAGCACTTCGTGCCCGGTCAGCTTCGACCAGCCGTCTACCGCCACCTTGCCGTCCTTCGCGTCGAGCGCGACCAGCACGTGTCCCGGGAACGCGGTGCACGCATCGTGGAGAAAGCCGGGGGTCTTCACCGCGGCGGTTCCGATGATGACGTAAGCGACGCCGCCGTCGAGCAGCTTCTCGATGGTGTCGAGATCGCGGATGCCTCCGCCGAGCTGGATCGGCAGCTTTCCGCCCACTGCATCCGTGATCGCCTTGATCGCCTGCTCGTTCTTGGGACGGCCGGCGGCCGCGCCGTTGAGATCGACGACGTGCAGACGCCGCGCGCCCGACTTGAGCCACTGCCCTGCCATCGCCGCGGGATCATCGGAAAACACGGTGACCTTGTCCATCGCGCCCTGCTTCAGGCGCACGCACTTGCCGTCCTTGAGATCGATCGCGGGAATGATCAGCATTCCGGGTCCTTGGGCGGTTTTGCTTTAGCAGCCTGTCGCACGGCCTGGTCCGACAGGCTGCTAGGCGGCCGGGGTTGTCGTGGTTTCCCGCTTCGGGCTTCGCGCAGCGGGCTGCCATTGGAGGAAATTAGCCAGCAGTCGCAGCCCCGCCGCGTGGCTCTTCTCCGGGTGAAACTGGACGGCGAAGATGTTGTCGCGCGCCGCGGCGCAGGTAAACGCCATGCCGTAGACGCTCTCGCCCGCCGTGAGCCCGCGACTCGCGGGGTCAGGGAAATAGCTGTGCACGAAATAGAAGCGGTCGCCCTGGGGAATGCCTTCCCACAGCGGGTGCGGGACCGTCTGCCGCACTTCGTTCCAGCCCATGTGCGGCACCTTGAGCCGAACGCCCTGCGCGTCGACCATTTTCTCGGGAGGGAAACGCCGCACCCGGCCCGGCAGCAGCCCCAGGCCGGGGGTGTCGCCTTCTTCGCTCGCCTCGAACAGCATCTGCAGTCCGATGCAGATGCCGAGGAACGGCTTGCCGCGCGCAGCCTCGAGCACCGCCTGGCGCAGGCCCCGCGCGTCCATCTCGCGCATGCAATCCGGCATCGCGCCCTGGCCCGGGAATACCACGCGCGAGGCGCGCACCACCACGCCCGCGTCGCTCGTCACCGCGACCGTGAGCCGCGGCGCGACGTGTTCGATCGCCTTCGCCACCGAGCGCAGGTTGCCCATGCCGTAATCGACCACAGCGACGTCGGTCATAAATCAGTTTCGAGTCACGAGTTGCGAGTTGCGAGTCGAAGACCGGTACGTTAAACGGATGGAAGCATGTCTCGGGACCCGGGACTCGAAAAATTTACAGACTGCCCTTTGTGGACGGCACGTCCTTGACCCGCGGGTCGGCCTCGACCGCCATCCGCAGGGCGCGGCCGAACGCCTTGAACGCGGTTTCCGCCTGGTGGTGGGCGTTGGCGCCCTTGAGGTTGTCCACGTGCAGCGTGACCTGCGCGTGATTGACGAAGCCCTGGAAGAACTCGTGGATCAGGTCCACGTCGAACTCGCCGATGCGGGCGCGGGCGAAATCAACGTGGTACTCGAGACCGGGCCGCCCCGAGAGGTCCACGACCGCCCGCGACAGCGCCTCGTCGAGCGGCACGTAGGCATGGCCGTAGCGGCGCACGCCCTTCTTGTCGCCCGCCGCCTTGGCGAACGCCTGGCCGAGGGCGATGCCGATATCTTCCACGGTGTGGTGCGCGTCGATGTGCAGGTCGCCCTTGGCGGAGACCTCCAGGTCGAACGCGCCGTGGCGCGCGATCTGCTCGAGCATGTGGTCGAGGAAGGGCACGCCGGTCTCGATCGTCGCCCGCCCCTTGCCGTTGAGGTCGAGCTTGACGCGGATCTTCGTCTCTTTCGTGTCGCGGATGATTTCGGCTTTACGCATGGCTGTGCCGGCGCCACGGACGGCGCGACGCGCGCAAGTTGGGCTGGAGGATCAAGCGGCGAGGGTCCGGGTCAAGGCGGTGAGGAAGGCGGCGTTCTCGTCGGGCGTGCCCACCGTCACCCGCAGGCAATCGGCCAGCAGGCGATGGGAACCGTGGAGGCTCTTGATGAGCACTCCGCGCTGTTTCAATCCGTCGAAAACGTGCTCCGCTTGTCTGACTCTGAACAAAATGAAGTTGGCATCGCTGCGATACGCTGTCACGCCCGGCACCTGCTGCAGCGCCTGCAGCAGGCGTCCACGCTCCAGCTTGATGGCCGCCGCCTGTTCTGTCAACACGTCACCGTGCTGCAACACTTCGCGGGCGACAATCTGCGTCAGCGTGTTGACATTATACGGCAAACGCAGTTTGTCGAGCTCGCCGAGCCAGCGCGGCGCGCCGGTCAGCACGCCGAGCCGGATGCCGGCGAGCCCCAGCTTGGACAGCGTGCGCATCACCAGCAGGTTGGGGTGCCGCGGCAGGCGCTCCATGAAGCTCGCTCCGGCAAAGGCGGAATACGCCTCGTCGACCACCACCGGGCCCGGGGCCGCGTCGATCAGGCGCTCGACGAGCCCCGCGTCGAACAGGTTGCCGGTCGGGTTGTTGGGATAAGCGATGAAGACGACGGCCGGCCGTTCCCGCTCGATCGCCGCCAGCACGCGCTCGATATCGAGCGAGAAGTCGTCGCGCAGGTCCACGCCGGCGTAACGCGCGCCCGCGAAGGTCGCAATCATGCGGAACATCACGAACGACGGCTCGACGCCGAGCACCACAGCCCCCGGCTTTGCCGCGGCCATGATCAGCATCTGGATCAGCTCGTCGGAGCCGTTGCCGAGCAGCAGCGCCATGCCGTCCGGCACCTCGAACGCCCGGCGCAGTTGCGCCTTGAGCTCGCCCGCCGCCGGGTCCGGATAGCGGTTGAGGGGCGCCTGCTCGAGCAGCCGCGCGAGGCGCTCGCGCAACGCCGGCGGCAGGCGGTACGGGTTCTCCATCGCGTCGAGCTTCACCATGCCGGCGGAATCGGGCACGTGATACGCCGTGAGCGACCGGATCTCGTCGCGAATGATGTCTTCGGGTGTTTTCGGCACGGAAAGAATCTAAATTAGCCGCCAAGACGGTAGAGTAGAGGAGGAAGTAGTGTCACAAAGTAACACTACCCCTCCCCCCTCGTCGAACCGGACGTGCAGGTTTCCCGCATCCGGCTCTCATGCAAGCAATCGCCGCCGCAGTGCGCGCGCTC